>JAFUFU010000037.1 GCA_017469785.1 Treponema sp.
AATTTTAAAGGCAATCGGAATCTCCAACTTTTATGCCGACCGCATGGTGGAGTTTGCGTCCTTCAACCGCATAAAGCCTATGGTGAATCAGGTGGAATGTCATCCTTTGAATCAGCAGATAGAGGCAAAAAAATGGAATGATAAGTACGGTATTCAGCTTGAAGCCTGGGCCCCTTTTGGCGAGGGACGTGGTGGTCTTTTTGAAAATCCTGTGTTAAAAGAAATTGCTGCCGCACATGGAAAATCAACAGCCCAGATTATGCTCCGCTGGCACCTGCAGAGAGGTATTGTGGTTATTCCAAAATCAACCCACAAGGAACGCATGGCAGAAAACCTGAATGTCTTTGATTTTACCCTCACTGCCGAAGAGATGGCAAAAATCACCGCTCTCGATACTGCAACAAGTTCTTTCTTCAGTCATCAGGATCCTGCAATGGTGGAATGGTTCGTAAAAATGGTTGAAGAGCGGAAGAAGCAGCAGGATTCCAGTAAAGAGAAAAAGGCCTGGTAATATTTCATAATTCTGGATTTTGTAAAAATGCTTACAAAGTCCAGAGTTCTGTAAATGGAAGAAATGATAGAGTTTGCGACGACCCTGCTGGAAAATGGGATGAAGGGATACAGGAATCAATAACTTTACGACTCATTCACCAGCTTACCGGTCATGTGCTCAATTTCAAGTTCAAGGCACTGAACCCTACAATAATCATAACAATGGCTAGAATTGCGATTCAAGCTTTGCTTTTTTTATCCATTCATCAAAATCCTTGACAAAACATAGAATCCTATGTAATAATACATAGAGTTCTATGAATATCCACAAGTACTACACAAAAAATGCAATTCTCATCAAGACCATCAATCTGGAGCTGGAAAAACTGGCGAACGCGAAATTGAAGCCGTTCGCGCTCACTTTCTCGCAGTTCAAGGCTTTGCGCCTGCTTGCCATTGAGTCGCCAGAGGCGGTGCGGCAAGTGGACATTGAGCAGGCATTTTCGATGACGAATCCCACCGTCACCTCGCTCTTGCATGGGCTTGAAAACGGCGGCTGGATTGAGCGGCTTGAAAACCCTGACGACAGCAGGAGCAAGCTCGTCCGCCTCACGAAAAAGGCGGAGCGGATAGCGGCTGACTTGGAATCGCTCGGAAACGAAATCGAGGCGGAGCTGACGGGCGCACTTTCTGATGAGGAAAAATCCACGCTGCACGCGCTTTTGTTGAAAATGGTTCCGCAAGAAAACTGAGCGGAAGTCATATATGGGAATCTCTAAAAACTTCGTTTTTTTGAGGTGCCAGCACATTTTATTTTTATGGAGGAATCCTATGAAAAAATCACTTCTTGCTGCGGTTCTGGTTGCGGCTGCCACGATGGGCCTTGCGTTCGGAGCGGACAAGGGAAAGACGGTGCAGTTCGGCCGCTACTACGAGGACAAGGCGGGTAAAAAGCTCACCCCGATTGAATGGACGGTGCTTGACGAAAAGGACGGCAGGACGCTTCTGATTACGACCAAAGTGATTGACGCTCAGCCATTCCACAACAAGCGCATCGCGGTCACCTGGGACAACTGCGACTTGCGCACCTGGCTCAACGGAAAATTCTTTACCACAGCATTCACGAAGGAAGAGCAGGCAGCGATTGCGACGACGGAAGTTTCCGCGCTCAAAAATCCCCGCTTCGACACTCCCGTGGGAAAGCCTACGCGTGACAAGGTTTTCCTTCTGAGTTATGAGGAGTGCCTTACATATATGCCCACCGATGCCGACCGCAAGACCTTTCCCACCGAATACGCGATTGCCAACGACTGCTACATCAACACCGACGGACACGCGGCATGGTGGCTGCGCTCAAACGGCATGAGTGTGACCGAGCCTGAGCATCTTGCCACCTGGGGCAATTTCAGCCTGCGCCATCACCATGTGGACGACCCGATTATCGGCGACAGGCCCGCAATTTGGGTGGACAGCGCGTATTTGAAAAAATAGGGTGGCATGAGGGCGGTGAAAATCGCCCGTGCAGTAGGGGTTTAGGGTGCTCCCCGCCGCAGGCGGGGAAATGCCCTAAATCTTTGCATACCTTTTTTCAGATGTCGGAAAGTTTATCTCTTACTGCCGGCTTGTAAAGTGTTCCCATGAATCAGAGTTTCTATTCCGAGACTTTTCAGGTATGGAGGAATATCGTGGTGCCCGTTTCCGCCGTTATCAATCACTTCTGAGGAAAGAAGTTTTCCATCCCCTGATTTTAAATATGCTTGCAAAGTACGGTCTGTGTATCAGAAGAAGTTTCTTCTCTAAAACCTTTTCTTTTACAAACATATTTTTCATGCTCTGAAAGATTTTGGACACATACTTTTAAAGTCTCAAATCCATTACCTCTTGCAACAGAAATCAGTTTTTCAAGTAGCTTTATTTCTTCTGAATAATTTTTTCCATTCACTATCACGATGCTTTTTCCTTGATACTTGCAGATAGTTCTTGTGTCATCTTTCTTGTTTCCGCTATGATAAAAGCAATGGCAAAAATGAATGATATTACGTCGCTGATTAAAGAGGCCCAGAGCATTGTTACAATATTATGACTTACAAGAGCCAGAATAATTGAAGAAGGCACAAAAACGATTACGTCGCGGAGCAGGGCGAGTAGGGTGGATTTTCCACTTTTTCCCAGGGATTGGAGCATGATGGCTGCAGATTTTATAAAGCAGGTAAGGATGATTCCGCTCAAAAAGATTCGGACGCAGAGACGGGCATATTCGGTATATTCCGGGCTCTTGCTTTTTCCAAAAAGGGAGATTACAAAATCTGGGGCAAGTTCAAAAATCAGAAAGAAGACTGTGCCGATTGCAAGGACAATTTTTGTAATAGTGCTGATTGTTTCGTTTACACGCTCCACATTTCCGGCTCCCATATTAAAGCCGATGATTGGCTGGCCGCCAAGACTTATTCCAATAACAATGGAAACTACAATTCCAAAAACCTTCATAACGATTCCCACAACCGCAAGAGGAATAACCGAGCCGAATGCTACTCCTGTACTGGCAAATGTTTCATAGCCGTATTTTGAAAGCAGATTGTTATTCACCGCAATGATTACCACAATCGAAAGCTGAACGATGAGGGATGCCATGCCAATTGAGATAATCCTTGAAAGAATTGAAGTTTCCAGGCGAATTGATTTTTTGCTGATTTTAAAATTCTTAGCGCGGAAAAGATAGGCAATGCTCATGACAAAAGTTAGCGCCTGTCCGATAACAGTTGCAATGGCCGCTCCCTTTACTCCCATATTAAAGGCGAAAATAAAAAGCGGGTCTAAGATAAGATTTGCAATTGCTCCCGCAAGGGTACAGGCCATTGCATATTTTGGAGAGCCGTCAGCACGGATTGAAGCATTCATTCCCTGTCCAATCATATAGAAGGGTAAGCCGCTGCAGATTACTGTGAAATACTGGACGGCAAAATCATAACAAGTTTTTTCTTCCGGATTCGCTCCGAAGAGTTTCAGGATTTGTGATTTAAAAATAAAGCCGGCCAGGCAGAGAAGAATTGAGAAAATCACAAGAAGTAAAAAGCCGTTTCCTACAGATTTGTCAGAGCGGTCTTTGTTATTTCTTCCCCATTCAAGACTGAAATTTGCAGCGGCCCCGTCTCCCACTAAAAGGGAAAGCCCCAGAGCCAGAACTGTAAAAGGGTAGACGATATTTGTAGCTGCATTTCCAAAAGCACCAGCCGGACTCCATCCTATAAAAATCTGATCCACAATATTGTAAAGAGCCGCAACCAGCATACTGATAACACATGGAACCGAAAAATGCCTTACAAGCTGACCGATTTTCTCTGTTCCCAAATCATAATTTTTCATAAAAACCTCACATATTTGTTAGTTAAAACAAAAAGCAACGATTGCGTTTCCAAAAACTGGACTTACGCTCATCGCTGCTCGTTTATGTGAAGAATCGAATCTGCTTTGTTGTTGTGTTAATGTATCAGATTTTTGAATTTGATGTAAGGGCAAAGGGGGATGTCTCCCCCTCGCTCCAGCCCGCTTCGCGGTCTTACGCTACCCCCTCTCCTAAGGGGCTACCGCCCCTTAAAATCCCCGATTCGTTTCCGCGAGTTTTGGAAGCGTAGCGGACAAAACTCGGTAAGTTTGCCTCAGGCGAACGACCAACGCCCCCATTATTATCACACGGATTCGATTTTGCTAACGCAAAATCACCTTCCTGTTCATTGAAAAGAAAAATCGTTAGATTTTTCCAATCCGTGTGACACCGACAGAATCGGTATATAAGACAAGCCCTCTTTAAATCGATTGTCACTTTTTATTTATCATCATAATGATTTTTACACTGAATAATCTTTATAAGTTCATCTTCAATTTTATAAACTAATCTGTTTTTCTCATCTATAGTTCTAGACCAATATCCGGTTAAATTGCCTTTCAATGGCTCTGGATGACCGATTCCATCATTTCCGTTTCGCTCAATATCCGCAAGAAGCTGATTTATTTTCTTGAGCGTCTTTTTGTCCTGCGTTATCCAATAGGTATAATCTGCCCAGGCATCATCTGAAAAATCCTTGTGCATTCTTATACCTCGACAAGCTCATGGATTGAATGCTGTCCATTTTCCATCTGCAGTTTTGAATGTTCCAGAGCCTTTATATTTTTCTCAGAATAAAATGAGCTGTCCTGAACAATCTCAAAGGGGATTTTATGCTGGATTAAAGTCTGCTTAAGAAAAATGCGTATTGCCGTTGTTGTATCCATTCCTATGGATTCGAAAAAAGCATCTGCATCATATTTTAAGGCTGTATCAACCCTTGTCTGAATTACTGCCGTTCTCATATATGCCTCCATGTTTATAATGTAATACAAAAGTAATGAAAAAGCAATAAAATTGCATAATGACAAAAAAGCAGCTCCCCCTTTTGGGAAGCTGCCCGAAAATCGTTCCGAAAAGCCACGCTGCGGCTTTTCGGAAAAATAGTTGAATTGCTAAATCCGCTCCACTGTGTTCTGCTAGTTGAAAGCAGGGATACAATAAACGTATCTGTCGCCGAGCCGCACACAGCAGCCCGGCAGGATGAAGTATTTTATTCCTTTGTATGGACTGCAAATACAAACTTATCTGACTGTGTACCTGTTCCACTTACTATATAGATTCCATCAGTATTATCTGTTACTCTAAAGCTTGTCCAATTTGGTTTAGTACCATTACTTCCACGACTACACTTATAGTATAAAGTACCATTTGTATCAGCCTCAACCAAAGTGATTACTCCAGCACTAGTAGCAAAAGATGTGTTAGGTGAAATATCAACATACCATGTATTACCAGTATAAATCGTTTCACCTACAAGGATAATATCTCCAGCTTGTAGTGAAGTATGATGAACCTTTCCTGTTATAGTGCATGTAGTCGTTTTATCTCCTGCGGTTGCCGTAATGGTAGCCGAACCATATCCTTTTGTCCCCATTATTGTATATTCTCCAGTTTCAGAATTGATACTTACATAATCTGGATCACTACTTGACCATACAATAGTCTTATCTGTTGCGTTATCGGGAGAAACTGTTGCCGTAAGCGTTCCCGTCGAATTGACAAAAAGGGCTTCTGTGGGAGCGTTGTTTATAATTACACTAGATACAGCGACAGTTACCGTAAGAGTATAACTTGCAGTCTTTGTGGCGTATGTGTATGAGGCGGAATCTGTTACCGTAGCGGTGATTGTCGCTGTACCCGCCGCACCAACAATGGTGACTAGCCCATCTGAATCTACGGTGGCTACCGTCGTGTTGTCAGAAGCGTAGCTTACCGTGCCGTCGCCTTCGATTGTGAGCTCGTTGGTGAAAGCCGCGTCATTGGTTGTCTTGCTCACGCTCGTGGTGGCGTAGCTGATGCTGCCTGCGGTCTTTTGTGGTGTAACAGCCGTCTCCGTCCACTTCGCATACAGCGTGATGTCTTCCTTAATTGCCGTGTCAAAACTGAATAAAGTCGTCAGGCCGCTGTCTGAATACCAGTCAGCGAAGGTGTATTTTGTAGTTGTCGTTGCCGTTTTTGTGGGGTCGGCAGGTTTGGTTGCGGTTGCTCCATAACGCACGGACTGTGATGTAACTGTACTTCCGCCGTTTGCGTTGAATGTTACTGTGTAACTCTTGCGGTCGTACTTGATTTCCACCACCGTTCCGCTCGCCGCGATTGTCGCCTGTGTGACTGACTGTGCCGTGAATCCCTCATAAGATTTTGCGCTTGCGGCTGTAGGCTGGCCGACTGTGCCAGTCTTCGTTTCGCTTTCTTTGAGAGTGTAATTGTCATCGGCTATATTCTGCTGCAAGTGCTTTACTGTGTAGGTTGCAGTTTCTGGAGCTGCGGATTGCTGTTCGGCGGCGGCTTTAAGTTCCGCGTATGTAGATTCAGCGGCAGTCAGCAGGTTAAGCGTCTCTGCCGGAACAAGTGCTTTCTGAGCTTCGGTGAGTGCGTCATAAGCCGCGCGGGCATCGTCTATCTTTGCCTTGCTTTCATCCGTGTAGGCGACCGTACCGATTGCGGTAATTTTTGCAATGACCGCATCTGCCGCGTTCTGATTTGCTGTTCCTGAATCGGCGGCTGCTTTAAGCTCTGCGTATGTAGTTTCAGCGGCAGTCAGCAGAGCAAGCGTTTCTGCCGGAACCAATGCTTTCTGTGCTTCTGTAAGAGCGTCGTAGGCAGTTCTGGCTTCGTCAATTTTTGCCTTGCTTTCATCTGTGTAGGCGACTGTGCCGATGGCGGTGATTTTTGCGATAACCGCAGCTGCTGCTTTCTGGTTTACGGTTTCCGCAGTCTCCTTGAATGTCGCGCTGACGGTTACATTGCTTTTCGGCATGGTGAAAGTGCCGTCCGTAACCGTAAGCTCATTTGCGCTTGCATCCTTTACGCTATATGAGTCCAGCTCATAGCCACTGTCGGCTGTCGCGGTCAGTTTTACTGTCGCTCCCGCTTCTGCCGATGCCTTGTCAACGCTCACTTTGCCATGTTCAATGGAAGATGAGACTGTGACCGTGTACATGGTCGGCTCGTCGTCAATATTTGCCTTACACGAAGCAAGGCAAAAAGCGAGCGCAAGAATTGCACCCATTAATGTGAAAACTTTTGAAATTCTTTGCATAAGTGCCTCCTGAATGGTTTAAAATATAAAAGCCCATGTGCAGGGCATAATTTATGCCTACATCATGGGCGGTTTTCCTGTGTGAGAAAGTTGTAATGTCTGATTTAAAATGCATGCAGCCCGAAATTATGTTTCGGGCAGAGTTATAGCTTGTGCTGTGCTGTGCTGTGCTGTGCTG
>JAFUFU010000038.1 GCA_017469785.1 Treponema sp.
CTTGAGATAACCGGCACGAATACAGATAACCTTACAATGAGTTCTGCTGATTCTAATTTTGGCGGAAACAGTGATAAATTCTGGTTTAAATTTGAAAGCGATTCTACTCTTGCTGTAACGGTTAATAGAGATGTGAGCTCTTACACAACACTATGCGAAGGAAAAACTTTAACAGTCGCTACAGCATCAGATTATGTATCTGTATTGGAGGCAAGTGCATTTACTGGACTTTCTATTGGAACATTAAAGGTCACAATTTCATGCGAAGGTTCTGGTGCATGGGCTTCTTTAAGTTCAAAAGGCTCTTGGGCAGATGATGGAACCTATGTACAGAACTGTGTAAATACGACCACCACACTTACCAGCAGTGACAATTTGGCATTTGTAACGGCTCTTTCTACAAATGGCCTTTACATTCAAGGAAGTGCCGATTCTTTCACTGTAACTGTAACTTACGCTGAATGACTTTAACCCCCAATCCCCCCAAACGCTGGCAGCTCCGAGGCATTTCGCCCTTGGTTGCCAGCGTTTTTTTATTCCACAATGACATAAGTTCTCTGGGCTGTTGAAATGCCGCTTGTATTGAATTGTATCGTCACGCTTTCGTCTTCTGCTGTTCCAATGACATGGAGCGCCATTCCGTAGGGGCGGAGTTCTGTCTGAGTCTTGTAGCCGTAGAGATAGGGACCGTCGAACTTATAATAGTCAGCAGAATCCTTGCATTCCGCGTAGCTTTCAGGAAGCATGTCCGCAAGGTTCCATATGTCAATCGGATTGAGGGTTGCAGGTGATAGCAGTTTTTCCGCAACCGTCACCATCACCTACACCGAATAGCCCCGCGCCCCTAGATTTTGCGTAGCAAAATCGAACCCGTGTGGCTTTCTTTCCCCGCTTGCTGTGCTTCCATGCATAGCAGGCGTTTTTTGGCAGTTTTGAATCGCACTCTGGAGCATATAAAAGCAAAAATCGACATCGCTCAGTTCTCAAATTCCGAAAAGGAATTCAACTTCTCCCTGCTAATTGCTAACTCCTCACTCCTTTTTTCTCTTTTCTTGACTTCCCTGCAAAAGTATTATATATTGTACTTGAAATGGTACTGTTTTTGGTACAAGGAGGCTTTTATGACGATTGCAAAACAGGTTGACTTGCGCGCAAATATAAAAAAATTTTTTGACTTGGCTTTCTCTGGTGAGCCTGTAATCGTTCCGCGCAAACAGAATAAAAATGTAGTCATCATTTCCGAAGCCGATTTTAACGCAATGGAAAAAGCCCGTCGTAATGCAGCGTATCTCGCAAAATTGGATAGGGCAGATGAACAAATTCGAACAGGTAAAATTGTTGTCAAAACAATGGAAGAGCTTGAGACAATGGCGGCAGAATGAGTAAAATAATTTTTGCCGAAGATGGTTGGGATGATTATCTTTACTGGCAAACTCAAGACAGAAAAAAACTCCAAAAAATCAACAAGTTGCTTAAAAGCATAAGCCGTGACGGCGTATTGTCTGGAGAAGGAAAGCCGGAGAAACTTCGTCATAAGGAAGGAGAATACAGCCGACGAATTGACGATGAGAACAGGCTTGTTTACGAAGTTTCTGATGACAAAATCACGGTGAAAGCATGCCGTGGCCACTATGATGATTAGATTCTATCACCTTTCCCTTCTCACTCCTAACTCCTTTTTTACTCTACCACGACATACACGCGCTGGGCGGTTGAAATGCCGCTTGTATTGAACTGTATCGTCACGCTTTCGTCTTCTGCTGTTCCAATGACATGGAGCGCCATTCCGTAGGGGCGGAGTTCTGTCTGGGTCTTGTAGCCGTAGAGATAGGGACCGTCGAATTTATAATAGTCAGCAGAATCCTTACATTCCGCGTAGCTTTCAGGAAGCATGTCCGCAAGGTTCCATATGTCAATCGGATTGAGGGTGTATTCGTAGCCTTCAAAGGTCAAATCGCTTGCCGAAAGTTCAGTCTTGAATCCGCTTTCATCTTCTCCAAGGACACAATTCATGCTGTAAGCTTTCAGCAGCTCTTCCATTGTGTCTGTCTCTGAGCCGGTTGTGCCGAGGGCTTTGATAATCGAAGTCTCATCCGCGGCGTCGTTCGTGGCGAATTCGTGAAGAAGAGTGATTCCTCCGTAAGCGCGGAGCAGCCATGCGCCGAATGCGTAGTTGTTGGCGTATGAGTAATAGACTTCCGGGGAGCTTGTTTTGTATTCAAGTCCCACGTCCGCATAGTGCCTGTTGAAGAGGGGCAGGCGGGATACAGGACTGTCCTCTTCCGAAAATTCGCTGTCGATTGCCTCAAGGGTTCCGTACATTATGTCCTCGCAGAGCATTGATTTCATCTCGTTATGCGCTGTGGAGCTTTCGATGCCCTGATCCATGGTCTTCACTCCGAAATCAATCATGTGCTGGAACTCGTGGGCGAGTGTCGAGTAGACCGTGCTTGTATAATTCGCGGCGAAATAGGCATCCACATAGAAATATTTTCCCTTGTTTGAGTATCTGTAGATTGAGCTTGCGCTGGCGAGGACGAAATAATCCTTTGCGTAAAAGTAGCCCACGATGCTTCCTGAATTCGTGCCCTTTGAATAGTCTTTTCCGATGTCATAGACAACGATGTTTACCATTGTGCCGGTCTCGCTGTAATTTTCCATTGAGACTGTTGAGGATATTGACGTGTTTGCTGAAAGTCTGTCTGATTCCGATCCGAATACTGCCCTGATTTTCTTGTACATTGCGTCGAAATTACTGGCTATGCTTGAGGCTATGCTTGAGTCGATTTTCTCTCCTGACGCGCCTGAATCCGTCCAGTTGTCCGAGACGACCCATACATAGCAGAATTCCCCTGCAGCCCGCAGCGTTGCCGTCTCCTGTGCGAAAGTCGATATGTCTGAATCCTGGTCAACATAGATTTCCCTTGTGGCGCTTCCTATGTCGCTTTGTGAATATTCTGCGGGAGTGACGGTTTCGAGTGCTGAGACGCTTCTGGCCAGGCTTTCAGTGATTTCCGGCAGCGCGCTGTTCAGCGAGAGGGAAAGGCAGTGTGAGCGGCCCGGGTGGTCGTGGCTTGAGGGAGCCGAGCCTGATGATGTTGAGCTTGAAGTGCTGTCCCCGGTGGAAAGGCTTATTCCGCTGGCCGAGGAGACATAGCGCGTGTATGCCGATGAGATTGTTGTGGCCGTAGGGTTCGTGTTAGTCATGTAAATCGTTTTTCCGCTTGAAAGACCTGTGATTGTAAGCTGGGATGTGGACGCGCTGATTTCAAAAACGTTTGCTCCTGACTGTGAGTAGGATACTGATTCGCAAGAAGTTTCGTCCGAGTCTGTGATTTCTACGCTCTGACTTCCTGTTGATGAGCTGCCGCTTGAATAGCTTGTTTCTGTTGTTCCCGAACTGCCGGAACTGTCATCCGATGAGATTGCCGTGTCGCATGCTGTCAGAAGAAAAATTGCCGCCGTTACAGCCCACACTGATTTTTTCATAAAGTCACCCCCTGATTCAGTTATAATGATTTTAAGGAAGTCGTATTTCTTTTTCATGGGAAGCAAATGAGAGAATAATAAGAAAAAGCAAATGAAAGAATATGGGAATCTCTAAAAATTGCAATTTTTAGAGATAACTTTGAAAATGCGATGTTTTAACTCTTGCTATTTTCAAGAGTTAAAACTCGTCGGGTTCTCTAAAAAATCGCCAAAGGCGAGTTTTTAGAGATACCCATATTCGTTTTGTGCATCCCTTTTTATGATTCTGATGTTTATATTTTTCCCGTTCTTCTATATAATAGAGGAATGAACAAAGTCGAGATAAAATGCGTCGCGTCAGAGGGCGCAGTGATTCCACCGTATAAAACAGAAGGTGCCGCAGGCGCGGATGTCTCAGCCCTGCTTTCAGAGCCTGTCACCATAAAAAGAGGCGGCCGTGCGCTTATTCCCACGGGCCTTTATTTTTCGATTCCCCGGGGGTACGAGGTTCAGGTGCGGCCTCGCTCTGGTCTTGCCGCAAAAAACGGTGTCACCGTGCTCAATACGCCAGGAACGATTGACAGCGATTACCGCGGTGAAGTCAAAGTGATTCTCGTCAATCTTGGCGAAGAGGATTTCGTGGTCAGAAACGGCGACCGTATCGCCCAGATTGTCCTTGCTCCTGTCACCGTCGCAGGCTTTGTGCAGGTAAGCGCTCTCGATGAAACTGAGCGGGGAGCCGGAGGATTCGGGTCTACCGGCAAGAATTAAAATGAATCCCCTTTGGAAGCTCAGGCGGCTTATCGCGCAAAAGAAAGCAGAGTATCTCAGAAAATTCAAGAAGACATCGGCCTTCTATCCCATAAAGCGTGTCATTGTCTCCATAATCTACTTCCGCCGCACTTGGGCCAGGAGCGAATTAAAAAAACGCCTTGAGGATTTGGGAAAACTCCTTCTTCAAAAATACTCTGAATTCAACCTGCTGAATTTTTCGGCGCGTATGCTCAGCCGCCTTGCAGGAAAACTGGGCTTCAAGGGCCTTTCCGCCTTCTTCGCCACTTTCATGCAGGAAGATACAGGCATAAACAGGCATGTCATTTTCCGCTATCTCATGAAGGAACTTTTCCTGTATTTTTTCATCGCCTTCATTTTCTTCTTCATGGTCTTCTTCGTGAACCAAATTCTTCTTGTCGCCGAAAACATCCTCAAAAAACGGGTGCCTGTCATTGATGTAATGCGCCTCATCTCTTACTCGCTTCCAATGGTCATCGCCCAGTCCGCGCCTTTCGCGACTCTTGTCGGCTTTCTGATGTGCCTTGGCCGCCTTGCCAGTGAGAATGAGATTCTGATTTTCCGCGCGTCTGGCCAGGGCTACCGCGTGATTCTGCGTCCGGTCCTGATTCTGGGCGTGCTCATTTCAATAGCGTCTTTTTTCGTGAACGACTACCTGCTTCCTTTGGGAACAATCAACTACAACAAGCTCTACCGTTCTATACTCACGTCGAATCCTGCCGTTGAGCTGGAATCAAATTCAATCAAGCGAACGAATGACAAGACTCTCGTGATTGGAAATGTCAGCGGCGAGAATGTCAGCGACCTTATTTTCTTCGACACTGACGGGGAGGGGGGGCAGAGAATTATCGTCGCGGATAAGTCCCAGATTAAGAAAGCATCCGCTCCCGGGGTTCTCATGCGCCTGATTATGAACGATGCCAGCGTCCTCATGTTCGACAAAAACAAAAAAAATGATTACGAGGTCCTTACCTCTGAAAATGTCGAGCTGAATATATTTGAGTCCACCTTCCTCGAAAACAACTCGGCGGTTTCTCCTCGGGAAATGACGAGTTACGACCTCTACAAGGAAATCCGCGAGATGAAGAAGGATCCTGATGTCACGCCCAAAAAGCGGAACCGCTACAATCTTGAGATGGCCAAGAAATTCTCCATTCCCTTCGGCTCCATTTTCTTTGCGATACTTGCCATGCCGCTTGCCCTCATCTTCGGAAAACACAACGGTCAGACTATAGGCCTGATTATCGGTCTTTTCATCTCGGTCTTTTATTGGGCTGTCAGCATCGTCGGGCAGATTTTCAGTTCCCGGAGCGGTGTCTACGGAGTCACGACTATGTGGGCGCCGAACATCATCATAGGTGTGGCCGGAATTCTCTTCTATCTGAGGCTTTTGCGGAAATGAAAATCATCGAATATCTTTTCAGGAAAGTTATACCGCTCTTTTTCGGCGCCCTGATTTTTTTCGCCATGGTTCTTGTCCTCGTCGATTTGATGATGAATCTGTGGAACTTCATCTCCAACGGCGTGTCAGGCCTGAAAGTTCTCCGTATCATGGCTCTCTATGTTCCAAAATGCTTCTGGTACGCCACGCCGATTGCGATTCTCTTTGCTGTTTCCTATACTCTCAGCGATCTCTATGCCAACAACGAGCTTATCGCGATTTTCGCTTCTGGAATTTCTCTCACGCGATTCACTTTTCCGCTGCTGATTTTCGCCTTCGGAATGAGTTTCGCTCTCTTTTTCTTCGATGATAAAATCGTGGTTCCGACTTACGCCAAAAAAACGGCAGAGCAGGAAGAGGTCCTGAACAAGGACAAGACGCTCAACAACGACAAAATCGTCATACTCAGTGAAAACGGCAATATCTGCTACAAGGCTGATTTTTACGATGACGGAGCAAAAAGGCTCTCTTCCCTCTATATAATAATCCGCAAAGAGGACAAATCGCTGGACTCGATTATCCGTGCTGATTCCGCAAGCTGGCATGATGAAAAATGGCTTCTTTCTGGTGGAATCCAGTACACGCAGAAGGACGGCTCTATAAAAGCCGGCTCCGTCTCTCAGGAAATCCTTGACCGGCTCACCGAGCCGCCGGAGACTTTCCAGAACAATGTCATCAGCGTAGAGACCGTCGATTCTGCCACGGCAAAGGTTTACATCGAGCACTTGCAGAAAGCCGGCCTGCCTTTTGCCGAACCGATGAGCCTTTACTATAAAAAATATTCATTTCCCTTCATTCTCTTTATCGTCGTTTTCCTTTCGGTGGGCCTGAGCGGAAAGACCCGCAAGAACGTAATGCTCATGAGTCTTGCTTCCTGCATCAGTGCCGCGGTTTTGTTCTATGTCACCCAGATGATTACAATGCTGCTTGCCAAATTCGGGGCCATTTCGCCTTTTATGGGAGCCTGGTTTCCTGTCTTTATGTTCGTCGTGATTGCCACTGTGGTGTTGCGCTACGCGAGAACTTAATTAAACATCTCCTGCCGCACCCGGTAGGCCGTGCTTCGTCCGCCAGCTTCTTCCTTTTCTAAAATCCCGGCTTCTATAAGGGCGTGAATGTCACGGCTGGCGGTATCCTGGGAGCACTTTGTTATTTTTGCCCACTTTGTGCTGGTGAGCTTTCCCTGCCAGTCGGCCTTCAGGAAGATAGCCAGCATATTCTTTTGCCGCTCATTGAGGATTGCGCGGCGGTGGGCTTCTTCCCAGAATCTTCTGATTGACTGGGTGCGTTCTATGCTTAAAAGTGTGTTTTCGATTGCCCGCGCCATGCAGCCCAGGTACCAGACCAGCCATTCGGTGATGTCCAGCTCTTCGCCAGCCTCGTTGTGGGACGCTGATTGTGTCTTTTCCAGCATGGCGTAATAGTCGTTCCTTTCGATTAAAAGCTGGGCGCTCATGCTGAAAAGTCGGGCATTTCCGTCCTTGGAGAGAATCATGTCGGCTAGGATTCGGGAAAGACGGCCGTTTCCGTCGTCAAAAGGGTGAATCGAGACAAAATAAAGATGAGAAATCGCGCTCTTTATGACAAGCTCCAGTCCTGATTCCTTTTCGCTGGTGTTGAACCATTCAAAAAAGCGGTTCATTTCGCTTTCGAGCCTTGAAGCGGGCGGGGCCTGATAGTGAACGACTTCCTTTCCCATGCTGCCTGAGACAACTCGCATGGGGCCGAATTCGTCCATGCGGTAGGAACCGGTTGTAATCTTGAATCCGGAGGAAAAGCCCTGGGGAAAAAGAAGCCTGTGCCAGGAGCAAAGACGTTCCTTCGTTAGCGGCTCTGTGCAATGCTCCACCGCATCTAGAACGGCCTGAACCGTGGTCTGAATGCGCTCCGGAATCTGATTCTTTTCCAGCCGCCTGATTGCCTCCTGGGTGAGAATGTTTTCGGCTCCGATGTGCCGGGCTATAGAGGAGCGCAGGTCTTCGTCCGGGATGCGCTCGCCTTCAATGGCGGCAGACTTTGCTATTTCCTGAGTGAGAGAATCCACATTGTTGAGAAGCTTGACGGAAAATCCCAGGGCGCGCATGGCTCCGTAAAGGCCTGCCTGCTTGTGCAAGACATTTACCAGCAGGGGCGTTACGATTGAGTCTTTCCAGTTAAAATGCGGCCACTTTTCCCGCTGCCAGATGTAAATCTTCTCCATGGGCTCAAGTATATGGCCTCTTGCGGACTTTTTCAAGGCTAATCTCCGTAAAATTTGCGGATTTTATTTCTTTTTTTCTCCGCATCTTTTACTCAATGACAGTTACGGCCTTTTATGATACAATTCTTCAAATGATTGAGAATATTTTTGACATAAAGCACGAGTCTACTGACGGCGCATCCCGCATGGGAGTTTTGCATCTTCCTCACGGAGACGTGCAGACGCCGGTTTTCATGCCTGTTGGAACTAACGCCACCGTAAAGGCTCTCACAAAAGACGACCTTGAGGAAATCGGTTTTGAGATTATCCTGGCCAATACATATCATCTTTATTTGCGTCCTGGCCCGGACATCATCGAAGAGGCGGGGGGCTTGCACGGTTTTTCTGGCTGGAAAAAGAATTTCCTCACTGATTCCGGCGGTTTTCAGGTCTGGTCACTTTCAAAATTGCGGAAAATCACCGAAGAAGGCGCTCTTTTTTCTTCAAACATTGACGGAAGCCGCCACATGTTCACCCCTGAACGGGTCGTTGACATTCAGGCCCAGTTCAGTTCCGACATTCAGATGCAGCTTGATGTCTGCACAGGCTTTGGCGTTGACAAAAAAGAAGCCGTTCACGCCCTTGAAATCACCAAAAACTGGCTGTGCCGCGCTAAAGAAGAGTGGATCCGTAAGCGCGACATGGGCTACAAGGGCATTTTGCTTCCCATCGTGCAGGGAAATTTTTTCGAGGACTTGCGCATTCAGTCAGCCCAGTTCGTGAGCGAGATGAATCTTCCCGCAATCGCCATCGGAGGGCTTTCTGTAGGGGAGCCGCCAGAGCTTTTCGCTTCAATGCTGGATTTCACAGTGGCCTACCTTCCCAAAGAAAAGGCAAAATATGTAATGGGAATCGGTACTCCCGACTATATCCTTGACGCGGTTCATTCTGGAATCGACATGTTTGACTGCGTTCTTCCCACCCGCAACGCCCGGAACGGAAGTTATTTCACTAGGGACGGAAATCTGCCGATAAAACAAGAGAGATTCGCCCGTGATTTTTCACCAGTTGACCCTGAGTGCAACTGCAAGGTCTGCAAGAATTACACGAGAGCCTATCTCCGCCATCTTTTTAAGTCACAGGAAATTTTGGGAAGCATGCTTGCAAGCTATCACAACCTCTATTTCCTCCACAATATGATGGCCGAAATCAGAATCGCGATTAATGAAAATCGTTTTGAGGAATACAGGACAAATTTCCTTAAAAGATACCATTCTGACAAATGGAAAATCGACAAAAAATAGCATAATCCAAATCGTATGCGAGAATCTAAATCTTTCACCTCTCCAAGAATTCTGCCGATAATCAGAAAGGAATTATCATCTGAAATTCTGTGACCATCTGCCCTGCCGGTGGTTTATCTTATGGAGACTCAATGAAACGAACGATTTTGTTTTTGACAGGAATATTTTTCATCTTTTCTTTAAATGCTCAGTCATCCTCTTCTGAAACTGATTCAGCTTCCGCGAAGGATTCCGCGTCTGAGCTGAGCACCGCAGCCGTGACTTCATTCAGCGATTTTGACGCTGTTTCCGGGGCGGATGCACCAGCGGAAGAGGGCAAGAAAAAGTCTCTGGGCGAAAAACTTGCGGGGGTGAGTGACGTTCCTTCCGCAAAGCGTCCAAAATCTCCTGACTCCTCAAAAATCGCTGATTTGAACAATACTGATCCTGAAGCCAATGAAAAAAACGGCGATATTTTAAAATTCGGTCTTGAAGAGGATGTTTCCGAGCTCTTGGACACGATGATAAAAAACAAGGATGTCCGTTTTGTAAATGAGGTCTACGATTTGTTTCAGGAGACAAAATCCGTGGCCATCCGTGAGAAAATCCTCACTTTTTTTAAGACAATCGAAGACCCCTGTCTCGAAGATTACGCCGTCATGGTTTTGAATGACCCTTATGATGAGAAAAATTCCACGGTAAATGCATGTTTTTCTTACATTCAGATGGCAAAAACAAAAGCGGCTTCTCCTGCCGTTATAACCCTTCTTGAAAGCGACAACGAGGAGTATTTCACCGGTGCCCTTGAGACTTTGGGAAAAATCGGCGGCGGTCAGGAAGCCCTTTATATCACAGAGTATTTGGAGCGGGATGATTTGACCGTGGCTCAGCGGCAAAGCCTTGTCCGTGTCCTTGGCGAGCTTCACGCCGTGGAAACTTATGACAAGTTGGTTGAATACGCTCAGGACGAAGATGAGAATGCCTTCGTGCGCATGTACAGTGCCGAAGCAATCGGCGTCATGGAAAAACCTGAAGCCGAGGAAGTCCTTGTTGATTTGTTTGAGGACGATAATCCGAATCTAAGACAGTATGTGATAAAGGGAATCAAGCATTTTAAGAACAAAGAAGCGAATGAAATTTTGATTCAGGCCCTGAAGGACAGTCACTACAAAGTCCGGCAGGAAGCGATTGCCGCTATCAAGGAAAACGAGGTGAAGGATTCTGATGAATATCTCGTTTATCGCGCTAAAAATGATCCTGTTCAGGCGGTAAAGAATGACTCAATCGAGGCTCTCGCAAAACTCAACACTTCAAAGGGAAATGAGTATCTCCTTTCACAGATTACGGAAAAGAAAGTTCCTGACGCGCAGAGAGCCCGCGTCGCGAAAGTTCTCCTTGAAGAGGGGCGGGGCGTAAGTGAAATCGTTGCCCTTGCCCAAGAAACTGTCAAAGACGACAAACGAAAGCAGCTCCGTTACGCTCTTGGAAAGGAGATGGCAAAGTACGAAAATTCTGCCTTCGCCGATGTTACCCTGGAATATCTTAAAAGCAAGGACAATTCTACAATCGGAACTGGCCTTGACATGTGGGCAAAAGGACGCTACTCAAACTGCAAGGATGAGGTAAATGCCCTTGCTGACAAGGCCGACCTGAACGCCAAGAACAAAAATCAGCTGGCAATCAAGGCTGCCCGGCTTTTGGGACGGGACTTGGACAAGCAGACTGAGGAAAAAGACCGGGAGCGTGAGGCCGCCGAAGAGGCAAAGAAAGCGAAAAACGCTTCCAAATCAAAGAAATCTGCTGAAAAATCACCGGATGCGGCCGCTGCGAGTGATACCGCTGCAAGTGACGCAAAATAAAAATGTTATTTCTGATACAATCTACATTTTTCATTTGACAAATGGGATTTTCGTTCTAAAATGAATTTTGGACAATAAATATTCAACTTATGATTATTAAGTCATTTGTTTGTTCAAAATAAAAAAGGAGGAAAATCTTTTGAAAAAATCACTTGTTTGTTTAACTTTGGGCGCTTTGGCTATGCTGGGCATGTCATGCAACGAAAAAAAAGCTGCCGTTGCAGAAAAATCTGAGGTTCAGAAAATCATCGAACAGGCAGAGACAATGTCTTTTGATGAGCTTTGCAAAAAGGCTATCGAAGAGTCAAAATCTGCAAAAATCAAGGGTATTGGTAACTCAAGCCGCGGTAAAACGGCTGGCGCTGCTTTCATCAATTACCTTAAATCCCTTGACGCTTCCTATGAAGGCACAATTGAGTGGTCTCAGCCAAAGAACAACTCAATCTTCACCACACTTTCTGTTGATTACAAGTCTACCAATCCTGAATATTTCATGACTTTGATTCAGGACGGAAATCAGATTCAGTCAAAGATGATGGATACGGGAATCTTGCGCACATTCATCCCGAAAGAGTGGGCAGAGGCAAATAAACTTTCAAAAGAGAATTATCCTGAACTCCTGTCACTGCAGACTCTGAACAAGGTCTTTATGTTCAACACTGTGGGCGGCGCTGATTTCAAGAACTGCTGGGATTTCGTCTACAATGGCGCAAAAGGTATGTACATGGATGTCAACTCAGAGCTTGTAGGAAAGAACTTTCTCTACATGCTTTCTTCTGACAAATACTCAACCTGGCTCAAAAATGCATTCGATGCTCTTGATGCGGACAAAAAAGCCTTCTTCCAGCCGACAATCGACGAATGTGCAACTGTTGCGAAGAATTATGGTATCACTGGCGCAAACGCAAAATACGGCCTGGCCTGGACAAAACTCTGGGTTCAGAACTACAACGCTATGACTGATGACGGCCCAATCTGTAACGAGCTTGTCTCAAAATCTGCTGCCGGCGAATTCGCCCTCATCGTTTACTCAAAACTCCGCTCTGTCGCCGAGACAAACGAATCTTCAGTAAACAATGTTGCTGTTGCCGCTTACAACGACGGTTACAAGGGAATCGGCGGCTACGGATATTGCCACTACCTTGAAGTCATGGATTCTTCTCCATATCCGTGGACAGCCTGTGCTTTCATCTCATTCATGGTTACAAAAGTTGACGGATTTGCCGCCTGGGGTAAGGACATGGGCGGTTACTCTGCTAACCCGATCCTTGCCGCTGAGAACGAGGCAAAATATCACCACAGCACAGCCGGCGGGGTAGAATTCCCTGTCAAGAACGACCGTGGCTTTGAATGGTGGTCAAGCGAGAATGGCGGCGCTCTCGTAATCGAAGACCCGAAATATTGCGCGGAAGTCTCAATCGAGCTTGGTGACTGGATTGATTCACTTCGCGGCGGACGCTAACCTCTTATAAATCAGGCCTGCCGTTTTTTTCGGCGGGGCTTTCCCCAGCATTCCCCGGCTCGTTCGGGGAATCTTTTTTATAATGCCGGCTTTATCGCGGCATTTTTTCCAACAAAAGGACGATACATGGCTCAGACGATAACTATGGCAAGACCCTGTCTGTCGCAGCAGAGAATGAATCAAGTTAAGACTTTTTTCTCCAAGCCTCAGAATGTGATTTTGCTTCTCTTCGGTATTGTGCTTTCCATTACAACTATTGCGCCGATTGTCTATCTTGCCAAGGACACGATTGCGGTTCATGCGGGTACAATCGACTCGGTGCGAACGGGCTTAAAGGAAGGCCAGTACACGCTCTACAACTGGATTGATTTGTTTACGGGAAAACTTGCCCGGATTAACCTTTGGCTTCCCTTGCTGAACACGGTTATCCTCGCGGTCTTGACCTGTTTTATTTCTATTGTATACGGCGGTGTTTTCGCTTACCTCGTAACGCGCACGAATCTCAAATTCAAGCAGTATTTGAGCTCGATTTTTATTTTCCCTTATATCATGCCTCAGTGGACTCTGGCAATGGTTTGGCGAAATGCTTTCAACTCGAATGCTGTCACTCACGGCGCAGACGGACTTTTAGCCTCGCTTTTTAACATTCACATGCCTCTTTGGTGGTGTCAGGGACTTTTCCCCAGTGCGGTGGTCCTTGGTCTTCACTACGCGCCTTTCGCTTACATTCTGATTGGCGGTATTTTCCGCAATATGGACGCAAACCTTGAGGAAGCGGCAACGATTCTCGACACGCCAAAATGGAAGAGTTTCCTTTGCGTTACCCTTCCGCTGGTAAAGCCTGCGATTCTTTCTACGATTCTTCTTGTTTTCGGAAGCGCCATGGGAAGTTACCCGGTTCCTCATTATTTGGGACTCACCACTCTTTCAACGAAATATGTGGCTTTGTCCAGCGCAAGGGCGGGAGAGGCCAGCATTATCGCCGTCATCATGATGATTTTCGGCGTGGCCATTCTCATGCTTAATCAGTCAAGCACTTCCAGCCGTAAGAATTACACCACGGTTACCGGAAAGTCAGGTCAGATTTCAAAGGCTAATCTTGGAAAGGTCGGAAAGTATGCAGTTGCCTGCATTTTCATCGTGCTCACTCTCCTTACCAGCATTTACCCCATTCTCTCTTTCGGCGTTGAGACTTTCTTGCCCAATCCTGGGGATTACAGCTTCTTGAAGACCGGGGATTTTTCTCATCTAACCACAAAATGGTGGACGACTTCGGACACTCAGGGCGAATACGGTCTTTTCGGTCAGCTGGGTATGCTTCACAATGTGCAGATTTGGAAAGCCTTTGCAGGTCAGCTTTATGTGGCCGTGGTTTGCGCTCTCTGCGCCGGCACTATCGGGACTCTGGTGGGATATGCGGTCAGTAAGCATCGCCGGAGCAAGGCCGCTGCCTATGTAAATTCCGTGGCCTTCCTTCCTTATCTTATGCCGTCTCTCTCGGTGGGAGTTGCCTTCCTCATTTTCGGAAAGGCTCTTTCCATCGGCGGAACTTTCCTGATTCTCATGCTCACAGGTACGGTAAAATACATTCCTTTTGCCAGCCGCGCTTCCCTAAATTCCATGCTGCAAATTTCAGGTGAAATCGAGGAAGCCGCCGTTATTCAGGATATTCCCTGGGTAAAGCGAATGTTCGGAATCATCATACCGATTCAGAAAAGCACGATTATTTCAAGCTTCCTTCTTCCGTTCATGACTTGTCTGCGCGAGCTCACGCTCTTCATGCTGCTCTGCGACCAGTTCAAGATTATGACTACGGCAATGGACTATTTCGACGAGATGGGCTTGTATGCTTTCTCTAGCGGAATGAACTTGATTTTGATTGTCACAATCCTTATTTTCAACGCGCTCATCAACAAACTCACTGGTGCCAGCATTGATAAAGGTGTAGGAGGAAAATAATGCCACAGATAAAACTTACTAATGTTACGAAACGCTGGGGAAAATTCTACGGCGTAGATAGACTGAATCTTCTCATTGACGATAATGCTTTCGTCACCCTGCTTGGTCCTTCCGGCTGCGGTAAGACGACCACACTCCGCATGATTGCGGGCCTTGAGACTCCCACCAGCGGCCGAATCGAAATCGGTGATATGGTGGTTTATGACAGCGAGCAGGGAATCAATATTCCGGCCAACAAGAGAAAAGTCGGCTTCCTATTCCAGAACTACGCTCTCTGGCCAAACATGACTGTTTACAAGAATATTTCTTTCGGTTTGAGCAATATCTGCGAGGATTTGCCGGTCTACAACTGGGAGGCAAAAACTGCCTCTCAAATCGCAAAAATCCTTGAAAAACCTGCCAAAATCCTCTCTGTCATCGAAGAAAGCAAGGACAAAAACGGCAAAATCGATGAAGAAAAAGCCTTAATGAAACTCATCGACACCTTTGAGATTTCAATGTACAGCGCAAAGAAGATTTTCGGCTACGGTTTGCACACTTCAAGTGACAGTATTGGCGTTGCAAACGAGCAGGCGGCAAAACTGAAGGCAAAAGTTGACTCAATCGTCACATCCGAAAAAGCAAAGGGAAATTCTTTCACCGAAGACTGGCAGCTTATTCAAAATGGAAAGCCCCTTGTAAAAGAGCGCAAACTTACTTCAGAAGAAATTGACCTTGCGGTGCGAAAAGTTTCCCGCGTCGTTAAAATCGGCATGTTCATGGACCGCTATCCGGCTGAGCTTTCTGGCGGTCAGCAGCAGCGTGTGGCAATCGCCCGAACCCTGGCCCCTGAGCCCAGCGTTCTCTTTATGGACGAGCCTCTCTCAAACCTTGACGCAAAACTCCGCCTTGAAATGCGATATGAGTTGCAGCGTCTTCACATTGAGACTGGAAGCACTTTTGTCTATGTAACCCATGACCAGATGGAAGCTATGACCCTTGCAACGAAAATCTGCTTGATTAACAACGGAGTCTTGCAGCAGTACGAGCCGCCATTGCAGGTCTACAATCATCCAAACAATCTCTTTGTCGCCGACTTCGTAGGAAACCCGTCAATCAATTTCATCAACGCTAAGGGCGAGCAGGATTCTTCCGGCGCTCTCAAACTGAAAGTCTTCGACGGCGAGGAGATCACCTTCACGCCAAGCGGAAATTTCAGCCTGGCAGACTGGTACAAGAGCCGTGATGAGGGAATTGAGCAGGAAAAGGAAAAAGAGAGGCTTCTCTCTCAGGAAAAAGGCTATGTGGAAAAGGCCAACAAAGATGAAGTCTTTAAATACCCGGTTGCCCGCGTAAATGACGAGCAGGGCTTTGCCGAAAAAGAAGAGGCTGCCCTTTCAAACGGGGACTTCGTTCTCGGCGTTCGCCCCGAATTCATTCAGATTGGCGAAAAGGGCATGTTCAGCGCGGAAATTTGCGGTGCCATGCCGACCGGCCTTGAGTCAACAATCAAATTGAAGATAAAAGATTATCTTCTTACCAGCGTCGTCTTTGGCGGCGTAACCTTTGAGATTGGCTCAAAGCACGCGATAAACTTCACTGGCAGCAACATTCTGCTTTTTGACAGAAAGAGCGGAAAGTGCATCACCAGCGGAAGTTTGTCGAAGTAGGATTTACTCGTACAATCCGCTCAACATTCTGTAGACGGCGTTGATTCTCTCTTTGCCGTCTACGGAGAAGTCCACTTGCTCGTCCACGAGGCTTTCCAGACTGGAAAGGCTTTCGTTAAGGGCGGTGGCAAATCCCCGGCTCATCTTGAACCAGTAAGTTCCCCGTCCGTCGGTAAAGAGGGCTATAAAGGCATATTCTTTTGTCTTTTTTGACATGGTGATTCTAAGGACTTTCTGGAGTTCTCCCACCAGTCTGTCTGCCGAGCCTTCCTCGTGAATGTCAAAATTCCTTTTAATCAGCGATTTTTCATCGATTGGGGTGAGATTTAAATTCTTTACGACCTTAGAGACCAGCTCCAGTTTTTCACCTGCCAGTAATCCCGCTCCGTGAAGCAGGACTTTTGAGCGTATGGGAGCAAAGGCCGCCATCTTATTTGTGTCTTTTTCGGCTTGGAGGGCTGCCTTGAATTTGTTGTAGGGAAGGATAAGCATTTTCTTTCCCTTTTGCTTTTCAAATTCAAAGATTTCTCCGCCGATGATGATTTCGTTTTCGTTCTTTTCTTTTGCCTTCCTGCCGCCAAAGTGACCGTCATCCCGGCCCAAAAGTTTCCCTTTGATTGCGCTGAAAGTTGAGCCCTTGTATTCAAGGTTTCCTGTGAGGCTTCGGCTTCGCTTTCCCCTCATGGCGTTGAGTTTTTCTTCCAAGTCCGGGGAGATTTTTGCCAGCAGTGCTTTTGTCAGCGGTGAGACCGACATGGCGAAAGTCCGGCTTGTGCGAACGATTTCCCCGGCTACGATAAAGAGGGGGTCCGTCCTGAACATCGAAGAGCCTGGGTGAATGGAAATGTGCTCGGCCGTGAGGGAACGGTAATTTTCCTTTCCTTCACGCACGCAGACAAACTGAATCATGCCGCTTGCGATACAGCAAAGATAGTCGTCCATGCTGCCTCCGCTTCCGATTGGAATCCCTAAGTCTCCGATTTCTTCCTCAAGCTGAGTCGTAATGTTTGCAATCTCTGCCATAACCCGCTCGTCAAGATAATTATTCTGGCAGAAGCGCAGGGGATTTTTCATTGACTGGTAGGTGCGGAATAGTTTTACATAAGAGACAAAATCGCCCTGAATGTCGCGGAAAGCGTGGTGTGCCTTGCGGGCGTCGCTTTCTTCCCCTGGTGGCAAAATGAAAGGTGAGTGAGTGCTCATAAAGGCGGCGGCAATCACGGTCTCTTCAAGAACTTCCGGGTAGCGCATGATACTTTCAACGATGATTCGGCTTACACGAGGCTCCAGCGGGAATTCAACCATGAGCTTACCGATAGATGATAGTGTGTGGTCTTCGTTAAGGGCACCCATCTGATTCAATGTTTCAACCGCGCCCCGAATGTCTTCTCTTTGAGGCGGTGAGATAAAGTCAAAGTTGTCAAAATCAGTGATGCCAAGCTCGCTCATACGGAGAACGACCTCGCTCAAATCAGTGCGGTAAATTTCTTCGGTGGTGTATTCCGGGCGGCTGTCAAAATCTTTGCGGCTGTAGAGCCGGTAGCAGGTTCCAGCCTGAGTTCGTCCGGCCCGGCCCCGCCTTTGGTTAGAGCTTGCCTTTGAGACCGGCGTTTCGTTCAGGCTTGAAGTGAAAGTCTTGGGGCTGTAGAAATTGAGTTTTGCCAGTCCCGAGTCAATGACCGTTGTGATTCCGTTAATTGTGACACTGGTTTCGGCGATGTTTGTGGATAGCACGACCTTTTTCTTTCCGAAGGGAGCATTGTCGAAAACCCGCTCCTGCTCTTCTTTTGGCAAGCGTCCGTAAAGGGGGATAATGTGAATCTTAGAATGAAAATCTGAGTATTGAAGACGCTTCATGCAGTCTTTTATGATTTTTTCGCCGGGCAGGAAGACTAAGATGTCGCCGTCCTCGTGGTTGTCCAAAACGCGGTCAATGGTCTTTTCGATTTTTGAAAGAAGATACTCGCAGCCAGTGGCCGTTGCCGTGGTTGTGGGCTGACCTTTAAGCGGCGGGTCATAGACCATGGTGACAGGGAAAGTCTGGGTGTCAATGGTGACGATGGGGCAGTTCCCGAAATAGGCGGAAAAGGCTTCAGCGTTCATGGTCGCGCTGGAGACAATCACCTTAAAATCCGGGCGGGCGGCAAGGACTCGCTTTAGCAAGCCCAGAACAAAGTCGATGTTAAGGCTTCGCTCGTGGGCCTCGTCCACCATGATGACCGAATATTTTGTCATCCATGGATCCAGCTTCATTTCCTGAAGCAAAATACCGTCGGTCATGATTTTGATTTTTGTCGTTGTGTCGGTTTTATCCTCAAAGCGCATTTTGTAGCCGACAAGACCGGGGTAAGAAGTTTTAAGCTGTTTTGCGATGAATTCCGAGACAGAAAGGGCAGCGATTCGGCGGGGCTGGGTGACGGCAATAACGCCGTTTTCTGAATAGCCGGCCTCATGCAGAATCACCGGAATTTGCGTAGTTTTTCCGCTTCCCGTGGGTGACTGAACGACAATCACCTGATTAGTTTTTAAGCACTCTAAAATCTTTTCTTTTTGTTCATAAACGGGAAGTTTTTTGTAATCGATAGACATAAAGATAGTATAGGAGAAAACGATGAAATTTACAAGAAAATGGGCGCATCCCTTCGGGTCGGGCTTTCCGTGGCTACGCTCTCGCTTCGTTGCTTCGCAATGCGCTTCGCGCACCACTACAATCCCTTGCGCAGAAAATCTACGGATTCAGGACTTTCTCCATAATTTTTTTCCGCTCTGTCAGATACTTAGCCCAGTTTACGATTTCTGCCCGGTCAAGGGTGCTGATAAAGTCATCACTCAGCTCTTTTATCACAAATTGCCAGCTGGGAGTGATGTAAGTCGTAATCAAATGTGGCTCGTATCCTGAGAAAATGACGCTTCCGTCTGATTTTTTCTCTGCCTTCATTTTTAGAATCAGGCCGTCGCCGGTGTAGTCGCGGGCAGTCTCGGGGGCAGTGAACTGGGGATTCGTGCGCTGGGCAGAGATTGTGTTTCCGTTGGCGTACATGATGAAAGCCTTGCGCTCTTTTTGTCCGAGACTTTTTGTGTAATAGCTTGAAGCCTCTGTCTCTTCAAAAGGCTTTACGATATGGGGATGATTCGCCCAGATGATGTCCGCCTTGCATTCTTTGATGAGCTTTTTATAGAAATTGCGGTGGCTTTCGGTGATTTTAAGCACATATTCAGGCTCGTCGCAGTGGATTGAAATTACGAAAAGGTCGCATTTTGACTTTTCCTGCAAGTCTTTGAGTTCTTCTACAAGCTGAGCCCGTTTTTTTTCGGTGGAAGGATAGTAATCGATGTAGCTTGCGTAGTCGTTTCTGTTCAAAAGCTCCGTTATTGCCACGAAGAGAACTTTCCAGCCCTTCTTCTCGATGATTTTATATGTGAGTTCTCCGCCAGATTTTTCTTTGAGTCCGCAAGCCCAGATTCCCTTTCGCGCATCGAAATATTTTTTTGTCTCTTTGATTCCCTCAAGATACTGGTCGTTGGTGTGATTGTTGGCCAGAGAAAAAACATTGAATCCGGCATCGATGGCCGCTTCTACATATTCTGAGTGCATGTTGAACTGGGGATAGGTGTTCCAGTCAATCGAATTTGCCACGGGAGCTTCCACATTTGCAAAGGAAAGGTCTCCGCTTGAAATCAGGTGCTTTACGTCCCGCCAGATTCTTGTGAAATCCCTGTTGGCGTAGTTTGGCTTATGGGCCATGATGTCGCCCGCAAAGACAAGTGTGAGCGGCTGAATTTCCGCTTTGCCAGATTCGCCAGATTTTTGAGAGATTTTGTCGCTGTCAGAAAGTGCCTTTGTCGTTCCGCAAGAAGAAAGACAGAAAGTGAGAGAAAGTGCGGCAAAAATCAGAGAAATTCGTCTCGTAAAAATCATCCTTTAATTATAAATGAAAAATCAAAAAATCACCATAAAGAAAATTAGCAATTAGCAATTAGCAATTATGAATTATGCATTATCAATTATGAATTGTAATATCTTCCCATTGCAGGCCCGCTCCATTCTCTACATCGCGTGTGAGTTTTGCTCCGAGCACTTTGTCTAAAAATCTGGGGTGCAGGCCTACGGAAAGGACTTTTTCGGTTCTCAAGACACCAATATCTTCTATATTAATGACTTCTCCCGTTTTCATTGAGCGCATGAAGTGAAGGCTTCGGTTCGTTCGGCCGTAATTGGCTTCTTCGGCAGGGGCAAGCTTTTTAACGCCGTCGCCCAAGATTTTTTCCACCCGCTCTCCGTACTCAGACTTCAGCTGATTTAAGATGTAATCTCTTGCATTGCCGTACTGACGGAAAGCCGCCTCGCACTGGCGGACACAGTGGCTCATGAGAGAGAATTGCTCGCCGGTTAAGGCCACCGGGTCGTCCAAGCCATCTGTTTCCTTTGAAAGGGTGATGTGCTTTTCTATCATGGTGCCTCCAAGAGCCGCCGCTATCGAGGGGACTAAAACCGGATCAAGGGAATGGTCGCTTACTCCGCAGGGAATGCCGAAAACCCGTGAGAGATTTGGAATCAGCTTTAGGTTATATTCTTCTTCCGGGGCAGGGTAGCTTGTGATGCAGTGCAAGAGAGTGACATTTTCCCGGCCTAAAATTGACAGGGCTTCTTCAATGTCAGAAAGACGGGAGACACCAGAGGAAATGACCAGGGGAATATCTTGATTCTTCCGTAATTCGGCAAGCTTTCTTAAAAGGGGAATGTGATTCAGCTCCGGGGAGGCGATTTTTACCGCGTCCGGCTTAATAGAAAGCAATTCTTCAAGGGAGCGAATGCCAAAGGGGGAGCACATGAAGAGCGCGCCCTTTTCGTGGGTATACTTCAAACACTCTTCGAAAAAAGAAGGCTTTACTTCCAGTTCCTTGAAACGCTGGTACAGAGGAATTTTACCTGTGGGAAGGTTCACGAAGCCTGTGTCAGGATGCAAAATCTCGTCAGCATAAACCCACTGGAATTTAACATAATCCGCTCCGCTTTCAATCGCGCAGTCAATGAGACGCGTGGCTTTTTCCAAATTTCCGCCGTGTGATGTTCCGATTTCTGCGATAATTTTCATGATTTCCTCGTCTTTTTTTATTGTATCACAAAGATTTTGTGTGATACAATGATTGCATGCTAAAATCAATCGTAAAATTGTTCAGCGCATTGAACGCAAATGTCAACCCCGGAGAGATTGCTCATGCTTTCTCCTGCGGTATTCTTTTGGGACTCATGCCTAAAGACAATCTTCTGTGGTGGCTGGTCTTCGTATTCATTCTTTTTATCCGAATTAACAAACCCATGTACCTTATCATGGTTTTAATCGCAGCTACTTTTTCGCCTGTAATGGACGGGCTTTTCGATACTGTGGGCTATGCCTTCCTTACGATTCCTCAATTTTCCGGATTCTTCGGCTGGATGCTTGATGTACCATTCGTCGGCTTCACTAAATTCAATAATTCCGTGGTTATGGGCTCTCTTTTGTGCGGGCTTGTGCTTTATGTCCCTATGTATTTTTTGGGACGGCTCTTGGTTTCTCTCTGGCGAAAGCATATTACCTTCTGGGTCAGAAAATCCAAGCTCACCAAGGTGGTTGCAAAGCTTCCGCTGCTTGCAAAAATCGCCGGTATGGTAGGAGGGGAGTAATATGAAAACTGAAAACGAAGAATTTAAGGCTGAGAATAAAAAAACGAAAAAGGCAAAAAAGCCTGCAAAGAAGTTTCCTGCAAAAAAACTTCCGGGGCTTTTCAAAAAATCTTACACTCAAAAGAAATTCGACAAGATTCTCAAAAAGATTTACATACCTGAAGACAAGCAGAAAGTTCTTTCTATGTTCTCTGAAAAATACACAAAGGGAACGAATGAGCTGATTCGCGTTCCTCAGAATTCCGAATACACTAAGGCCGAGCTTGCCCAGCTTAAAACTCTTGCCAAGAGTATAAAGGCAAACAAGGGAAGGATTAAGCTCGTTCCGTTTATCGCTGTGGTCGCATTTATCGCCGCAATCGGAATCGTAGTCACCGTTTTCAAAAATCCTGTGACAAAGATGGCAATCCGCTCTTCAATGCAGGGAATTTTCGGGGCCAAGTGTGACATAGGTTCTGTCAACGTGGAGATTTTCGGCGCGCAAATTACGGTGCGAAATCTCGCTCAAGCCAACGCCGATGAGCCGATGAAAAATATCTTCCAGTTCGACAAGCTTGACTTGAATTTCAACCTCACCCAGCTTCTTCGGGCAAAATTCCATGCTGAGAATATCGAGATTTCGGGAATTGCCCTCAATACTGACCGAAAAACCAGTGGCGCGCTTCCAATCAAGCCAAAATCAGCTCAGAAAAAGGCCGAAAAGAACGATTCTACTGGTTTCTATGACGCTCTCAAGGCAAAAACCGGCAAGGCTGGCGAAAACGCAATGGAGCAAATCGTCGCAAAATTGCAGGAATACAATCCTGAGACGATTATGAAGAACATCAACGAGAACCTTCAGACAAAAGTCGCAGCCGAAGAGGTCAAGGCTGATGTCCAGAATCTCGTAGACTCATGGAAGGCAAAACCAGCCGAGCTGCAGAATTCTGTGAACGAATTCAAGACAAGCGCTGAAAGCCTTTCAAAACTCAATGTGAAAAATCTCAAGAATCCCGCTGACATCAAGAATGCGATTAGTCAGGTTCAAACGGCCCTTGAAAACGGTCAGAAAGTTAAGTCTTCGGTTGACTCAACCTTGAATTCATTCGAAGGTGACGCCAAAAAGGTTGAGGGCTTCAAAGATAAAATTGAAGCTGCTGTTAAAGCTGACACAGACATGATAAAAAATACGATTCCTGACTTGTCTGTTGACGGTGCAAAAGGATTCATCACCGGCACATTTGATGAATTTGCATACGGAATCCTCGGCAAATATTATCCATATCTCAAGCAAGCCATTACTTATGCAAGTACAATGAAAACAAACAATTCAAAGGATGATGATGCCGCAAAAAAAGAAGCAATCAAAAAAGCCAAAAAGCAGGCCCGTAAGGAATCTAAACGATATGCAGGCCGCTATGTCTATTGGCGTGCGGACAGAGTTCCTAAGCTTCTTATTGAAAATATACATGGAAGTGGAATTGGCGATGGTACTTCTTTGGACGTAAACGTAACAAATGTCTCAAGTGATATGGACAAAGTCGGAAAGCCTCTTGTCGCAAAAGGATTGTATAAGGCTAGCAGCAGGACTCACAACGCAGGTTTTACGATTGATGCCCGCTCAGCAAGTACGGCACCCCTTATTTCCGGAGATTATTCTGGCAATAATTTTCCTGTTTCTTTTGATATGGCAGATAAAGCAGGTGAAAACGCTGGTGTTCCGAGTTTCAGCGGAAATACATCTATAGCCGCAAGCCTTTCTGCAGACTCTGATTACAGCTTTAAAGTTGGCGGAAAACTTGCAATGAATCCGCTCTCGATAACAGCGTCTGAAATAACACCTGAATTTGCCAATAGAATCTATTCAAGCGCGCTTGCAGCGGTTAAGGCAATGAATGTGAGCGCGAATGTGGGATTCAGCGAAAAGTCAGGAATCGATTTGGATATTTCAACGGATGCTGATAAAGTCATTGCAGCGGCATTGAAATCTGCCATACAGCAGGAACTCGGTACAGTACAAAAAGAAGCTGAGGCAAAACTCAAGGAGAAACTTGCCGAGTACACTGTTGTGACAGACGAGCAGTTTGCTAAATTCAGTGAGATTGCAAACAAGCTCAAGGATTCAAAATCCGCTACCGATGAACTCAACAAGCAGCTTGAGGCCAAAAAGACTGAGCTGGAAAAACAACTCACTTCTGCGGCAACAAATGCGGCTTCAGAGGCTGCAAGCAAAGCGCTTGGAAATTCTGAGGCTGGAAAGGCTGCAAGCAGTGCCGTAAATGGCCTGCTTAAAGGACTGAAAAAATAGAAGAGGCGGCAGGCAAGGCTCTTGGAAACAGCGGTGCTGGAAAAGCAGCCGGCAATTTGATGAAAGGCTTGTTGAAATAACATGAAGTAATAGAGATATTTACATGATTTTCTATTTGTGATATTCTTTATTATTCATTTTGCAATTTTTTTGTAGGAGGCATTTTGTGCCTTACATCCTTGTAAGTCACAAAACGGCCAAGATTTTACCGTCGGTAAAATCTTGCAAATCCGTCGCCTCCATGCGACGCCGCTAACGCGGTGTTTCTATAGGAGTGTTCCATGTCTGGACATAATAAATGGTCGACCATTAAACATGCTAAGGGCGCAGCAGACGCAAAACGCGGCGCATTGTTCACAAAATTGATTAAAGAAATTTCTATCGCAGCAAGCATGGGCGGCGGAGATCCAAACGCTAACCCACGCCTTCGTGCAGCTATCGTTAAGGCACGCGCTGCCTCAATGCCAAAAGACAACATCGAGCGAGCAATCAAAAAGGGTACTGGTGAGCTTGGTGGCGGCACATTCGAAGAATTGGTTTACGAAGGATACGCTGCTGGCGGTGTCGCAGTTCTTGTTGAGGTTCTCACTGACAACCACAACCGCGCTGCCGCAAATGTCCGCAATATTTTTAACAAAACAGGCGGAAACCTTGGTACATCAGGTTCTGTAAGCCGCATGTTTGACCGAAAAGGTGTCATTGAGTATGACGCAGAGGTTGTTTCAGAAGAAGAAGTAATGGAAGCCGCTCTTGAGGCTGGCGCAGAAGATATCGTTAACGAAGACGGTGTCATCACCGTTACAACTGCACCAAATGACTTCACTTCTGTTGTTGAGGCTCTGGAACCAAAGGGATGGACTTCTCTTTCTGCAGAAGTTGCGATGGTTCCACAGGCATACACTGCTGTTGACAAGGACACTGCTGCAAAAGTCCAGAAGCTCATCGACCGTCTCGAAGAAGACGATGATGTTCAGAACGTTTGGACAACTGTAGAATATCCAGACGACTTCGAGCCAGAGGCCTAGGTTATCTGATTCTTTCTATGAATTAAGATTTATAAAGCTACAAAATTCTATGTTAGATTTTGTAGCTTTTTTTATTGAGTGATAGTAAGAAAGGAGCGGAAGCGGGGTTGCGGCAAAAACTCGCTTGAGCTTTGCTCACCGCGAGTTTTATGGCGTGTTCCCGCTGGAAGATCCTTTCTTGTAACTTATATATAATGTTAAAAGATGCAAAAACGGCGCGTAATTGGCATTGACCCGGGGCTTGCCCATACAGGTTTCGGCATAATCGATGCAATCGGAAATAATATTCGTCTCGTAAGCTATGGCGTGATTGAGACTCCTTCCACTGAGGAGCATGGAACTCGCTTACTTGCGATTTATAACCGCCTAATCGCAGTTCTCATGGAATTCAAGCCGGAGCAGGCGGCCATGGAAGAGCTTTATTTTGCCCGCAATGTCTCAAGCGCACTTTCTGTCGCCGAGGCAAAGGGGGTGGTGACCATGTGCCTTAGCCAGCAGGCTCTTCCTTTGTGCATGTACCGGCCTAATCAGATAAAATACGCCGTCACGGGAACTAAGACCGCTGACAAAAAGACCGTGGAGCAGTATGTGAAAATCCTCCTGAACCTTGAAGTTGAGCCAAAACCAGATCATGCCGCCGATGCCCTGGCTGCCGCAATCACCCATGTATTCAGCACGGCGGAGAAGAATTATATTCTTTAAGATTCGGGAGACTTGCTTTGAGGAGAAAATGCCGCGCCGGGATTGTAGAGTGGATTTACGCCCGAAAAATCTTGACTTTTAGGCTTTTCATCAGTATATTTATGATGAAATACAGACGGGGGTGCACCGGTTTCGACGATTGTGATCAAGGCACTTACGGCATGTGGGAGTCAAGGTTCCCTAAACTGAGAAAACAATAACTGCAATTTTCGAAAGAAAAGAAGAAGAAGTCGAAGAGGCTTCTTTCGCAGAAGCTCTCGCTGCATAGCTTGAGCCGGAACTCGTAGGGTGCTGTTCCTAACTTTACGACTTCCGTCACAAACAGGGACTTGCTGCGCGTAATTTTTGGGGTGCGCGCGGGACTTTTACTCAGAATACGGAGAAGACGCTTGTTATGCTGCTACCTGCTCCCGACAACTACCTCGCATAACTAAACATGTAGATGTATTTGGCTTCCACTTTCGGACGGGGGTTCAATTCCCCCCATCTCCAGATTTCCGCTCCAGACCGCCGGAGCGGATTTTTTTCAAAAAAACAAAAAAAAGACTTGCTTTATTAGAAAACTGTGGTAATATTAAATTGTAGTGAGGAGCGAGATGAGGACGCACACCGGCTGCACGTAAGGAGGCGTTATGCAATTTCCGACAAAGAGGTCTGACTCCTTGGGAGTCTTGTATTGATAACACTCCGCCTGCGGATAAGCAGGGCTTCATTAATTGCCCTTCATTTTCATGAGGATTGGCAAACTATAAACCGCCAAAAGATGGCGGTTTTCTTTTTTTCAGGGCATTTTTCCCTTCTATTCCTAATTCCGTAAAATCTTCTCTTTATTTATGATTTAGGCTATACTTTTATCATGAAAAACGAATCTCTCATAAACGATTACAAATCATTTTTGGATAGCGGAAAGACTGAGCGGGAATGTGTCGACGCGCTCATTTCCCTTGCAGAAAAAGCAGGCTTTAGGGATGTCTTTAAAACAGAATTCCTTAAGGCTGGTGATAAAGTCTATGTTCAGAAAATGAACAAGGCCATCGCGCTTTTTGTCCTCGGGACGGAATCAATCGAAAAGGGCATGAACATTCTTGGTGCTCACATTGATTCTCCCCGCTTAGATGTAAAGCAGAATCCCCTCTACGAAAAGGATTTTCTGGTTTACCTAAACACCCACTACTATGGCGGAATCAAAAAATACCAGTGGGTCACTCTTCCGCTTGCAATTCACGGCGTTGTCTGTAAAAAAGACGGAACGTGCGTTAAAGTCTGCGTTGGCGAAAGTGAATCAGACCCGGTTTTCTGCATTTCTGACATTCTCCCACACCTCGCTCAGAAGCAGATGAAAGAAACTGCCAGCGATTTTATTCCTGGTGAAAGCCTCGATTTGATTCTTGGAAGCGCAGTCCCATCAAAAGACGAGGACGAAAAATCTGAGGAAAAGAAAGATAAAATCACTGCCAAAAAAGCCATACTTTCAATCTTGAAAGATAAATACGAAATTGAGGAAGATGATTTCGGTTCGGCTGAGCTTGAAATCGTACCGGCTGGAAAAGCCCGTGACCTGGGCTTTGACCGCTCTCTTATTTTGGGCTACGGGCAGGACGACCGCTCATGCGCATATACCTCGGCCCGTGCCCTTCTTGAAAGTACACCTGGCGCGAGGACAAACTGCTGCCTCTGCGTCGATAAAGAAGAAATCGGTTCGGTGGGGGCCACGGGCATGGGAAGCCATTTCTTTGAAAATGCCCTCGCCGAAGTGATTGCACGATTGCCTCAAGGGTATTCAGAGCTTTCTCTCCGTCGCTGTCTTGCTAACTGCAATATGCTTTCAAGCGATGTAAACGCTGCCTTCGACCCGATGAACTGCGACCTTTTTGACCGAGCCAATGCGAGTTTCCTGAATGGTGGAATCGTCTTCAATAAATATACCGGAAGCCGTGGAAAGAGCGGGGCCAGTGACGCGAATCCTGAGTTCATCGCCCGTCTTCGCTCCCTTTTTGATAAGGCAGGGGTTACATATCAGATGGCTGAGCTTGGAAAAGTCGATCAGGGTGGCGGCGGAACGATTGCCTACCTTGCCGCAAAATATGGCATGAATGTGCTTGACGCAGGTGTTTCAGTTCTTTCGATGCATGCTCCTTGGGAAATCACCGCCAAGGAGGACATTGAGCAGGCCTTCAACGCTTACAAAGCCTTTTTGACCTTAGAATAAAAAATAAACCACAGGTTACAGAGGTTACAGGTAATAAAAATTCTGTATATTCTATGTAATCTGTGGCTAAAAGTTTAAAACTTGAATTTCAGTTTTTATGCGGTTTGCTGCGTAATCAAAAGCTGGTCGAGAGCCGGCTTTTCTTTTCCTACTACGATGTCTTTTGTGACCGTAAGATGTTTTTTGCCCTTGATACTTGGGGCCTCGTACATCAAGTCCATAAGAAGCTTTTCGACGATAGAGCGTAGACCCCGCGCGCCTGTCTTCTGTTTGATTGCTGTTTCTGCAATTTCATCAAGGGCATCGGTCGTAAAATCAAGATCCAAATCATCCATCTCAAAGGAAGCCTTAAACTGCTTTGTTATTGCGTTCTTCGGTTCCGTAAGAATACGGGTGAGGTCTTCTTTTGTAAGTTCTTTGAGGGCAACCGAAATCGGCATACGTCCGATAAGCTCCGGGATGATTCCGAATTTTACAAGGTCGTCCGGAGTGCACTGGTTCAGAAGCTCCATGCGTTCTGTCTCGTCCATCATGCCGACATTTGAGCCGAATCCAAGCGAGTGAGAGGCAATGCGCTGCTCAATGATTTTGTCAAGACCGACAAAAGCGCCGCCCAGAATGAAGAGAATGTTCGAAGTGTCAATCTGGAGCATTTCCTGATTCGGGTGCTTGCGTCCTCCCTGAGGCGGAACAGAAGCCTGTGTGCCTTCGATGATTTTGAGAAGTGCCTGCTGTACGCCTTCACCGGAAACATCACGGGTAATGGAGGTATTTTCGCCTTTGCGCCCGATTTTATCGATTTCATCAATGAAGATGATTCCGCGCTCAGCAGCAGCGATGTTGCCGTCGGCTGCGTTAATCAGCTTTAAGAGGACGTTCTCTACGTCTTCGCCTACATACCCGGCCTCTGTAAGAGTCGTCGCGTCTGCAATAGCAAATGGAACCTTGAGCTTTTCAGCCAGTGTCTTTGCGAGCAGGGTCTTTCCGCTTCCTGTGGGACCAATGAGAAGGACATTTGATTTTTCGATTTTGACGTCTTTGTCGGTCTTGATTGTGTCGAGCTTAGACATTCGCTTGTAGTGGTTATATACCGCGACAGAAAGCGCTTTTTTTGCATAATCCTGACCGATGACATATTCATCGAGGTATTCCTTGAATTCTTTTGGAGAAGGAACTTCGCTCATGTCAATTGGCTCGACAGATTTGTCTTTCTGGTCGATGATTCCCTGACATACTGCGATACACTTGTCGCAGATGAAAATACCGTTTGTTGGGGCAGCTACCAGATGGCGTTTGTCATCACCGGGCTTTCCACAGAAAGAACAATACTGAACGTCACTTCTGAAACCACGCATTATTTTGCCTCCGATGCACGTGCTGGCATAACTTTATCAACGATTCCGTAAGCAAGAGCTTCTTCTGCGCTCATGAAGAAATCCCGTTCCATATCTTTTGCAATTTCGTCTTCAGACTTGCCGCATTTTTCGGCAAGGTACTTGATTGAAAGTTTTTTCAGGCGGATGATTTCCTTTGCCTGGATAGCAATGTCGCTTTCCTGCCCCTGAACCCCGCCTCGTGGCTGGTGAATCATGACACGGCAAGAGGGGAGGGCAAAACGCTTGCCCTTTGTGCCGCCGGCAAGCAGAATCGCGCCCATGCTGGCTGCCTGACCGATACAGATGGTCTGGATGTCGCATTTGACATACTGCATGGCATCATAGATTGCAAGCCCTGCTGTAACGCTTCCGCCGGGGGAATTGATGTAAATGCTGATGTCTTTGTCAGGATTTTCTGATTCAAGGAAAAGAATCTGTGCAACGACCAAATCAGCGTTTATGTCGTTTATTTCGCCGTCAATGAAGATAATCCGGTCTTTCAGAAGACGCGAATATATGTCATAGAAACGTTCACCGTTACCGCTTCGTTCGATAACGTTTGGCATGTAATTGTTCATCTGTTCGTTCATTAAATAATTCCTTTATGTGAATTCCTGATTTTTGGAAATTCTTTCTGTATAAATATAATGAAATTACTGCAAAAAATCAAAAAAAAACGGAATGTTCCCGAAAAAAAATTAAGAACATTCCGTTTTAAGATTCGGGCTACCGAGACTCGTGTAAGAAACTAGCGGTTGAACAGGTCTTTGAAAGCCACTTTGTCGCCCTTGGCAAGCTTGACTTCAGCAAAAAGCTCTTTGTAGAGTTTCTGTTCTTTTGCGTCGTCAATGAGATATTCCTTAGAGCGCGGATCAGCATAGTGCTGTTTGACTTCATCGACTGTGATGCCGTTTCCGTCAGCGATTTTCTGATATTCTGCTTCGATTTCTTCCGGTGTGACAGAAACATTACGTGCTTTCAAGAATGAATCAACGATGATTCGGCTCTTGAGCATTTTTTCTGCGTCGCCTGTCCATTCCTTGAGCATGTCTTCCTTTTTCTGGCCTGAAGCTGTAATCATTCGGTCAAGTTCCTCGACGCTTGTCTGGAACTGCTGGGCCATCATTCTCCAGCGACCGTCAAGTTCTGCGTTCAGCATGCTTGCCGGAATCTCGAATGGGTATTTTTCGATGAGCTGAGAAAGCAAATCATTTGTCTTGATTTCGTTGATTTTGTTGTTTTTTGCGTTCTCAAGGTTGCGCATGATGTCTTTTTTGAGATCATCGAGAGTCTTGAATTTCTCATTGACATCCTGTGCAAGTTCATCGTCAAGGGCCGGAAGATTGCGGACCTTAATCTGTTTGACTGTGACAGAATATTTCTTTGTCTGGTCTTTGAGAGACTCGTCTTTTTCGTCCTTGCCGTATTTTTTTGTGATTTCTTTTGTGTCGCCTTTTTTAAGGCCAATCAATTCATCGTCGATTTTGTAGACATTCTCAGCCGTACCGATTGTGAAAGTGAAGTCCTCTCGTTTTGTTGATGCGATTTCTGCACCGTTCTCGTCTTTTTCAACGATAGAGATAGTGATGATGTTGTCTTTTTCGGCCTTTTCGTCATCCTTTTTGTCGATTACGACCGCATTGCGCTCCTGAATGCCTTTGAGCTCTTCGTTGAGCTCTTCGTCACCGACTGTTACCTGCGGTTCTTTTACGGAAATTGATTTGAGGTCAAATGAAGCCGCGTCTACTTTCGGGAAAACATCGTAAGTGACGGTATAGACAAAATCTTTAGAGGTATCGAATTCAGGCATCTTTTCGAGAACAGGCTGCGCATAAGGAAGAGGGCGGTTCTCAAGCTCTTTTTCGTCAGAGAAGATTTCGTTCAATGATTTATCGATGAGGTCGCTTGCAGCTTCCATTTTAATCTGTTCGCCGTATTTGCGCTCAAGAACTGAAGCCGGAACGTGGCCCTTTCGGAAACCAGGAATCTGAACCTGTTTTGTATATTTGCCCAATGTCTCTGAATAGCTGTCTGCGACATCCTTTTTTGCAACTGTAACGGTAAGTTTTGCTGCTGAGTGTTCCAATTTTTCGATTTCTTTGGTGACTTTCACTCTGTTTCCCCTTAAAATGAAATAAAAAAAAGCGATTCAGATGAAAATCTAAATCGCTCACTTTAGAGCGGAAAACGGGATTCGAACCCGCGACATCCACCTTGGCAAGGTGACGCGCTACCACTGCGCTATTTCCGCAAAATTAATTCGCATCTGTTGTATTGCAATAAACTGTTTACGATGGCCGAGCCATCCAGTTAGAGCGGAAAACGGGATTCGAACCCGCGACATCCACCTTGGCAAGGTGACGCGCTACCACTGCGCTATTTCCGCAAAATTACCAAAAGGTATGCGAGAGAAGGGACTTGAACCCTTACGCCGAAGCACTAGATCCTAAGTCTAGCGTGTATGCCAATTTCACCACTCTCGCGAGTAAACCGGCCCGGACTTAAGTGTCACAATTCCGATCTTTTCAAACCTAGAGGTTTGAATGAGCGACCGGGGGCTCGAACCCCGGACCCACAGATTAAGAGTCTGTTGCTCTACCAACTGAGCTAGTCGCCCGATTATCAGTTAAAATATGCGTCCGACACGGATCGAACGTGCAACCTACGGATTCGAAGTCCGTTACTCTATCCAGTTGAGCTACGAACGCATTGTTTGTTTTGCCGCTTTTGGTCGAGCCACTAGCGGTTGGGTGCCTGATGGGGCTCGAACCCACGACAATCAGATCCACAATCTGACGCTCTACCACTGAACTACAGGCACCATGTAACTGATGTTTGATACTATATCAGAAACTCGGGGAGTGTGTCAATAGATGAAGGAGAAAAAATTGAATATTTTTTACACAGCGGATTTTTTTTTCTATAGAAATAATGAAAATGCCGCCCCGCTATGGAGTGGGGGCGAAGCCAGTGCGCCCTTTAAGCGTAGCGCGGGCGCACCGAGCGTGAGTGATATGCACCCAAAAAAGGTGACAGTTTTAAAAGTCACTGGTGTCGAATTGGTGACATTTTTTAATTTAAGATTTAGCTGTAACACAGCATATTCATTTTACTGCAACCGTTTAAGTGACAGAATTTATTTTTCTGTTCC
>JAFUFU010000039.1 GCA_017469785.1 Treponema sp.
ATTTCTTGGATCTGTAAAACCATCTGGAGTCTCAACCCAGATTCCTTGTCGATACAATTCAACACATTTCTTTTTGTATTCAAATGAATAGCGCATAAAAATACCCCTTTTACTTTTGTCCAGTAAAAGGGGTACATATCATAAACAATGTTCTATATATTATATCGTAGTTTTTACAATTCGCAAATTTTTTTTAAGATAAAATAAGTTCAGGACTCCAAAATTTCGTTATTGTACAATATTCACAATGGTATTTTTTTTAATCATATCATATAATTATATGACCATTTTATTTTTACTAACTTGGAGATTTTAATGGAAACCACACTTCCTCGTTTGTTTAGAAAGAGAGCTTCAGAATATCCGGAACTTGCATTCCAGATGAGCCGATTTAAAGACGGTCATTTTGAGCCTACGACATATAAAGAGGCTTACGAAACAGCGGTTGCATTTGCTGGTGGTCTCTTGTCTCACGGCGTTCAGCGGGAGGAGCATATCGGCCTCATTTCTGACAACCGCAAGGAATGGGAACACGCCGACATGGGCCTGATGATGCTGGGAGCGATTGATGTTCCCCGTGGCTGTGACGCTACAATCGGTGATTTGGAATATATTCTTTCATTTGCCGAGTGCAAGCGCGTGATTGTCGAAAATTCCAGCCAGATTGAAAAAATCCTCGGAATCAAGGACAAGCTGCCTCTGGTAAACGAGATGATTGTCTTTGAAAAACCAACGGATAAGGATATCGAAGCCACAAAATCAACAGGAATTACGCTCTATTCCTTTGAGCAGATTGTTGAGGACGGAAAAAAATACAATTCAGAGCACCCTGGTAAAGTCGATGAAGAAATGGACAAGGGCAAGTGGGATGATTTGGCTACAATCATTTTCACTTCCGGTACAACCGGCAAGCCCAAAGGCGTCATGCTTTCCCATGGAAATTTCATCACCCAGCTGGATGAAGTCTGCGAGAGAATCTACCTTTATCCGGGCGACCGCGGCATGATGGTGCTTCCTGTCTGGCATGCTTTCCAGCGTGCGGTCGAATATGTCGTTTTGAATCAGGGAGCTACAATCTGCTATTCAAAGCCTGTAGGCCCGATTCTTTTGGCAGACCTCAAGACATTGAATCCGCAGGTTTTGCCAGCCGTTCCCCGGGTTTTCGAGGCTGTGTACGACGGCATCTGGCGCAATATGCGTAAGACCGGTGGAATCGTTCTTCGTCTCTTCAAATTCTTCGTGGCGATTGCCCTTTTCCATTCAAAGCTTGACCGCGTTCTTTTTGACCGCACAACACGCTACGGCATGGACAAGCGCTGGCTTCAGTGGCCGGCCTTTGTTCTTCCCTGGCTTTTCTGCTACCCGATTAAACTTTTGGGTGGGGCGATTATTTTCCGTAAAATACGCAAGATGCTTGGAACGAATTTCCGCGCTGGTGTTGCCGGTGGCGGCGCTCTTCCTCCTGTAGTCGATAAATTTTTCTGGGCAATCGGAATCAAACTGGTTGAGGGGTACGGACTCACCGAAACTGCGCCGATTATTTCTGTCCGTCCGATTGACCGTCCTGTTCTGGGAAATGTCGGCTCTGCCGTACGTGGAATCTCTGCCCGGGTCGTTGACCCTGCTACCCGCAAGCCTCTTAAACGGGGAAAGAAGGGTGTCCTTGAAATCAAGGGGGGCACTGTCATGAAGGGCTACTACAAGCAGCCAGAGCTTACGGCAAAAGCAATCGATGATAACGGCTGGTTTGACACCGGCGATTTGGCTCGGCTCACCGCCAACAACGAAATCGTACTCAGGGGGCGCACAAAGGACACTATCGTTCAGACCGGTGGCGAGAATATTGAGCCTCTTCCAATCGAAATGAAAATGCAAGAGTCCCGCTTCATTCAGACGGCGGTTGTCCTTGGGCAGGATCAGCGTTATCTGGCTGCCCTTGTTGTGCCTGAGCAGCAGGAGGTCGAGGCCTTCTGCAAGGAGTCAAATCTTCCTTACAAAAAATATTCTGACATGGTTAAAAGCGCGGAAGTGCTTCATCTCATCGAAACAGAAGTCGCAACGCGGGTCAACTCAAAGAACGGCTTTAAAATGTACGAGCGAATCAACAAAATAGCCCTTCTTGAAAAGCCATTTGAAGTGGGCGTTGAGCTTTCCGCTAAGCAGGAAATCATGCGCTTCCGTATCAATGAAATCTATGCAGGCGAAATCAAAAAACTTTTCAAAGCCTGAGTTTGAGAAAGCTTGACTTCGGGAATCTCTAAAAATTGCAATTTTTAGAGATTCCCATTCAGTTTGACCGGTGGTTTTATAGTCTTACTATGATTCCACCGGATTTTTTATCGATTTCGGACAAATCATCGGGAGTTTTTATCTGGAGCAGCTCGCCGTTTTTTGGTTGAATGTGATGCTCATCGATTGCGAGGAGAAGACCGAATCGGCTGCATGCGTAATAGCCGGATTTGTGAAGCTCCGGAAGGCGGATAAAATCCGATGCGATGCGGATAAAGCTCTTCGGGGCGGGAGACTCTGAATCAATTTCAGATTGACTGAACCCGACAGGTTGGCGGAGAGCGGTAGATTTTTTTGAGATTATGAAACTCAGGGAAGCCCTTTCTTTTGCCAGACCCGCTTTTACTGAAAGCTTGAGAAGACGTTCCGGGGCGCTTTCTGTATCAAATGCGAAGTTGCACCATTTTGCGTTTCTGCCCTGTGCGTTGGTAGTTCTTCCGCTTGTGCGCCCTGCCATTGGACAGTTTCCTGTGTGGGGACATGGCGCGAGGGGGACGTAATCCTGCCTGATGAGGGCATCGCGCATGAGAGAGATGAAACGGGCTGAGTGGGGGTCTCCTGGTTCTATGAGAAGCGCCGCGGATTCATCGCTTTTGAGATATGACAGAAGCTCTCCGGTGTATTTTTTTGCCAGGAAGTCAGTCGGCATTTCGTTTCTTTGGAGAATTTCGTTGAAGACATTTGCGCAGGAGAGAAAATCGGCTTTTTCTTTGATGCTCGTTCCCAGCGCCCCCTTTACGCGGATAATGTTCCATGGAGAGATGGGGGCTTGGGGCGCCGCCCCAGGAGAAGGGGTAGCGGAAATACCCGAACGGAGCGGAGAAGGCAGAGCTTGCTCGGACTTCTCCGGCGTAGTGAGTGGTATTGGAGCGAGGGGAAGGCTTTCCCCTTCTGTATCTTTTATCGTTTTTGCCGCGATTGCGTAGTACAAATCTTCACCGGCGGCAAGGGCTGTCTGGCTCAAATCAAGGCAGTACCAGCTGATTTTTTTGCTACGGAGTTCCGGGCGGGCAAGCCAGAGGGCTATAACCACGGTGAGAGTGCCGCTTCCCACATCCAGGGCGACCGGTTTTTCTGATTTTAAGAGAGATTCAAAGGCTGATTTGGGGAGATTTGCGAAAAGCCGGGTCATGCGGACGAGATTCCACCACATGAAGTAGCTGATGTAGGCGCTGATTGATGCGGCTTCGTTCATGTAACCAAGGCGGCGGGAAGAACGCTCGTCAGTGAGCTGGTGGGAAAGATTTTTAATCTGACTGTAGAGGGCGACCTTTTGCTTTCCGCTTAAATTTCTCACGCTGGCGACGATTTCGTCAAATTTTTCGATGATTTCGCGGCTTGATTCTGGAATCGCGCTTTCTGCGAACATTTCACGGCGGATAGAGGCGGCCTTTTTGCGTTCAGTAAATTCTCTTCGGTGTGCGTGACTGCGTTTTCGGTCGATTTTTGGCTTTGTCTCGTTCATTTTCTTCCCTTTTTGATTTCAAAATAAAGCTGAGTGAGTTCCGTGCGGAGTTCCCTGATTGCGTTCATGGCTTCGGCGTTGTTTTCGTAGGCCTGACTTTCGTGGAGGATTTCCTTTCGCGCGCCCTCAATCGTGAATTTTCGCTCGTAAATCAAGTGCTTGAGACGGAGGACGATTTCAAAATCCCGCTCGGTGTAGACACGGCGACCACCCAAATCCTTGCGGGGAGCAAAGCCGGGAATCACGGTCTCCCAATATCTGAGAATATTCTGCTTTATGCCAGTCAGTTCCTCGACTTCACCGATGCTGTATGTCAATTACTTGCTCCAAAAGTCAAAATGCAGGGGGCGCGGGGGGAGGCTTCCCCATTCTAACTTCTTATTTCTCATTGTTCATTCCTGATTCTCTGTCTTCCCAGCGTTTGCGGCTTGCTTTCATGTTCAGTTCTACCGGGATTTGGTCGAAGCCCAAGTCTTTTCGGATTGAGTTTTTGAGATAGGTGACATAGCTTTCCGGCACATTGTCCGGGCTGGTGCAGAAAATGCGGAATGAGACGGGATTTGTGCTGGTCTGGGTCATGTAACGGATTTTGAAGTGAATCGCTTTGCTCGCTGGCGGCGGATAATGGAAAAGCCAGTCGGCAAGGGCCTTGTTGAGGGCTGATGTCTCCACTTTGCGGGTGAGCTGGCCGTAGAGTTCGATTGCCTTGTTAAGCAAGTCTTTGATTCCCTCGCCTTTGAGGGCAGAAAGAGGAAGAATCGGAGCCCAGTTCATGTGACCGAACATGGTCTTGATGTAGTCGGTGGTGTCCCGGAGAGTCTTCCGGCTCTGGTCCTGAGTGTCCCACTTGTTGAGGACAAAAATGATTCCTCGGCCCCGCTCGTAGGCCAGAGAACAGATTTTTTTGTCCTGATCGGCCAAGCCTTCCTGAGCGTCAATCATCAAAAAGACGACATCGCACTTGTCCAGGGTTTTTATGGCGCGGTTTACCGAATAGTATTCTACATTTTCGTGGACTTTCTTTTTGCGGCGGATTCCTGCCGTGTCCATGAGCTCAAAATTGCGCCCGGCGTAAGTGAATTTGCCTTCGACTACATCGCGGGTGGTTCCCGCATAGTCGGAGACGATGGATTTTTCGCTGTGGGTGAGGCGGTTTGAAAGCGTGGATTTTCCTGTGTTCGGCTTTCCGAGAATCGCGATTCTAATCGGATCTTCCGGCTTTTCTCCTTCTTCGATTTTTGAAAAATCAAGGTCAGCGGTAAGTTTCTTGGCAAGGTCAGTGATGTGGTCGCCGTGGTCTGCAGAGATGAAAAGCAGCTCTTTGAATCCGTATTGGAGATAGTTCCATGCGACATCCTCGCCCTTTCCGCCCTCGCATTTGTTGACTGCAACAACGAGCTTGTCCCAGTATGGGCGTAAAAGATGGATGAATTCTTCGTCTTCACCAGTGATGACTCCGGCTTCGAGCAAGAGAAGGATTTTGTCAGCGTTTTTGATTGTTTGAAGCGTTTTTTGAACGACGAGCTCGTCCATTTCTGATTCACGGCTTGTGGGGTCGCGGTCAAGTTTATAGCCGCCTGTATCAATAAGGTGAACCGGCTTTCCCATGATGAAGGCCATCGCTTCAACCGGGTCGCGGGTAACGCCGGGAGTGGGATCAACAATCGCAAGACGACGGTGCATAAATCTGTTGAAGAGCGTGGATTTGCCGACATTCGGACGGCCTGCGATAACAATGCTGGGAAGATTCACATAATATTTTGAAGTGTCGTATCCGGCTTCGATTGCTTCCTGCCTGTATGCCTCTTCTTCAGGAGATTCTTCCTGCTCTAACTGCTCGTTGCTTTCCTCGGAAGAAAGAGATTGCTCATCCCGTAAATCAGAGGATGCCTCTTGCGATTTTAATTCCGGGGCTTCTTTTTGAGGCTTTGGTTTTGAAAAATCAGGTTTTCGTTTTGTTTTTGCCATTCCTCTATTATAAACGATTTAGTCTTTTTGAGGAAATGGCTTTTAGCTCTTCTGTGCTGATTTTTGAGAGAAGTTCTTTGATTTGAGTGATGAGTTTCGGACTCATACTGAGGTTACGGACTCCCATTCCTGCCAGTACCATGACGCTTTCAGGACGGCTCGCCATTTCGCCACAGACAGAGACAGGAATTCCCGCATGCTGGGCTTCAGTAATCGTTTTGTTGATTAACCTGAGGACAGAGAGATGGAATTCATCGTAAAGCGGGGCGACAAGTGAATTCTCGCGGTCGACTCCGATTGTATACTGTGTAAGGTCGTTGGTTCCGATTGAAAAGAAATCGCTGATGTTCGCAAGACAATCTGAAATCATAGCCGCGGCTGCCGTTTCAACCATGATTCCGATTGGAACATGCTCGTTGAAAGGAATATTTTCGGATTTAAGCTCCTCACGGACTTTTGCCGCAAGTGCCAGTGCTTCTTCGACCTGCTCCACGCTGGTAATGAGAGGAAGCATGATTTTAAGATTGCCGTAAACGCTTGCCCGGTACAAAGCCCTGAACTGGGTGCGCAGAAGCTGGGGATTTGCCAGGGTGAGACGGATTGCCCGCAGCCCCATGAGGGGGTTCTTCTCCTCGCTTGCAGAATGAGTGATGTCGAGCGAAGAAATGATTTTATCGCCGCCTGCATCCAGCGTTCGGATTGTGACGGGCCGGTCTTCCATGATTTCGAGGACTTTTTTGTAAGCGTTGAATTGGTTTTCCTCGCTGAAAGCCGCAATCTTGGAGTGGGCCGTTCCCATGTTGCTGTTTGCCTCGCTCATGAAGAGAAATTCCGTTCGGAACAGGCCGATTCCGTCTGCGCCTTCATGCATCGCGACCCTGGCTTCGTCGACAGTTCCGATATTTGCCATGAGGTGAAAAAGCGCTCCGTCTGTGGTTTTTGCCGGAAGATTGCGGAACATTTTGAGTTTTTCGGCATGGATATTTGCGACGGAAATCTTTTTTTTGTATTCATTGAGGGTTGTTTCGTCCGGGGATTCAACGACTTCACCGAAATCACCATCGACAATGACAAGTGAATCTGGTTCGATTGCGCTGAGAATGCTTTCGATGTCAAAGACAGCTGGAATTCCATAATTTCGCGCAAGAATTCCGACGTGAGAGGAAACACCGCCGTCAGTAAGCGCGATGCCGGCAATTCGACGCTTTGAGAGAATTACCGTGTCGCTGGGAGACATGGATTTTGCGACGATTACAACGTCATCAGGAATGTTTTCGATATTGAATGGATGGAAATCAACCAAATCGTTGATGACTCGGCCGAAAATGTCGCAGATATCTTCGGCACGTTCCGCAAGATAGGCATTTCCACTGGAACGGAGTTTATTTGCGTACTCTTCGGTTTTCTGATTCAGGACATATTCGATTGAAAAGTTCTGTGCTTCAAAAGTCTTCCTGACATCACCCAAAAATTCCGGGTCATTGAGCATGAGAAAATAAGTCTCGAAAATCTCAGACTGAGTTTTGTCATTTTTTACGATTTCAAGCTGTTCTGAAATTTGAGCGATGATTTTTGCAAGGGAACGTTCAAATCTGGCAAGATGCTTTGGCTTATCCTGATCCTTGATTTTTTTTGAGGAAATCACGCGTTTTTCAGTTTCTGGAATAACAAATGCCCGGCCTATGCCAATCCCGGAAGATGCCGAAAGCCCAAAGAGAACGTTCATGTAGAGATTCTATTCTTATAGTAGAAAAATGTCAAATACCGATTCATTTTTGTAATTTTTTGAACTTTTCAGAAGAGAAAAACTCCAAAATCTCCATGGAAGAGTCAAAATCTCCGTAAAAAAAGAGTGCGAATTCAGGGAAACAGTGATAAAATAGAAGAATGGCAAAGAAAAACGAAGGAAAGAAGACGAAAAAATCAGAAAATAAAATTTCCGTGCAGGCAAAAACTCAGGCCCAGAAGACCGAATGGTTTGAAAAAGAAGATTTCTGGAACAATTACGCTCCCATTATGTTTGACGCGGCCCGCTGGGCAGAAGCCCCCACAGTGGCAGAAAGCGTCTGCAAAATCGCCGGGCTTGGAAAAGGCGCGAAGATTCTGGACGCAGGTTGCGGGCCGGGGCGCATCGCCGTGGAACTTGCCAGCCGGGGCCTTGAAGTCACAGGCGTTGATTTGATTCAGAGCGAGCTTGACGCGGCGGCAGAATCTGCCAGTGCAGAGGGCGTTGACCTGGAGCTGATAAAGGCTGACCTGCGCACATTCAAAAGCGAAAAAAAATTTGACTGCGCCATAAATTTGTACACATCTTTCGGGTATTGCGACACCATTGAAGAGGATGTGCAGATTCTCAAGTCGATTTTCAACTCCGTGCGCGATGGCGGATTTTTCATTCTGGAGAACATCAGCCGGGAAATCGCCATCAAAGACTTTACCGAAGGTGAGTGGTTCGAGCGGGCAGGAAAAACTGTCCTCACCGATTTTTCCGTGGTGGGAGCATGGGAAGGCCTGCGCTCAAGATGGATTTTAATCGACAATGAGACCGGCGAGCGCATTGAGCACGAATTTATCCAGCGGCTCTACAGTGCCATTGAGCTGAAGCGGGTCATGATAGGAATCGGCTTTAAATCCGTGGAAATCTACGGCGACTTTGATTTTTCGCCTTACAATCAAAATGCAAGAACCATGGTCATTGTAGCGAGAAAGTAGGGGCGGCAATCCGCCACAAACAAAAAATTGCCCGACAAGGCGAGTATTTTCGCATCATCGGGCAATTATGAATTGTCTTACACCGCCGTAGTTGCCGGCACTGCGTTCTTTGCATCAATGGGGTCGTCGTCCACGAACTGAGCGCCGCCGCTTGCGTACTGGATGATTGGCTCTACCTCGCCTTTTTTCGTCCAGATTTTGCCGTTGGGAAGCTCGTCGGGGTTTTTGCCGATTGGAGCGTTTGAAAGCAGGAGCTTGAGTCGGTTGAGCTGGTTTACTTCGCTTGCGCCCGGATCGTAGTCGATTGCGCTGATGTTGGACTCAGGGAATCTTCGCCTAAGCTCTTTAATCATGCCCTTACCTGTGATGTGGTTCGGCAGACATGCGAAAGGCTGAACGCAGGCTACGCTTGGCGCTCCTGAGTGAATCAGCTCTACCATTTCGGCAGTGAGGAACCAGCCTTCGCCTGAGATGTTTCCTGTCTGAATGATTCCTTCCACGCTCTTCATCATGTCCCAGATTGAGCTTGGCGGGTCGAACCTTCGGCTCTTGCGCAGGCATTTTTTCATGTAGTTGCGGTACAATTCCAAAGCCCAGACGAAAATCTTTGCGTTTCGCTCTTCTGATTTCGGGAAGGCAAGTTCTCTTGTGCGGAAAACGCCGTCACTGAATGTGTAGAAGAGGAAGTCCATCAAATCCGGCATGACGCACTCTGCCCCCTCTTTTTCGATTACATTCACCATGTCGTTGTTCGCCGTCGGGTGGAATTTTACTAAGATTTCACCGACAACGCCAACTCGCGGCTTTTTAATCGGAAGAATAGGCAGACGGTCGAAGTCACGGACGATTCCGCGAATCAATCTTCTGTATTTGAAAATCGAATTTGATTTGAGCATTTCTTCGGCTTTTGCGTTCCATTTTTCGTAGAGGCGGTTTGCACTGCCCGGTTCTGCTTCGTAAGGTCTGACACGGTAAAGCACCCGCATGAGAAGATCGCCCAGGAAAGCCGCCATCATTGCCTTGTGAACCATGCCCGGCGTGAAAGTGAAGCCAGGGTTCTTTTCCATGCCCAAGGCGTTGAGCGAGATGACTGGAACATGACTCCAGCCGGCATCGTTCAAGGCACGGCGGATAAAGCCGATGTAGTTTGTCGCACGGCAGCCACCGCCAGTCTGAGAGATGATGACCGCCGTTTTATTGATGTCGTATTTTCCGCTTTCCAAAGCCTCGATGAGCTGCCCCGTGACCAAAATTGACGGATAGCAGGCATCGTTGTTTACGAATTTGAGTCCCGCGTCAACCGCTTTCGGGTCAACCGAGTCGAGAACGACGAAATTGAAGCCTGAATATTGGAAAGCCTTCTGCAACAAGCGGAAGTGAATCGGCGACATCTGAGGACAGAGAATCGTGTATTCGTGCTTCATTTCTTCTGTGAAAATCACACGCTGATAAGCCGCGCTCTTTGTGGTAAGCTTCTTTCGGTTTCGCTGGCGGGCTTTGACTGCCGCAATGAGTGAGCGGATTCGGATTCGCACCGCACCCAGATTGCTTCCTTCGTCAATCTTGATGAGAGTGTACATGCGGCTCTTTGATTTCATGATTTCATCAACCTGATCGGCTGTAACGGCATCAAGACCGCATCCGAATGAAGTGAGCTGAACAAGCTCCAGATTCGGCATTCCCGAAACGAAATTTGCCGCACGGTAGAGTCGGTTATGATAAGTCCACTGGTCAATAATGCGCAAAGGTCGCTCGATTGAGCCAAGATGAGCCACAGAGTCTTCTGTGAAGACCGCAAGCCCCAGTCCGTGAATCATTTCCGGGATACCGTGGTTGATTTCCGGGTCGAGGTGATACGGTCTGCCCGCCAGAACGATTCCGTTTCCGCCCGTGACGACAAGCTGCTCCAAAGCCTCTTCGGCAGCCCTCTGGGTGTCAATCTTAAACTGCTCCTGCTCCTTCCAGCCTTCATCGACCGCCGCAAAAACCTGCTCCTTTGTGAGGGAAGGGAAATGCTTGTGAAGTTCCTCATACATTCGCTCACGCAGGCGGGGCAAATCGTAAATCGGCAGGAAGGGATTCATAAAGAGCAAATCCTCTGCCTCGTTAATCGTGTCGAGGTTGTGCTTTAAGACTTCCGGGTATGAAGTGACGACAGGGCAGTTGTAGTGATTGCCCGCGCCTTTGTCTTCAAGTTTTTCGTAAGGAACACAAGGATAGAAGATGAATTTGCAGCCCATTTTGAGCAGGGATTCCATGTGTCCGTGTGAGATTTTTGCGGGATAGCAGACCGACTCAGACGGAATCGAATCAATTCCCCGCTCGTAAATCATTCGGCTTGACCGTGGCGAAGTTTTGACCTGAAAGCCCAGCTTTGTGAAGACCGTGAACCAAAGGGGATAATTCTCGTACATGTTGAGAACGCGAGGAATTCCCACGCTTCCCATTGGAGCCTCTTCCGGGCGGAGAGGCACATAGTGGTTGAAGAGCCTCTTGTACTTCCAGTCGAAGAGATTTGGAAGCTCGTAGCCTGTGTCTTCAACGCCGGTGTTGTTTTTGTTTGAGCCGTCGACGGTTTTTGCGTTTTCGTCTTTGAGCTGATGTCGCTCCAAGCCCTTTTCACAGCGGTTTCCAGTGATGAACTGGCGTTTCTGTCCGCCAGTGGTGAATGTGTTAATAGTAAGAAGACAGTTGTTCTGACAGCCTCCGCATCGGGTAAGCTCCAAATCAACTTTAAATTGCTCCAACTGCTCCAGAGTCGCGATATTTGAGACGATTTTCGGAGGAACCCAGCCTTTTTCCTGACCTGGTTTTGGAGCGGTTAAATCGCACCACTGGTCATAGGCGATGAGGGCAGAGCCGTAAGCGCCCATAAGACCTGCAACATCGGGGCGGAATACATTGACCCCGGCGATTTTCTCGAAAGCGCGAAGAACCGCGTCATTATAGAAAGTGCCGCCCTGAACTACGACTTTTGTGCCGATTTCTGAAGCGCGGCGGAGTTTGATTACCTTGAAAAGAGCGTTTTTGATTACCGAATAAGAAAGACCTGCCGAAATGTCATCGATGGTCGCTCCCTCTTTCTGAGCCTGCTTTACCCGGGAATTCATAAAGACGGTACAGCGAGAACCCAAATCGACCGGCTTTTTGGCAAGAAGGGCGCGTTTTGAGAATTCACGGATGTCAAGGTTCATTGAATTCGCGAAGTTTGCTAGGAATGAACCGCAGCCCGCAGAGCAGGCTTCGTTGAGCTGAATTGAAGTGATTGCGCCGTCTTTCATGCGAAGACATTTCATGTCCTGACCGCCGATGTCCAAAAGGAATTCAACGCCCGGAACAAAGAATTCAGCGGCGCGGTAGTGTGTGATTGTCTCGACCTCACCGGCATCAACGCCAAGGGCCGCCTGGAAAAGAGCCTCGCCGTAGCCAGTTGAGACGGCGCGGGCAATGTAACAGTCTTGGGGAAGGATTTTGTACAAGTCTTTGAGAACCCGCACTGCCAAATCTACAGGATTTCCCGCGTTCACATCGTAGAAATCCCACAAGATTTCGCCTTTTTTGTTGACCAAAACTGCCTTTGTGGTGGTTGAGCCAGCATCAAGACCTAAGAAAAGAGGGCCGTGCTCGGCATTCAAATCGCCCCGCTTAGCCTTGTCCTCGCCGTGGCGGGCGCGGAATTTTGCCAGATCTTCCTCGTCAACGAAAAGTGGCTCCAGACGCTGGACTTCGCTGAGTTCCGCTCCCTCAAGATTTTTGAGCGAGTCACGGAATTCTGCAATCGTTGGGAACTTTTTCGGCATTGAAGAAGAAAGGGGATTACAGACCTTTTCGGCAGAATATGCAGAGCCGGCCGCAACGAAAAGCTGGCTGTCTTCAGGAACGATGATTTCGTCATCCTTGAGTTTTAAGGTTTCGATAAAGCGGACACGGAGCTGGTCAAGGAAGTGAAGGGGGCCGCCCAAGAAAGCGACATGACCTTTAATCGGCTTACCGCAGGCAAGGCCTGAAATGGTCTGGTTGACTACGGCCTGGAAAATAGAAGCCGCAATGTCTTCCCGCCTGGCTCCCTCGTTAATGAGCGGCTGAACGTCTGTCTTTGCGAATACGCCGCATCGGGCCGCGATAGGATAAATCTGCTTGCAGCCGGCCGCAAGTTTGTTGAGTCCCGGCGCATCAGTTTCCAAAAGGGCTGCCATCTGGTCGATGAAGGCTCCCGTACCGCCTGCACAGGTACCGTTCATGCGCTGCTCAACGCCGCCAGTGAAATATGTGATTTTTGCGTCCTCACCGCCAAGCTCAATCACAACATCAGTCTGGGGAATGAGCTTACGGACGGCAGTGGTAGCCGCGACGACTTCCTGAATGAAAGGAATGTTGAGCCACTGAGAGACAGAGAGACCGCCAGAGCCAGTGACTTTTACGGAAACAGTATGTTTTTCGCCCAAAGACACGACTTTTTCGATTTCGTTCAATGCCTTTGTTACAACAGTGATAATCGTGTTGCGGATGTCGGCGCGGTGTCGCTGATAGTCACCGTAAATCATCTTGTCGTTTTCATCGAGGCAGACGACTTTGACTGTTGTGGAGCCGACATCAATGCCGATGCGGACTGGTGTGACTGCAGGCGTGAATACTGTATTTGCTGTTTCCATTGAAAATCCTCTTAGTGAATAAACTACAAAAAGTGTAGATTATCATTTTATCCATTTAATAAGAAGAATTCAACTCTCAATCTAAAGTCGCAACCGGCGCGTGATTTTCGGCAGTTTTGCCCTCTCTTATCTGGCTGACAGGAATCTGAATTTGTCACCAGTCTTGGGATTGTAGGATGTTGCGCTTCCTTCAACTTCATTTGCTTCTGATTGTGATTCTGTGAGGATGAAAGCCCCGTCCTTTTTGACGATTGTTCCCGTAGCGGCCGCCCGTCCGTTGCTCAAAATTTCTACAGGCGTGGGAGTCTCGCTTATCTTGTGCCTGCTCAGATTGGAAACGTAAACCGTATAATCAGGAGCTTTTTTTGTGCTGAGAATTATGCCGTCTGCTCCGGATAAAAGTGACTGCTCTGCCAGAACTTCGTAGGCTTCCAAATCGTTCTGCATCATAGCGCCAGATTCCGCAAGATTGGACGCAATTTGATAGGACTGGTGCATCATGGCCGGAACGTAATCTTTGATGGAGTTTTCCATAGGAATAGGCTTAAACCGTTGGGCGATTGTACGGAGCTCTGCCAGCGCTTTTTGCGTATTACGAATGGTTTCTGCAAACTGGGATGTTGCCAGGACGCTGGTGTAGTCTGTTTCGGCAAAACTGAGATTCTCCACGGACTTCCACAGGGCCGGATTTGCCGTTTTATTCTTGATTCCTGCGTCGAGAATGATTTTATCCTGCTCATTGCTCTGCTCACGGGCTTTAGGGTCAAGCAAATCGATTTTGGCTTGATAAATCTTTCTGACTTCTTCGACTGCCTTCCGTTGTTCTTCGGCTGCCTGAACTTGCTGGGCGAGCATGACTTTGTGTAGTTCCGCGATTTTCTTTTCGTATCGCTCTTCCATCGTTTTCATTTTGATGTCGTTGAGCTGTTTTGTTGAGTCGATTGAAGATTCTGCGCTTCTCGCCTTGGACAGCTCTGCGGAATTATATTCATTCACCTGATTCTGGTATTTCAGGATTTCTTCCTCTGCATTTTTGATTCTTTCGTCATAATCGCTGTGGATTTGCTGGACTGCCGCATTGTAATCAAGGTCAATCCTAATTTTCCGTTCTTTTATTGAGTCTTTTGAAGCGACAGACGCTACCGATTCCAGGGTAAAAAGATCCATTTTCCGTTTTTGCTCAGCCTGATTCAGTGCGTCCGTGAGGTTCTGCTCCAGAGTTACTTTGTTTTTCACGGCACTTTCATAAAGACTTTGAATTCGGCCGACAGAATTCAGAAGTGAGCGCAGGTTCAAATCATCAAATGAATCAATGTTGATGGTAATTTTGTGATTTGACTTGGATACAAGCCCCGCCGTGATAGTCGTTCCTAATGCTATGACAAAAAAACAGATTCCAAGCAGGATAAGCACGAAAGGACGGTGATTTTTTGCTGTTTTTGCGTACTCTTCGACCAAATTATAAGTGACGGCTGTTTCTTCCTGATTGGATTTCAGCTCATCGCCCAAAAAAAGCGCGACTTCCTTGTGTGTCAATTGTGCGTCTATTTTGTCTGCATTGTCCATATTCCGCTCCAGTTTTCGGGGGCATTGCCCTTACCGATTCGATCAAGGAAGACTTCCGAGGCCTCGATTCCGCATTTCTTGAATTCGCTCCTTGCCGTGTTCCAGTCTCCTGCGTAATATGCGCCGAGTGCCTTTTCGTAGATTGCGAATTTTGCTTCGATTTCCGGTGGATTTGCGTCTGATTCAGTGTCCAGAGGGAAGTAAATCTTTTTGCCTTCAGTTTTGCCTTTGACCTGAACTGTATCAATCTCGAAGAATTTGTATTTCGTGATTCCTGCCTGCTCGATTTCGTTTTTGATGTAGCCCGATACAATGACCGGGAGTTTGTAGATTCGGGTAAGACCTTCGAGACGGCTGGCGGAGTTTACGTTGTCGCCGATTACAGTGTTTGTCATGTGCTCGTCTGAGCCGATGTTTCCGTAGAAGACTGTTCCGCCGTCAATTCCTACGCCGATGTCGATTAAAACCGCCTGATAGATGCGTTCCTCAGCCTGGGTGAGCGTGCGTTCCTGCTCGATTTTTGCCCGACGTTCTATCATTCGCGAGCGTAGTTCTGCCGTGACTCTGGTGATTTCCCATGCAGAGGTAAGGGCGTCAAGAGATTTGTTTTCTGAATTCCTTGTTCCGTAAATTGCCAGAATCGCGTCGCCAATGATTGAGCCAATGACTCCCGAATTTTCGTGGACTCGTTTGATTACCTTGTCGTAGTGGACGTTGAGCAGGTCAATGATGTCATTTCCGAGCGTCTCTGTGCGATATGTGAAGCTCTTGATATCGGAGAAAAGCATGACCAGATTCTGCTGGCTTCCTTCAAGGCGAATCTGGTGCTCCTTATATGCCTTTGCGACGACGTCCCTTGAAGCGAATTTCTGGAAAATACCGAGGAGATTGCTGATTGTGGATGAAAGCGAGTTGAAGCTTGCCGCAAGATAGGTGACATCGTCATTTGGGGAATCAGACAAGTCAATGAGTGAAAGTTTTTGATTCTGCTGCATCTCGTACAAGTCGGATGTGATTTTATGAACGTTCCGAAGAATCCGCCTGAACATGAAGATTCCCGCAAGCAAAAATCCGATTACGATGAACACGATTACAATAGAAATGATTCCGAAAAGCATGTTGTTCGTGCGCATCGTGTCAGAACGCAGTTCCGCGCGGACGAAAAAACACTCCCAGTCTTCCTGATACTTGTAGACTCCGTAATACTGCCCCATGTCCGAGCTGAACAAAAGCACGCCATCGCTGTTGCCCTCGTCAAAGCGTTCGTTCATGGTCTGAAGAGCCAGAGAATCTGAAAATTCTGTGGAGTTTTCGTTGAGGGAAGGCTGTGATTTCTCGGATTTTTCTTCTTCGGCGGGAAGAGGCGTGGCAGACGCGCAGAAAAGTATGTGCCCCTTTCTGTCAAATGCGAGGGCGATGCTGTTCGGCATTTCGAAGCCCCGTTTTGCCGTATTGTAGATTGCCGCGACAGACTCGTCTTTTTTGCCCGTGAATGTGAATATCTGAAACTGGTTTCCGGCCGCCGTGTAAATATCCTTGAGCTGGCTGACCATGATGGTATTGTTCAGTTTGATAATTTGCGCCCTGGCCAGAAATGAATTGACGACATTGGTTGCGAAGTTAGAAAGCGTAAGAAGTAACACGAAAATCGCAAGCAGCTTTAATGAAATTGGAAAAATAGTTGTTTGTCCGACCTTCGGGAATGGAGATTTCTTCATGGTGCAATCCTTGCATTATTATAAATGAAAAAACCTTTTTACCGCAAGAATTCAGGGTGTTCCGTGTAGAATTTTTCTTTATCTTTGTTCATTGCCTCGTCTGCAAAATGCATGGAGCGTCTTAGTTTGTAGCCTTCATCGTTCCATGACGCACCGATGGCAAGCGCGGTTTCTGAATCATGTCTGCTCTTTGAGCGCAGTTCCGCCACCTTTTTTTTGAACTCATCTTCCTGGCAGGTCGGGACGATTACGACGAATTCATCGCCGCCAGAACGGTAAATCTCATCGTCCTTGAAGATGTCTTTGAGAAGACTTGCCGCTTTTTTGAGGAGAATGTCGCCTGCATCGTGGCCGTTTTCATCATTCATTTTTTTGAGACCGCTGACACAGCAGAAAATGATACCGTAGGGGTGGGGGATTATTTCTTCGCCACGGACGAATAAATCGACTCTCAGATTCATGGCGCTGCGATTCTTTACTCCCGTGAGTAGGTCCGTGTTACCCAGATTCTCCAGTTTTTCAAAAAGCATATGGCTTGCGACTTCAGCGGAGATGAAATATGAGGTAAGTTCCAGCAGCTCCTTTAGCTCAACAACCCTTTCGATGTCGAAATTTGTTACAAACAGATAGCCCAGTGTTTTTTTTGCGTGGAGCAGGGGATAGAGAATGACGCTTGTGACGGATGCCTCTTTAAGCGATGAGACCCAGAGCGGATTCCGCATCCTGAGCTGCTCCATGTCTATGTTGTTGGTGACAATGATTCCGTTGCTTTTTCCGATTGTCTTTTCCCAGCTTGCCACGATGTCGTATGTAAGGGTATAACCATAGTCTGAAACATGATATGCATTATTTTTAAATTTCTCGCAGAGAACGGAGTAGGAGCGTTCTTCCTGATTCAAAAGGATAATCGCGCTGCAGAATGCGTCTGCCTGACTCTGGATGTCCTCGATTACGTTTGTGATGCCATCCTGAAAATTCGGATTTCCCTGAAGGTTGAGACAGGTTTTGATGACAGACTGTGCGATAGTCAGAGAAACTTTTGACAGACGTTCAGGCTCAGCGTCGCGGGTTGTTTCGTAGTAGAAAGCGCAATAACTCAGGTTGCCGTCGGAACAGTTCATCGGCAGCAGCATGATGTCAGACCAGCAGTTTAGGCCCGGGGTAGGGATGTAAGAATGTAGACGCTGCTTTAGAACCGCCGCCCGGTAGCAAAAATTTTCAAATTTGACATCTTTGGGAACCAGCTCGGAGTAAAGCATGTTGTCATGATAGCGCGCGACACCCATAGTTTCCTTGTAGATGTCGTTTGCCTTCACGATTCTGATTTCTCCATAGTGGCGTTCTGAAAGCCTTTCCACGGAGAGAATCGCGCAGGGGAGAGTGAATGTGTTTACGAATCCCTGAAAATCCATACCTTTTTCATTCTATAATAGCATCACTGATTTTGCAATTTTTTTCGTGATGAATGCCTATAATAGATTTACAAAGAATGGCAGGATGACGACCGTAAGTACGCCGCAGACGGCGATAGACAGCCCGCTCATGGCTCCCTGCACCTCTCCCAGCTCAAAGGCCTTTGATGTACCCATGGCGTGTCCGCTGGTTCCGCAGGCGACTCCCTGTGCTACCGGCTCTGTTATTCTGAACAGCCGGCAGAATATGATTCCGAAAATGTTTGCCATGTTTCCGGCGATTGAAATCAGGAGAATCGTGACTGACTCTATTCCCCCGTTCTGATTTGACAAGGCGATTCCGATTGGAGTGGTGATGGATTTCGGAAGGAGCGAGACATATTCGGCATGATTGATTTTAAAGACGGCGCACATTGCGAAGATAAAGAATCCATTGGCAAGAATGCCTCCGATGATTCCCAAAAGGATTGCGAGGGCATTTTCCTTGAGCTTAGTGAACTGCCTGTAGAGCGGAATTGCGAGGGCTACCGTGCAGGGCGTCATAAGATAATAGAGAAAGTGCGCCCCGGCCAGATATTTTTCGTAGGGAATCTTAAAAATCACCAGAAAGATTATGATTGCCGTGCATGATGTTAGAAGTGGCGCGAAAAGTACGAAACGCGTTTTTTTATAGAGAAGGTCGGCGAGCCAAAATCCGATGAGTGAAATGCACAGACCGAAGGACACCGATTCTGAAAGAAAATGAGAAATCTCACTCATGATGACACCTCTTCTGAATCCTTATGACAAGCTGAGTGACGTGTCCCGCGACGAAAAATACGACTATCGTGCCGACAATGCCTATAAGCAGGAACTGAAGCCAGTGAACTTTGAGAATCTCCCATGCGAGAATCAGCCCCACTGTAGACGGAATGAAAAGCAGGGGCATGATTCCCAGAAGCCCGTCAGAAATCTCTTCCACGGCTTCAAGAGGCATGACTTTTGCCTGCAGGGCGATGAACATGAGCACAAGCCCGTAAATACTTGCGGGAACTGGCAGCGGTATAAGCGCGTGCAGAATCTCGCCAATAAAGCAAACGATAACCAAAATAGCAAACTGCTTGACTAAACGCATTATTCCCTCCCGCGGTTCGAGCATAGCTCTCACCGAGACTCGTTAAAAACTCACCTCGTGAGTTTTTCCCCCGCAAGCGGGGTCACTCCCTTCCGCCTTCGCAGCATAGCTGCTCGGAGACTCGCTAAAATCGCACCTTGTGCGATTTTTTAACGCTCCCTACCCGTCCAGCAATAAGTGCAGAGCTTTTCGTGGGGAAGACCGGTTGAGTCCAGCATGTCGTCAAGGCGGTGGAAGCGAAGGGTGGTGAAGTGGAGCTGCTTTCGGATTTCTTCCTGCATTTTTGCGTATTCAGGAGTGTCCGGGTTGCAGTATTTTGCCAGAGTTTCCCCGCTTACATTGTCGCCCTCAAACTGCTTTACAACACGGCGGGCAATCAAATCCATCTCGCTTTTTGAGCGGGAGAAGTTGAGGTATTTGCAGCCGAACATGATTGGCGGACAAGCCGGACGCACGTGAACTTCCTTTGCGCCGCTCTGGTACAAAAAGTCAGTGGTTTCCCGGAGCTGGGTTCCGCGGACGATTGAGTCGTCGATGAGAAGAATGCTTCGGTCTTTGATAAGCTGCTGAACCGGAATGAGCTTCATGTGGGCGATTAAGTTTCGCTGCTCCTGGTTTGTAGGCATGAAAGAGCGGGGCCAGGTTGGTGTGTATTTGATGAATGGCCGCGTGAATGGAATTCCGGCCTCATTTGCGTAGCCGACAGCGTGTGCCGTGCCCGAATCAGGAACGCCGGCCGCACAGTCCGGGTGGATATTGTCGTCCTTATCGCGCTTGGCGAGGAATTTACCGCAGTTGTAGCGCATTGCCTCTACGTTTACTCCTTCGTAGCAGGCGGTTGGGTAGCCGTAGTAAATCCACAGGAAGGTACAGATTTTCATTTCTTTCTGCGGCTCCTGCAGGATTTCGTAGCGGTCGGCGGTCACAAATACGATTTCGGCCGGCCCCAGCTCGTGCAAATCCTGATATCCCAGATTGATGTAGGCAAAGCTCTCGAAACTGAGACAGTGAGCGAGAATAGAGCCTTTCACGTCCTTTTTGATGCCAATCTGGAGCGGAGTGCGGCCCATCTTGTCACGGGCGCCGTAAATTCCTTCCGGAGTGGCAACCAGCATGGTGATTGAGCCTTTGATTTTTGACTGTACATATTTGATGCCTTCGAGAATCGTTTTCTGGCTGTTAATCAGCGCGAGAATCAGCTCGGTCTGGTTGATTTCGCCTCCGCTCATTTCAAGGAATGCGCCGCCGTTATCAAGCAGTTCTGCAACCAGCTCGTCCTTGTTTGTGACGATACCGACGGTGGTGAGGGCGAATCTACCCAGATGAGAGCGGGCGACGAGGGGCTGTGGCTCGTAGTCGGAAATACAGCCGATGCCCACGTGCCCCTTCATTTCTTCGATGTCGCTTTCAAATTTCGTGCGGAATGGAGAATTTTGTATATTGTGAATTGCCCGCTGGAATTTTTCATCCCCGCGATATACCGCAAGTCCGCCACGGCGTGTTCCGAGATGTGAATGGTAATCTACGCCGAAAAACAAATCCAAGGAACAGTCGTCCTTTGAAACAACACCGAAAATGCCGCCCATTTTTATACCCCTTTTAAGCCGCCCTCATGCAGGCAGCTGTTGAATTAGAAAATGTAAGTCCAGAACACGCCGCTTGCCCAGCAGCTTCGTGAAGTGCCGTCGAAAGCCTTGCGGTTCTCGTAGTCAAAGTATGCCGCGAATGTTGTATGCTCAGAATATGCAAAAGTGATTTCCGGGCGGATGTCAAATACATGGCCGCCGTTCCAGCTGTCTGTTGCGTCGTTATCGTCCCAGTTCTTGTCTTTTGAGCCGATTGCAATGGAGCTCCACAAATCAAAGCCGATATCCTTGTTGATTGCGAAGGCCAGAGAACCGCCTGCGTAGAGTGACGGCGTGTAATCCGTGTTCTCGAAAAAGTTGATGCCGGCTTCCGGACGAATCTGAATCTTTGTATTGGGAATCGTGAAGGCGATTGCCGCGCCGGTTCCGTAAGCCTGATCCTTTTTTGCCTCCGTAAAGAGCGAGTCTGCTGCGAAATAGACATCAAGCACGAAGAAGTTGATTCCGAATGTGGCGCCGGAATAGAAATTCGCCTTTTCCTCGAATGCGCCTTCGATGGCCGCCGAGAAAGAAAGCCAGTCTGCGGGTCCGACCTGAATGCCGAAATTTACAGCGGGATCGTCCGTGTTGAAGCCGTTTGGAAGGGCCGCGCCAAGCTGCAGGTCAATGTCGCCTTCAGCGATGTAGCGGATGCCGGCCGCGCGTTTTGCGTATTTGTTTGCGTATGGAACAAAACCGACCACATCTGCCGTACCGGGGCGGTCAACGTCGAACTTGTATGAGCCTGTCGTTTCGGTTGAAGTCTGCGTGTAAGAGCCTGAGCGGTCATCGTAGGCGGTGGAGAATCCTCCCTGACGAATGTGGGCGTCACGCTCCCAGAGCCAGCTGCCGTATTTTGGAGCAGGACCGACCTGCCAGTTGAGTTTTGTTCCTACGCCCAGGTCAAGGTTCTTTGTGGGGTGATAGAGAAAATTCACATAATATGAGTCCTGAATCGTGTTGGAGACGTTAGCCCGGTTGTCGTAGCCGTCGTAGAGGGCGAGAGCGTCTGCGGATACAGTGTTGTTGCCGCCCCGTGCGTTTTCTCCCTGAGGGCGTACGCCGTATTTTATTGAAAGCGGGTTGAGGTTTGAAGTTCCGAAAACAAAGTTATCGATATCGTATTTGTAGTCATAATTTGCAAGGAAAGACCAGTTAAGCATTCCTTCGATAGTGAACTTGCCCCGGTCAAAGCGGGCCTGAAATGTGTCAGTGAAGCCGTAGAAAACCGGGTCTCCGTCGATAGGGCTTCCCAATCCGGCCCATGCGGTGTTTTTCATTTGCTCCTTGTCGAGAACCTGCGATGAGACTCCTGCAAGGACAAGTAATGAAAGTGAAAGACTTGCTATAATTTTTTTCATGGTAAAATGCTCCTTGTTCATAAAAATCTAACAAATGTCACTACATGCAAAATATACAACAAAATTTAATTTGAGTGAATCAGAAAAATGAATTAGAATGAAAATATGGCGAACAAAAAATATAAATCTGACATCTGTGACTACATCGACTGGCGAGGAGACCTTTCCTTTGAGACTTCGCCTTTTTGCGAAATTGATGCGCTTGTTTTCTGCCAGCTATCATACATAAATTTTTCAGGCCTTGCGCCGGAAAGTTTTTCTTCTTCTATTAAATTGTCCGAGCTTTCAAAGCTTTTCTTTGCTTCCTCTGATTTTGAGTCTCGGAGCGACATGGGGATGCTCATTGATTCCAAATCCATTGAGCTGCTTAAAAAGGCCGGAGAGTCCCATCGCTTTGCTGATGTTGCCGTTACAGGATTCGTGAGCCGCTATGATTCCCGGAAGGAGGAGCAGTTTTCCGCTCTGACTTTTGTTTTGAGGGATACTTCCGTTCTGAATCACGGAAAGATTTTTGTCGCCTTCAGGGGCACGGATGACACGATTGTGGGCTGGAAGGAGGACTTCAATCTCGCATTTTTGGAGCAGGTTCCAGCGCAGCAGGATGCCCTTGCCTATCTCCAGAATGCCGTCTCTGAATTCAAAAAGCACGACATTATCGTTGGAGGACATTCAAAGGGCGGAAATCTTGCGATTTATTCAGCGGCCTTCCTTGACGAAAAATCAAAAAAGAATCTTGAGACAGTCTATAATTTTGACGGGCCGGGCTTTTCCCAGGAATCCCTTGACAGTGACGCCTTTTTCTCGGTCAAAACGAAAATCGTCTCCGTTTATCCCCAGCTTTCTATAGTAGGAATGTTGTTCCATCACTATGAGCCTTGCAAAATCGTTCTCAGCGATGAAAAACTGGTGATGCAGCATAATCCGTTCAGCTGGTTCGTGAAAGGCACGGAATTCGAGACAAAAGAAGAATTCGATTCAGGAAGCGAGCTTTTCTTCAAGTCTTTCAACAGCTGGTTTGAGCGGATTCAGCCGGGGCAGCGGGAGCAGTTCGTTGAAACGCTTTTCGGTCTTCTTGGCTCGACAAATGCCGTTACCAACACTGACCTGAGCCGGGACGCTCTCAAAAACACAGGGAAAATCATCAAGGCCTTCACCCAGCTGGATTCCGAAATCCGTGATGAGGCCGTAAAACTTGCCGGTGATTTTGTAAAGACCATTGTCTCGGAATCAAAATTACTATAAAATAGGGCATTATGAACGCAATTATTACTGTAGTTGGAAGCGACAAAGTCGGAATCATCGCGAGCGTTAGCGCGCTTCTCGCAAAACATAAAATCAATATCGCTGACATCACTCAGACAATTCTCTCCGGAAATTTCGTCATGATGATGATGGTTTCTCTTGATGAAGCCGATATCTCGATTGACGGTCTCCGTTCCATCCTTACCGAGTCTGGTGAGGAAATGGGTGTTGAAATCAACGTGATGGCCGAAAAGGTTTTTTCATCAATGCACCGTATTTAGCCTGATTTCGGCTATTTTGTTCAAAAAAAGTAATTTTTAATACAAGAAAAATCTGACTCTTTGCTTTAAAATCTCCTTGACTCCGTAGGGAGATTTATTTGCACATTTTAAGGAGCAATATATGGTCAGAAAACACGCTAAAATTACCGCAGGAACTTTTTTAGTTTCACTCGCAGTGGTGGCATTCCTTGTTTTAGCCGCATGTTCAGATAGCGGAAGCGGTAGCAGTCAGGAAACGGACGAAACGACGGAAAACACAGAAAAAGAAGACGAAAAAACAGATGGCAACACTGTGACATCAAGAAAGATTAGCCTCAGCGATGCTCCGACGGGATATGCGAGTCTTGGAACTTCATATATTACATCAGGAACTAAAGTTGAGGTTTCTACAAAATCACAATTAACTTCTGCAATAGCCAGCGGAAATAAAGTAATCGTTGTTACTGCAATGATTGATATGAGTGAAGGCATGTTACCGGATGAAAATGCTGATTCAGTTACTTGGGCAACTGCTCTTGATACGTTTGTGCATGAAACAAATTCTTCTTATTCAGATTATGCAGCGTGGGTGGAAGCATATCGAACGGCATGTTCAAAAACAACGGAAGATGGTGACTCAGGATCTTCTTACAAAAGTGCTCTCTACGATGATTTATGGGCTTTAAACAAGGCTTATGGAAATAAGATTGCCTTAAAAATCAAGAGTGGTACTACCCTAATCGGAAAAACTTCTGATTGTGGAATCCGAGGGGGGACAATTCAAATTGATGGAGATAATATTCAGATTAGAAATCTTACGATAAAAGATCCTTGTGATCCATTCCCTCATCATGAGCAAAAAAATGCCACAACTTCTGATGGCTATAACGCCCAATGGGACGGAATCAATATTGACAGTCATAAGAATATTTGGATTGACCATTGTACTTTTGAAGATACTATTTCCTTAGAATATGTGACAACAGGAACAACTGATACTATCTCAGAAAAATGGCAGATTTATGATGGTTTGTGCGACATAAAAGGTGACTCGACAAATATTACGGTTTCAAATTGTATTTTCAAAAATCACGACAAGACTATGCTTATTGGTTCTTCTGATAGTGACGGTGATAACACAAAGCGCTTTGTCACTCTTTATGGGAACTATTTCCTGAACTGTGGGCAGCGATTGCCGATGGTTCGTAATACTGTGGTTCATATTTTTAATAATTATTATGAAACAGCAGGAACTCCTTATTCCTCACAGTCATGCGTTAATGCACGAAAAAATGCGATTGTGTATGCTGAGAATAATTATTTTGATTCTGGATGTACATATTCTTTCAGTGCTGCGAGCGATGATTCAACACCGGTTCTTCATGCAAGCGGAAATGAGGGCGCAAAAGCAAATTCAACGAAAGATATATCAATCACGGATGGCGTATTGTTCAGTAGCTTAAATAAATACAAATACACTTTACTTACAGCGACAGAAGCACAAACTTCTGTTCTTGCAGACGCCGGCGCGGGGTGTACGCTGACTGAGTAAGCGGGCGTTGCGGGCGGCGTTTGAGCCCGCAGAGAGGGGAGCGAAAGACAGCCTGCTGGCTGTAGCGAGGGGGAGACTTCCCCCTTTTTTTATTGCTCAAATTCTTACATCTCATTAAACTGTATTCCATGGAAAACTCAAAAAGAACCGTCACTTGCGGCCAATTGCGCAAGGGCGATGTCGGTAAGAATGTTGTATTGAACGGCTGGGTCTCTCGCTCACGGGATTTGGGCGGCCTTGTTTTTATTCAGCTCCGTGACCGCTACGGAATCACTCAGGTTATGGTAGGAGACGGGGCCAGCGATGAAGTCAAAAAAATCGCCTCGTCATTGAAAAGCGAATATTGTATCGCTGTGGCTGGAGTCGTCGCCGCCCGAAGCGAAAAAGACGTGAATCCTGACATGGCGACCGGTGAAGTCGAAGTCGAGGCAAAGGAAATCGAAATCTTCACCACAAGCCAGGAATTGCCTTTCTCAATCGAAGAAGTTCGCCAGAAGGACGGCACTGTGGTTCTTCCAAACGAAGATTTGCGCCTTAAATACCGATATTTGGACTTGCGCCGTGAGCCCATGCAGAAAAACATCATCTTGCGTTCACAGGTCACTTTTGCAACCCGGGAATATTTGACCGGCAAGGGCTTCCTGGAGATTGAGACTCCAACATTCATCAAGTCAACTCCTGAGGGAGCGCGGGACTATCTCGTTCCGAGCCGTGTTCATCCTGGAAAATTCTATTCTTTGCCTCAGTCACCACAGCTTTACAAGCAGCTTCTGATGGTTTCTGGCTTTGACAAGTATTTCCAGATTGCCCGCTGCTACCGTGACGAAGACGCCCGTGGTGACCGGCAGCCTGAATTCACCCAGATTGATATGGAGATGAGCTTCACAAACCGTGAGGAAGTCCTTACAACTACCGAAGGCATGATGGGCTACATCTTCAAAAAGACTTTGAATTATGATTTGCCTGCAAAATTTGACCGAATCAGCTGGGACGACGCTTTTGACCTTTACGGAAGCGACAAGCCGGATTTGCGCTTTGACCTTAAAATGCAGGATGCTAGCTTCATGGCAGATTTGAGCGATTTCAATGCATTCAAGGCTGGTGCTGCAAATGCTGACAAATCAATCGAGCGGCACAAGCGAAGCGGTCTCAAAGCATTGGTCGTCAAGAACGTGGCCGACAAATACAGCCGCAAGATGATTGAGGCTCTTGAATCCGTGGCAAAAATCAACCACGCAAAGGGCTTGGCTTGGATGAAAGTTGACGCAGAGGGCAAATTCGAGGGCGGAATCTCAAAATTCTTCGCCGGAAAAGAGTCTGAAATCTGTGGCAAACTCGGCGCCGAAAAGAACGACCTTCTCCTCTTTGTAAGCGATGAGAAATGGCAGACAGCCTGCGTCGCTTTGGGAGCAGTGCGAAAGCAGCTGGGCAAGGATTTGAATCTCTACGACCCGAAAGATGAATTCCACTTCGCATGGATTATCGACTTCCCTTACTTTGCATGGAACGAGGACGAAAATCACTGGGAGACCGAGCACCACATGTTCACTCTTCCGCAGAAAAAATACTGGGATACTCTGGAATCTGACCCCGGAGCCGTAAAAGGCGACCTCTACGACTTGGTTTTGAACGGCTACGAGCTTGCTTCTGGCTCTATGCGTATCAACGACCCGGCCTTGCAGCAGCGAATTTTCAAAATCGTCGGCTACTCGGAAGAGCGCGCCCAGAAAGCGTTCGGCTTCCTCGTTCAGGCATTCAAATTCGGTGCCCCACCACACGGCGGAATCGCACCGGGACTTGACCGCCTCGTAATGCTCATGCGTCACGAGGAATCAATCCACGAAGTAATCGCCTTCCCGAAGAACAATCTGGCGGCTTCCCCAATGGACGAATGCCCAAGCCCGGTAGACGAGCAGCAGCTGAAAGATTTGCACATCGTTTGTACGGAAATCGAAAAGGAATAAAATCATGGCAAAGCGGATTTTTCTTTGAAAAGTCCGCTTTTTTGTTGTATAATTATTGAAATAATCTTGTGGCCGTTGCTTTTCAGCGATGGAAAATGGAGGAAAATATGAAATTCAACAAAAAAGTAATACGGGGGGGGGTATCAGTTTTGATGATGGCTCTTTCTCTCGCGTTTGTCGCTTGTTCAAGTGATACCGAAGATGATGACGATTTAGAGGTGTCAATTACTGCTGACGGTAACGACGCCAGCACTTCTAGAAAGATTACGATTTCTGCGCCTTCAAATTATGACAGCCAGAAAGTTTATATTGTGTATACGCTCGATGGCACAGATCCAGACGTCAGCTATGATGTTAAGAGCTATTCTGATTCGGCTGATATCGCAGATTATTTTGATTGGGGAACGGCTGTCTATTATAATGATGCTTTTAGCGTTTCCGATTCAGTTACAGTAAAGGCCAGGGGCTTCTATGTAAAAAATAATAAAGCATATACAGGTCCTGTTACCACAAAGACTGTCAAAGTGGCATCCTCAGTGCAGGTTGATGAGACTGTAACAGAAACAGCTCCAACAGCTGGTGATTATGAATTCAAGCTGGCTTCCACAGGAAACGCGCTTTTCACGCATTATTTTGACACTTCCGCAGGAACTTTGTTCAAGTGGGGGGATAACGAGCATTGCTACTATCAGATTCAGTTCTCATATACAGGAGCTGGAAAAGGAAACTGGTATCTCTATGTCCGACAGGTCGGAAATGCCGCGACAATCAAAGGCGCTGACGGAAATACCAACTTCGTTGCAAAAGGAACTTATACAGGCACAACTTTTGACAATAAAAAAGCAAACGAAATTAACAACGACACAGAATTGACCCTTACTAATACAGTCGGTGATAAGACTTATGAGGGAACATATACTGTGACAGGTAATGCCCTGACAATGAAGGTTTCTGGCGATTCTTCATCTGCCGTTTCTGTCGGTGACGCCAAATAGACTTGCGCTAACTGCAATCTTATCAAACGCCGTGCTGGAAGTGCGGCGTTTTTTCTGCTAATTTTTCTTTCCCCAGGCCCTCGGACTTTCCCCGGTGTTTTTCTTGAACACATTGGAAAAATAATTGCTGTTTTGGAAGCCCAGTCGTTCTGCGATTTCCGCCAGCGTAAGCTTGTCTTCCAAAATCAGGTTTTTCGCCAGCTCGATTTTGAGTTTTTCATGCAGGACCTGCACTGTGTAGCCGGTTGCGGCCTTTGTCTGCCGAATCAGCTTGGTTTTGTTCATTCCGAGTTCAGACGCCATTCTGTCAAGATTGGTCTTTTCCCCGATGTGCTCCAACAGGTAATCCGAGATTTTTTTAAGCGAGAGCTTCCCTGATGCTGAAATCTGTTTTTCCTCGCCGGAAAGGGACAGAATCCCTTCGATGTGTTTTGTGTTCAGCTGCATGGAATGTTCCTTCGTGCGTCCTTCCTTGAGGTAGATTTCATACAGCGAATGGCAGAGAAGCGAGCGTATGCTGTCATAGAGAACCATGTTTTTTGACTTCATCATCATGAAAGCGAATCCGAAATACCGCTCGTTGTAGTATAAAATTTCAAGGACGACTGAAAAACGCTCCTTCTTTGGGAAAAATGATTTCGGGAAATTCGCCTCTTCGGTTACGCGGAACGGAAGTTTTTCCTTTTCAAATCCCGCTGGCTCTGGAATAATCAGCTCCACGTTGCTGGTTTCCAAATCGACGGTCATGTTGTCGCTCAGGGAAAGTATGATTCCTGGAATCTCAAGCTCTGCCAGATGCGTCTTGAGGGTACTCTGCATCTGCTTGCCGGTGGAGACAGATGCGAAATGAATCGCCGCCGTGGTGATGTTGTGGAAAAGGTAGGAATTCTCGCGTTTCGCGCTGGTCTCGTAATCGGAAGTGACGGAGCAGAGCACGCGCAGCTGTCCGGTGATATTTTCCATGCGGAATCTCTGCCCTGCGTTGTTTCCTGAAAGCGCGGTGAGGCAGGAATGCAGCTCCGTGACTTTTTGCTGGCAGGCCGTAGCCTTGAAATGCGGGCCGCGCTCGCTGCTCAGGAATTTCCTGAACCAGCACAAGGTCTTCGGTGGCGAGACTTCCTCATACAAATCCTGGAACACGGCTTCAATCAGCTCTTGTTTGCGCTCGTGGCTTTCCTTGGGGAAGATATTGTTTATCTGCTCCGATAGAAAATTCCGGCCATCTTCCTCGCTTGAGTTTTCTGGGAGAGCCGGGCGTTTGGTATTGGTCATGTCCGCGGCGATGATTTCCTTCTCAAAGCAGCCGCAGCTCTCCCGCACGATTAGGGACGTAGGCACTTTGATGATTTCGGCCTTTGTCTCGCCGGACATGATTTTGCTGATCAGGTGCTCCACGGACATGTAGCCGCGCTTGAAGTATTCAAGGTTGATTGTGGTGATTGGGGGAGAAGCGTTGATTCCCTGGTACTGATTGTTGTAACCCGTGACTGCGATATCTTCCGGCACGCTGATTCCTCTCTTGTGCAGCACGGATATGAGCGTGGAGGCGATGATGTCGCTGGAGCTGACAACCGCCTCGAAAGCTTTTGACCCCTCCGGCGACTTGATATATGAATCGCAGATTTCTTCTGAGACGCGGATTATGTCGGCTTCATCAAGGGTTTCGGTCATGAATACGGGGAAGTTTTTTGAATCCAGATTGTTTTTTTCAAGGGCGCGCCTGAAAGAATTGAGCCTCTCAAGATGGGGACGCGAAATTTTTGTGCCTAGAAATGCGAAACGGGTGATTCCGTGCTTTTTAAGAAGATGCTCGACGATTAAATCCATGGAGCAGGAGTTGTCTATCCGGAGCGCGCTCACGCCTGGAATGTCGAGATACCCGATGTCAACCATGGGGAGCGGCTTGAGTGCCGTGAATTTTTGGATAATCTGCTCGTTGGTGAGGTAAGGGGCAAGGGAGGAAGCCCATGTAATCAGACCGTCAATCAGCGGCGCCTTCATGAAGCGGAATTTCTTGGAATAATGGGAGATGAAATCCACTTCATCAAAAAGAGAATATTTGACAGCCTGGCTCATGTTGATAAAGTTGACGTCGTAATCTTCGCAGGCCTTTACGATTCCGGCGATATATTCCTGCCCGATAAAGCTCCTGAAGTCGGCGACGCAGGTGAATGCGATGGTGAGCCGGTGACCATTGTTCCTGCGCTCTGCGAGAAATTCACGCCTTTTTATGATTTCTGGATTCATTGGAACAGTATAATCCGAAAGGTAAAAATTTTATATTTAAAAATATAATTTATGAGAAAAAAATTATTTTTCACGATGATTTTTGCAGACTTTTGCAATATTTTATAGCTTTTGCGGCAATAAAACGTATAAAACTTTTAGAATTTACAATCTTAAACCGTCCTTATTTAAAATCTCCAATAACTCAATTAAAAAAAATTCATATTTTGCATATAAAAAACGCTTTCTGAGCCATACATTTAATCTAGAAAGAAAATATGTCGTAAAAATCTTAATTTTGTAAAAAATTGCACTCTTACGACTTTCGCAATAAAAATGGAGGTACATATGAAAAAGTTAAGGAAATCGCTTTCAATCGCGTTGGCCCTGGCGGCATCTCTTGCATTCATGCTGACAGGCTGTGCGGCGCATGGTTCAGGCAATGACGACGATGAAGATGACGGCTCTAAAATCGTTTCGCCAGATGATGGTAACAACAGCCTTATCGAGGAAGATGGAGACGGCTCTATTAAGCTCACTGTTGGCGGAAACACGGCAACATACAGCACGATTGCAAAGGCTCTCGAGGCTGCCACAAGTGTATCTGGCGACTGTCTGATTACACTGGTTACTGGTACTTACGAAGAAGACGGTCTTTCTTATTCAGGAAAGAACAACCTCAAAATTCAGGGCCTCGGAACTGCTGAATACGGTAGTGATGTCGTGATTCTCGGACAGGGAAGCGACATTACAAGCGAAAAAGGCCGCTCAACATTTGCAATCGCAGGTTCCGGAAACATCATTCTTGAGAACCTCACAATCAAAAGCACTCGCCAGAACGCAACGGGCGACGCGCAGGCTGAGGTAATCGGAACCGATGGAACTGGAAACCTCGCGGCATACAACTGTTCATTCCTTTCTGGTCAGGACACGCTCCGCACTGTTGCAAAGGCGTGGTTCTACAAGTGCTACATCGAAGGCGACGTTGACTTCCTGTGGATGGAATATACGAACGGCGTCGCTGCCCTCTATGAGGAATGCGTTCTCCACGCAATCGGAAGCCGCACAACAAAAGCTTACTTCACGGCTCCTCGCCTTGGTCTCACTTCAAAGGTCGGAAAGGGACTCGTAGTCTACAATTCAAAACTTGAGGCTGACAGCGGGCTTGAGAAAGTCTATCTTGGCCGCAATCCATGGTCTTCATCAGCTATGAGCAGCTACTATGAGCAAGTCGCTTTCGTAGGAACCACATACGACAACAGCAATGTAGAATTGAACACCGATATCTGGGGAAGCGCGGCGAACGGTACGACAGACCAGAAATACATCGGCTTCAAAACAGACAAGAATTTCGCTGCAGGAATATACGGAACTGTCATCGATGATGAGTTCGTCGCAACAGAATATGCCGGACGCGAAAATATCTTGAACCGCTTGTATGTTGTCGCTTCTGAAAAATTCCAGAAAGACACGGACGGCTATTGGGACATCGCCAAGGTGATTTCCGACAACGGCTGGACTGTAACAGAAGACACTTCAAAGTCTTTGCTTGACGGTGAGACTGAGGTTGAATCAAAGACTTATGATTTCGCTAATACAATCTCAACATACACCGACCTTGTAACTAGCGGAACTGTCAATGATAATGATGTAGACTCAACAACAAATGTCAGAAAATCGCATGTCGTCTTGAATGCAGATGCAACACTTTCATTCCCGGTCACTGGAAACTGCATTGTTACAGTAACTGGCTACTACAAAGGCTCAGGCACAATTCAGGCTGGAAGTCAGGGCAAGGCTCTCTTAGACTTCAACAACGGCTCAACAAGCAAAATGATTGAGAAATCTTATGTTGTGTACTCTGGTGCTTGCGACGTGACTATCACAGCCAGCGCAACGACATACATCACTAAGATTTCCGTCGAGTATGATGCTTCACTTACATTCAATCCTGTAACGGCAATCACTTTGAGCACAGCCGATGATGCAACAGAAGTCGCTTCAAAGAAGACCTTGCAGTTCTCTGCAACACTCAGCCCTGATTCTCCGACAAACGACGACATCGTGTGGTCAATCACAAGCGGAAGCGATGTCGCTACAATCGACCAGAGCGGTCTTTTGACAGCAGGCAGCGCAGATGCCGACACAAGCGTAACAGTCCGTGCGACAAGCTGCGATGCAAATGCAGTTTATGGCGAGAAGACGGTTACCGTGAAGAAACTTGAGGCAAATGCATTTGACATCAGTTGGTTGGATAGTGATGCTCATAGCGATGTTTCTAATGTTGCATGTACTGATGGAAATGACTCTATCGCTACAGGTGGAGCAGGAACACTTTCAAGTGGAACTGTTGATGGAACATCTTATGGTTCATGGCAAAAGAATTCTTCTAAATGGGGAGCTGCTGCTGGAGGGCTTTCATTTGTAACTACGGTTGCTTCAGTCGCTGGTTGGGACGCAATCTATATCGACTTCCCTGTAACAGCTGTAACTGCACTTACAATCGAAAATGTAAAAGTTACTTACGGATCCCATGGAACAGGAAATCCACTCGGACAGGTTTCTTATTCAACAGATGGAGGTGAAACATTCAATATTATTGGAACTGATACTGAAGGAAACAAAGAAACAACAAATAGCTATGATACAAGTGTAACACTTTCTGCTGGTAGCAGTGCAATCATCCGTGTTGCACTTGGACACAGTGATGCAGGTAAGATTGTTGCTGGCAAATCACCAACAATCTGTACTGTAGTTGTCAGCGGTACTGCTCAGTAATCCCACCTTCACCTTTGGAAGATGAGGAGATTGAAAGAGGGGAAGAAACCTTTTGTGAAAGGTGGCTTTCCCTCTTTTTTTGTCGGACTTTCGCTACGGGGGCGTTTTTTCTAGCGTGACAATTCTGAGAATCCCTGCAGCAGGTCGAGCGCTACGGCCCGTATTTTTTCAGCATCGCCTTTGCGCTCGCCTTCGATGTTCAGCGGCATTACGGGGTCGTGGAGCGACTTTCTCAACAGGAGCCAGCCGTGTTTTTCCTCATCGTTGAATGAAATCCTTACGCCTTCATAAGATTTTGGAAGCGTGTATCCGGCTTTTTCGGCTCTGGCCTTGAACTCCTGAAGGACTTTGTCGCCGTATGCGGAGAAATCCTCTGCTGTTATTTTGAATCGCACTTCTTCGGCTTCTACGAGTCCTTCGAGCTTTTCGATGAGACTTGCGAGGTTCTTGCCTTGTGCCTTTGCGTTTGCCAGTGCGATTATGATTTTTACGGCCAGGAATGCGCCGTCATCGAGATAGAAATTGTCCTTGAGCGCGCCGTGGCCGCTTGTTTCCATTGCCAGCGGTGAGACGATTCCCTCTGAGTTGAGCCGTTTGCATTCGTTGATGACGTTTTTGTATCCCCGCTTGAAGCAATGGTGCTTTAATCCCAGTTCTTTTTCAAGGAAGCGGGTGAGCCGGTCAGATGTTACGGAGTCCGTGATTATCGTAGAATTCGGATATTCAGGGGCTAAAATCGCTGCCACGAGGGCGATGATTGCGTCGCGGTTGACTTCGGTTCCGTCCGGCAAAACAGCACTCATTCGGTCAACGTCCGTATCGAAAATCAAGCCCAAATCAGCCTTGTTTTTGAGGACTGCGGCCTGAATCGCTTCCATTGCAACCGGATTTTCTGGATTCGGGATGTGATTGGGGAACATTCCGTCCGGTTCGAGGAACTGGCTTCCCGTGGTGTCGGCTCCGAGTTCGTCCAGAATCTTTGATACGAAAAATCCGCCGGCTCCGTTGCCAGCATCCACTACGATTTTAAGACCTGTCAGGGGCTTTTCTTTTGATTCTCCCTTGATTCCTGCCCTGATTGTCTTCACCAGGTGTGTGGCGTATGTTGAAATAAGGTCGAAGTTCCCGGCTTTTGCTTCTGCTGATTTTTCTGAGAGTGAAGCGGCTCCTTCAAGGATTGCCGTGATGTCTTCATGCTCCAGACCGCCGTCCTTGTCAAAAAATTTAAGCCCGTTCCTGTTGAATGGAAGGTGGCTTGCCGTAATCATGATTGAGCCGTCAAAATGAGTTTCAGGGAACACGATGCTCATGAACATGGCGGGAGTTGTGGCGAGAGAGCAGTCAACGACTTTTGCCCCGCAGGAAACAAGTGCCTGTATGCAAGCCTGGGCCAATGATTCTCCAGTGATTCGTGAGTCGCGCCCGATTCCCACTGTGAGGGATTCTACGGTTTTCCCGGTTTTCTTTGAGAGCCATGAGGCAAAACTCTGGGCGATGAGGTTTGCGGCAAGCGGAGTGAGATTGACAGATTCTCCTTCGACACCCTCGCAAGCGATACCGCGGATGTCACTGCCGTTTTGTAATTTTAAAAGATTCTTAGGTTCCATAATTCTTTCCTTATCGTACTCTATTTTATGGAGAATTGCACTTGTATTTCAAGCGTAAAAAGCATATATTAAAATCAGATGAAAATAGGCTTAAATATCTTCCGTCTCTTTCTTTTTTCTCTTTTGGCACTCTTCTTTTCTGGTTGTGCTCCTTCCCGTCCGCGCTACGAGAAGATTTTAGGAACCGTGTGCTTCGTAAACCTGTACGAAAATGGAAAAAAGAGCTATTACACGGAAATTTTTGACCGCCTCAATCAAATAGATTCCGAATTCAATCTGTTCAGGGAAGATTCTGAGCTTTACCGCATGAATCAAAAGGCTGCTTACGAAGACGTGCCTGTTTCTGACGATGTTTTTCACGTTCTTTCCACAGCGCTTTTTATCTCTGATTTGTCTGGTGGGGCTTTTGATGTTTCCGTTGGTCCTCTGGTCAAGCTGTGGAACGTAAATTCCGATTCTCCCCATGTGGCAACGCAGGCGGAGCTTGATGCCGTCCTTCCTCTTGTCGGCTACAATAACATCGTGCTTGATTTTCAGAAAAAATCCGTCCGTTTCAAGAAGGCTGGCATGTCCGTAGATTTGGGTGGAATTGCGAAGGGCTTTGCGGCCGATGAGATCGCGAAAATCTGCAAAAAGCACAAGGTTTCCAGGGCCGTCATTGACCTTGGAGGAAACGTGTATGTATACGGCGAGAAGGAAGACCATCTCTTCTGGAATGTCGGTGTCAAAAATCCAGAATTCCCGGACTCTCCGCCTCTTGTAAAAATGTCTCTTCCTCAGAATTCTGTCGTTACGAGCGGCATTTACGAGCGCTATTTTGAGGAGGGCGGAAAACGCTATCATCACATTCTCTCGCCCAAAACGGGGATTCCCCTGGAAAACGAATTGTATTCAGTCACCATTATTTCCGACAATTCCATGCTGGCCGACGCTCTGTCAACAACTTTTTTCATCCTAGGAAAATCAAAATCGCTGGATATGCTTCCTGTGTTCCAGAAAGAGTTCAATACGCAGGTTTCCGCAATCTTCATAGAGCGTAATCACGACGTTACATTCTCTCCAGGCTTCCCCTACGAGTCTATGCTTTTGACCGAGGGCTGGCAGGAAGTTCCGAAAAAGTCAGGAAGATGAATTCTTAAATTTAAGTTTAACGTTAAAGGTGAAAAAAGTACCACTTTCTTTGATAAAGGTTATTTTTTTATTTTTTTTACAAAAAAAAGTGTGAAATTTCTTATTCATGTGTTATAGTATTAATGTGATTTGCGGGCGTTTTTTTTGCTGCAGGTTATAAGGCACGGAATGAGTTACGGGTTAGAAAATCTAGAAACACGGCAATTAGAAGGACTTATTACAATTCTCAACCAATGCACGGATTCTTTTCTGTTTGTGTTTGATTTTTCCGCCGACACGTATTTTATCTCATCATATGCAAGGAATATTTTCAATTTTCCAGAAGAAAAAATGGAAAATGCCATGCAGAATCTCATGAAGATTGTCTACCCGGAAGACCAGCCTTCTTTGCGGGCAGAGCTTGACCTTCTGAAAACCGGCAAAAGAACCGAGCACAACCTGGATTACCGCTGGGTCAACCGCAACGGGAAGCCTATTTGGATTCGATGCCGGGGCAGGATCCTTCCAAACAACAATGACGAAAAACGGATTCTTGTGGGCGAGGTTTCTATCGTAACCGAAGAAGACAAAACAGATCTTCTTACAGGCCTTGCCACCGAGTCGCAGCTCCGCATCGATTTCGGCTCTGTCTGGACAAAACGGCAGATGGCTTCGGGCTTCATTCTTAAGATTGATATTGACAATCTCGGAGCAATCAACGAGCAGTATGGCATCATGACTGGTGATGTCATTGTCTCAAAAGTGGGCGATTGCTGCCGCAAAGTCTGTTCCGGAACTGCAAAAGCCTACAAGCTTTCAAGCGATGAATTTGTCTGCGTGAACCTTACGGGAAAATCTGCCCTTGTGGCTCAAAAAATGTACGAGAATCTTCGCCGTGAAATTTCAGAAGCGGAGCATGGCCTTGGCTACGATATAATCTTCACTGTTTCCGGCGGCATGGTCGCTTTCATGAACGATTCTTCCCAGCTGGACGGTCTTTTGCGCAAGGTCAATTATTCGCTCAGCAATGCAAAGCGCAACGGCCGCAATAATCTTGTCACTTTCAACGCCGTCGACTACACTCAGCATCTCAAAACCCTGGACTTTCAGGAAAAAATCCGCGATTCAATCCGCAACGACTTTGCCGGCTTCGAGCTGTATTACCAGCCTGTCGTCGATGCAAAAAATCTCTATCTCGATTCAGACAAAACCGTGCTCAATGTCATCGGTTGCGAGGCCCTTATCCGCTGGACCTGTCCGGGCTATGGAATCCTCAATCCTGATGAATTTATCCCGATTCTCGAGCGAACGGGCATGATTGTATCTGTGGGGCGGTGGATTTTGCGTACGGCTTTCATGCAGTGTGCCGAATGGAACCGTCTGCAAAAAGATTTCCGCGTGAGCGTCAATCTGTCTTATATTCAGGTCAAAAAAAGCGATATTCTTCGTGATGTGGAGACGGCAATGCTCATTTCCGAGGTCAATCCCAAGAATGTCACTCTGGAGCTTACCGAAAGCGGCTATATCGATAACGGCGATGAGCTGCAGCGGCTCACGGAGGCCTTCTCCAACCTCGGCGCAAACGTTGATATCGATGATTTCGGTACCGGCTATTCAAACCTGCGCTATCTGCAGTACCTCAAGGCGAACACGCTCAAACTTGACTATACTTTCGTCCAAAAAGCGACGGCCGGCAACGAAGGCGACCGCAAAATCATCAAGCACATCACTCAGATGGCTCATGAGCTGGGAATGCAGGTCTGTATGGAAGGTATCGAAGAAAAGAGCGACATAGAAAAGCTCATTGAATACGGTCCTGATAAATTCCAGGGCTTCTACTTCGGCCGCCCATGCAACAACATCGACTTCCGTGAGCATCATCTCCGCCTTGATGCAAACAAAGACGTCTACAAAAAAGCGAAGTAACGAATTCTTCTTGGGAAGCGGTGTCTCCCCCCCGAATGTCTTAAATGTAATGCTTTAACTCAATCTTATCGATTTTCTTGGTCTTTACGGCCACGATGTATGTTCCGGTGATTGCCGAGAGCACGTCGAAAGCTGCTGAGAAGCTGCACAGAAGGGGCATGGCCGGCCGAAGCAGGAGATATCCGGACTCAAATCCTCTGCCGTACATAGAGCAGATTACAGTCAGTGAGACAAATGTGCCTCCCACCGGGAAATTTCCCAGCGCAAATGATGTTATGAATGCGACTCCGAAAATCCAGCACACGTCCAAAAATGTGAATCCCAGAGGCGTGTAAGAGCGGAAAATCGTTACGAAACAGATTGAGGTGACTAAAGCCGTGCCTCCCCTGGCAAAAATTGAGAAGAGGGGAAGGGTGAAATTGTTTGTCTCATCGTGAATGCCGAGGCTTTCCTTGTTGTGACGGAAGGTTGTGAGCAGGCTGATGTTTGAGTCTCCCGTAAAAAATCCGGAGATAATCGGGCCGATGCTTGCGTAAAGAACGTGATACGGGCGCAAGTCCTTGCACAGCAGGCGCAGAACGAGCGGATAGACGATTCCCGCAACGATAATGAAGTCAGACAGCAGCATGAAGAAAATCGGATAGTATGTTTCTGACTCAAAGACAAGGCGGATTTGCAGCATCCAGTAGCAGGAGATGGCAATCATGCCAACTGAAAGCCACTCGACGAAAAAGGTTGACATGGTCTGGCATACTTTCATGGCTGAGTCGATAAAGCTCAGCACTGGTTTGGAGTCGTTTGTGTCCGAGGCGCAGGCTCCTCCGACGAATGCCGCCAGGAAAAACACCGGGAGCAGATAAATGCCGTCTTTGAGGGAGTCGAATCCTGAGAAAGGGAAAATGCTGAGAACCATCTGCTTGATGTCGATTGCAGGGATTTCACTGGGTTTTTCCCCTGAGATTGGAATCCGCGGAAGTGACACGATGAGAATGGAGATAAGCCCCAGTGCCAGCAGGATCAGCGTTGAGCCGAGAATCGTTCCTGCTGTCCACATGCTGGTTTTCATGATGTGCTTTTTGCTGCGGAGATTGAACATTGCCATGGTTGTGCCGAAAAACAGCAGCGGAATGAGGGCGTATCGCCCGAAGCGGATGGCAATTTCTGACAATGTGGCCACCGCGGAATCTACGGCCGGAATATTGCGCGGGAGAATGAATGCGGCCGCAATGCCGAGCAGCGTACCAATCAAATATTTAATCCAAACTTTCATGGACTTATTATAGCAAATTGCTCATAAGTCTGCTATAATAGTCTGTTATGGGAAAGATGATTTTATTCGCCGGTAAGGGGCTTCCTGCCGGAAACGATATGGCTTCTGGAGCCGCTTTTCAGGGCAGGAAGGTAATAGCGACCAGCCTTCTTGCCAGCGAGGATGATGAAAATTCCGCTCCTCAGGAAAAATCTGGGGGAGTGACCGGCGTGTCATGGAATCGCTCTTCGCCTCTTTCCTGCCGCTCCCTTGCCTTGCGCTGTGAGAACGAAGGCGGCTTGGACGAGGCCGTGCTGGTTTTTGACGAATTCTATTTTGCCACAAGCTACCGCGGCGTTACGAACAATGCTCAGGTTCTTGAGGAGCTTGTCCTGAGCTACCAGTATCTGGCGCAGGAACTGATTGCGCGTTTCCAGCGGGAAAGCGGGCGGCCGCGAAAACTTGTTTTCCTCTACAAATCAAATTTTTCTCTTGCCGATGGAGTGAACTCAAGCTCGGTCCGTGCGCTGGGAATTGAGCTTTCAAATCCGATTATTGCCTGCGCCGCGGGTGCTTTTCGTGCTTTTGCCGAGAATATGGCCGCCTCTCTTTCAGAAAGCAAGAACATCACTCCGATTCTGGTTTCCTGCGAGAGCGCTAACGACCTTTCCAAGAGGGACTCTTCTCTTTCAGTCTGGCTCTGCGAGTATCTGGACTCAATTGACAATCTCAAAAAGCCACTTTCGCCAAAACAGAAGGTTGCCTGGGTCAAGGCCGGGGCGAAAAGTCCTGCAGGTTTGGGAATCCTGGGATTTTAACAAATTAGCAATTAGTAATGAGGAATTAGAAATTATAGGCGGGACATCGCTCGCTCGTCCTGATTTATGTGAGACTTTATGGACTATTCAAATCCTTTAATCGTACAGAGTGACAGAACCCTTCTCCTTGATGTGCATGCTCCCCGAGCTGAGGACTGCCGGAACGCGCTGATTCCTTTTGCCGAGCTTGAGAGAAGCCCGGAACATCTTCATACATACCGACTTACGCCCCTTTCCCTCTGGAACGCCAATGCCGCGGGCTTTTCCCCGGATGACGCTGTTCAGGTCCTGAAGGATTTTGCCCGCTACGATGTTCCTCAGGCCGTCGAGATGTGGATTCGGGAGACCGCCGGCCGTTTCGGAAAATTGCGCCTGGTGCCGGCTCCATGGATAATGCAGAATTCAGAATGCAAAATGCAGAATATGGAAGGGGGAAGTCTCCCCCTCGCTGCAACCGCTGGCGCGTTTTCCGCTACCCCCTCTGCGGGGATACCCCGCAACGCCCCTTCTGAAAACAAAGAATCTCTTAAAATCGAATATCTTTATCTCGTAACGGAAAGCTTGCCTGTCTTTAAGGAGATTGCGGCCAGCGCGGTGGGGCGGAAGTATCTTACCCTTGCCGAATATGAGCAGCCTCAGGACGAGCTGATGAAGCAGACTGTGGTGAGCGAAGAAGAAAAATCCCACTGTTTCCGCCTTGCCCTTACTGACCGGGGAACGATTAAGCAGGAACTTTTGCGCATGGGCTGGCCGGTCAAGGACGATGTGCCCCTCATTGACGGCGAGCCTCTGGAAATCAATCTACGTGAGACCACTCTTTCGGGTAAGCCCTTTGTTTTGCGCCAGTACCAGAAAGAAGCCGCCTCTGCCATCGTGGGCAACAAAGGCCCGGGAACCGGATTCGGCACCATTGTTCTTCCCTGTGGCGCGGGCAAAACAATCGTTGGCATGGCGGTCATGGACTTGCTAAAAACCAGCACTCTGATTATCACTACGAATATCTCCGCTGTCCATCAGTGGATTGACGAGCTGGTGGACAAGACGAATCTTACAAGGGACGACATTGCCGAGTACACTGGCGAGAACAAGGTCATCAAGCAGGTGACGGTGGCTACTTACCAGATTCTCACATGGCGGCCCGAAAAGGACGGCCCTTATCCGCATTTTTCTTTGTTCCGGAAGCGCGCCTGGGGGCTTATCATTTACGATGAGGTTCACACCCTGCCAGCCCCTGTTTTCCGTGTCGCCGCCGAGATTCAGGCAGTGCGCCGGGTCGGTCTTACGGCAACTCTTGTCCGCGAGGACGGCTGCGAGGGCAATGTTTTCTCTCTTGTAGGCCCAAAGCGATACGATGTTCCCTGGAAGGACTTGGAAAGCACGGGCTTCATCGCCACGGCCGAGTGCATCGAGGTGCGCATGGATCTGGGCGAAGAAAAAGAAATCGAATACGCCGTGGCAGATTTGCGCAAAAAGCACAGAATCGCCAGCGAAAATCCCAAAAAGCCCGAATTTGTCAAAATGCTGGTGGAAAAATCCCCTCAGGACAAGATTCTTGTCATCGGTCAGTATTTGAGCCAGCTGGACGAGCTTTCAAGAATGCTTTCCTGCCCCATTATCACCGGAAAAACTCCCAACGAAGAGAGGGACAAAATCTACGCTGATTTCAGGAGCGGCCGCATCCGGGTGCTGGTGGTCTCAAAAGTCGCGAATTTTGCCATCGACCTGCCCGACGCCAGCATGGCGATTCAGGTGAGCGGCACTTTCGGAAGCAGGCAGGAAGAAGCCCAGCGATTGGGGCGAATCTTGCGGCCAAAGGAGCGAAAATCCCGCTTCTTCACTCTGATTACCAGAAACACCGTGGAAGAAGAATTCGGCTCCAACAGGCAGAAATTCCTTGCGGAGCAGGGCTACCAGTACCGCCTTCTTCGCTGTACAAGTGCCGCCGAGCTTGGTGAAATCCTTGACGGAGATACAAAATGCCTGAATTGAGCAGCAGGCGTTGCCCTGCTATGCAGTGCCACTCACTAAGGGGGGGAGACTTCCCTCAAAAAAGGAGCAGACTATGAATTTGGATCCTAAAGTACAGAGAATCATTGACTGGCGGGAAAGTATCGCCGTTCTGCCGGACAACCATTTTTTTGAAATCATCCGCATGTATTTGGGCGAGATTAAGACACCCTTCAACAAGCAGAAACTGATTGAGGACTTGGGCGCATTTATCAGGAAGGAAGAGAACCGGAAAATTCTCGTGTCCCTCCTCAGTGAAACTGATTTACGTATTATTTCTGCGGTCAAATATATTCCCCGTGCAAATCTTGAGAAGCTTTTTTCTTTTTTTTCCGGAGCATTTTCCTATGCGGAACTCTACGAACGTATTTTGAACCTCGAAGAGCGTCTGATTTTGTACCGCAAGAACGACAAGAATAGCGATAAAACCCTGATTCTGCTGAATCCACATCTTGAAGATGATTTGGAGCCTTACACAAAGCAGACTGTCCTGCTTGAGAATCCAGAATACGCAGAACTTTCCTATGAGACACCGTCATCGCTTTCCCCGGAGCTGATTGCCTCTTTCATCTCGTTTATTAATAAAAATCAGGATTTGTGCAAGGCTGACGGAACGTTTAAAAAACGCACGGCGGCGGAAATCGAGCGGCTTTTCCCCGGTAAAACAGAAATGCTTTTCAATCTTACGAAGGCTTTCATCAATCTGTCTCTTTTGCGCGAGCTTTCAATCGACAAAAACAAGATGCTGGCCTTTGCCCGGCTTGACAGGCGCTTACAGTATGCCTATCTGTGCGTCGCAAGTCAGGGAAGATATTCGAGAAGCACTTTGATTCGTCATGCTAAATTGCTGCTGGACGTGGCGACTTCAATTCCCCACGATGGATTTCCAAGAAGCATAATTCTCCGTCTTGCCTATATCATTTCCGAGGATCAGAGCGATGCCGCGGGTCTTTCCTCTTTCGGCTCAACTTCCCGCTTCAATTCAATCCTGAATCGGGCGAAAAATACTGATTCTGCCGTGGTTGAGCAGTCCGGGGACTTGTCTTCTGTCCTGGACCGGCTGATTGAATGTGCCGCCTTGTTCGGAATCCTTTACAGGAAGGGAACTGACGTGAAGGGCGAGGGAATTTTTGTTTCAGGTACGATTTTTGACGAAACGGAAGAATTTGAAGATAGGCCAAAGTGCGTGAGCGTAGATGCGGCTTTCACCGTCACCGTGCTTCCGGGGCTTTCCCTTGAAAACCTGATTCCTCTTATGGATTTTATGGAATTACGCCAGTATGATACGGCTGCGGTTTTTGAAATCAACAGAAAATCAGTCATGCGCGGGTTTGATGCCGGACTGAACGCGAACAGAATTCTTTCACTCCTCAAAAAATACAATTCCTACGCTCTTCCCCAAAATCTCGAAATCTCAATAGAAGACTGGAGCCGCTCATATTCATCGGCAACGATTTATAAGGGCTATGTCCTGCAGGTCAGCTCTGAAAATGCCGCCATGACAGAAAACAATCCGGCGATTGCTCCCTTTATCGCACAAAAACTGGCTCACGGAATTTATCTTCTTTCGGTAGAAAACGATGAGCAGGCAACGTCAATAATTGAGAGGAGTGGCCTGGACTTTATCGGCAAAATCAAGACTCCTGAAAAAAACTATGAAAGCGTCGGATTCCCGGAATTTGAGCTTCCCCAAAAGACCGACCGTTTTGACTCTGATGAGCAGTCAAAGCCGACTTCCGATGAAGAGCGAGCGGCCCATTTTGAAGCGATGCGCGCCTGCCTTGAAAAGATGAATATTCCTGCAGAAAAAAAAGAAGGCCTGGCAGAGCGAATCCAGCACAAAATCATCCTGTCACCGGCTCAGCTCCGGGCGGACAGCGTAAAATATGAACGCTTTGAAGCTGGCGGAATGGATTTCTCGGGCAAGCTGCATATCATCGAGGATGCGATTGCAAACAACAGCATGGTTGAGCTTCAGTTTGACGACCGCACGATTGTCGGCGTTCCTGTTTCCATATCAAAAGACGGAGGCAATGCCTTCGTGTTCATGCGGGTCGGGCCTGAACGGGTCGATGATGTTTCTCTCGTCAAAGAATTTGCCGTAGCCCAGGCAAAATTCGTCAAGAGAATCCGGGGTAGCGTGCTGCGGTAATGCATAATGATGAATGTGGCATGACTTTGGAGCTTCTGATTTTTTAGTTTACAATCAGCAAAATCTCTGCTCCGAATTTCTCCACCTTCTTTTCGCCCAGACCGTTCACATCGTAGAGCTCATCACTCGTGCGCGGTTTTTTCAGCGCGATGTCGTTCATTGTTTTGTCTCCGAAAATCACGTAGGGTGGCACGTTCATCTCCTCGGCTTTCCGCTTCCGCCACTTTTTCAGCTCTCCCTGAATCCGCTTCCCTTCTTCATCGTCACCGAAATCGACTTCTTTTTTGTGAAGGACAAAGCCTGTTTTCGGGGACTTGTCCGGCTGTGACCAGCTTGATTTTTTCTTTTCGGGCTTGGGAAACATGATTCCGCCTGCGCTTCCGACGCTTGCGCGATATTTGGGCGTGAATGTGCCTTCTGCCTGCAAATCCACGGAAGATGCATTTCCGCTCCCTTTGGGCGTGTTGAAGGGCAGCATGATTTTGTCGCGGTTTTTCAATGCGGCCAGACCGTCGTTGGTCAGGAGCAGAATGTTGTAGTCTCCGTATTTTGTGATGAAATTCTTTTCGATTAAAAGATTTACAAGCTCATGCCACTGATTCTTGTCCATCTCCCGCCCGATTCCCCAGGTTGAAATCATGTTGTGGCCGTTGTCGATGATTCTCTGTGCCCGTGAGCCCAGCAGCACGTCAATAATGTAGGCCGCGCCGAATCTGGAATTCGTTCTGATAATGCAGCTCATGAGTTTCTGGCAGGGAATTGTCATATCTATTTCGGGAATCGGCCCCTGCTTGCACAAGTCGCAGCACCGGCTTTCCGTCTCCCCTTCTTTTTCCCCGGCCTTTTTCTCATAGTTTTCGCCAAAGTACGAAAGCAAAAGTTTTCTCCGGCATGTCCGCCCTGTCGCATAGGAAATCATTCCCTGAAGTAGACTTTCGCACCGTTGTCTGTCGCTGGCTTCGTCAAAAAAGTAGCGGATTTTGTGAATGTCTCCTGCTGAGTAAAGCAGCAGGGCCTCGCTTTGTAAGCCGTCCCGCCCGGCACGTCCTATTTCCTGATAATATTGCTCAAGGGATTTCGGCATGTCGTAGTGGATTACGAAGCGCACGTTAGGCTTGTCGATACCCATTCCGAAGGCGAGGGTAGCCACCATAATCTGCACCTGGTCGCGGATAAATTTTGTCTGATGGTCGGCCCTTACCTCGTCCGTAAGCCCCGCGTGATAATTCAGCACGGAATAGCCCAGCTTGTCCAGCTTTTCTGTCAGCTCGTCCACCTGTTTTTTTGAAAAACAATAGATGATGCCGCTTTCGTCCCAATGTCTGCGGATACATTCCACCACCTGATCCAGTGCATTTCGGCTTTTCTGCCGCACATCGAGGAAAATATTTGGCCTGTCAAAGCTCGAGACCAGAACCGCGGGATTTTTCAGCTTCAGGTTCTTGATGATGTCTTCCCGGACAGAGCGAGTCGCCGTTGCCGTCAGCGCAAGGAAGACCGCGTCCTTAAATTGCGACCTCAGAGATGAAATCTCAAGGTAGTCCGGCCTGAAATCGTGCCCCCACTCAGAAACGCAGTGGGCCTCGTCAATGGTAATGCAGCTCACCGTCACCCGGCTGTCGTGAAGAAGGTCGTTGATTTTGGGCGTGACCAGGGTTTCGGGGGCGACATAAACGATTTTGGTCTCTCCCCGGCGTATTGAATTCATGGAATCTTTGTAATCTTCCCATTCCACGGTTGAATTGAGGAAAACCGCATTGACTCCCGCCGCATTTAATGCCGCCACCTGATCCTGCATGAGGGAAATAAGGGGCGAGACAACCACGGTAAGTCCCTTGAAAATAAGCGCGGGAATCTGATAGCACAGTGACTTTCCGCCGCCGGTGGGCATGATAGCCAGCGTGTCCTTTTTTGAGAGCACATTCGTAATTACGTCCTTTTGCAGCAGCCTGAAAGAGTCATAGCCAAAAACCGATTTCAAAACCTCTTCAGGCGATTTGTTCGTGTAGTCCATCTTTTCCTTTTTTATATATAAGCGAGAATAACAAAAAACTAAACAATTTTTGTACACGACATTTTATTTAATTTTTTTCATTAATTCTATCTAAACTACTTGCAATTTTTAATGTTTTTTTGTTATACTCTCTCTACTTGCCGGGTTGGTGAAATGGTAGACACTACAGACTCAAAATCTGTTGCCTTCACGGGCGTCTGAGTTCGAGTCTCAGACCCGGTAAAATCTTAACTTTGCGGTGTTTTCAAGCTGCAAAGTTTTTTTTTGCGCCAAACCTTCTGGCTGCCGCTGTTCCGCGGCTCGGTAACCCTCGGTGCCGGTCTCAAGCCCGGCACTGGCCAAGGGCCACCGCTCCATAGCGGGGCGGCATTTTATTTTCAGTGCAAACAACTTCCTTCAGTCTCCTTCACCGAATTCTTCTAGTGCTCCGCTGCCTTTGCGCAGTTGAATTGCTTCGAGAATGTGGGCCGCAGTTATTTTATCACTTGCCTCCATATCTGCGATTGTCCGTGAAAGTTTCAGAATCGAAGCCGCTGCCCTTTGGGAAAAATCATTGTTGAAAATCGAATTGTCGAGAATCGTCTGCTCATCTTTTCCAAGCCTGCAGAATTCAAGAATTTCCTGTGGCGTGAGGCTGGCGTTTTTCTTTCCCTGCCGCTTTCTCTGAATGGCCGTTGCCACGGAAATCTGCTGCCTGAGTGCGGCCGTCGTAATCCGCTCCTCTTCATCTTCCCGAAAAATCTGGATTTTTTCACAGACCTGACAGTTTTCCTGCTCGGTACAGCGTTCGCACGGATGAATGGAGGCTGCTCCGATTTTCACGTCCTGGGCGCCGTTCTGCACGTTTATGCGGATGTCGATTCTGTCAAGAAGGGGGCCTGAGAATTTCCTCCAGTATTGACCCACAGATTTTGCGCTGCACAGGCATATTTTGCCCGCAGAGCCGTAATTTCCGCAGGGGCAGGGATTCGTGGCAATCAAAAGCTGGAATCTGGCCGGATAAACGGTAGTGCGGCCTGCACGGCTTATCGAAATCCTCCCTGTCTCGATGGGAACCCGGAGCATCTGCAGTACGGAGGAGCGGAATTCAGCGGCTTCATCCAGAAAAAGCACGCCGTTGTGGGCCAGGGAAATTTCTCCCGGACGGCAGGTCGCGCCTCCTCCGCACATGCCCTCAAGGCTGGAGCTTTGGTGCGGCATCCTGAAGGGCGGAACTCTCATCAGTGGTTCGCTGGGGCTCAAAAGCCCTGCAATCGAATGGATCCGCGTGGAACTTTGCGCTTCCTCCACTGTCAGAAGGGGCAGCAGCTCCCCGAATCTGCTCAGGGCCAGCGTTTTACCGCACCCCGGCGGTCCGAAGGCCAGCAGGTTGTGCCCCCCGGCCGCAGCAATCTGCAGGGCGCGGATTAAGTCCCGTTGATGCCGGATTTCACTGAAATTGATTCCTCCGGTCTCAGCCGGGAAAAGTACGTCGTTAATTGAAACGCTTCCCTCGGGAACAAAGGATTTATCCTCGCCGTCGTTCAGGGCCGTAAACAGTTCTTGATTGGAAAGCGCATTGTAGGCTTCGCTCAAATTCATCGCCCCGAATACTTTCATGCCGGCAACTTCCCGTGCCTCAGAAGCGTTGGCCGTGCTTACTATACATTTGCAGATTCCTGCCTGAACCGCCGTGCTGGCCGCCGCGTGAACTGCCTTTACCGGACGAATTGCGCCAGAAAGCTCCAGCTCCCCCATCACCAGTATTGGCTCTCTGTTGAAATCCGCATTCGTGCTTTCGGCGAGGACGGCAAGGGCAAGGGCCAGATCGAATCCGGCCCCTTCTTTCTTTAAATCAGCCGGGGACAGGGAAATCAGAACTCGCTCCTGCGGAAATTCAAATCCTGAATTTCTGATTGCGCTCCGCATGCGTTCTCTGGATTCCTTGACCGCATTGTCTGCCAGCCCCACTATGTCCACCGCAGGAATACCCCGCCTCAAATCTACCTCGACAGTTACAAGGGAGCCTTCGTAGCCAAATGGTGAAAAAGAAAAAATCGTCATGTAATTCTCCTGTTTTACCCTTATATAGCGAAAAAAAAGTGATTTTTGGCAATCTCCAGCGATTTTTTTTGAAAAAAAAGTGAAAAAATAAAATTTGGCGAATTCAGAAAAGCGTAGTATAATAAAAGTACGCAAGCGATTGCGAATCCATATTTAAGGAGAACCTAAAATGACTAAATCAATTTCAGCCGTCGGCTTTGTATTCGAAGAAAAACAATCAGACATGATCGAAAAAAAACTTTCACGTATTTCATATGCGGATGACCTTATCGTTGATTTGATTCTTCGCGTTAAGCACGACAAGGCTTATAATTTTGATTGTACTGTGAATTTTAAATGGGGGGCACAGGCTCACGTTGCCTCTGAGGATTTTGACTTCGGTGCCGCACTTAACAAACTTATGGACGTGCTTGATACAAAAGTAAAAAAAGAAAAGGACAAGATCCAAGAGAAGAAATAGTATTTTTCCCCGCTTTGGCGGGGATTTTTTATAAAAACACTTGCATTTGTCGCTTGCAAAGTGTATAGTATTCACATGGCGGATAAAGTTTTTACCGTATTAGATTTACTTGACATGGAGCTTCCGGAACACAGCCAGCTACATCTCAAATGTATCGGTGGTCGTTCCAGTCTTTCAAATGTCATCTCTGCTCCAGAAATCAATCGTCCGGGGCTTGCGCTCACAGGATTTTATGAGTCTTTCGCGCGTGGTTGCGTTCAGCTTTTCGGCATTGCAGAAAGCGCCTATCTCCGAAAGCTCTATGCCGAAAACAAAACGGATTCTCTCGCTCAAATGTTCGAATACGGAATCCCGTGCGTTTTCTTTGCCCAAAATCTTACTCCTCCGGATGACTTTGTCAAATTGGCAGAATCTTCAGGTTGTGCTGTCTTGCAGACAGAGCTAGAGCTTACGGAATTTTCTTTGCGGCTCATGCGCGTCTTTTCAAATATTTTTGCCCCCAAAAAAACTCTGCATGGCGTTTTGGTAGAAGTCTACGGTATCGGCATCTTGCTTACTGGGCATTCCGGTGTCGGAAAATCAGAATGTGCGCTGGAATTGGTCGAGCGCGGGCATCGTCTCGTCGCTGACGACATCGTTGAAATCCGCAGCGTGAACGGCAATTCGATTTTGGGGCAGGGCGCAAACACGCTTATCAGCCACCACATGGAAATCCGAGGCTTAGGCATAATCAATATCGCGCAGATGTACGGTGTCGGTTCAATCCGAGAGCAAAAGGAAATTCAGCTGGTTATCCGTCTTGAGGAATGGGACAACTCAAAGGTTTATGACCGTGTCGGAAACAACATGGAAACCCTTGATTTCCTCGGCGTAAAGGTTCCCACCATCGAAATCCCGGTTAAGCCTGGCCGAAATTTGCCAATCATTATTGAAGCCGCCGCCATGAACGAGCGTCTCAAGGCCCGCGGTTACAACTCGGCCAGAGATTTCAACCAGAATATCCTCAAATGGATTGAAACTGGTGAAGTCCAGAATGCCTATTATGGCACAGATGATTCTTATTAAACAGTGTCCGCTTCGCGGATTTTTCAAAAATAAAAAAGGAGTTTTGTTATGACAGAGAAAATGCTTACCGTGTTGAATCGAGCTGGAATCCATGCTCGTCCGGCTGCACTTATCGCGCAGACTGCAAACAAATTTTCATCAGAAATTACCATCGAAAAAGATTCTGCCGCTGTAAATGCGAAGTCTATCATGGGTGTGATTACCATGGCGGCCGGATACAACACTCAGTTAGTTTTACGTGCCGAAGGCAGCGACGAAAAAGAAGCTGTAGCCGCAATCGTACAGCTTTTCGAAAGCAAATTTGAAGAAGACTAATAACCGATAATAAGGAGTCCGCAATGAAACAGATAACAGAACGGCAGCAGGAAGTTTTGGATTTTATTTCAAGTTTTACAAAATCAAATAACTATCCACCTACTGTCCGTGAAATTGGTGAGCATTTCAGAATTTCGCTTCGGGCTGTTCAGGATCATATTGCTGCCCTGCAAAAGAAAGGTTTCCTTTCTCAGACTCAAAAGCGCGCACGGTCTCTCAATGTAATTTCCGGTGCCAATTCTGAACCGCAGACTTTTGTAAGCAAGGTTCCTCTTCTTGGAACTGTCGCCGCCGGCAAACCTCTTTTAAGCGAGGAAAATCTCGACGGCTATGTAAATCTTACGGAACCCTTTGTACGCCCTGGTAAAAGCTATTTTGCGCTTCGGGTCCGTGGTCAGAGCATGATTGACGCTGGAATCCTGGAAGGAGATTTGGCGGTCGTGGAGCAGGCCCAGACGGCAGTTGACGGTCAGATTGTTGTCGCTGTCATAGACAATGCCATCACGCTCAAGAGATTCTACAAAGAAGCAGACCGTGTCAGATTGCAGCCGGAAAATGCCGCTTTCCAGCCGATTTACAGCACTGAAGTCACGATTGTAGGCATCCTGTCAAATATCGTCAGAACTTACTAGGCCGGCTTTTTGTATGTCAGCTCCGCTTTATCTTTATACGGGACCAGAAATTGGTAGCCGGAACGAACAGGTTGAGTCAATCAGGAAATCTCTCGAAAAAAAGTTTGGGGACATTGACAGTTATCTTCTGTATGCGTCGGACAGTAAAATTGAAGATATTGTCGCCAAACTGCAGACAGATTCTCTGTTCGTACCTGCAACTTGCGTGGTTCTGAGAGAAGCGGAACTTATCAAGAAAAAGGACGAAATCGAAATCATTGCCGCCTGGCTCAAGAATGCAAAAGACACTTCTGTTTTGATTCTTGTTTCTGATGAAATTTCAATTGATTCCAAGCTGGATAAGCTTGTTCCCAAGGAAAATAAGCAGATTTTCTGGGCTATGGACGAAAGTCGTCTCGGCTCATGGCTGCAAAATCATTTCCGCAAGTCTGGCTATTCAATCGAACTTGATGCGATTGATTCCATACTTGAGCTTGCTGAAAACAATACAGAAGCCCTTCGCTCTGAATGCAATCGTTTTTTTCTCTGCTTCCCCAAAGAGCACACTATCTCTGTTTCGGACGTGGAGCAGATTCTGGCGCACAATCGTGAGGAGTCGGCTTTTACCTTGTTTGATGCCATGGCGAATCCCTCGGAGTCTCCTTCAATGCGCTTCGAGTCTGCGCTCTCCATTCTTCAAAAAATTCTCCTTACCAAGAACAACAGCCCTGTGATGATTCTTGCCGGCCTGGCTTCCTGTTTCCGCCGCCTTGAGCTGTGGCATTCAATTCACGCCGGGGGCGCATATCTCGATGACTTCGCATTAAAATCAAAAGGCTTTACAAGCAAGACTGCCCGCAACCAGTATTCACGCGCGTCACGGGTCTGGAATTTCGGTCAGTGCGCCGCTGTTCTCGCCGCCATTGCTTCTGCAGATGCCGAGATGCGCTCTTCTGGAACAGCCCTTCAAGACACACAGCTGTCACTTCTTCTCTATGAGGTCATAATGAAGAACGGCGGGCGCTCGGCTCGCTATGAAGCCTCCGAGCTTCTTGCCTAGCATCCCGAATGTCGGTTCTTGCAGAAAGCATGTTTTGTATACGCTGTCAGGTTGAAACTCGAAGTTAGGGCTGGTAAATGCTGGAAAAATCTTCCGCGGATTTTTTTAGCTTATTTCAATCGCGTTGAGAAGGTCCCTTAGGTTTTTTAATTCCTCTGCGCTCAGTGTCACGCCTTTTCCCATCTTCTGGTGGTCGCCGGACCAGCTTCGCAAGTCGTATTTCGCCGCTTTTTTGTTCCAGGAAATTTTATTCAGCTCAAGATTCCAGCCACCGCTTCCTGTTGCTATAATTCTGTGTTCATCGAGAAAGTCAAAAGTAAAATTTTCAGCCATGAGAATCCTCCAGATTTCTAAAATCGCAATTTTTAGAGATGCTCTTTATATTTCAGATTATACCCTCAAAAACGCTGAAATGCACATTTTTTCTTTTTTAAAAATATAAGTTTGTTGCCTACCTTTTGTTTCTTCTCTATAATGAAGAAAAAGATACCGATATAAAAAGAGGTATAACTTAGGGAGGACTAAGTGAAAAAGTATCTACTCACATTTTTTAGTGTTGCTGCAATTGCCTTGTATGTTTCGTGTGGCTCAACGCCTACAACTGAACCTGCTTCTGAGGCCAAAAATCAGGTAACTGAAGAGCCTGCTGCCGTAGAGGAACCGGCGCCTGAGGTTCAGAAAGAACCTGCCCCGTCTGAGGATTTCTCGGCGGCAAATAATGCCCTCATGTCTCAGGTCGATTCAGCCCGCCAGAAGGCTGTTGATGCTGGTGCCGAAAAATATTTTCCTGATGTGCTTGCCGCAACGGACTCATACTACAAAGAACTCAAATCAAAAATTGATGCCAATCCTTCAGCGGATTATTCTGCAGAGCTCAAAGATGTCATAGAGCGCTACAATGCTCTTGCCACCGCTTCGCTCGCAAAAGAAATGCAGGAAAAAGCGAAGGAACTTGGTTTGTCAGACGCGGACGCAGAAAACGCCCTGAAAGAATTTGAAAATTCCGGCAACGGCGCTGATATGCAGGCGAATGCGAACAAGGCGCTCAGCGCATATTCTGCGCTGCTTCTCCAGCATTTGGGTGCGATGGCCAAAACAGAGCGAAATGCAGCCCTTGAGGCCAAGAAAAAGGCTGACAGCGTAAAAGCTGGCGTTGCAAAAAAAGCTGAGTACACGGCGGCGTCAAATACATTCAAAAAAGCTGACTCTGCGCTTGTCACCAAAAATCTTGAGGGCGCATACAAAGGTTATCGCGAGGCTAAAAATACATTCAACAGCCTTTATGAGTCTATTGCCGAAAAACGTGCTGCCGCTCAGGCTGCAATCGAGCGCGCAAAACAACGTGTCGCAGAGGCTGAGTCGTATACAATCGAGGCTGATTCAATTGCGCCGCTTCAGGGTGAAGTTGCCGGAATCGAAAAAGAGGATGCGGTCCTTCTCGAAGAGGATTCTTTTGCGAATCCTGATGACGCAATCATTGATGTCGAAGATAGCGCTGAGGCAAAAACTGCCGCTACAATCAACAACGCTGTGGACGCCGCCGCTAATGTACTTGAAGGAGCTGTCAAATGAAAAAACTTGTAACCCTTGTCTCTATGCTGTTTGCATATTCTCTGATTTTTGCTGTCAGCTACAAAAACAATACCTACCAGAAACTTGCTGACGAATACACCCGCAAGGCCCAGCATGCGCTCGATGCCGGTGAGTATGTTCTCGCCGAAGAGTATGCCGCAAAAGCCGAAGAAAACGCCCGTCTTTCTGAGGAATTTGTCAAGAGAATGCTTGCCAAATCAGATTGTGACACTATTATGAAGCAGGCGTCTAAAAAACTCGAATACGCAAAGAGCATCAATGCCGAGCGGAACTTCCCGATGGCGTATTCTGCCGCCCAGAAAGCATTCGCCAGCGCTCAGAATTCATACGATTCAGAAGATTACGTCTCTGCCACCGCTTTTGCGCGTCAGGTGCTGGACTCTCTGGCAGACATCAAGGAAATCACACCTCTTCCTGAATATTATGTTGTTCGTCCATGGGCAGAAACAAAGGACTGTTACTGGAATATTTCAGGACGCTCGTATGTCTATGACAACCCGCTCCTATGGGAAAATTTGTATCAGGCGAACAAGTCGAACATGCCAAAACCAAATGATCCGAACCTCATTCTTCCGGGCATGAAAATGAAAATCCCAAGCATTACAGGTGAATACCGCGAGGGCGTATACAATCCTTCCAAGAAATACGATCCCTATTCAGCAAACCGATAATTAAAAACATCTTTGCTTATGCGCCACATCCTTGTGGCGTTTTTTTATCTCTGTTTATAGACAGAGTATTTCATCAATGCCGCCATCATCAGTGCGTGGGGGTATTCTTCGCTGCCTATTTTTTCATAGACTTCCCCGACGGGAATCTGCATGTATTCTACATATTCGTCTTCGTCCAGATTCTGTTTTCCGCTTTCCGTAAGATTTTCCGCAGCAAAAAAATGGACGCGATTTTTCATGAGAGCCGGATTCGGGTTTGCACAGCCGAGATAAGTGAGTTTTCCGGCCTTAAAACCTGTTTCTTCCTCCATTTCCCGGCGGGCTGCGTTTTCTGGTGCTTCGCCAGAGTTTATAACTCCACCCGGGAACTCAATGCTCAGACTGTTGTTTCCGTGCCGCCATTGCTTTACCATCAGGAACTTGCCGTTGATTTCCGGAATCACGATTACCCAGTCTGGCGCGTCCATGACCACATAGTGGCCTTCCTTTCCATCCGGTGAAATTGAAGTCGTCTCATTTACGGTGAACACAACCGTTTTCAGAAGTTCCTTTTGATTTTTGATGGACCATTCTAGCTTTTCGTTTCCCATTTTCAGCTCCCATAAAAATTTAATTTGCTTTTGCCGATACTTATTATACAATAGGTTGATATTATGGCAATTATTACGGTATCAAGACAGCTGGCTTCGGGCGGTGATGAAGTCAGCAGAAAAATCGCAGAAAGACTGGGGTATAAATTCTTCGGGAAAAAGGAACTTGAGCGGCGCATTGTCGAGCTTGGCTTCCCCGAGACCAAGCTTGCCCGTTTTGACGAGAAAAAAGTCGGGTTCCTCGCTGGTCTGACCCGCAGTCGGGACGAATATCTTAATTATCTCATGACCGCGATTCTCGAGGCTGCCGCGGAAAACAATTGCGTCATAGTCGGCCGAGGTTCTTTCATTATTCTGAAGGATTTGGAAAATCACATTTCATGCCGTTTTATCGCCGACGATGCAGTTCGCATTGAGCGCTTGCAGAATGAAATGTCCTGCAACAAAAAATCCGCCGTAAAGAAAATCAACGAAACAGAATCTATCCAGAAAAATTTCTACAAAAGCTTTTTTAATTTCGACATTCATGAACCGACGATGTTCGACGTGCTTCTCAATACCACAAAACTTGACGCGGACGCCCTGTCTTCTTCCATCGCCACGCTTTGCCAGGAGCACGTCACCGAGCAGAAAAACGCCGCCGGACAGCAGAAAATTGACGAGCTTTTGATAGGCCAGCGTATCGTTGACATCTTGATATTCCTTTACAACCTTGACATTACATATCTCCGCACGTCAATCAATGGCAACAAGCTCACGCTTCACGGAATCGCCGACAACCAGTCTGTAGTGGACAGCGCCCTAACGATAGTTGAGGCGGAGCTTCCTTCCTATCAGATCGAGTCAGCAATCAATGTGACACAGGATTTTAAGGCCTACCGATGATTTTAAACGCTGATACCCAGATTTTATCCAGCCATCTTTTTTTGTCTCAGGCAGCGCTTGCATCTTGCGTATTCTTTCTCGGGCTTTCCTTCGGTTCTTTTGTCACATTTTTCCTGCCGCAAAAGAACAAGAAAAGACGTTTTGCAGCATTCTCTTTGATGTGCCTGTTTCTGACTGGGGCGGCCCTTGTGTTCACCTTCTTGATTTTTCTTGAGCACAATCTCTTTCCGTTTTTTGAAATCCAGAAAAATCTGCATTTAAAAGAAATCCCGGAAAGGTTCTTTTATTCCGTTCTTGCATTCCTTTTCTTTTTGGGGGTGCTCACCGTACTTTTTTGGAAAATCCTGCTTCCCGCGACCGTCCTGATTTATGCGGCAATGACGCTTTTTACAAATCACTTGCTGGCAGAGGTGTTCCCGAGCCAAAAGGAGCGCATTTTTATCCGCATGACAGGAGACGAGGTGCTTGTCGGCCCGGAACATATTCCCCAGAGCCTTTCCGCTTCAGATTCCTCAATGCAAGTCTCTGTGTATGAGCTTCCCGAATTGCTGCTTCTGCCTGTTAAACGCAACTGGTTTTCTTTTGGCGTTGGCCTGTCTCTTCCAGAAAGGGGAATTCACCAGAATCCAGCCGTTGCCGCTTACCTCAGATTCCTTTTGTTCCGTGAGCCCAGAATCCTAAAGATTGACTTTCCGAATGACACCGTGTATCCGAGCCTCTATTCCCTTTGCTTGAAGTTTCAGGGGGAAGCCGTGGATTATGAGCTGCTTCGTGAACTGTAAGGACAAGAAAATGAAATACACCCTGTTCCATTTACTTTTTCTTTTGAAAAAACTATACTGAAAGCAATGAAAATTTCAAATCGATTTACCTTGACGCGTGCTGCTTTTGCACCGATTTTTTACCTGATTTTCAATATACCGAATTGGGCACATTCACATATACTCGGAATCATTTCGGCCTGCATCATGATTCCGCTTCTTGCCGTCATAGAACTCACTGACTATTGGGACGGTCATTACGCGCGAAAATACAACGAAGTCAGCGATTTTGGAAAGCTTTTTGATCCCTTCGCCGACGTCATGCTGAACCTTACCGTCTTTATGTGCGCTGTTTCCGCCGGTTATATGCCGATGATTCTTTTTGTCCTCATTCTTTACCGTGAATTCAGCCAGAGTTTCCTCCGCATGATAGCCCTCAAAAAAGGAGTGGCCATCGCAGCCCGAAAAGGTGGAAAACTCAAAACGGTTTTCTACATAATCTCGGGTTTTTTCTTTCTTACTCTCGAAAGCTACAAGCGGTTTGCTTTTCCCATTCCTGAATTTATCGATACAATCATCAAAAATTCGCTCTGTTACGCGACTTTCAGTCTGTTCATAGTGTGCGTGATTTTGAGCTGGCTGTCATTCATTGATTACATAAAATCTTTCTATTCCATAATAAAAGAATCAGACTAAAACTGACGACGGGGCTGTCCTTCATGTTGATTATTTTCAACAGGGGGCAGCCTTTTTTTTAAATTGGCTCCCGGATAATGCCTGCCCCGATTCCTTTCTACTGGCCTTTGCCGGTCTTGCGGGCCTCCTGATTTTTTTTAATCCGGCGCCAGTATGCCGAGCTCCGCCGTTCCGCGGCTCGGTGCCCTCGGCGGAGGCCCGGGGCCTCCGCTGGCTTCTGCCACCGCTCCATGGCGTGGCGTCACCTGCCCGGCGGCTGCGGGCCCGTCCCGCA
>JAFUFU010000053.1 GCA_017469785.1 Treponema sp.
AAAAGGAAATTGTCTTGATAATTCAGTTATGGAAAACTTCTTCGGTCTATTAAAGTCTGAACTTTTATATTTACAGGAGTTTGAATCTGTAGAACATTTTAAGAAAGAGTTGATTGAATATCTGACTTGGTATAATGAAACGAGAATTAAAGTTAAATTAAAAGGACTGACTCCTTTACAATTTAGGAATCAGTCCTTAAAATCAGCCTAGTTAAAGTGTCCAATATTTTGGGTGCACTTCATTTTTCAGCATAGCGGAAGGCTTTTTTATTCTCTGCGGACTGTTCGGATGGATTCCATCGCTCATCTCTTCCGTCTTGGGCATCATTTTTTCGGCTTTGTCGCTCAAAGAGCGCGGGGCGAAAATCTTTCTGATTCTGTCCTCTGTGAACGCCGTCATCGGCGCACTCTGGGGCTGGCTCGCACTGGTGTTTGTATTGGGCTACGACAATGTGTATATGTTTTAGAGCAACCCCCGCCAGCCCTGTAGCGACCGTGCGAAATGTGATACAAAGGGGGAAAGGAGCTATGAAGAATGGTATAGATAACGGTAATGTTAGGGAAGGAAGGTACATATCAGGAACTGCTTCAAATGGACTTCGTTTCGAAGGTTATATAGATAGTACAACCAACACAATTACAAATTTTCATCCAGTTTTAGATTAGTGGAAAGGAAATGGAAGTATTAGAAACTTTTTTTAATTTAATTTTTGCATGGAGAGAAAACAAAATTAAAGATATTCTAAAATCTTTTTGTTCTTTCGAAGGATATGCTTTAAATGAAAAAATGTGCTGTTATTTTTCTCCAGAATGGAAAGATTATGGCCTTGAATATTTTGGCGAAGACAAAGTTTTGTTTGATTTTCAGGCACCTGCTGTTGATGAAGACAAGCAGATAGTAATCTCATACCAAGAATTTTATGACATAGTATACAAATACTATTCCGAGTATGCGAGACAGCATTCAGAGGAACAGGACGAAATAATGCGTCTGCTTGCGGAACTGAAAAATAAGCTAAACGTAAAACAATAATAGGTCGAATGTCGAGTTTATGCATACCGTAGTTGCAGAAACAAGCTTCCAGCGGGGTTCCGCCATTGCACTGTGAAAACTCGACATTCGACCTATTAGAAAATTATCCCAAAGAAAAACTGATTGATATAGTTGAGAATGGATATGACATCGAATTAATGGAAGCTGCATTTTAAGAATTATCGTACATAGATGAGGATTATGCGTTAACAAAAGGCATGGTCGGCTGGTGCTTCGGGGGTTATCTGGAGTGAGGCAGAACGCCACGGGCGGGCGCGGGTCATAGGTTTGCCCGCCTTTTTTGAAAAACGCGGGCTACCTGTACAGCCAACATAATTAACTTCTTGCATTCCTCTCCAACACATCGATAAATTCATTCGCCGTAGAAAAAGCCTTGCTTCCATCTACAATGTGAGAGATATTTTCAGCGGCGTCCAATCTTTTTTCCCACAAAAGATTTTTCTGTGCATCGCTTAAAGTTCCTTTTTTGTAGTGCGTCCACTCTACGAACTTCTCCATTCTGTGCAAACAAGCAGCTCCCGACATATCTGAATCTGGAATTTTCTCTGAATGGGCAAGAAACCACACTTCAATGCATGGGCGGCTCAAAACGGCTTTTGCATCACATTTTCTGATGTTCTCAACGACGCTCTGGACATCGGCATCGTACATCAAAAAGCAATCAATGTTTTCCGTCGCGCTGATTTTCAATTCCTTCTTGTAACGGTTTATCAATTTTTGGTTTATTTGTTGCCCGACAACCTTTGAGACGATTTTTATCGGCAACCGGTATTTCTGCTTCAAATGCGCAACATAACATTCTTCGGTTTCACCCTCGCAAAGAACAAGGATGACAGGCTTCATTTTTCGCGCAGGACGGGAGTTTTTTCTTTGCTTCATAACTCACTCTCCAAAGAGCTTGCGAATTTCTTCCACAGAAGCAGTGACATACGGAACGGCATCAAAACGCCCCTGCAAGTAGCCTTTCTCCGCATCCATATTCTCGCGGAAATCCTTGAAGTCAAACAGCGAATAGAATTCCGTCGAGCCATCATCACGCTTGTTCGTGAAGCAAATCTGGTCACGGCGGAATTTTTTGACATCAATCAGATTTGTATTGTGGCTCGTAAAAAGCAGCTGCGCGCCTTTGGAGGCATGAACCATATTGATGATAAACTCTGCAAGTTCAGTGTGAAGACTCAAGTCAAATTCATCGACGACAAGCGTTTTCCCCCGTTTGCAAATATCAAGCAGGACAATCAAAAGCGAGAAAATTTGAATCGTTCCAGTTGATTCCTCCGCATATAAGTCGAACTTGATGTTTGAATTCCGCTTGTGAGTTGTGAAGAACCTTGTGATAACTTCGGTCTGAATGGCAGGAATCCCGAACTGCAAATCCGGCGCAATCGCTGGAACATTGATTTTTTCTTTTCTGACTTCAATATCGACAATATCGCTGTCAGCCATCCGCAACGCCTCAATGATGAGCGGCTTGTTTTTTTCAAAAAGTCCGACGGCATAATCAGTCCGAATCTGCGGCACGCCGACATAAAGTTCCGTCAAAAAGAAATTGTAAATCTTTTTTGCAAGCTCCCTGTCCATCTGGCTTGCACGGCTGATAAACAAGGTGTTCCGCCCGGTGCTTTGGGCGACATCCATCGGCTTGACAAAAAATCCGTCCGCAAAACTGAAAATCTCGCTTTTTGATTTCCCGACCTGCTCGTTACGGGTAAATATTTTGGCCTTGCGCTTTCCCGGATAATAATAAAGGCTTTCCGAAACAATTTCTTTTCGTGTCAGGGAAAAAGAGTATTCATATTCTGTTCCGTCACAGATAAAATTGATGCAGAACTTGCTCGGTTTTTCGTGGTATCCATCAAATTTAAAAGGCATAAAGTTGAAAGTCGCGCCCTCATTGTTTATGTGAGACTCTAAAACAAGCCTGTCGCAAAAAAGAAGAGCCTTATAAATGCTGGACTTCCCTGAGGCATTCGGACCGAAAACACCAATGGATTTTAAATATTTCTTTCCGCTTTCTGAAAACACATTGTCTGCAAGAGCCTTAGCTCTCTCTGTAGAAATCCGTTCCGCCTCAAAGTCCACCGTCAGAGTGTCCTTTATCGAATAAAAATTGCTAATAAAGAATTTTAACAGCATGAAACATCTCTTTTTGTAGGATTAGTACAAATATAGCACATTCAGGAGGATAAGGTAAGATATTTTACTTCAAAATCGCCCTTTTTCCCCGAAGCACTTCTCTCCAGAATATGCTATATTCTTCGCCAAAGGAGAACCCACAATGACACACCGCCTAGCCAAAATCTGCTCGCTTCTGCCGTTCGCGATCATTGTGCTGCCGTACATTCTTGAAAATGCAAAATCCGTGGTAAAATAAATCAATGAAAAAACGAATCGCACTGACAGCAATACTGACATTCTCGCTTTTGGTTACCGCCTTTGCACAGGAGCGTTCTATGACAAAACTTACACCGATACAAGTACCCCCCGCAATGGTCTGGGAATGTGAACCATGGTATGACAACAGCCTCGTTACAATCGACGGGTGGGGAAGGTTTTCGACTGTTGAATTCGACATTGACAAAAAAGGAAATGATGTCATAAAACTAACGCCCCTGTGCGAGTTTCCCAAAAGCAAAGTCACTAACCACTTCTGGGTCTTCCCAGAATCCAAGACAATATGCGTATGGAACATGCTCATGATGTATGTCTACAACCAGAACCTGAATGAGCATGACTCCCTCGTGCCGTTTCTTTCAAGAAGAGGTTATTTTTATAAAGCCTTCCAGTTGAATCCAGATGAGCTTTTGCTTGGTTTTGACGGGAACGCAAATATTATGCGCCACATTGGGTACATAACATACAACATGAGGGAAAAGAAAACAGATTTTGTTGCAAACACTCCGCTTTACAGCGAGCAACTTTTTTTTCAGCTGGGGAAATACAGCACTAAATTCATAGCGGCGGAAAAACTGAGCCGCAATACAAGCGATGTAAAATTCTTTATGTTTGACTATGAGACAAAAGAGCGAACGGATAATGAGCTGACGAAAAAAATGTCCGAATTGTTATCTAGAAGATTTCATGAAGATATAAAATTTAATTTGGATAAAAGAATGATTATCTCCTATGCCACCGTGGCAACCAATAGCGTTGATTTTGTCCTGAAGTGGGATGAGAATTATGAGAATGTAAAGATGATTCCATTCGACTTCCTTGTGCCGGAAGGAAAGTTCATAGGAGAAGTACAAGCAGTGTCCAAGAACTTTGACTGGGTACTGCTTAGGATTTCCGGCTACGAAGGCGTAAAAGGCGAGCCTCTCTCAAAGTATGCGTTCATGAAAATAGATGAAGAAAATCCTGCGTTGTTCAGCCCCCTTGTTATTCTGGATGAGTACCGTGACCCAAGAAATAAGTGGAGGTACACGAGCTTCTTTGAGCATAAACAG
>JAFUFU010000040.1 GCA_017469785.1 Treponema sp.
GTGGATTTTCCGCTTCCGTTCCCGCCGAAAATGCCGATTTTCTCGCCCTTGCTGAAAGTGTAAGAGAAGTTTCGGATGACAGGCGCATTGTCCGAAGTTTTCAAGAAATTCTTGCTGATTCCGTGCAGTTCAAGAATCTTCCCGCCCAGGCGGCGGCCGGCCACCTCAAACTGAAAGCCCTTGTCCTTGGCGAACTTTTCCCGGTTAATCAGCTGCATGTCCCGCTGGATTCGGGCCTTTGCCTTTGTTCCCCGGGCGCAGGGCCCCCGGCGGAGCCAGTCCCGCTCAAAACGCAGGACGCTTTCAATCCGCCGCTCGGTGTTCTCTTCGATTTCGGCCTCGATTTCCTTTTTTTCAAGGTAGGTGGAATAATTTCCCTGATAAAGCTTGAGGCGGGCGCGGAAAAGCTCAAAAATATTGTTGCACACGGCATCGAGGAAGTAGCGGTCGTGAGTGACCATGAGGACGGTGCGGTCTGTGTCGTGAAGGTAATTCTGCAGCCAGTAAATCGTCCGAATGTCAAGATGGTTGGTCGGCTCGTCCAGAAGAAGAAGTTTTGTATCCTCCACCAGAACCTGAGCCAGCGCGACTTTTTTGACCATGCCGCCTGAAAGCTCGCTCATTTTGCGGCTAAGGTCGTTGATGCCGAGAACTCCCAGAATCGAGCGGATTTGGCTTTCATAGTTCCAAAGATTGCCTTTGTCCATTTCAAGGGTGAGCTCGTCGAAGCGTTTCTGCTGCCCGTTAGTTAGTCCGTCGGCCATTTTCTCGCATAAATCTTCGTATTCCCTGATGATTTTGAGTTTCGGGCTTTCTGATTTGAAAATATGCTCACGGATTGTGTCTTTTTCTTCAAATTCAGGATTCTGGGGAAGGTAACTAACTCCCGATAGTTTGTTTATCGTAATTTGCCCGTCATCAGCCGGCAAGACGCCCGCAATCACATTTAAAAGCGTTGATTTTCCGGTTCCGTTTCGTCCGATAATGGCGGCTTTGTCGCCTTCATTGAGACCGAAAGTGACTTCTTTAAAAAGCGGAGCTTCCCGCCCCATTTTGGAAAGATTATTTATAGAAAGAATATTCATTTTTTTTCTTCCTGCCAGTCCTTGCAGCTTATAAAGAAATGGTCGCCAGAACGGCCGTCAATTCCCGTGGCAAATTCAATTCCGTCTTCTGGGCGCTGGTCTTTGTAGTTTGAAACCGAGTACCAGTAAGTACACTCAACATCGTTATCATCATTATCCACATATTCAGAGGCAAGCTCGTAAAAAAAGAAATAATTGCAGCCTTCCCTTTCGATTAAAGAATTTTCATCGATGGGAAGTTTGATTCCGCAATAATACTTCGCAAAATTTTTTGACGCTTTTATAAATTCTTCTTTTGTCATTTTATTATTCCTTTACGAACTGCTCTATCTGGCATTCGTGGGTTTTCGTCTCTTCGTCATAATTCACTCCCACGAAGAGCAGGTTTCCGCTGTAGCCTTCCAGAGATGAAAAATATTTCTTTTCCCGGATTTGATTGAGAGCAGATTCAGTGCTGCCGTTTCGTTTGAGTTCGATTATCATGGCGGGAATGTTTGCCACAAAGGGAATGAAAACGACATCCGCAAAGCCCTTGCCCGTGGTCATTTCCTTGATAATCGTATATTTGTTGAGGGCATAGATAAAAGAAAGGTAAATCGCACTTTGCAGGGCGTCTTCATTGTTGTAGCTTCGGTTGCTGGTAACATGAATGTGGCTTTCGTCCAGAGATTTTGCCACCGCATCGGAATTGAGGCGAAGAGTTTCCGCGAGAAGTTCTTTTGAGCCCTGAATGATTTTATTGGTGACGGAGTAGTCGTTCATGACGGAAACTGCACTAGTCCATTCAATCTGCACTTCTTTATTGGGAATTGAGCATGTTTTTTCTGTTTTGTCGTAAGAAAGGTAGCCTAAATGCAGAAGATATGTGAACACATCGTCTTTTGAGCAAAAGTCTGTCATGGTATTCATGAACATCGTTACATTTACATCGACGCTTTCGCCTGCAAGCATTTTGATTACATCATCTTTTGTTCCGGCGAAATTCTGCTGGATTCGCTCGCTGATTACCGCATAAGTAGAGGTTTTGCTCCAATAGCTTTCAAAACTTTCGTTTTCGATGCACATCACGACAGATTCTGGATTGTAGATTTCTAAGCCCCTTTGCTTGTATCCGTCATACCAACGGCGGCACTCCTCATAATCCACATCATACTTTTTGCACAATTCCTGAACTTCGTCAGCCGTGAAACCGATGTAAGGAGCAAGTTTTCCCGCATCCAAGATTGTATATTCCCGGAAATTATTCAGCTTTGACTGAATCCGGTCACGCACTACAGGTAAAATTCCCGTAAGATAAGCGAGGGCAATGGCGGGGCGAACGGTATTGCTCTTGAAAAGTCCGTTCAAAAAATCCAAATACTGGGTAAAAAGAGACGAAGGAACATTTTCCCGCACGAGAACATCATATTCATCAATGATAATTACAAACTGCTCTCCCAATGCCGCATATATGTCAATAATAGCCTGTGCTATAGAACCTTTTTCGTTGATTGCGACCGTAGGAAATTCAGCCTTCATTTCTGCAAGGATTCTGTCGGTAAGGTTGTTCAAAAGTTCCTCTTTTTGTCGCTCAATCCGATACTCGCTGTTCATATCAATCTGAATGACATTTAGCCTGTTCAGATTGCTTTCAAAACTTGAATCACTTGCAATTCTATATGGAGAAAAAAGTTCCCGGGAATCGCAGCCCTTTGAAAAATAGGCAGAAAGCATGTTGCCCGCAATCGTCTTGCCAAATCGGCGGGGGCGGGAAATACAGATATACTTGTTATCAGTCTCCATGAAACGGTTTATTACCGAAATCATCATGGTCTTGTCGACATAGATTTCTCTGGAAAGAGTCGCCTTGAAATTCTCATTGTTCGGATTCAGATAGATTCCCATATTCGCTCCTAGAATGGATTATAGCATAATATGGGAAAAAATTGAATGTAGCTACACTCCTTCTACAGGGCTTACTTCCCCCAGGGCAAGAACGGCATTCCGAACGCAATCCGCGCACTCGCAGAGGACTTTTCCGCTTGCCGCGCCTTTCAAATCCTTGCAGGTAACGGCTCCGCACTTTTCCCGGAATTTTGAGAGAAGTTCCCGGCTCTGGCGGACTGTGCCGTTTCCGTCGGTGCGGAGACCTAAAATCATGTTGGCCCCAATCAGCGCGCCGCAGGTGGCTTCCATACAGCCCATTCCGGCCGCAAATCCCGCAGACATTTTCTGCAAAGTCGCCTCGTCTACGCCTGTCGTATCGGCAAGAACTTTCGTGACTGCCTGGCAGCAATTACACTGTCCGGTCGCCTTAAGGTTTGCGGCAATATCCGCCCTTTCCTGAATTGTCATTTTAGTACCTCTTTAATCTTCAATTTGCAGATGCCCTGCGTCATTGTTCCCATGGGGCAGAACGTGCACCAGGAACGGGGCCTATACAGGGCCATCACAATCAGGCCAATCAGCGTCGATGTGAGCATGAGACTATAAAAGCCGTAACTGAATTGTACCACCCAATTAAGGTTTTCTGGAAGCAATCCCGGAGTGTAAGCCCATTTCCAGGGCACTCGGAAAGTCCAGAAAAGTTTTACCACCTGCCGAAGATTCTCTGCCCCGCTGGTCACAAGCCAAGTCTGAAAAACTATATTTCCGAACATAGTCAGAAAGAAAATCAAAAATCCCCAGCGGAAGTATTTTGAAGAAAGGGCGCGGAGTGTGGTCTTGTTGCGGGAAAGCCGGAGTTTGCTTCCCAGCAAATTGAAAAGCTGCCCCCGCCCACAGTAATTGTTGCAGAACTTTTTGTTTCCCCCGAAAATCGCGAATCCCAGGGGAAGAAGAAAATCAATCATGCCCAGCCAAGCAAAGAGTATGTTAAAAAATCCCAGCGAAAAATAGATAATCGACCAGATCCAAAGATAGTTGTACCAGTGTTTTTGATTTAATGACTTCATGCGCTGGCCTCCCGCTCAACAGGAGCAATACAGCCCACAGGACAGGTTTTTCCGCACAGGCCGCAGCCGACGCACAAGTCAATATCGACCTTCGCATAACAGCCGTGAAAGACCGAAATCGCACCCCGCGGGCACACATTCCCGCAAGCTCCGCAGGCCACGCAGCGAGACTTATCCACGCCCGCATATTTTTTTGATTTTGCCATAGTACCTCTCAGACACAGATTTTTTGCATCTGAGAGGAAATTTAACAGGAAAAAAATAATTTGTATGTGATGATGTCACATTAAAGGGGAAAGTTGGAAAACTACTTAGCGAATTTATCTAAAAAATCGACAAGAAGCTTTTCTTTTTCGGAAGAAAGCTCTTCACATTTTTTTATGATTTCTGAGTGTTTACGGTAAAGACGAAGTTGATTTTGTTCGATTTCGATTTTTTCCTTACTTTTTTCTTCGCCAGTAACAAGATACTCTACGCTTACTCCTAGAACGGCAGCAATTTTAACAGCAGTTTCGGCAGACGGGGTGCTGCCTAATTTTATTCCCTGCCCGATATTAGTGACACTGAAATTGCATTTTTTTGCAAGGAAAGCTCGGTTTATGCCTTTATATTCTATTTCTTCGTCTACGCGTTTCCAAAAATCACTCATTAGATTGGATTATGTGAAAAATTTCTGACTTTTTCTCTTAAAAGTGAATTTATTCTGACTTTATATGATATACTCAGTAATTACTGAATTTTCAACAAATGCTAAGTAATTACAAAGGGTAGAAAATGGCAAAAAACGCGAGTCTCGGGAAAGCCCGTGACGCTAAAGAAGACGAGTTTTACACTCAGTTAAATGATATTTCCAACGAGTTAAAATATTATAAGGAACACTTCAAAGGTAAAACGGTACTGTGCAACTGCGATGACCCGCGAGTAAGCAATTTCTTTCATTACTTTTCATATAATTTTGAAACTCTTGGCTTGAAAAAACTCATTACAACCTGCTACAAAAATCAGGAGCGGGATTTGTTCAGCCAGAGCAACAGCGAAAAAGCAATCAGCCTTGAATATTGCGGCGAGAAAAATGGAAGTAAAATTCCGACTGTAGAAGAAATAGGAATCAGGGAACTGCAAGGTGACGGAGATTTTAGAAGTAAGGAATGTATTGAACTTTTAAAGGAAGCGGACATTGTTGTTACAAATCCGCCTTTCAGCCTGTTCAGGGAATATATCGCACAACTTATAGAATATGATAAAAAGTTTTTGATAATCGGGAATCAGAATGCAATAACCTACAAGGAAATTTTTTATCTACTCAAGAATAATAAAATTTGGCTTGGATACAATAATGGTGATATGAAATTCAAAGTTCCAGAATACTATGCCCCACGAGCAACAAGATTTTGGATTGATGAAACTGGTCAAAAATGGCGAAGTTTAGGGAACACTTGTTGGTATACAAATCTTGACATCGCAAAAAGACACGAAGATTTAATTTTGTATAAAAACTACAATGCAGAAGAATATCCTCAATATGATAATTATAGAGCTATAAATGTAAATAAAGTGGACGAAATTCCATGCGATTATTTTGAACCAATGGGAGTTCCGATTACTTTTATGAACAAATACAATCCAAAACAGTTTGATATAATTTGGACAACAGACAGAGGTGGTGATGGAATGCTGGAGAATATAAAACTTCCTTACGAGCGATATGATGCACCTGTTATAAACGGAAAAGGATTATATAAAAGAATAATAATTCAGCGCAAGAAATAACCAACAGAATTGCGTTAGCAATTCAAAATCCGTGTGGCAACATTGGGGGGATTTTAAGGGGGCTTGCCCCCTTAGGCGAGAGGGTAGCGACCAACGAAGTGGGCGCGTAGGGAGAGACTTCTCCCCCCTTAAAAAAAAAGACCTGCTATGAAATGTCAATTAGGTGATAGAGATTTAATTGCTTTTTCAGCAAGTTTTGAGACGTCAACGTCAGGAGGAAAAATAGGAACGTAATCAATATTGTTTTTGAGAACAGTGAAGACAACATTGAGGA
>JAFUFU010000041.1 GCA_017469785.1 Treponema sp.
AGGGCAATCCTCAAAATCAAGACGACGGATCATTCCCTTCTCAAAGGCAGATTCCAGAAAATCTTTGAAGAGGAGTGGCAGGCAAAAAAATCAGAGCTTTCCTCAAAATACGGAATCGAAAGCTATGAGGCAATCGGCACAAATGGCACCGAAGAAATCCGGAATCTTACTGATTATTCAAAAAACGGAAAGGGCGGCCTTAAAATCCTCTTTTCCGACAAAAATAAAGCTCCCCTCGCGTACATTTGGATGCGGGGAAGCGGCACCGAGCCTGTTTTCCGGGTTCTCTGCGATGTAAAAGGCAACAATAAGCCCCAAGAAGAATCTCTTCTCGAATGGGAAAGGCAGATGATTCTCAGGGCAGATGAAATATAAAAATTCCACACAGAGCTTTGGAGCGCACAGAGGGATTTAAATAAGGAAATATACTTCCTGAATCTGTAGACTCTCTGTGGTCTCTGTGCCTCTGTGAGGAATTTGAAAGGAGAATAAAATGGAAAAATCAGAAATCCTTGAACGCGCGAAAAAATATATCGCCGACGAAAAAGATGAGCGCTTCCGAAAGGAAGTTGAGGAACTCGTTGCAAAGGCAGACGACAAAGAAGCCCTCGCAGAGCTTGAGGACCGCTTCTATCAGACCCTTGAATTCGGAACAGGCGGCTTGCGCGGCGTAATGGGCGGCGGAACCAACCGCATGAACACCCTTGAAATCAACCTGGCGACCCAGGGCTTGGCAAACTATGTCCTCAAAGCTTTCCCTGAAAAAGCAAAGGACGGCACTTTGAGCGCAGTCGTGGCCTATGACTCACGCAAGAACTCAGATGTTTTCGCTGAGGCTACAGCCCTTATTCTTGCCGCAAACGGAATCAAGGCCTATCTTTTCACAGGCCTTCGCCCGACCCCGGAGCTTTCCTTCGCAATCCGCGAGCTTAAGGCACAGACCGGCGTTGTCGTAACGGCTTCACACAACCCGCCCCAGTACAACGGCTACAAGGCATACTGGGACAACGGCGCTCAGGTCATCGAGCCGCATGACGTTGGCATCATCAAAGAAGTAAATGCCGTCAAAGAAGTTAAGACAATCTCAAAAGAAGAGGCAATCAAATCTGGCAAACTCGTCCTCATCGACAAAGAAATCGACGAGAAATTCTGGGCTATGTGTAAGGCTCAGCTTTTCCGCCCGGAGCTTATCAAAGAAAAGGCTTCGTCTGTCAAAATCGTCTACACACCTCTCCACGGAACAGGCGCAATGCACGTTGAGAAGGTTTTGGGCGATCTTGGCCTCAAAGTCATCACAGTTCCTGAGCAGCGTGATCCGGACGGAACTTTCCACACTGTTGAAAAGCCAAACCCGGAGGAAGCTCCGGCACTCAAAATGGCAGTTGCCCTTGGCGAAAAAGAAAAGGCTGACTGTGTAATGGCGACTGACCCTGACGCAGACCGCTTCGGAACCGCCTTCCCAGGAAAAGACGGCAAATTCGTCCTTCTTACAGGAAACCAGATGGGAGCCTTGCTCTGTGAATACATTCTTCTTTCACGAAAAGAATTGGGCAAACTCCCTGCAAACGGTGCTGTCATCCGCTCAATCGTAACTTCTCCATTCTGTGACTACATCGCAAAAAAATATGGCATGAAGATGCACGAGTGTCTCACCGGCTTCAAATGGATTGCCGCTGTTGAAGACGAGTTCGAAAAAGACAATTCAGAAACTTACGTATACGGCCTTGAGGAAAGCTACGGCTACAAGGTTGAGAAAGAGGTCATGGACAAAGACGGTGTTTCTGCCGCCGCAATGTGTGCCGAAATGACTTTGTACTGGGCTTCAAAAGGCAAATCAATCCTTGAGCACTTGGACGAAATGTACAAAGAGTACGGCTTCTTTGAGGACCGCGCAATCAGCCAGAACTTCCCAGGCTCTGCCGGAAAAGAAGTTATGGCCGGAATCATGACAAAGCTCCGCACCGAAGGCCTCAAAACCTTGGGCGGCAAAAAGGTCATCGAAATCCGCGACATTGGAAACGCTGTCTCTTACAATCCTGAAAATCCAGGGGCGAAAACAGAAATCAAGCTTCCTAAGTCGAACGTTCTCCAGTTCGTCCTTGAGGGAGGCACAATCGTTTCTGCCCGACCGTCTGGAACCGAGCCGAAAATCAAGTTCTACATCAACGCCCGCACGGAAGTTGGTGGCGCAAAATGCGATGGCTGCCTTGCAGAAGCAAAAAAAGCATCTGCTTCTGTTTGTGACGCAATCACAGCGGACATCAAAGACTTGCTTTCTAAAGCTTAAGTAATTTTTTAACCACAGATTATACAGGTGTCACAGATGAAATATATGAGTCTGTGCCACCTGCGTATAATCTGTGGATTTTTGTCTATGCCTAAATCTCACCTTCACTTACTTAACGATTTCCGTCGCATGAAGAGGCTTCTTGACAGCGGGGCTGTTTTCTGTGCCATTGATACTGAAACAACGGGACTCAAGCCCGATGAGAACCGGATAATCGAAATCGGAGCGGTAAAATTTAATAAAAACAGGGAAATCGGCCGCTTCTCGACACTTGTAAACCCCCGGGTTCTGATTCCATCATTTTGTCAGGAACTGACAGGAATCACAAACAAAATGGTATTCGCCCAAAAAGAATTCCATGAAATCGCCCCATCCCTGCTGGATTTTTTAGATTCTTCCATTATTGTAGCTCACAATGCGCAATTTGACCTCAGATTCATAAATGCCGAACTTTCACGTATGGAAATGGACACGCTTGCGAATCAGGCAATCGATACACTGAGATTCTCCCGCTGGACTTATCCTGAAAACGAACACTGGACGCTGCAGTTCCTCGCAAAACAATTCAATATCGAAGTCAAAAACGCCCACCGGGCTGAGGACGATGCAAGAGTCTGCATGGAAGTATTCTTCAAATGCATCGAAGGAAGTTTGGACAGGCAAAAGTCTATACATTGACAGTAAAAAGCTACAATGATAAAATATTTGTCACTATTATTTTAAAATAAAGGAATGTTTTATGAAAAATAAAATGCTTTGGGTAGGGTCAGTCATCATCCTCATCCTTTCTGTAATTTGTTTCGTTGTTTTCGGAGTCGGAACAGAATTAATCCGTGCACTCAAAGGTGAAGGAAACGGCATTTCATTCGGCAAATACAACGGCAAGGATATCGTCCTCGCTCCGGGAACTGATTTTGCAAATGCCGTTCAGAACTACACGAACTATTTCCAGCAGCAGGGGCAGGAGCTTGACCAGACCGCATACTTCTATATTTACAACTACGCATTCAATTCCGCAGTTCAGTCAACGGCCTACAAAGATTCCGTCAAAAAATCAGGATATAAACCGAGTTCCAAGGAGATTTCCCGAGCTATTCTTCCATATTTTCTCAATGCTGACGGAAAATTTGATCCCAAAATCTACAATCAGGTTTCAAATGCCGACAAAGAATCATTGAAATCAAACATCACGGAACAGCTTACATTACAGCGGTTCAGCGATGACAACTTCGGCTCATCAAAATCTTTGGGAGACTACACTTTCTACGGTCTCAAATCAAGCGAAAAAGAGTCTGAATTCCTCGCTTCCCTCAATTCTGAAAAACGAGCCTTCGACACAGTTGCTTTTGACAAATCTTCATATCCTGCCTCAGAAATCAAAAAATTCGGCGAGGAAAACATCCAGCTCTTTGACAGCTACGCGCTTTCGGTAATCACCGTAAAAGACGAGACGCAGGCGAAGAAATTACAGGCTCAGATTGCAAACAACGAGATTACCTTTGCCGATGCCGTTACAGAATATTCAGAAAAATACTACTCAGACGGTGACGGCGTCGTAAAACAGAATTTCGCATATCAAATCAAGGAAAACCTCGAGAACGAGGATGATTTTGCACAGATTCAGTCGCTTGCAAAAGATTCAATCAGCCCAGTCATCAAGACAAAACGAGGTTATTCAATTTATCAGGGCAGGGGTGAAAAAACCGGCGCTGATATCGAGGACTCAGCAACTCTCGATGTAATCAAGAATTACATAACCACAAACAAGCAGGATGTCATCGAGAGCTATTTCACTGAAAAAGCAAAGTCTTTCATCTCACGGGCAACAATTTCAGGTTTTGAATCGGCCGCGTCAGAAGCCGGAGTTGAAATTGCTTCTATCCCGGCCTTCCCGCTCAACTACAGCAATGTCTCAATCGCTTCAAGCCTTGACTCATCAAAGGCAAAGGCTTTCGTAAACGCAAGCACAAACGAGGACTTCCTCAAAAAAGCATTCTCAATGAAGCTGGGCGATATTTCAGAGCCGCTTTCAATGGGAAATTACATCACCGTATTCAAGCTCACCGATATCCAGAACGAAAAAGCAGACGATGACGCTTCTGACGTTTTGAAAAACGAGATTGCATCTTACGACCAGAGCAGCGCACAGTCAGCTCTTCTTTCTAGTCCAAAAGTAGAAAACAATGTCTTTATGACATATTCAAATAATTTCGCATCTCGCTAAGAGGAGCCTTATTTGCAAGACCATTTGGAGAAGCCTGATACGGTTTCCCGCGAAGAGCCCTGCCTGGTTGATACCGGACGGGGCTTTTCCGTTTCATACAGAAACAGATTTCTCTATTCAAAATACGCTCCGGAGCGAGCCGTTTTAAGTACAATTGATTCCTTCGTCATGCTTCCAGGCTCCCTGGTGCTTGCTTTCTCCCCTGCCCTTTGGCTAGGTCTCCCGGAATTGCTCAAAAAACTTCCGGAAAGCAGTTTCGTTCTCGGAATCGAGACAGACTGTCTTTTGCATGAATTTGCAGAAAACCAGCTGCAGAAACTGAAAAGCAGCTCCGAAAATCCAGCTTTTTCAAAAGTCGCAATGCTTCCTTTTGTCGAAAACGAGTATCTTGTGAATATTCTTTCAGGCATGAGTAAGTCACGGTGCGAATCTCTTCCCCATATTTCGACTTTCCGGCGCGCCCTTCCGATTGACATGAGCGCTGGCACACAGTTCGACAAGGAAAACTACGGAAAGATTGCCGCACTAGCGCAAAATGCGATTGCTTCGTTTTGGAAAAATCGAATAACACTTACAAAACTCGGACGACTTTTTTCACGAAACATATTCAAGAACCTTCCAAGGCTGCCGGAATCTATTCCTTTCGGGTCTCTGCGGGGAAGCGTTTCCATACCAATTTTTGTTTTCGGTGCCGGAGAAAGCCTTGAAACAACTCTCAAAACAATTCCAAAGTCTCTGCTTGAAAGATGTTTTATCATCGCCGTGGACGCAGCGGCTCCTGCCCTAAAAGCCCACAGCCTGAAAATTCACGCCGTCTGTGCGCTGGAAGGACAACTTGCTATCGAAAAAGCATACATAGGCGGGAGTGCAAAGGAATCGCTTATCATTGCGGATATGTGTTCACGGGAGCGTGTGACAAGTCATACGCAAAGAGCCGTCACATATTTTGCTTCTAAATTTACAGATGCGGAATTTTTTACCGGGATGTGCAAAAAGGATTTTTTTCCGCCGGCGATTCCTTCTCTGGGTTCAGTGGGCTTAACTGCCGTATATGTCGCACTGATGCTGCGTGAAAGTCAAAACATTCCTGTCTTTATCACGGGCCTTGATTTTTCCTTCTCTCTGGGGCGAACTCACGCAAAAAACACACCAGCCCACATTGCCCGGCTTTGCGCCATGGACAGGCTTAATCCTGCCGAAAATTATGCCGCGGCATTCCGCATGGGAGCAAAAGAAATAAAGGGCAAGAACAATACTTCCGTTTTCACAGACACGGCCCTTGAAGGCTACAGCGCAAGTTTCGCTGATTTTTTCAGCGGCACTGTAAATCTTTACGATGCAGGAGAACAGGGGCTTCCCCTTTCAATACAGCAGATTTCATCGGAAAAACTGGCGGCATATCTGGAAACGCTGGATTCCACCGCAGCTTCTGCTATCAGGGGCCAGGATTTGCATTTTTCTGAAACTTCCCCAAAAGAAAAAGCCCACAAGATTCATGAAATAAGGGAGTATCTTGAAAAAGAGGAAAAATCCCTGAACCGCATAAAGGAGCTTCTGATGTTCGGAAAAGACGTGGCAAGCTGCTCCTGCTCTGTCGAAGAGGAGCTTCATGCACTAATCGAGCCCAGAGAATATCTCTTCCTCCACTTTCCCGACGGTTACAAATGCACCCCCAGCGACATAAGCTTCCTAAAACGGGTGCGGGGCCAAATCGACTTCTTCCTGAAAGACATAAAAAACGAATTGAAAGAGATGGATGCGGATAAGCGCAGATAAAAGAAAAGCAGACTTATTTTTTATCTGCGTGAATACGCGTATCCTACTCTTCTTTCTCTTTAAGAACTGCAAGGAATGCGCTCTGAGGAAGCTCTACGTTTCCAATCATCTTCATGCGCTTTTTGCCTTCCTTCTGCTTTTCAAGGAGCTTTCGTTTTCGGGTCACGTCACCGCCGTAACACTTAGCGAGGACATCCTTTCGCACAGGATTCACAGTCTCGCGGGCAATAATCTGGCTTCCGATTGCCCCCTGAATGGCGATTTTAAATTGCTGGCGTGAAATCTCGCCCTTGAGCCGCTCACAGACCTTTTTAGCCCGGACTGCAGCCTCAGGCTTGTAGGCCAGCTGAGAAAGGGCGTCCACAGGCTTTCCGTTCAAGAGAATGTCAACTTTTACAAGATCAGTCTGCTGGTAGTCAGTCACCTCATAATCAAAAGAAGCATAACCACGGCTGTAACTCTTCAATTTATCGTAAAAATCAAAGAGGACTTCTGCCAGCGGCATTTCATATGTAAGCTCAACGCGTTTTTCGTCTAGATAGGTCATGTTTTTCTGGACCCCACGTTTTTCGGTGCAGAGATTCATGATTGCGCCGATGTAGTCCGTTGGCGTGATAATCGTCGCTTTGATGTATGGCTCCCAGGATTCCTGGATTTTCGTCTCGGGGAATTCCGTAGGATTGTCGATAATCTGCTCCGTACCGTTGGTAAGCTTAACCTTGTACTGAACGCTTGGAGCCGTAAAAATTACGGCCTGATCATAGTCACGCTCAAGACGCTCTTGAATTATTTCGAGATGAAGGAGTCCGAGGAAACCGCAACGGAAGCCGTTTCCCAGGGCAAGAGAATTGTCCTTTTCATAGATAAGAGAAGCATCGTTCAGCTTGAGTTTTTCCATGCTCTCTTTGAGCTCCTCATAGTCATTTGAATCAATTGGATAAATCGAAGAGAAGACGACGGGTTTTACTTCCTTGAATCCGCCCAAAGGCTCGTCAGCAGGATTGTCCGCAAGAGTCACGGTATCACCAACGCGGACGTCGCTTACAGTTTTTACGCCTGAGATAATGTAGCCGACATCTCCAGCCTCTAGATAAGGCTTTTCCTCGTAATTGATTTTGAAGATACCAATCTGGTCAACTTTATAATCAGTATTATTGGACATGAAGCGAATCACATCGCCTTTCTTGATTCTGCCTTCTTTGACACGAATGTGAATGATGACACCCCGGTATTCATCATAGTGACAGTCAAATATCAAGGCCTGAGCCTTGCCATCAGGATTTCCAGTAGGAGCAGGGAATTTCGTGACAATGGCTTCCATTAAGTCATCAATTCCCTCGCCGGTTTTTGCGCTTACAGGAACGGCATCGCCTGAGTCCAAGCCCAAATCGTGGTCAATTTGCTTCTTCACGTTGGGCAAGTCCGCGCTTGGAAGGTCGATTTTATTAATAACAGGCACAATGGTCAAATCCTGCTCCATAGCCATGTAAAGATTGGAGACAGTCTGGCTTTCAACGCCCTGTGAGGCATCAATCAAAAGAAGTGCCCCCTCACAGGATGCGATGGCTCTGCTGACTTCATATGAAAAGTCAACGTGGCCCGGGGTGTCAACGAAATTCAGCTCGTAATCATGGCCGTCCTTTGCCCGGTATGGAATGGTGACAGCCTGACTTTTTATAGTTATGCCCCGCTCGCGCTCAATGTCCATGTTATCGAGAATCTGATTCATCATCTGGCGGTCGTCGATAATTTTCGCCTTTTGAATCAGTCGGTCTGCAAGCGTGGACTTTCCGTGGTCGATGTGCGCAACGATACAAAAATTGCGCTTGTATTTCATTTCTGTCATAATTTCTCCATTATAATTCTGAATTTTGGCTCAGAATCTAGAAATAATACGGGCTGTCAAGGGGCGCGGCGATTCCCATCATCCCTTCAAGATAGCCGTTTTTTCGCTTTTTAGAATAGATTTCCGCATAAATCGCAGAATTGTCATCATTAAGTTTTACATTCCTGATTTCAACAGGGTCATTTTCTGAAAATCCGGACTCATCGGCAACAGAGCCTTTAATTACCTCTTCGACCGAGTATTTTCTGGAGCTCGAAGTTGAGACATGAAGCAAACGCATTCCGAAAATAGGAACAAAGGCCTTTGCCAGAACATCACCCTTGTAGATGTTATAGCCGGGACTTTCAGGACGGGCAGAGAGATATATATCCGTATCATGGAATTCATCATCTCCGTGCCGGTATTTTATTCTTATGATAGATTTAGCAGAGCATCGCATGAGAGCGTTCTGCATATCTTCAAGGCTTGTGATTTTTTGGCCGTCAGCCTCGACAATCAAATCTCCTACAAGGATTCTGGCTCGGCTTGCGCTCCCTCCAGGAAGCACATATTGAACCTCAAGGCCGGCATCTTTTCCAAACTCTTTTTTGGTGTGCCCGTAGCAGCCAAGCCAGGGATGAGAAATCTTACCGCCGGCGTACAAGGCAGGCAAAAGAGATTTCAAATATTCAACAGGTATGGCAAAATTCAGGCCCTCAAACTGAAGCATTCCGGCAAAAACAATCGCCTGGACATTTCCATGAGAGTCGATACACGGGCCACCGGAATTTCCCTGATTTACGGCGGCGTCAATCTGCATTACAGAGCCCAGAGTAAAAAGCTTACGGTCATTTGCGCTTACAATTCCACTGGTAAGGGTGCGTTCCAGGCCGACAGGTGAGCCAATCGCATAAATCTTATCACCCACATCCAAATCCGCGCTGGAACCAAGGGTAAACACATAGGGAGCGTCAACTTCGGTTTTTAAAAGCGCCAAATCGATTTCAGGATCATAGCCAATGACTTTTGCAGGAATGCGGGTATCAGAATCTTCCGCCAGTTTAATGAAGAGCCGCGAAAAAGCACCGTTTTTCTTGTCCACCAAATCCGAAATGACGTGATGATTCGTTACGATGTAACCATCCTTTGAAATGAAAAACCCGGAACCAATCACTCTGTCCGCATATAAAAGGCCGTTCTGAACTTTCGTCCCCTTATCAACCCAAATCGTAACAGTCCCGTTTACAAGCGAAGAGACTTTTTTGGCTGAATCATTCCCCTCGACATGCAGGCCGGGAACATTTTTCCTTGAAAGAGTCTCAAGCTCAGCAGAAGACTTCTTTATACGCGCAAGAGCCGGCGATGAAATAGATTCAAGAGACTTTGCGAGCCTGAGAGCATTGTACCAGTCCTCCGCTTCCAGGGCCTTGTCATATTCGTGGAGCACATTATCTTCGCATTTTGCAATCGTCTCTTCATCTTTTAAGAGATTTGCACGCCACAAAGCCTGAACCGAGTTTTTTTCAAGCAATTCCTCAATGCGTTTTCTTTCCTCGTTGCGAGCGTCTTCCTGTGTGTAATCAATATCAGAATAAATATTTTCAGGATCTTTCACTGAAAAACAGGCAGAAAATAGAAAAGAAATACATAAAAGAAGCAGGGCGACAGGAATCGCCTCATGCCCGATTTTTTTGCCAGTACCAAAATTTGCTTTCATTTTATTCTTCCGTGCCAGAGTTTTTGACTTCTGGAATTTCCATTCCGAAAATCATTTTTTCAATACGGACGGCGAGAAATCGTTTTTTTTCAGATTCTTTACCGCCTTCCACTAATAAAGAAAAACCCTGTTCGGCAATTTGGTTAATTTCTTCACGAATAATTTTTTCATCTTCCTGCGAGGAGCGTTTCATAATCCAGTAAAAATTCTCAGTCGCCCCTTTTTCAACAGCGAGTGTTTCATCCCCGTATTGAACAGCAACCGGAATTCCAGCGACCGAGGATACGGTGACAAGGGATTTCGTATGAGGCTGATAGAATTTCGCCTCTTCATGGAGTTTTCCGTCTGAGCCGGAAGGGTATTTTACATACTGCACGTCCCATTCGCCATCTGCATCTGTATCCCACGAAGAAATTTTTCCAGGGATTTTTTCACCCTCAGTTGCAGGCAGATATTCTTCGGTAAAATCAACGATAGTGTCTCCGTTGCGGTCTACGGTGATTTTCTTGACGTAGAAACCAGTTCCCTGAACAGGCGAGCCGAAGAGATTTGTCATAATCTGCATTTCATCATTGGTTGAAATGAACTGTGTTTCTGTATCCTGGGAAAAGCCATAATACTCAGAAGTCTCGAACAGCCCGTCACCGTCACTGTCAAGTTTTCTTGATACGGGTATTCCCTTCTCAAACTGAGCCATGGCATAGATTTTGTCACCAACCGAATAGCTGGCAATCTGTGCGACACCGTTCAAAAGGCTCACCTGTATTACGGCGCCATCCCTTTCCTGAGAAGGAATTGAATAGCTCATGGCAGAGCGTAGCAAATCTTGCCCAGAAACGGGCTCAGATTCAGAGAGAACCGGAATAAAGAAATCGAAATCAATACTTTCATAAATCGACTTATCCGGCGATACTTCAAACGAAGTCCAGGACAAGGTTTCTGCAATCAAGACAAAACGCAAATCTGCGTGAAGCGACTCCATTTTATAGGATGCGGCAGAAATGTATGGCCATGATGAATATTCAAGGTTAAGGGCATTTCTTGCAAGGGAAAGTTTTACAGGAACGCCAAAATCACACACGGCACTCCACTCATACTCATCATCCTGATTGGAATCGTAGGAGACAGATTCAGGCCGGCCCCGTTTGTATGAGACAGTGATATTCGGAATCAAATCAAAGTCTGTGTCAATCAAAAGCGTGCCACTGTAAGAGTTCAGGTATTCTGAGAATTCCTGTTTAACATCGTCGGATTTCAAAAGCGCCGTGAAATCTTCAAGCATGGAAAGAGACACCTCATTATCCGAGAACTGATAAAAATAATCCAGTGCGGCATCCTCGCTTAAAAGCCCGTTTTTGAGAGCTTCGACAGCATAAAGCGGAGATTTTCGACCTTTTGAATTGAAAGCTTTGAGCATCCTCGTCTTTTTCGCGCTGTCCGATGAAAAAACAGCTGCATAAATCTCAAGTTCCTCCTGAGGGTTCTTGTAAAGAGGAACCATGAGCGCAAAGGCGTCTGCAAGAGTCTGGGCTTCTTCAGACACAAGATTTTCTCTTCTGAGGATCTGATACTCAAAGGCATAGAAAAGCTCGGCAAAGCGTGAGTCGGCTGGATAGACGCGACGAGCCGCATCAAGGCGGGAACGGGCTTTACTAATGCTTTCAATATCGTTAAGGCAATAATAGGCACGGGCCCGAATGTACTCAGCATCGGCAGAATAAATGAATGGCGCAGAATCAAGGACGGCAAGGGCCTGGGTGAACTGTCGCGTCCCGCACAAAATATCAGCGTACAAGATTCTTGCCGCATCACGATTGTAGTCAACCCACTCGGCTTCTGTGAGCGCCTTGACGATTTCGGGAAGGATTCTGGCTTTTTTATCGCCAAGATTCATTTGTGCAACCGCCTGAATATACCAAAGATCGGCAATTCCATCATCGTATGCAAGCCCCATTTTCGCATTGGAAGAAGCCTCATTCCACAATTTTTCAGAAGCATACTGTTTTGCAAGCTGTAAATAGCGCACGGCAGTACGGCGGTTTGCCATGGAAGCAGAGTTACCCCCGCTCTGGGCACCGACACAAAACAGGCAGAAATAAAAAAAATACAGACCTAGACACAAAGAAATTGCTTTTTTAGACATTAACGAACCTTCTCATTATTCTACCATAAAATAGCTTATTCTACAATCCAATTCTTAGAGCCGATATGAAAAGCCAGAAGAGCTTTAAGTCGGGAAGAATGCATATTTTCCGAAGGTGAAAGCTCCTCTACGGCAAGCACTCTGCCGCGCAAGGCCAGGGGGATTTTCCAGTCAGAAAGAATATCTGAAACTTTTTTCTGTGTACCACTGACTGTTTCGATTGAATCTCCAGGACATACAGAGCGAACGATAAAAGGCAAAGAACAGGAAAATGATATTTTTTCTGATTTCAGGGTAGAAAATTCCTGAGAATTCGTTCGCTCAAATTCCAGAAAAAGCCCGCCATCTTCTGAAAGGACGACGGTTGAAATCATAAGCCCATCAAATTCAAATTTTTCACCAGGGGCGTTGAAGAGAAAAGAAAACCCACTCTCAATCGGAGCAGATTCCTCAGGACGGCCAGAGGAGACGGAAATCTCAAGGAATTCGTCATCAAGAAGAATGCTTACACCCTCAAAGGAAAGTGACCTGCTTCCGAAAGATTTCCACGAGACAATTTCTTCAAAAAGGGAAAAAGGAAAGCGCCCGCCAAAGCCAGTTTCATTCAGGGCAGAAAAGAAAAGCCTGCGTTTCAGTGAATCATGGAGAGAAAAAAACAAATCACGGCGTATTTTTGAATGTCCTTTTCCATCACTTTCAAAAAAGAATTCTTTTGCCGACTCCCGGATAAAATCCTCATCACAAGCCGACTTTTTCGCACCCATAAGAATTCCGTTCTGCCAGCCGGAAAAGTGCGCGTCAAGGAGCGGAACAAGCACATTCCTGATTCGGTTGCGAAGGAAAGCCGTGTCAGCGTTGGTTCCGTCTGTCCGCCAAGGCTGATTCTGCAAGCGAAGATAGTTTTCTATCTCTGTCCTTGGGATTTCCAGCAAAGGCCTGACATATAACCCGCGTTTTTTTCTGATTCCAGACATGCCCTCGCCGGCGCTTCCCTGTAAAAAACGCATGAGAAGGGTCTCCGCCTGATCATTGCGGTTGTGCGCAAGGCATATAAACTGTATTTTTTCCCTTTCCACAAACGAAGAAAACGCGTCATAGCGGACTCCGCGGGCAACGGCCTCAAGGCTCTGATTAGTGCTTTTCGCCAGCCGCTCAATATTTCCTGATGGTATTTTCTCGACATGGCAACGAATATGACGGGCAGCGCACAAGTCACGCACGAAAAAAGCATCTCCCCCACTCTCCTCGTCAGAGCGGATTCCATGATCCACTGTTATGACACAAAGAGATTCAGCTCCAAAAATCTTATACAGTGAAAGCAGCATGGATACAGAATCAGCACCGCCAGAAACAGCAAGTGCCAGAGGACTTGAGCCGGAAACAGAATCAGGATTAACTCCGCAGGATCGGAGTCCCTTGAGAACTTTATTTTCAAAGGGAAGTAATTTTTTGTTCATAAAGCAAAAAAAATCCCCCGACGAATCAGGGGATTTCCATTCACAGAGAATGATTAGCGAGCCGGAGCAACGCTTACCAATGAATCTTCTGCATTTGTAATAACAGTAACTTTATCACCCAAGTTCATGTCTTTTACGCGGAAGACATCGCCGATATTGACATTTGAGACATCAATAACAATGCGAGCAGGAAGATCTTTTGGCAAAGCCTTAACTTTGACTTCCGGAACATGTTTTACCATGAAACCGCCCTTGAGAACGCCAGCCGGTGTACCCTGATACTGGATTTTGTAAGTGCGGACAACAGGTTTTGTGTTTGAAACAGCAAAGAAATCAGCGTGAAGAACTTCATCCTTAATGATATTGTACTCAGTATCACGGATGAAAGCATCGTATTTTTTGCCTTCAACATCAAGAGTTACGAGAGTTGTTGATGTGATAGAACGCCAAACCTTGTTGAACTGTACAGAATCAACTGTGAGCGATGTTGCTTTTCCAGCCTCATCATATACGACGGCAGGGATACGACCTTCAGCACGAATTGCTCGCGCTGCCTTTTTACCAGTTTCTGAGCGTGTTTTTGCCTCAATAACCAACTGATCCATTTAAGAACTCCTAAAATATATGAAAAAGCCTGATCGAAGCAAACGATTTGCTGTAGAAAGAAGTACACCCCATCGTTCATCACGCCAGAGCTTTTCCTAATATAAAACTGGGCCGACAGGATTCGAACCTGTGGAATGATGGCACCAAAAGCCATTGTCTTACCGCTTGACGACGGCCCAAAAATAAACAGTATCAAGAAGACTTTTATTAGTCCTCGGCAGCACCGCTCTCGTCAAAATGCCCTGCATTGTACTCCGAAAGGATTTTATCCTGCAATGCATTTCGGAAATCAGCACTGATTGGATGAGCAACATCCTTATAATCGCCATTCGCAGTTTTTCGACTTGGCATGGCGATAAAAAGACCAGACTGCCCCTCGATGACTTTTACGTTATGAACGACAAAGCAAGCATCAAAAGTTACAGTAACATAGGCCTTTAGTTTTCCCCCCGCAGTTACCTTACAGATTCTCAATTCAGTGACTTCCATTTACAAATTTCCTTTTTTGTCATAAAAAATTTTATGCGCCGACGACTAATGCGTCAGAACACACTTCCATTTTTTTTGGCATTTTAAGGCAGCCTTCTTTGCATCAGCTTCTGACTTAAAAACACCAAAAACTGTAGCACCTGACCCGGACATATCAGCCCAGTCAGCTCCACATTCCAAAACATCCCGAAGGGCTTGCCCTATCAAAGGATATTTATTGATAAGAACTGGAGTGAAGGAATTTGCAAATTTCCAAGCACCAATTAAACCGTAATAGAAACGCTTCAACTCCGAAAAATCAGGACAAGAAACCTCTAATCCCGATTCGTATGCTTTATCAACCAAGGAATATGCTTCTTTCGTTGAAGAATGAACCCCTGGAAAAACAAGCAAAAAACTTAGATCCGTTCTTGGCTCAATTGCCTCAACAATTTCACCGCGCCCGGAAACCAAGGCACATCCACGACCTTTTTGAAAGAATCCTGAATGCAAAAAAAAGAATACGTCACTTCCGACTTTTTCCGCGACAGCATCAGCGAGAGAATCAGTCAACTGAATCTCAGCTAAGTCAGCAAGCCCTTTTAACAGAGAAGCTCCGTCAGAAGAACCACCGCCCAAACCTCCGCCAGCAGGCAAAACCTTATTAAGTTCAATTTCGACGCCAAAATCAATATTCGTTTCAGCACAAAAAGCAGAATAAGTTTTCGTCAGTGTATTTTCCCGAGGAAGCAACATTTGTGCACAACTCACAACGCATTTTTTTTGTGGAATACGGTGAATACGCAACTCGTCGGAAAAATCAAGTGTCTGAAAAATACTTTCGATATTGTGGAAACCGTCTGCTCGTTTTTTAAGGACCCGAAGCCCTATATTCACTTTTGCAGGAGCCGGTATGCACATATCAAAAGACATGTTTACATAGTATACGCAAAAAAATCTAAAAGTCAAGGATTATTCACATTCAGGGGAATAATTTTTCTTACCAGCCAATTTTCATCGAAAAAAAATATAAAAACAAAAAATCATGGCGAATTCTTATTGACAGAAGAAGATTATAAATTTAAACTTCCTTGTCTTTGACAAGGAATCATTATGTTGATTAACGATGAAACGCTGAATAACACAAAAGTTATGGCTCTTGGTTTTTCATATACCGATGAGATAGATGAAAACTACGAGGATTCAGGCGATGAGGATGATTTTGAATCGCTCGATGACAACACCCTTAACAAATTCGACGATGATATCTACGACGATACTATTGACGACGATGATATGAACGTCTCCTACGATTCCGCATATACAGAAGATTACAACGATGCGTTAGCAGAAGACTACTCGGATGCTGACGACTATTCAGACTCTGATGACTAACAAATCAGCAACGAGAAGCTTGCTGGCTCGATATTAACCACTAAAGCCTTCTCGCTGCATATTTTTTATCTTAATTTCTTTCCGCCGTGCCACAATTTTTCCAAATCGTAGAATTCACGGGCGTCTGCGCTCATCAGATGCACGACAACTGAACCTATATCAATCAAGTTCCAGTCATCACCAGATGGAGCCTTGTTGTGGGTAAGATGGATTTCCATATCGTTGTCCTTCACGTAATCCTTAATCTGTTTGGCAAGGCCCTGCCAGTGCGCGGAACTGTGAATGGTGGCAATCACAAAGAAATCTGTCCAGGAATTCAATTCCGAGACATCAATAACCGAGACATTTTCTGCCTTTGAATCTTCAAGCAACTGTGCTATTTCGAGAGCATTTTCCTGTGCGGTTTTCATAAATTCTCCTGTTATAAGTAGATTATTTTTTTACATATCGTCCGTCGAAATCTTTTCCAAGAATAATCGTAAAATCCACATTGGACGCTGCGGTAGTGCTGTCGGCATCCAAAGAGACCGTCTCTTCAATGATATTCGAGCAGCGGATAAAATCACCGAGACTTTTTGCGACCTCGGCATTTCCGATATGATTTATTATTATCGTTTTTTCGTAATCGTTTGAATCAGCATTTCCTGTACTCAGAATATCATAGCCTGCGCTTCTAAGCAACGCCATGGTATTTCTTGCAAGGCCTGAAACCGTCGTTCCATTCTGGATTTCAAGGACATAAGTCCTGTTCACGTTAGCATTGTCAAGAGAAATCAGGGAATTCGACACCTGCTTGAAAACATCCTTGATAAGCTGGCCGTCATAATAGGGGAAAAGCAGGGTTTTACCGTCAACGACTCGTCTGGAGCCCGTAATCGTCTGGGGGCTGAGATGCTCCGAGTCCACCTTCGAGATGATGCTGACAAGCCTGTGAAACTCTTTTTCATCAAGATTTGAGGACATACGCCTGCTGATTTCAGAAAATGACTTTTTATCCTGAATTATTTTCTCATTTCTGGAAAGGGCCGCAAAGAAAGCAAGAAGCACATTCTGCCGGCGCTCAATCCCATCGTCTTCATCCTCATCGATTTTCTCATAGTTCAGATAGGTACGGATTTTGTCTCCGTCCAGGGAAACAACGCCGCTCGGAAGAAGATACCTCTCACCGTCCTCATCTTTAACGTCAACAGGAGAGGGGATAAACACCTTCATTCCGCCAAGCATATCCGTCAGCTCGCCGAATTTTGTAAGATTCAAAACAATATAGAAAGGAATGGATTGACCTACGAGATTCTCGACCTCAGTTTTGTATGAATCGATACCCTTTTCAAGATATACAGAATCAATGGAATCGACGCGGCCCAAGCTTGAGAAAATCGCACCAGTATTTCCGAGAATATTTATAAGCGCACCTCGCTGGGAGACAGGATAATAGATGAACACGTCCGTAAAAAGCACGCGGTTCTTGTCCTCCATAACGACCAGAGTTTTTATCACCCGGTCAGACTCAAGGTTTTCGTCAACGGCATTTACCCGCAGGGACAGCGCAAGACCTACAGTAACTGATATCAAAATCAGGAAAATCAGGAAAAGGAGAAAAGCGCCTTTATTTGAATTAGGGTTATTTGTCTTCATCGGCAACCTCCTTACGCAGCTTGTCGCAAAGGGCGAGCGAAGCCGGGGCTGCAATTTTTCCCCGTGCAGCCAGATAATCGATATTCTCTTCCAGAACAGCAAGGACGATACCGTGACATGAAAGCGAAAGAAGGCGTGAGCGATACTCATCCGTTGACTGAGGTCGCCCCGGCTCTATTTTGTCGGCAACAAATAGCAGGAGGGCGAAATCACAGGAGTCCACAGAACCAAAAGTATGATTTGCAATGGCATCGATAATTTCAGGATCAGTGACATTGAACTTCTCCTGAATGAGCACAGCCGCCGCCCGCCCGTGCAAAAGCGCAGGTTTCGAAAGCTCCAGCTCGCTAACGGGCTTACCGTCCTTACGGGAAAGCGCAATCATCTCGTTATCCGGGCTGTTTTTGCACATGTCATGGGCAATTCCCGCCACAAGAGCCTTCTCCGGATTCAGGCCGTAAGTCCTGCACAAATCAGCAAGCATATGCGCCGTACGCATCGAATGCTCGTAGCGTTTTTCAGAGACTACAGACCGGGTATATTCCCGAATCCGCTCAAACAACGCGCCAAGAGTTTTGTCCTTAAATTCACTTTGCATAAAGATTCCTGCTCTTAATATATTCAAAAACATCCTTGCTTACAAGATAACGCCAGGCCCCGTCCTCTGCGATTTTCTGCCGGATTTCAGAAGAAGAAATCTCAACCTTAGGATTCTCGACTTTTTTGTGAGGAAATGGAAAATTTTCCCTTGTCACGCCTTTCATCGGATTCTTTCCGTATGCGCCCACAGGAGCATTTTTGTACGCGGCCTTTAATCCAGTGTTTTTCGGCCGGCACGCAAGAATCAAGTCAACCTTTGATGCCAGCTCTGCTGCATGATCCCATTTGTCATAATCAGCGAGCAAATCTTCGCCCATTACGAGCCCGATTTTGCCATCCAGCTCATTTTTGTACTTTTGCTCAAGAAAGCAGATTGTATCCCATGTGTAAGAGATTCCGCCCCGCTCTATCTCACAAGCCTCGGCGACAAAACGTTCGTCATCAGCAACCGCACGGGACACCATCGCAAGCCGGTCAGTCCCTTCGACTTCCTCAGACATAGCTTTATGGGGAGGACAGGCTGTCGGTACAAAGAGAATTTTTTCGTATCCCAGGGAGCGGCACACAGAATCAGCGAGGATTAAATGCCCGATATGAATCGGATTGAAACTTCCGCCCAGCATTGCTATTTTCACTGATTCTGCTCCGAATTGTCCTGGCCGGGGAACTGCTCTTCCATAAAATCATCAACCGAACGAGTAGAAAGAAAATTTGGATTCAAGCTGCTGCCCTTCTTTTTTGACGAAAGGAAAGAACCGTCTGAAACGCGCTCGCCGCTGGAAGTAAAGGAAGATTCTCCAGCCATTTTTGTGACAAGCTCAAGGATTGCAATCCGAACTTCGTTCAATCCCCAGTGAGCGGCCACCGAGACAGGAATTACCTTTGTATCTGGCTCCGTTTTTTTGATTTCAGCGGCGATTTTCTCGGCATTTTCCTTCGCCCCCTCAATGTCAGTTTTATTACAGAGGACGATATGAGGCTTGTCTAGCAGGTCTTTTGAAAACCCCTCAAGCTCCCCGCAAAGGGTTTTGTAAGCCGTAAGACAATTTTCGTCAGAGCAGTCTATCATGAAGAGGAGACCGGCCGTACGGGAAATATGCTTGAGGAATCGGATTCCAAGGCCAGCTCCCTCACTGGCACCTTCGATAATTCCAGGAATATCTGCGATAATAACGTCCCGCTCGGCATCAGCCCTGAGCACACCGAGGTTCGGAATCTTCGTTGTAAATGGATAGGGAGCGATTTTTGGACGGGCGTTTGTAAACGCATCCAGCAGAGATGATTTTCCAGCATTCGGAAAACCGACGAGACCGATATCCGCCATAATCGAGAGCTCAAGAAGCAGTTTTCTGTATTCGCCAGGCTGTCCTGGATTTGCATTCCGCGGAGCCTGATTTGTAGAGGACTTAAAATGCACGTTTCCCCAGCCGCCGTTTCCGCCCCTGAGGAAAACGAACTGCTCATCCTCGCTCTCGGTGGTAAATTCCTTGATAAGCTCACGGGTTTCCGCATCCCTGATAGCTGTTCCAGGAGGAACCGCTATGACCACATCCTCGCCATCCTTGCCGTATTTATTCCACCCCTGCCCGTCGCCGCCACTCTTGGCCTTAAAAAATCTCTTGAAGCGGATATTCGCAAGCGTCTTTACATTCCGTTTGACACAGAAAATGACGTCGCCCCCCTTGCCACCATCGCCACCATTGGGACCGCCCATGGGAACATATTTTTCGCGGCGGAATGACACGCAGCCGTTTCCGCCCTTTCCAGAGGTGACTTCGATTATTGCCTCATCAGCAAATTGTTTCATTTTAAATTCCTCACAGATAGAGAGCGTTAAAAAATTGCATTGCAATTTTAGCGATTCTCCGAAGCAACTGTGTTGCGCAGGTTTTAAGAGCACACAGAGAAAAGCCGAAAACTTCCCACAACAAAAATCACTCTGTGTCCTCTGTGTACTCTGTGAGAAATTTCAATAAAAAACCCGGAGACAGAAAACTGAATCCGGGCTTTCATCAATTAAGTCGAAACTTATGCTTCAACAGGTACGATTGATGCGTATTTTCTGTTTCTGCGCTCGTGGAATTTTACAGTTCCGTCTGCAGTAGCAAACAAGCTGTCATCTCCAGCCAGCTTAACATTGTCGCCCGGCCAAATTTTTGTTCCACGCTGTTTTACGATGATTGAACCGGCTGTAACGAACTGTCCGCCGTATGCTTTAACTCCCAAGTATTTCGGGTTTGACTGACGGCCGTTTTTTGCGCCGCTACCACCTTTACTTCGTCCCATTTTAATCCTCCGTAAGAGTGCAAGTTTCAAAAGTCTGTTACTTTTGAAACATTGCTACCAAAAACCTCATTCCATTATGGTTTTTGAGGTAATTTCGGAAATTTTTTCAAAACTCGTCTGACTTTTGAAAAAGTTCTAATTTTACATTCTCAGGAAATTCTTTTGTAAGAGCCGAAAATCCAGTTCTTAAAAAATCTCCGATACATTTAAGCTGAGTTTCCGTTTCGGAGTTCTCAGTTTTTGCCTTGACCGTGAAAGAAATTACCCCACGCTCCAAAGGCCCTGTAATCAATAAGACATTTTCTGTATGTGAAAGAACCTGCATTGCCGTGCGGATTAAAATTGTTACCGCAGAGCATACAATGTCAGTTCCTTTCTTAGAAAAATCTGCGTGCCCGTTAGCTTGACATTTTTTTATCACGCCATTTTTGCCATAAGAAAGTGCTATGACGGTCATTCTAATTAAAGAGTGATGTCCTTAACACGAATGTTTGTGTATTCCTGTCTGTGACCGATTAAACGGTGATAATCTTTCTTGCTCTTGTATTTGAAAACAAGAACTTTTTTGTCGCGGATGCTGTTCTCAACAACTGCGCTGATTTTTGCGCCTTTAACGAACGGAGTGCCGACAGAAATTTTGTCGCCGTCGCTAACCAAAAGGACTGAGTCGATATCAATAGCTGCGCCGTCTTCAGCATCGATTTTGTCGACCTGAATGAGGGCATCTTTCTCAGCCTTGTACTGTTTGCCTTTGTATTCAAAAAGTGCGTACATGTAAAACCTCTTAATCGCCGCAAAGTGTAACGGAACTCTAACGACTAAAAATAAAATATGGTGGATAATTATATCAAATTTAAAGAATTATGGTCAATACAGATAAAAAGATTTTGACAAGGGAATTTCCATCCCGTAAATTCGACAGAAAAGTAAAAACGGGCAGCCTTGCTGCCCGAAAAATTTGATTCTTGCCGGCGAAGAGGAGGAGGAACTCCGCCAGCATTTATTTTTTTTTGCGCGCTCACTGCTACATCCGCGCCTTGTTTTCTATTTTAACTTGTATTTTCCCGTGGAAATCGTGTGTCCGTCATTGTAGACATCGAACCAGATTTCCTTGTTGCGGCTCAAGTCAAGAGCCTCATAGAATTCCCTGAGATTCGAGACTTTCTTGTCGTTTACAGCCGTGATGATATCGCCGTTCTGGATGCGGAGGGCCGCTGCCGGGGATTTCTCAAGCACGTTTGTGACTGCAACGCCTTTCACGCTATCATCGACTTTAAGGCTTTCCCGCAATTTTTTGTTAAGCGGAGAGGCGATGAAGCCCGGCCAGAGTTTTGCGTTGTCATTTGAGACAGCCTCTGTTCGTTCCTCAATCTTGACTGTGATTGTAAGCTTGCTTCCGCCGCGGATAACGACGAATTCAGCATTTTTGTCAGCCGGGAGATAGGCGACTTCCCGGATAAGCTCGCTCTGTGATTTCACGTCCTTGCCGTTGATTGCGATGATATAGTCACCGGCCTGCATTCCGCCTTTAGCCGCTGGTGAATTGATAAAGACCTGTGAGGCGAAAGCTCCTTTCTGGCCTTTTACGCCAAGCTCATTTTTGTAATCGTCCGTGACATCCACAAGCGAGATTCCGAGCCAGCCGTAAGTGATTTTTCCCTTTGAAATGAAGTCATCGATTGCCTTTTTGACAGAGTTGATTGGAAGGGCAAAGCCCAAGCCCACGCTGCCGCCAGAACCAGAGGCAATCCAAGTGTTGATTCCGATTACCTCACCGTAGATATTCACCAAGGGTCCGCCGGAATTTCCCTGATTGATTGCCGCATCAGTCTGAATGAAGTCATTCATGTTACCGATTTGGTCGCCGCTTCGGCCTGTGGCACTGACGATTCCCTGAGTGACCGACTGACGGTAGCCCAAAGGAGCGCCCATTGCAAGACAGATGTCACCTGTCTGTACTTTATCACTGTCTCCAAGGGTAGCGACAATAACGCCCTCAGCGTCCTTCGCATCGAAGGAGACAAGAGCAATATCCTGCCTCTCGTCCGCGCCGACCAATTTACCCTCAAATTCCTGGCCGTCATTCAGTTTGACGGTGATGTTCGTTGCTTTTCCTGCGACATGGTTGTTTGTAAGGACATACACAGTGTCCCCCGTTCTGCGAACGATTACGCCTGAGCCAAGACCTTTCTGCTCGTACTCACGTTTTTTGTTGTTTTTTGAAGAATCGCGATCCGGATTAGGATTTCCGAAGAAGAAATCAAAGGGCCAGCCGTCAAATCCCTCGAAAGGATTCATTGCCTGTACTTCTTTTTTTTCGGTGACATCGATTTCAACTACAGAAGGAAGAACGCCCGAAGAGATAGAGCGGAAAGAAGACTGCAAAGCCTCGATGACTTTGAGGGATTCAGACGGAATCGTTACCGCCGGTTTTGACGTGTCGGCAAATGCCGTGGCGGCACTTCCCTGAACCTGAACGCGTGTGCAGGAAAGAGAAAGGGCAGCAAATGCTAAAGCACAAGCCGCTGTTCCTGCAAGAAGATGCTTTGTTATTTTTTTCATATATAGGCCTCCGAAGAATCAGAACTAATCTGTGATTTTTAATTTCTATAAATAAAAATCCCGGAGAACCTTTTAGTTACATAAAAAATTGTTATTGGAAGAAAAGGGGGCGTTACGGGGGATATTCCCCCGTAGAGTGGGGTGCGGCGCAACAAAGTGCGCCGCAGGGGAGAGACTTCTCCCCTGCATCCGTGCGGGCTATTTCTCTAGCAGATTAAATCATCGCAGGCGGTCAAGACTTCCGTGTGGTCGGGGAAGACTGCGACCGTGTGCTCTTCGTGACAACTCCATTTTCCGTCGGAAGTGAGGACAGTCCAGCCGTCGCTTGCCAAATCCACATCGCCCGTGCCCAGGTTAATCATCGGCTCGATGGCAAGAACCATGCCCGCCTGAATGCGAGGGTTCGCACCGCTCTGCGGAAGGTTCGGCACGCTGGGGTCTTCGTGCACGTCAAGACCAACGCCGTGACCGCAATAATCGTAGACAACGCCGTAACCATAGCGGCCGTTTGCCACATCATAAACAGCGTTGGAAATGTCCCGGATTCTGTTTCCGGCTACACAGGCGGCGATACCGGCCGCAAGGCTTTCACGGGTCGCTTTGACAAGGCGGCGGATTTCCGGCTTTACGTTTCCTACCATGACAGTGTGGGTCGAGTCGGAAATGTAGCCGTCCAAGTCGATTCCGATATCAAGGGAAACGATGTCCCCGTCGTGAATAATGCGTTTTTTTGAGGGAATTCCGTGTATCACCTCGTTGTTGATACTGACACAAGCCGCACCAGGAAAATCTTCCCGATACCAGGCTGGCTTTCCGCCGATTTTTTTGATGAATTTGACACACAAATCATCAACGTCTTTTGTGCTCATGCCAGCGTGAACCTGGGGCACCACTTCCCGGAACAAATCTGCCAGCGCATGGCAAGACTTCCGGATTCCTTCGATTTCTTTTTCGTTTTTCAATCGAATCATAAAAATCTATATCTCCTTGACTGTTTCTTCGTTCGCAAACATCCGTGTTTGCTCACTCCGGCAGAATTCTCTACAGAATTCTGCCCTTGCTTTTTCGCCGCATCCTTGCGGCAGCACAGTTTTTATTTTGTTCGCCTAAAGGCAAGCAGAATTTTCTCTCTGTGCTTTTTTGCCGCATCAATGCGGAACATAATTGTTCGTTTTGCATTATACATTATGCATTAACCTTAAAGCTTCTTCTTCGCAGATTTTTGCTGTGGAAGTGTCGCCCATTCTTTTGTAGGCCGCGGCCATTTTGCGAAGGAAAGCCGCGTCACTGTTTTTTCCGAAGCCTAGTTCCAAGGCCCTCTCCCAGCAATCCAGGGCAAGCTCGTCCGGAATTTTGCCTTCGAGGTGGTTTTTCAAAACGTTTGCGGCAAGCTCCATTACCTCCGAGAAGAAAAGCCGGAAATACTGGTAGCTATACTCCATGCGGATAATCTGCTCAAGCAGGATGAAGGCGTCGTAATATTCCTGCCGCAGGACAAGCTCCTCCGAGAGAATGAAACCGTAGTCCATAAAATCTTCACGGGTAAACCACTTCGCAAGACGGAAGCCGGCGTGATTCACGCTCATGCGCTTAAACTCGGCAACAGCATCATCCTCGCGGTTGTGCATGAGGTCGAAGAAAATGAGCTTTGCCCGGCTTTCTTCGTCACTCCGCGCAGAAAGCCACTTGCGGTAATCAAATGAATTAACCGAACGACTGTAGCGGCTCTGACTTCTCCGGGTAAAATAGGATTCGTCAAAAAGAGAACGCTGCTTTGCATCAGAAAGGATTTCGTAAGCCTTGACGAGGTTACGAAACTCTTCGGTGGTTTCCGCACTTTGAGACGCATCAGGATGTAAAATCTTCGCTTTCTGTCTGTAAGCACGCTTTATTTCCGCTGCCGTAGCGTCGTGGCGCACTCCGAGAATCTTATAACAATCTTCCAATTCGACTATATAATAGAACTTTTTGACATTTTATACAAATGAAAACACAAGCTCAAGGTTCGGTAAATCAATTTTTCCGGCTTTAAGAGTCACTTTTCCGTTCAAATCCACAGGGGCTTCCCCGCCTATTACCGTTTCCAGTCCTAACTGAGGGATAAAATACAAGGCCCTGCCCGGTTGTTTGTCCACGCAGATTGCCTCACCAGTCCAGTCCTGATGCTGCAGGAAATAAACCAGAGTCCAGTGCTGACGGCTGTTCCGCTCGGCTTTTTTGCTGGCCTGCATGGCGGCGTCTCCTTCGCTCATGCGCATTAGCATAGTGTCCTTGTCAATCAGTTTTTCGCCTTTAAGGAAAGCACGGAGCTGCTCATGTCCCAATAAATCACCGTAACGTCGTAAAGGAGATGTGACCTGAGAATACATTCCGACGCCAAGGCCGGCGTGGCTTGCAGGAGTAACATTCACATTGCGTTTCCGCATACATTTCCTGAGGCGGAACTGTCCGGCAAGGCCATCGGGAATGTCCTTGGGGATTTCGGGAGCATCCTGAGAGATAAAGGGAAAAGGAAGATTATTCTTGAAGGCGAATTTTGCGGCCCCTTCTCCTGCCAGAACCATAGCCTCACGCACGACCTCCCCGCTTTCACAATGAGACACAGGCTCAAAAACCACCTCTTTTGTCTCCGGATTGACAGAAATGTGCACCTCTGGAATTGAAATGTTCACAGCACCTGCCTTTACTCTGCGCTCGGCATTTTTTCGGGCTATTTCAAAGAGAGGTTTCAGCTCAGGACTGTCCTTAAGCTCATCGGCTTTTTCGTATGAGAGGCGCTTCACGTCTACAAGCGTGCGCAGGACCTCGCAATCCTCAAGCTCTCCGTTCTCGCCGAGCTTTATTTTAAAGGAAAGTGCGCGGCTTTCTTCACGAAGTCCCAAAGCATAGTCTTCAAGGCAGTCCTCGCTGAGCATTCGGGCAGCCCCCTCAGGAAGATAAAGTGTGGCTCCTCTGCCCCGGGCAACCTTGTCGATTTCTGAATCTGGCGTGACAAAAGCTGCCGGGTCAGCGATATGAACCCACAAATATTCACCGTCAAATGCAATGGCATCGTCAGGGTCAGTGGACCACTGGCTGTCAATTGCGTAAGAGACACCAGGCACACGGACGCGCTCTTCATCAGGGGGCGTTCCCAAAGAAACGGAGGCACTTTTTGCGCTCAAGCCCCAGCGCACGGGATAGGGATTCCGGGTGATATCCCAGAGTTTTGTATCGAGCAGAAGCTTGTGGGCTTTTTCTGGAGTTTCCTTGAAGCCCGCCTCTTTCATGGTTCGGCTCTTGTCAGTCGTACCAAGAGCAAGGGCTTCCACGTCACCCATGAACTTTGAGTCATCAGGAAGAAGATTTTTTGTTTTAAGGCGCTCAATGAAAGCCGCACGGAGCTCGTCAGCATGTTCTTTCTCATAAGCCTTGTTTTTAAGCTCAGTGATTCTTTCGGGTGAGCGAGGAAGAAAGAAAATACGGCCATCACGCAAAATTTCCTCAAATTCAAAAGACGCCTTGAGAGAGGAATATATTCCCCAAGATTCATCGGCTTTCAGCTCACCGCGGAGCAATTCTGCCATGTCAGAAAAAGACTGCTCTGCAGAAGCCGTATCATCATCGCTCAATAAAAGCTCGTGTATCTCATAAATCTGAGTTTTAAGCTGGGAATTTTCTGACGCGGAAGATTCAGCAAAATCAAGGAGCGCATCAATTGAGGAAGCCGCCGCCTCGCACAAAAGGACCACGTCCTTTTCACGAACTTTCTGACTTGCATACACGGCTTTTTTGCCTGTAGCAGTTGCCCGGCTTACGCACCAGTTTACAAGAAATTTATCGCCATCCCGTTCGCCGACGAGGGCAGGAAGATTTTTATAGATTACGACAGAAGATTTGTTCATAGGAAGATTTTAGCAGAAATTCCTCACAGAGTACACAGAGTACACAGAGCACACGGAGAAAAAATATTACAAAAAAAAACCTCAGCCTAACATTTAGACTGAGGGGAAATATCTTGTATTTCAAAACTCTCTCTGTGAACCCGAAAGCTCTGTGAGAGAGTTAAAAATTATTCTTACCAAAGTTATGCATTGTGGCAAGAATAAAAATTCTACCATTTCTTTTCAATCTCTGGTTCACAGATGTTGATTTCTGTGTCGAGATCGAAGAATTTTGCACGGGTCATATCAGGTGTGAAGTTGATGGTGTCGCCGAGCTGAACAACAACTTCTGGAGAAACTTTTGCAACGATGTTTGCGTCCTTGACCTGAACGAATACGTGTGTTTCTGCACCAAGAGGCTCTTTGTTAGTAACTTTGACCTGCATGTTGTTTTCAGAAGCCGGAGCAGCCTGATACTGCAAGTCTTCCGGACGGATACCGAAAGTAACTTCCTTTCCGACATAGGCTTTGAGGTGTTTCTGCTGGTCTTCTGTTGGTGTGAGAGTGAAAGAACCTTCGTTCGCAACAACTTTTCCGTCTTTTTCTTCAATCTTGAGTTTGAAGAAGTTCATTGGAGGTGTACCAATGAAGCCAGCAACGAATTTGTTGATTGGGTGGTTGTAAAGATACAACGGCTCACCAATCTGCTGGATTCGTTTTTCAGACATAACGACGATTTTTGTACCCATAGTCATAGCTTCAACCTGATCGTGGGTAACGTAAATCATTGTTGCCTGCAAGCGGTGATGGAGAGAAGAAATCTCACCACGCATTGTAACGCGGAGCTTCGCGTCGAGGTTAGAAAGAGGCTCGTCGAACAAGAATACTTTTGGAGAGCGAACGATTGCTCGTCCTACAGCAACACGCTGACGCTGACCACCAGAGAGAGCCTTCGGTTTGCGGTCGAGGTACTGGGTAAGGTCGAGCATTTTTGCAGCTTCTTCGACTTTGCGCTGGATTTCGATTTTTGGCTCTTTGCGGATTTTGAGACCGAATGCCATGTTGTCGAATACGGTCATGTGCGGGTAAAGAGCGTAGTTCTGGAATACCATTGCGATATTGCGGTCTTTTGGCGGAACATCGTTCATGAGCTCGCCGTCGATAAGAAGCTCACCGTCAGTGATGTCTTCGAGACCTGCAACCATACGGAGAGTGGTTGACTTACCACATCCAGACGGACCTACGAATACACAGAATTCGCGGTCTTCGATTGTTACGTTTGATTTTTCGACAGCAAGAACATTGCCATCATACACTTTTGTAACGCCTTTAAGCTCTACTTTTGCCATTTTTTCCTCCTGTGGCATAAGGGATTATGTTTATGAAATTATTCTAAACGACATCATTCAGTAAATCAAGTAAATTCTTTGTCATTTATAGTAAAAATCAAGTGCTTTTTTGAAAAATTCCGCGAATTTCCTTAATTTTCTCCACAGCCACAGCCGACATGAAGAGCTTACGGCTTCCAACAAATATGTTCCCGAACAATCTTTGCCGGTGTTCCAGCAATAACTACATTTCCTTCACTAAATTCACGCGTCACGACGGAGTTTGTTCCCACAACAGAATCGTCTTTTACAGAAGCTCCTTTCAGGATTCGCACGCACGGCGCAACCCAAATCAACAGACGTCTGTAACACTTTATGGTATCTATAAAAATTGCAATTTTTATAGATAACTTTATCCCGAATTCTCTTAATAATAGATTCTTCGAGGACGCTTGCAATAAAACCGGCGATGCAGGCTAAAATCACACAAAGTCCGTAAACCGCAAAGTCCGGCCAAGCGAATGATGCTATGAAATGATGCAAGCCTTTTTCTATATAAAAATGAGTCACATAAATCATTGCGGAAATTTTTCCAGGAATTATCCAAATCTTAGAATCAAAAATCCTGAAAATCCTATGCTGGTCAAGATGCAGGATAAGGAGAAGCGCAGCGGAAGCAAAAAACATAAGGAATTCTGCATTGTTGAAGTTCTGCTTTACCATCAGATAGGCGACTAAAAAGAGAAATGCCAATTCAACCACAACGGAAGCAAAAGCAACAGCTCCGGCCCGGAAATACGAGATTTTTCTATCTACATAATGCGCCAGATAAAAGGTCTCGATACCAAAAGACAAAGCGCACATTCCACGGACGAGTCCGCTCGAAAACCATTCCCCGGCCAAAGGACGACCGCCAAGATTGCAATTTCCCCAGATATTCATAACAGAAAGGGAAACAAAGGCAATCAAAGGAAAATGGACAAGGACGGCACGCTTTTTGAAAAAGCAAAGGAGAGCGCTGGCCAATACTCCGCACCAAAACAATGCGCTGATATACCAAATGACATTCCAGCCTCTAAAGTTATTTATTCCTCCAAGGAAAAAGAAGGTTGGCCATTTCTCATAATAGAAATGACCTTTTACGCCTTCATATACAATTCCTTCAAGAGCCGCGATAAAAAGAAGCGGAAAAAAACGTTTGATTCTGGAAAAATTGTATTTTACATAGCCCGTATCACTGTATTTGCAGTCATTGAAATCAACGCCAAAATGCCTTGCCATCAAAAACCCGGAGAGAACAAAAAAGAAATCAACACAGGCATTGTGAAAAATAATTGTATAAGTCGGATTGTTGTTTTGGAAAAAAACCGTGTACGCATGGCCGACAACCACACCAAGGGTAAAGAAAAAACGCAGGAATTCGATTGCATAATTTTTTTTCATAAAAAGACCTCTCTTTTAATTTTTTTCAGCGCGCGATAGAAGTTTCTGAAAGCACGGAAAAGAAATCGTTTGATTTCCCATCTGTTTTTTTTATAAATAAGCTCATCCGGCACAGCATCAAAATGCATGTTCAGCTCCCAGTCACTTGAATTAGTAACAAGATAGTTTTTTTCACTCATATAATCAAAAAGCAAAGTCCGGAAGCTTTCCGTGGAGTTTGATTGGGGACATTTTCCGCTCAAAAACGCGGAATATTTTTCCGGAATCTGCCCCTTATGAATGAGACAGTGGTAGAGAATCGAATAAAAATAGTTTTCAGGATCCATCACAAAAATTCCGTTGAAGTTTTCTCTATATTTCAAAAAAGATTTTTCCCAATCAGCGCAATAGTAACCATCGCCGATTTCACGCACGTCAATTTCTATACGCTTCTCCCGGACAAAAATCTCATAATGAGCTTCATTCAATCCTGATCCGCGAAGCTCCGCTCCAAGGACACAAACCAGTTCTTTTCTGTTTTCACACAAGAAATCAATGTCGCCGGAAACATGCTCTGAATCAAGCACCCCCTCATAATTCCTCAGAACTATATAGTTCACACGTTTTTCATTCAGCACGCGGAAGATTTCAGATAAAGAAGTCCAGTTTTTTGCTTTCCTGAAACCTCTGGAGCATCTAAAGTTTTTCATTTCTTAATTCTCGCTCTATTTCAGACAGTCTGTCCTCGATTCCCTGAAGACGCCTGAAATTCTCAGTTTTAATTTCATCCGCTTTTTTCCAGCTGCACCAGAATATTCTCTTAAACACTGCCTTTGCAAACCATTTAAGGGAGCGATGCTCTCGGAAGCGGCATTCTTCCTCAAGGAGCTGTTTTTCCAGCTGAATCCAAGCAGCATCTTCTGCCTGATTTATTTGATTGTCTTTAAAATAAATAGAACGAACCTTGACCTTGATGTTCCCATACAGGTAATAAAGGCAGGCGGCCCGATGCTGTCCATCCCAAATCCGGTTCAAATGATCGATTCCGATAAGTTCATTTCCATGGGGATATCCGTACTTTTTTATCTGCTCAAGATTAAATGAGATTCTCTCGTCATTCGAGAGGCTGTCCAATGTCAAAGGGGATTTATAATTACTCTGAAAATAGGCTTCATTCTCTCGGCCAGCCCCGCACAACGCCTTGAACACGCGGGATTCATAAATCGGCGCATAGACTCTGTTTCCCTCTGCGTCAAATGTATCAACCAGTATCTCCTCAAGGAAAACTTCCCTAAATTCCAAGCGGTCGATTCGCGTTAAATCAGCGGAAATCATGGTGAGCAGCATCGGATCAAAATCTTTCACGGAAAAGCCAGATACATTGACTAAATCATCAATAATTTGCCCGCATTTTTTTGAGAGCTCCTCAAATTCAGCCACCGTTAAATCAATTCTGATATCCTTATAGTGAATATGAACAGCCTCACCGATATTATCTTCAATCTCAAAACGATAAGGAAAAGCGATATTCGGGATTTTTTGAAGGGACGCAAGAGATATCACACCGGGATTTATCATTTTAATACTCCGTAAAAGAAAGATAGCTGCTGAAGATTTTTGAATAACAGTCAGCATGAACAAGATTTATCAGGCTGTCCGTAAATTCGTAAAACACTGTTTTCAGCATCTTTCTCACATCTTCGTCTCCAAGGAGAGATTTCAGGTCCCCGATTGCCTTTACGTAACTGTCACTGAAACAGCGCTTATCAAACAAGCAGTGTGCGATAAGATAGACCAGCAGCGTTTTTTCATCGAGCTGCGAGCAGCCGAGTTTTTCGTTCAAAACAGAATTTTTCCACACCCGCGAGTTTATTTTTTCATCGAGGGGAACCCACACCATCGGCGACAGAGACTTCACGCAAAGGGCAAAGCACACGTCGACAAAATAATCAGAGTTTTTTTTCTGCCAGAACTGATGGCTCTCAAGATTATAGGCAAAGTTCCAGCCATGCTCCCGCCCAAAGGGATGGATTCGATATAAGAAATCGTTTTTTTTCATCACTTCCGCGAATTTCAATTTATCCGCCGGATTCACGATTATGCCGATATTTTTTCCGGGCTTCAGCTTTGCCGGGAGCTCATCCCCAGTGTTTTTTATCAGCAGGAAGCAGACATGATTTTCATTAAGCATCTTAAAAAAATCCATTACGTCTTTTTCGCTCACAAATTCTTTTTTCATTCCTGTTCCCTGCCTTTCAGGATGTCAAACTGTTTTTTTGCCAGAAGAACAGCGCAGGCCATCTGTACAAATTCTTTTTCATCCAGTGCCAGCCGGAATTTCTCATTCTGAACATGAATCTCACGCTTGTCTTTTGACACAGTGCTTTTATTCAGCTCGATGTCAAATTCAGAGCCGCCGATTTTTATTTTCTCGATTTTTCTGATTATTTCGCCCATTCTCGCCTTTTCTCCTTAAAAATGAAAGGTTAAAAGACGCCAGTAGCGCTGTATCCGGCATTTCGTAACATACAGAAAACGACAATGCTGCAAGAGGCTGTCTTCAAAATAGGGATTCCTTTTTGAGAATCCGCATTTTTTCCCGAAAAAGAAGTCGAAATTTGTCTTTGAAATCGTGTTTTCAAAAAAGTGCACGAACTGCTCGTGGTTTATTCTGGGAAAACGCTCAAAAATCTTCCTGCGCTCATTCCTGAAGAACTGGCGCAGGGTGTTTGCGAACGACGTCTTCGCACGATAGGCATCACTTTCCGAAAGCTCCACAAGCTCGGGGATTGGATGCCCCCACTTCTCGAAGCTGAGTGTGTCGAAATCAGCCGAGGCCCAATCCAGAATTTTTTCCGACGGAGAGTGGCCAAGGAAATCCGCTCCGTGTCTCAAAGTCCTAAGTTTCCTGACAGAATACAAGCCCGGATAAAAATGCTCGGCGTAAGTTCCGTAAGTCTCGAATTCAGAAAAAAAACGTTGGTCGGTCTTTATCATGTCAAAATGATGCAGGTCAGCCGCCGCAAGAATCTTCTGCCAGAAATTTTCCCCTGAGATTTCAGGATTCCCTTCGATTTTTGAGAGCATTTCCCTGACTATATCCGTCTTGAAAAGCATGTGCTCAGATATGAATGATTCACGGCGACTTTTCTTTATTCCGAAAAGAGTTTCAAGAGTCTTAAAATAAGCCGAAAAATACTCACGCTTCAAATTGAAAAAGGGATGCCCGTTTCTGTCGAAAAAATCAATAGGATTCAAGGGAACCGTGTCTCCATCCCAGACAAGATAAAAATCATCATTGCAGATTCTTGATATTCCAAGCTTGATGAATTGCTGCAAGTACCAGCCCGTATTGCTCTCAAAAGCATCCAGACTTTTCAGGAAATCTTTTACGAGTGGATAGGAAAGGCCTGGCAGGATTTTATTTTCATCGAGGAAGTCACACCCGAGCAAATCCTCTTCCAAAAGGCTTTCAGATGAGACAAGAAAAATTTTCTTGGCTTTTATGTTTTTCTTTATGTAGGGGATAGATTTTTTTACATTGTTCCAGGATGATTTGTCAAAGATGAGGTACAAATCAAATGTATAGCACCCCCCCCCATTCATTATTTTAGTATCCATGATTTTCACCTTGAAAAAATTATAATGCTTTACAGCATCCTTGTCACCAGAGGCTCGCAGAGAACGAATATCACGCTGAAAAGGACTGCCGGAAGATAATTGGCCGTCTTCAGTTTTTTGAGCCCCATGAGATTGATTCCAATGAGAATGATGAGGGCGCCGCCACTTCCTGTAAGCTCGGCAATCATCTCCTCGCTGACATAAGGGGCAATCAGCACGGAAAGAAGAGTGAGGGCGCCCTGATAAAGGAAAATCGCGATGATGCTGAAAGCGGTTCCCACACCCATGGCCACGGCGAATCCAATGGAAATAAAGCCGTCCAGAATCGATTTTAAGAAAATAATAGAATAATCATGCTCGATTCCGGCCTTAAAACTGCCAACAATAGCCATTGCCCCAACACAAAAGAGCACCGAAGCGTTCAAAAAGGCATAGGCGAAATTTTTCTGAGGCCTGCCAGATGAAAAAGATTCAGGCGCGGAAGGGGAAAGCCTTCCCCTCGCTTCAACATCTTCTTTCTTCATAAAGATCCTTTCCAAAAATTTTCCGAAAGCGAGGATTTTTCCGTCGATGTCAAGGAGGGTACCAACGATGCCGCCGAGAATCAGGGCAAGGGCAAGGAAAACGACGTTCTGGTATTTGAAAGACATCTGCACACCCATTATAAAGGAAACCAGACCGCAAGCCAGCTGAATAGAATCAGTGACCTTCTGGGGGATTTTTTTTGCGAACAAAAGCCCGATAATAGAGCCTGCCAAAATCGTTGCACAATTTACAAATACGGCAATCATTTTTAAACCTGACTTGAACATAGGGAGACGTTTGAAGCGCAGCATCAGCAAAACGCGAAAGCGTTTTGGGCCGAGTCTCGACTGAAGCTATGCTTCGGGCGGCACAGCATGCGCCACTAGCTCCACATAAAAAATTGAGGCCTCCCATTTGGGAAGCCTCATAAACTAGTGCGGAGAACCTGACTTGAACAGGCACAGCTTGCGCCACTAGCACCTCAAGCTAGCGTGTCTACCAATTCCACCATCCCCGCAACTGATGTATAATATATTATAGAAATGCGGATAAAGTGTCAATAGTAATCCAATATTTTTTACTTTTTTTTACAGATATTTTTTCTATTTTTTTTTGCAAAATTTAATAAACAACGTTATAATGGTAGGGTATAGCGTCACTAAAATCAGGAGATATTATGTATTATTCCAGTTTTGGGATTCTCGCTCTTTTAGTCCTTATCATAATCAATTACAATGTCCTGATTCATCCAAGTCAAGATGCGACGCTTCCAGCTCACAGAGCCTACAGAACATTTCTTTTCAGCGTTATTGCTTTCTACATCTCAGACATTCTCTGGGGGATTTTCTATATTCTTGAAGACAAAACTTTTGTTTACGCAGACACCGTAGTATATTTTGTAACGATGGCCCTTGCCATGTTCTTCTGGACGCGATACGCCATAGCCTACATCAACGAGAAAAACAAATTCGCTTCAATCATGCTGCATAGCGGGAACGTTTTCCTCTTCTTTATGGCTGCGAGCCTTGCCATCAATTTCTTCATTCCGGTGACTTTTTACTTCGACCAGAATGGAGTATATCACTCTGACAAGGCCAGATACCTGACACTTCTGATACAGATCCTGCTTTATTCTTCAACCGCCATCTACATGCTGGTCATAACGACACGAAAAGACAAAAAATCAAAACTGAGGCACAGGACCATCGGAGTTTTCGGGCTTACAATGACGATTCTTGTCATCATTCAAATCATATTTCCGCTGCTTCCCTTCTACGCAATCGGATACATGATAGGAACCTGCCTTATCCATACATTTATCCTTGAAGATGAAAAGGAAGACCGGCGAAAAGAGCTTGAGAGAAGGCTCCAGATTGAAGAAATTCAGGAGCTGGAACTGGGCTCGGCAAGGCTCATGGCTTTCACCGATCCCCTGACAGGCGTTAAAAGCAAGGCGGCCTACAATGAAGACGTGCTGGGAATCGAAAAACGAATTGAGGACGGAATCCTAAAGAATTTTGGCCTTATTGTTTTTGACGTGAATGACTTAAAGCTCGTAAACGACACTAAAGGACACAAGGCCGGCGATGCCTACATAATAGAAGCCTGCTCAATCATCAGCCACGCATTCTCTCACAGCCCGATTTACAGAATCGGGGGCGATGAATTTGTCGTATTCCTGTACAAGGAATCATATAAAAACCATCAGGCAAACCTCGCTGAATTCAAGAACACAATCGAGGAGAACAAGAAATCGGGAGGGGTCGTAGTTTCATACGGTTTCGCCGACTTCAAGGAAATCAGCGAAAAAACCTACAAATGCCTCTTTGAGACCGCCGACGCCCGGATGTACGAGCGTAAGCGTAAACTGAAGAATCTGGTCTAATAAGCCGAATCAAGCCCGCCAGCTTTTACCTGGAAGTGAGCAAATTCCATTGAGAAGCTTGCACGCCCCTGGGTTACGGAACGCAGGTTCGTTGAGAAGCCGAACATTTTTGCCATAGGCGCGATACAGTGGACGATTTCGCCAGAGGCTTTTGAGTCCTGACCTGCAATCTGTCCGCCCCGCTGCACAATCTGGCTGATTGCGTCACCCACGAATTCAAGCGGACAAGAAATGTCAACGTTCATGACAGGCTCCAGAATCTGGGGAGTTGCCTTGGCAGCCGCCTCGTCAAAAGCCTGGGCCGCGCATGCGGTAAAGGCAAATGGAGTGCCCGTAAGCTCGTTGTAGTCGATTTTTGTGACGGTAACGCCCACATCGGCGCAAGGATAGCCGTATTTGATTCCAGAAGAGAAGGAATTCTCGATTCCAGCCTTGATTGCGTCGTAAATCTCTTCAGGAACCTGAGAGTCGTGGACGGAGCAAGAATAGGTGTTTCCAACGCCCTGCTCATTCTGACGGATTTTAATTGTAAGTCCTGCGGTGTTGTCCTTTCCGGCAAGGTTTTTCTCCCAGGAAGAAGAAACTTCGGCTTCGTTGGTGACGCTTTCGCGGTAAGTGACCTGAGGAGCGCCGACATTCGCCTTTACGCCGAAATCGTCTTTCATGCGGGTAACGAGAACGTCAAGGTGAAGCTCGCCCATGCCGGAGATGATGAGCTGGCCTGTCTCGGCATCCTCATGGCTGGTGAAAGTAGGATCTTCCCGGCTCATGACGGCAAGGGTTTCAACGAGCTTATCCTTGTCGCTCAAAGTTTCAGGCTCGATGGCGATTGAGATTACCGGCTCCGGGAATTTAAGGCTTTCAAGGAGAATCGGCATTCCCTCGCTTCCCAAAGTGTCGCCGGTCTGGGAGATTTTAAGGCCTACGAAAACGGCTATGTCTCCGGCCTGAACGCTATCCATCTGCTCCATGTGGTTTGCGTTTACGCGCAGGATTCGGTTGATTCGCTCCCGCTTTTTCTTTCCAACGTTGAGGCACTGGCTTCCCGTGGTGAATTTTCCAGAATAGACGCGGACGAAAGCGAGCGCGCCCATTTCCCGGTCCTGCTGAATCTTGAAAACAAGGCCAAGGGGCATTTTCTTTTCGTCACATGGGATTTCCACGCTCTCTTCCTTGTCTTTTTTGACGTGAAGTCCCTTTGCGGGGGGAACATCCGTGGGGCAGGGAAGATAATCGATTACCGCGTCGATGAGCGGCTGAACGCCCTTGTTGCGCCGTGCCGTGCCGCACAAACACGGAACGAGGGTGCGGTTGATTGTAAGGGTGCGGAGAGCCTTTTTAAGCTGCTCGTTGGTGATTTCTCCGCCCTCAAGATAAATCATTCCCAATTCATCGTCGTTTGAGGCGATTGCGTCTATGAGCTTTTCCCGCCATTCCGCGGCAAGGTCTTTGTATTTGTCAGAGATTTCTGACTCGGTGAAAGTCTCGCCCTCATCCTCTTCGTTCCAGCGGATTTCTTTCATGGTGAAAAGGTCGATTACGCCCTCAAAATCCTCGCCCTGCCCCATGGGAACCTGAAGGGCCACGGTGTTGACGCCGAATTTTTCGTGGACATCGTTAATAGAATAGAAGAAGTCCGCGCCGATTCGGTCCATTTTGTTGACAAAACACAAGCGGGGAACAGAGAATTCATCGGCCTGCTTCCAGACAGTCTCAGTCTGTGGCTGAACGCCGTCTACAGCGCAGATTACGGCAACGGCACCGTCCAAGACTCGCAAAGAACGCTCGACCTCGGCAGTGAAGTCAACGTGCCCCGGAGTGTCGATGATGTTGATTGTGTAGCCCTTCCAGTCAGTGGTGATTGCCGCCGAAGCGATTGTGATTCCACGCTCCTGCTCCTGCTTCATGAAGTCCATTGTTGCCGCGCCGTCGTCAATTTCGCCGATGCGGTGAATTTTACCTGTATAATAGAGGATTCGCTCAGTTGTGGTGGTTTTTCCTGCGTCGATATGCGCCATGATTCCGATGTTGCGCATTTTCTGTAAGTTAAGTGCCATATTTTTTCCTTTTAAATTTCTCACAGAGAACACAGAGTTCACAGAGAACTAATTTAATAAGTAAACTCCTCTGTGGACTCTTAAGCTCTGTGAGGAATTTTATTCAAAAAAAAAGGAACATCGAGCAGATGTTCCTTAAATGTGAGCTATGATGGATTCGAACCATCGACAGCCGCCTTAAAAGGGCGGTGCTCTACCTACTGAGCTAATAGCCCATGTGTTCATTGCTGAATGAATTAAATGTTATATGTTTTTTTGTTTTGTGTCAATAGAAAATTCCTATAAGACGATTAAAAAAACTTATCAATGACACAGGCAATCCAGCAGGCTGCGGCAGCCAAGCAGGACGTCGTTCCAGGTTTCTTCAAAATTGCCCGTGTACCAGGGATCGGCCACATCCCGGTTCTGGCCGGCATATTCCATGAGGTAGTGAATTTTTCCGGCGCTGTCCTCCCCTACGCGACGCTTCAAGTGTCTCTCGTTTTCGCTGTCCATGATTACAAGCAGGTCAAAATCATTATAGTCGTCGGGAGTGACAAGGCGGGCGCGGTGGTCAGTGAAAGAGATTCCGTTTTTTGTGAGAATCTGCCTGCTTCCCCGGTGCATTCCGTTACCGATTTCGTCATAGTCGGTGGCGGCAGAATCAATGTAAAAATCGTTCTCAAGCCCGGCCTGACGCACGAGATGCTTCATGACCATCTCGGCCATGGGTGAGCGGCAGATATTTCCGTGGCAGATAAATAGGATTCGTTTCATGATAAAAAGAATACCAAAAGTCAGGAAAAGATAAAAGGGTAAGATTTTACATTCTTTTCATACTACTTGCACAATTTTCTAAAATCCGTTAAATTAATCCTGCTTGAGATTGAATCTTGGTTGCCACAGCTTCCGAGCCTCATGCGTTTTTCAGTTCTGAATGGCGTAGTTTAACAATCTTTGCAAAATCTTTTTCGGCAAGGAGTAAACTAATATGCCAAAGTCTTTATTTCAGGAAATCATTTTCACAATCATCATGGTCTTTTTTATGGTCTACGCCCTTATCTGCTACAACATGACCCTCGCCATCGGGGATTTGTCCAACGCAGTGTTTCTGGGAGCTTTCCGGGAGCTTTTGATTATGGGGCCGATTGCCTTCCTGCTGGACATGCTTGTGGCAGGTCCGTTGGCAAAGAGATTCACTTTCAAAATCTTCAATCCGGCCGAGACAAAGCCGATTTTCCTTATCCTTTCGATTTCGGTGCTTTCGGTCATGTTCATGTGCCCGCTCATGAGCCTGGCGGCAACGATTCTCTTCAAGGGCGGACTTTTGCAGAGCGAGGTTCTCGCAATCTGGATCAAGACTACAATCATGAACTTTCCGATGGCCTTTTTCTGGCAGCTGTGCTTTGCAGGTCCTGTGGTACGCCGGATTTTTGGCGCGGTGTTTGGAAGGAAGTAAGATAAAATAAGGGGTGAGTCTGAAAATATCACTTTCAGCCTTTCCCCCGTAAAATTGGAAAGAAAAAGGATTGAAAGGGAAAAGGAAACCTTTTGAAGGTTGCCTTTTCCCTTTTTTTATTTTCTGGTTTTAAGTTCAGATGAGATTTCCTCGACTTTTTCGTCTGTGAGGACAAATCGGTATTTGAAAATCATTACGCCGAGAATCAGGACGAGGATTGGAATCAGGGTCATTACCATTCGCAATCCCATTTTTGAAGCGTCAGAGACTCCCTGAGAGAAGTCGATGTTGACAGATTCGCCGGCAGCCTCGTCCACAGTCTGCTTGAGGTTGAGGACAGAAAGCGAGATGGACGCGATGAATGCGGCGACGCCGGAAGCCAGTTTGACGACAAAGGTCTGCATACTGAAAATCACGGATTCATCCCTGCGGCTGTTCTTCAAATCGCCGTAGTCAACGGTGTTTGCGAGGAAAATCGTGATGATGACGTTGTTCACGCCGGCACTTGCCATGACAAGGACGCCTGGAATCAGGAAGGGAACTACGCTGTTCACGCCAAGGCTTGCCATGACAAGGAGCGCGACGTAGCCCATAATGCTCATGGTAACACTCACATAGAAAATTTTAGTGTTGCTGAGCTTGAGACCGTTGCGGAGAAGAGGATAGAGAAGAATCATTGCGAGAATCTGGGTGCCGCCGCCCACCATATTGAAGAGGGCATAACCGTCATTCCAGTTTGTTCCGCCCAAATCATATTTGAAGAAATAAATCACCAGATTTGAAGTGATGTAGAGGGCGATGTTCACCACGACGATTGTGAGGACAACGCACACAGCCTGATCGTTGCGGAGAAGGGCGCGGAACATTTCGCCCATAGACGGAGTTTTCATATCGACGGTTGATTTTTCCTTGATTGAAAGGCAGAGAATCAGCGTGAAGATGATGAAAAGCAAGGCAACGCCGAGAGTGAAATACTTGAAGCCGACCAGCTCGCTCCACTGGCCTCCGGGAAAGCGGGATGACAGTTCAGCCGGAACGATTCCGCCCAGGATTTCACCGAGACGGGGAACCACAATCATCGTGGCGATTGAAATGATGGCAGAACCAACGCCGGCGCAGCTTCGCGCGAGAGTGGTCAGCACTTCCCTGTCCTTTCCCCCCTCGGTGAAGGCCGGAATCATTGACCAATAGGGAATGTCCATCATCGTGTAAGTGACACCCCAGAGAATATAGGTGACAGCCACATAAGCGATAAGGCCTTTCGGGTCAAGGCTCGGCGGAGCGGCAAACATAAGAAAAAGAACGACGGCGTTCGTGAGAGTTCCAATCAAAAGCCAGGGGCGGAATTTTCCCCAGCGAGTCTTTGTTTTCGCGACGATAACGCCCATGACCGGATCGTTGAACGCGTCAAAAATTCGCGCCACAAGCAGGATAATGCCCATGGCAACGGCGCTCACGCCCATGATGTCCTGGAAATAATAAAGGATATAGCTGGCAGAAAGCATGTAAACCATGTCCTTTCCGACCGCTCCAAGACCATAAGATGCTTTTTCTTTTGCCCCCAACATAACAGCCCCCTTTTCAATTTCTTAGTGCAACAAGAATAATGTTTATCAGTATTTCAATTTGTTTTCGTGCCTCGACGATTCTGTCCATGTTCAGCAATTCTCCTGAAATCGAGAGTTTCTGAGCAAGGCAGAAGAGGGAATGCATCATCGTAGTGAACATTTCCTGAACGCTCGCCTGTGCAAGCACGGGATTTTCCGAGCCGGTGAAAGAAATCGAGCCGTCAGAGATTCCTTTTTTGAGCGCGTTCACGACAATCGTGTTCGTATCGCCAATGGTTTTCTCATATTCGGCCAGCCGTTCCGCCGACACTTTTTCTTTCTTAATGAAAGAATCAAAATAGTAAACGAAGCTGAAAAAACTCCGTTGACTGACCAAGGCGTCCTCGAAGATTTCAAGGAGGACTTTGAGCTGCTCATAGCCCGAAAGTTCCTTGTACGAATCCGCCGTAAAAACTTCATTGAAAATCGATTTCTCGATTCTCCAAGCGTAAATCGCCACTTCAATCGCCAGCTCTTCCTTGGTCTGGAAGTAGCGGTACAGTGAAGCCACGCCGATTTTTGCCTCGGCCGCAATATCATTCATCGAAATATTTTCGATACCGTCTTCTGCGAAAAGGCCAAAAGTACACTCGATAATCGACTGAATCCTACCGTCTTTTTTTTCCTTGCGTGTCTCTTTTACCTCAACGTCCCGGCCACTCATATCTGCTGTTCTCCTCGCCGACAGCTTTTTCAACCGCGTGATACGCTCCGTTATAAATGCCGGCTTTTTTATTAGCAATAATCGCATGATTCATCATTTCAAGCAAGTCGGGATATTCAATGAACTGGCAGAGCATGTTTTCGGCATACTCAAGGCTTGGACATTCGGGAGTTCCGTCGCCAACCTCTGCGGCTCTGATTGCCCCCCAGCACTCGTGTCCGCCAACATGCTGAATCATCAGTTTCGGAACCGGATAGAAGGCAAGCTCGCTGGGCTTTGTGATGAGACAGTCACAGGACCGGATAAGCAGGTTAGTGGCGTAGACGGCGGCAAAAATGTCCTTATGGCAGAAAACGTGGATTCCGAAGGATTCTTCGCCGACACAGCCGTTGTCATTCAAGGCGTTTTCCGCAAAATTCCGGGTGTAATTCCAGTCGTGGAAGTGAGTGAGCGAAATATCCTCAATTCCCGGAATCTTCGACTTGAACATATTCCACACGTTTTCGTAATCGCCGATATTCAGGTAGAGAGCGGCCTTCTTTGACTTGATGTAAGGAATGAGAGTCCTGATGAGAGAGGCAAAATAGTCTCCCTGGGCGCCGGCACCGCCAATCGTCAGAAGGAAGCGGAGGGGTTTTCTGCCAGAAATGCGGTCAAGACGTTTTTTGCAGTCAGACTCGATGTTGCTAACCATTTCATCGTCCATGTAGTGACCGGCATAGCAGATGTCCTTTTCGCCCATGGGACTGAGGATTTTCTCGCCGTCAAAGCCCTTTAAAGTTCTGTAAGAAAGATAAGAAGACGGAGTCTGCACCAGATGAAGGGCACCCTCGCTCAAATGCAAGCCCATGGCCCAGTTGTCGGGAATTGCGTTCACCACGGATTTGAAGCCCGCATGAACGGCAGCCTGACTGGGCCAGACATGAGTGGCAATATAGGGTGTTTCCCGAGGAAGGTCGTGAAGAACCGGCGTCATCAGCTCGGCTGTTTTCTGGTCTCCTGCATTGTAGGTGAGTTTTTTGAAGCCCTCGGTGTTAAGGGGATCCCAAACCAATTTATTGAAGAGTTTTGATTTCTGTGAAAGACGGCTGGCCATGGAATACAATTTATTCTGATAGGCGATGATTTTCGTGCCGGTCGTTTCCGGGAAAGAATTCAAGTCCAGCCAGAGCGGCGTGTAACCAAGAGCGTGAGCCGCGCTTGCCATTGCCATGGAGATTCTGTAGTGGCCGAATCCCATGCGGATATTTCCGATTATGATTGATTTTTCAGGCAAGGCTCCCATAGGCTCTTTTGAAAGCACAAGGACTTTTGCCCCGAAAGCCGGAGTCAGCACATCGTTGTCCACGGCGGCAAGATGATAAGGAGTATTCCTGTCATCGCCGAACTTTTTGAGGAATTTCTTCTGCTGTGCCGCCGCTTTTTTCAGCGTTTTTCTGTCGATTACATTTCCAAAAATTACCGATGACTTGTCCATTTTCATCTCCTTTCCACTTTTTATTTTGCTTCATAAATCGAAATCGAGTGAGGCTCAAAAAGAAAGCCCTCTTTCATTCGCTCGGCATAATCCACAACAGCCTCAAGATTTTCCGGACGTACGCCGAATCTTGAAACCAGTTCAGTTCTTTCTATATAAATGGCTTTGTCACTCAAATTGATAAAGCCAATGTATTTCTGATTTTTCGAAAAGATGAAGTAGGATTCGGCATTTCTGTTCTCCACGCCAAAGTCTTCGTCCTCAAAAATCTTGTAAAGGGCTTCGATTTTTCTGGTTAATCCGCCCTCTTTTTCAGCATCAAAATGCACCGGATCATCCGAATGCATAATCTGGCTGGCAAAAAGATAATTCACCAGGGCTATCAGGATTTTTTCCTTGTCTGTCAGACTGATATTCTCGTAACGAAGGAAAACCACGTCCGGGTCGTTGACGAAAATACCGTTATCCCAGAAAGCGTGCCCCAGCGTGTCCTGCATGTTCACGAATGCGCTGGGCCGTGACGGATAATTCGCCTTTTTCATCCAGGAAATATCCCAGGCCTCTTTGGTGTCAGTGCCGATTCGTGAAAGGGGGAAGGCTTTGAAACTGGCCTCAAAAGGCATTCCGCAGCCAAGGTAAGCCACCCGCTCGCCTTTTTTGTTCATCGTGCGTTTTGTAAGCACCTTCACTGCCCTGTCGTACCATTCGTAAGCAGAGCCGCCATTGGCAAATTTGCCTTTAAGAAGCCCCGCAAAAAGGAAGTCCAGCTTAAGGTAGCGAAAGCCCCAGTCGTTCACGGCCTTGTCAATCAGCGAGCCAAGATGAGCAAGAACATCGTCCCGGCTCAAGTCAAGGCAGAAGTAAGAGCCGGGCCAAGAAGGCTGCTCCTTTCCGAAGTTGGCTCCCCAAAGCGGATTGAAACCGGCCGCAAGAGGCTTTCCCTTTTCGTCACGCAAAATCCAGTCGCGGTGAGTACGGGCAAAGTTGCTGCGCAAATCCACGATGAAGGGGGCAATCCACAAGCCCGGAACATAGCCTTTATCCGAAATGGAAGCCGCCAGTGCCGACATGCCCTCAGGAAAGCGGTCAGGGCGGGCATCCCAGTCCCCCAGTGAGATTTCCCAGCCGTCGTCTACCTGAAAGACACAGGGCTTTTGATTGTCAAGGAAGTGAGTCTTAATCAGATTTTCGGTCTGAGAAAGGCCAGCCAAATCCCCCTGAATCAACTCGTCGTTGATATTGGCATAGTGATTGTACCATGATTCCCAGCCGCCCACGGTGATTTTGCCTTTAAGCGGAGTGGAATTAAGGAAGCCCAGACTTCCGAAACGCCCGTTTTTATCAGCAGCGAAGAGTTTCTGCGTTTTTTCCCGCAATTCAAAGAAATCCGAGGCAGAAAAAAGCGCAAGCTCGGCGATTTTGTCGCCCTCATGCCATTTTTTGCCGTCGCTGTACGCCGTACAGGTGATTTCCCGCTTTTTCCGGTCCACGTAGAAGCTAACCGGCGGAAGAAGGCCACCCACATTTCCTACCGAAGCAAGAGCGAGATAGAGATTCTTTCCGTTCCAGTTCCAGCGGAGATACATGATGAAACTGCCCACAAGAAGTTTTTTTGAATGAAGCTTTTTAGGCAGCTTTCCAGGAAGGGTGAAATAATTTTTCCACTGGGGAACCACAGGAAAATATCTTTTCTGAAACTTTCCCGCGTCAATTTCGCCACCGAAAGCCCAGCCCTGCCAGCCAGAGCCGTAAAAGGCGAAGTCGTTGTCTTTGCAGAATTTTCTGTCTCCCTCGCCTTCAATTTGTCCGTCAATCAGGGAGTCAATCGAAAGAACCGTAAAAATCCTGTTTTCCTTGTCAGTGACTTCTTCACCATGATAGAAATATTCAGTACGCTCCATGATTTTCCCCCTGATTTGTATTCGTTTGGATTAGAAGAACATTTCTACGCCGATTGGCATGTAGAATCTGTTTGCTTTTCCATCGTAAGAAAGATCAACGATACCATTGACCGTTCCTTCCATTTTCTGAATCGAGAAGTTTCCTGCGATACCAGCGAACATGAAGTTGTTGGCAGCGAAAGTCTTCTTTACATAGAGCTCAGCGGCGAACTTGTGCTGTGTCAGTTTCAAGTCTTCTACAGAAAGACCACTTTTCATTGAACCGTCAGCAGAAGCAGATGTGATATTATAGTTTCCAGAAAGACCGACGAAGAGATCCTGTTTTCCGAAAGGATTGACACAGACTTCAGTAAGGAAGTCAAAGCCAGCCATAAGGATGTCTGCTCCGTCACCCGCATTCATGTCAACAAGGTTGTAAGAATACTGGCTCAAGTTTGAAACGCCCTGTCCGCCCCAGACGTGACCTTTGTACATGATGAATCCTTTCTGAATCACACCCATTGTACCAAGGCATGAATACCAGTTGTAGAATTTCTCCGGATCATAGTCACGCAAATCATTGTCAGTAACAATCGGAACCTTGAAACCGAGCTCGATAAGGTGAGCGTTCGGCGTTTTCTCCAAGTCGAGGGAAGGATCAAGGAAGCTTGTAGCTCCACCCATGCCGCCGAGCCAGTCAATGCCGAATTCCATGCGACCATAGTAGTCGTTCAAGCCGAAACCAGCCTCCCGGGCACTTTTATAGGTACTTACTGCATATCGGTAGTTATTCTCTGAAATCGAGTCGCCCCAGTACTGAGCCTTAATCTGGAACAGCCCCGGAAGAGTGTAACCAACGCCAGCCTGAGCCGATCTCATGCCTTCGTAGAAACTGATTGCCTTGTCGCTGTCTGTGTCTGCAGCACTTTCGCTTCGTGTAGTTGTTCCGTCCGCATTTGTCGTAGTGATTCCAAGAGTTCCCGCAAGGTCAATCGCACCGTTTACATAGAAGCCTTTGAGAGGAGAATCCTCGTTTGCCTTCGCCGAGAGGAAGAGACCTGTGGCAGTCCAGATTTCCTGAAAAATATCGTCCTCTGATTTTACGTCGCTTGACTCGCGCTGACCGAAATCACCGATTGTGCCACGAAGTTCCTGCTCCCTCATTCGTCCGAAAGCAACTTTTGTCTGGAAGAGAGAATTGTCAAAAAGTCCCCAGATTTTTGCCTGGTCGCCGATTGCCACGGCGTATTTTCCGTCCTCATTGTAGTTCACGTCGTCAGTGTCTTCGTCTGAATCCCAGAGTTTGTGGACGAAAAGAGCGCGGGCATCAGCGTCAAGGTTAAAGTCGAAGCCAAAGTGCTGGTCAGGAGTGCGGCCGATAATCCAGAAGCCAACGCGGTTTCCGTAAGACCAGTCAGGCTCAAGCCCCATGTATCCGCGAGAGTTTGACTCATCTTTTTCCTGAGCCTTGAGGGCTTTGATTATATAATTCCCAGCTACGAGATTTCCAAGTGTTTCTCCGTCTACAGTCTGCCCGTTCATCATAGCATTTACCGCATTGTATGTCGCAACAGCCGTAGCATAATCTTCAAGATTACTTAAATCTTCTTTTAAGGATACTTCCTCCAACGTATACCCTGCAGCAGCAGCCGCCGCAGACACTGTAGCAAAATTTCCGCCTTCTTTCAAAGCATTAGCATACAAGGTTTCCGCACCAGTAGCCACTGCAGCATTTGCTACAACTGCATTTCCCGTCGCAGTCAAATCCGCCGTAATCTTCGTGCTCGTATTCTGACGTCCCACATTGAAAGTAGAGCGTCCCCAAGCGCCGAACGAAATGTCACCCACGCTTGTCTGCAAAGTGTGAGCCTTAAGGGTCTCGTGTGTCTCGGCAAAAGCCAAGCCAGCCGTAAGGGCAAGAGCCGAAGCAGCTGCGATAATTCTTTTCATATTTTCCTCCTTTTTGAATAACCTTTCAAAAGTTCTTTTGTTTTTCTGATAGTATCACTATCAGTTCCTTTCAAAATTATGATAGTATCACTATCACTTTCTGTCAATAAGAATTTTCATTTTTTTTCGTTTTCTGTTATAATTTCCCCATGCTCAAACGCTCTGGCTATGCCGATTTGCCCCTTCACACGGGCGTGGTTCCCAAGTGGCTCGCCGACAGGATGAAGCTTTTGGGAACGGAAATAATCGAAGCCCTGCTCATAAATTACGGAAAAAAGGAAGTTCTCACCCGCCTTTCAGACCCCCTCTGGTTTCAGTCTCTGGGGGCGGTTTTGGGCATGGACTGGCATTCAAGCGGCATCACCACCAGCGTAATGTATGCCTTGAAGCGGGGAATCAACGAGCGGGCGCGGGAATTCGGCCTTTGTATTTGCGGCGGCAGGGGAAAATACTCGCGAAAGACGCCGGATGAGCTTTTGTATCTGGCAGATGCCACGGGCTTGGACGGAACTTCCCTCGTAAACGCAAGCCGGCTCACCGCAAAAGTTGACGGAAACGCAGTTCAGGACGGATTCCAGCTTTACATGCACAATTTTGTCCTGAGCGATCAGGGCGACTGGGTCGTAGTCCAGCAGGGAATGAACACTCTCACCCGCACCGCCCGCCGCTATCACTGGTCTTCGGAAAATCTCCGCTCCTTTGTTGAAGAGCCTCACTCAGGCGTTACTGGCGAAAATCAGGGAAAAATCTTAAATCTCACGGACTCGGCCGCCAAGGAAACACGGGGAAGCATTCTCTCCCTGACTCAGGAAAATCCCGACAAAATGATGAAGGAGATTGCGAAAATCTCAAATGAAGAATATGCGCTGACCTTTGAGCTGCATAATGACAGGAATTTAAAAATGCCCGCTCATCACGATGTCCGCGCTGAAGATGTGGATTTAAAGCGACTGGGAAGCGTTCTTGCCACGGCCTACGAAAGCAACAATCAGGATTTTGAGAGCCTTTTGCTCACGCCGGGGCTTGGCCCCAGAACGCTGCAGAGCCTTACTTTGGTGAGCGAGGTGATTTACGGAACTCCAAGCCGCTTCACCGACCCTGCACGATTCAGTTTTGCCCACGGAGGAAAGGACGGCCACCCCTTCCCTGTTCCGCTGAAAATCTACGACGAGTCAATCCGCGTCCTGGGCGACGCAATCGAAAAATCACGCTTGGGCTACAATGACAAAAGCGAGTGTATCCGCCGCCTCAACGCCACAGCCCGCCAAATCGAAGCCAACTGCTCGCCCCTGGCCGACTTTGAAGCCACAATCGCCCACGAAAAAGCCCACAGCAAAGAATGGGGCGGCAGAACCTGCATGGACGAGGTTTAAATTCCTCACAGAGCTAAGGAGTACACAGAGGTTATTTCCCGATAATATAAGGCTAATCTTCAGTCATATTTTTAGGCGTGACCGAGGTGTTTTATTTTCGTATAACCAAAGTACTCTCTGTGACCTCTGTGTCTCTGTGAGGAATTCTATTCCACAATGCTTCTTACGAATTTAAGAGAAGCAGGCACGTCCTTTACGCCCTCGAAAATAAGGTAAGCGTCCGGGCACTCTGCTTTAATCATAGGCAAAAAGTCCTTCCAGCCCATGATTCCCTGACCAAGCGGCGCGATTTCAAGCTCCTCGCCATTGACCACATAATCCTTTAAGTGGAAGCCGCAGATTTTTCCTTTAAAAAGCTTGAGGCAGGTCTCAAAAATCTTCGCCCTCTCCTCGTGATTTCCGATGTAAAGATAATTGTAAATATCCACGATAAAGCGGAAATTCTCCTGACCGGGATCAATTTCATCGGCCAGGCGTTTCAGCATCTCCGGCTTGTACATACAGTGGCCCCATGCTCCCTCAAGAGCCATGCAGACACCAGAGTCTTTGGCGACAGCCGGCATGGGAGCGAAAATCTTCTTGACTTCCTGAAAGGCCTCTTCCGTCTGATTTTTGGGATTGTAAGTCCATTTGTCATCGTTGTAGCTGCCGGTCTCGCTGGCAACGAATCTCGCCCCGAATTCAGCGGCATGACGGAGATGGTCGGCATATTTTTCGGCTCCGGCCTTCACTTTTTCCTTGTTTGAGTGAACGGGATTAAAATAAGCCCCTAAAAGAGGAATCTCAACCTTGTGCGAGTTAAAGCCAGTCCTGATTTCTGAAATCACTTCCGGCGTGAGAGTGCCCGGGTTTCCGTTCTGTCCCTCAACAGCCTTCGCAATCGCCAGCTGAACGCCGTCAAAGCCCCATTCATGAGCATTTTTTCCCAGCCAGTCAGCGCTTCCCTTTCCGATATCATGCGGTCGAATCAAAATCTTCATGTTTTTCTCCAAAAATTACTGAGAAAAGATTAAATTATTTTCAGGGGCAAATCAACTGCCTGCGGCTGTTCCACCCTTCGCTAACGCTCATTGCTCCACTTAGTTCCGCAACTTCGGGGTTCCATAGCCGAGCCGCCATTTCTTCCAATGAAAATTTTTCTTGCAGAAATAATGACAAATGAAAAATCCTCGGTTATAATTTTAAAATAATATAAAAAAAGGAGTCGCGGTATGAAAACTAAAATCTTCACAACGTTTTCACTTCTTATTATTCTTCTTGCTTCCTGCGCTTTCAATGAAAAATCTTCCGGCAAAAGTAGCCTCTCTTTCTCAATTCCACAAGAGACCCTTGTAAAAATTGCAGAAAAACGGCATGTCATTTCACCATCGCTAAATTATACCCCCCCCCGTATCTACAAAAACGAGGTCAACAATCAAACCGAAGAAACTGAAACTTTAAAAATCACGGCCGAACTCACTGGCTCTTCAAGCGGCACGCAGACAAAAAATTCTTCCGCAGATTTTGAAAGCATTTACAAGACTTCAGACATTTCATTCACCTTCTCAGACCTTGACTCAAGAGACACCTATAAAATCACCGTCAATGTTTACGATTCCTATTTCGGAGAAGATTACCTGATTTACACAGGCACAACCGAAAATATCGAGCTTCAGAAAAATCAGCCAACAACAGTGACAGTCAAGCTCAGTTACGCAGAACAAGAACCTGAGCAGGAAGAGGGATTCACTACAAGCATCGTGCTGTATAACAAGATTGCGGCAGTTATGAACGGTGACGGAACTGTTAAAACTCCGGCAAACTATGCGATGTACAAATTCGACAAAGATTTCTTGGAATCTGGAACTCAAACTTCCCCAACCAAGACTTTCTCAGAGGGCAAAACATTCACGGATTTTGTGATTGATACAAATGATTTTGTTTATTACACCGATGGCGAAAAACTTTATTGCGAAGCGTATGAAGAGCCTGAGATTGCGACTTTAGACATATCATCCGCCGTAACAGATATAAAACTTTACAAGGATAAAACTGGATTAATCTTCTACGCAGGATTTGCAGAAGGAAATATTATAATCAATGCCTATGATGTTGGATTTGGCACAAATGCCACAATGATTTCAGAACAAATTGCCGATAGTTCTATCGACACATCTGAATTCTTTGATTTCGCGACAAATCTTGAAAAAACAAACTACGATGAAGTAAACAACATCTCGGTATACGAAGGTTATATTTATATTGCAGTTAAAGGGCAAGAATCAGGAATCTGTTTCGTAAAGATTCCGATGAAGTACACTGCGAATTACAATAACGGCAATTATATAGAAACCATTGAACTTGAAAATACAACAGATAAAATTGAATCCATCAAACTTTCAGAAAAAGACGGAGCTTTCACAAGCAGCATTACAGCAAAAGGAAAAATCACCGACATGATTTTGCAGAACGAGTACCTGTATGCGTTGTTTAGTGAAAGTTCAGTACAAACGGACTCTTCTATACAAGAAGCTGATTCTTCACTGATTTTTAAACATTATGCACGTGGAGCTTTAATCAGAATCAGCCCCAACAATTTCACGAAGGAAGAAACAAATATTCTTGGTGATTCCTCAATTGCATCAAACTCACCTATAAGATTCTCATCCGAAGACGGAAACTTTAACATGTCACTTTACCAAGCCACGAATAATTTCTTCGGGCCCCAAAAATTTATCGCAATCAAGCCAAAGAAGCTTGTCATTTCTGATGACGGACGAAAATTCTTCTACGATGAAGAAAAATCAAAATTCTGTTACAAGAATATAAATCAGGTTATCATTTTTGACGAGGAAACTTCTGTAAGCACGGCATATACAATAAACGCAACGCAGAATATTAAGTTTGATACAGAGACAACAGAAAGAATCGATTATATTTACAGTGGCTCACCTTATACTAATGATACGGTCGCTACCTGTGAAAATGCTGACGAAGAATAAATGACGGAAACTATTAAAATCTCCGTTTGCATTCCAGTCTGCAATACTGAAAAATGGCTCGCACAATGCCTCGAAAGTGTCGCCGCACAGGATTTCATCGGAATTGAAATTCTTGTGCTGAGCGATGCAAGCCGCGGCAGGGATGAAAACGGACGGAGCGCAAAAAAGATTGTAAAGGAATTCTCCAAGACAATCAAAAAACGCGGACTTTCGGATAATATTTCTGTCCGTTATCTTGAAAATCAGCGGAATCAGGCTCTTGTCGAAGTCCGCCGGACTCTGGTTGAGGAAGCGGCGGGAGATTACATTTTCATGCTGGATTCTGACGATTTTCTTCCGCCAAACGCACTTTCTTCTTTATACAGTGAGGCAATTAAACACAATGCAGATGTAGTTCAGGGCGACTGCGTGACACTCGACAGCGAAGGGAAAAATCATGTTGAGAGCCGGAACGAAGTCCATCCATACGAAGGCATTCTTGAAGGAAAATCTGTTTTTTCCGGGTGTTTTATTGAAGGAAAATACCGCCCCGTAATCGCCACAAAACTGATTCGCCATAAGATTTACCAACAAGCGTTCGAGCAAGTTCCGTTTATTTACGCCCACATGGCAGAAGAAGTTCTCCAGTATTTTTTCATCGCAAGATTTTCAAAGCTTTATGTCGGAATCAAAACGCCGGTGTATTTTTACCGTCAGGGTGTCGGAATCACATCCAAAAAAATCACGGAAATTTCAGAATGGCAGAAAGTCTGCTCCGCCGCAAGCATAATCACAGCCCTTTACGACTGGGCCGAAAATGAAGAAAAGAACGGAAATCTGCCGTCCGCCGAAGAAATGGAATCCCTGCAGCGGCTTGCAAAATTCTACTGTGTGAACAATGTCCGACAACTGAACGAAAAAGTTGTACCAGAATTGCATGAAAAAGCAAGGGAAATGCTGTGCGACTACTGGGGCGAAGACGCAATCAAGCGCACAGAAGAATTCATAGCCAAAAATTGCTAATTCCTAATTTTCCAAGAATCTGCTATAATTTTCTCATGGAAACAGCCCTTTATCTAATCCCCTGCCCGATGGGAGTGACTCCCAATGAGCAGGTCTTGCCCTCTTACAATCTTGAAATCGTGAGGAATATCCGGCATTTTATCGTTGAAAGCCGCAAGGCAGCCGTAAGATTTTTGATTTCTCTGGACAAAAATTTTCCGATTGATGACTGCACTTTCACCGAGCTCAGCGAGCACACGGACGAAAAAGCCGACCTTTCGAAGCTTCTTCTTCCGCTGGAAAAAGGCGAGTGCATGGGAGTGATTTCTGACGCGGGCTGTCCTTGCATTGGAGACCCGGGAAGCCGTGCGGTGGAAATCGCTCAAAAAAAGAATTTGCGAGTCGTCCCCCTTGTCGGCCCCAACTCGATGATTATGGCTCTCATGGCTTCGGGATTTAACGGCCAGAATTTCGCCTTCAACGGCTATCTTCCGGTCAAGAACGGAGAGCGGGAATCTAAAATCAAACAATTGGAAAACAAAGTCTACAAGGAAAATCAGACCCAGCTTTTTATCGAAACGCCCTACCGCAATCAGAAAATGTTTGAGGCGATTCTAAAAACCTGCCGAGCGGAAACAAAGCTCTGCATCGCCAGCGGAATCACCACAGACCAGGAATTCATCAAGACTAAAACCATAGCCGCCTGGAAAAAAGAAAAGTCGGAACTATCAAAAATCCCGACCATTTTTCTTCTATATAAATGATGGTGTGAAGGGCGTAGATTGCAGCAATCCAGAAAAATGCAAAAAAAACAGGCGGAATCGGGGTTCTGACACAAACTCGCCTGAGCTTTGCTCACTGCGATGTTTGGGGCAGGTTCCCGATGCAAGCACTAGCGTTGTCGTGCTTGTTTGGAGCCTGTTTTTTTTGATTTATTTCAGTAATTCCGCAATGTCCGATCTTCCCCATCTTGCTGCCATTTGAGCCGGTGTCTCGCCTGAGATATTGCGGGCGCTTTTATCGAGTTTAAGAGCAAGCAGATGCTCAACGATGTCTCTTCCTGCAAATCTTGCCGCATAATGAAGGATTCCGTCTCCCTGGCGGTCTGCCTTCGTGCTGTTGTATTTTGCGATTGCGTCAAGCAAATCCATGTTCTTCGTTTTAAACACAGTCGTAAGGGCATTTTCTCCGCTTGCAGTTGATACGTATGGGTCAGCGCCGTACTCCAGAAGGACAAGTGCCAGATTTTTTTCATTTTCTGCCACTGCAAGATTCAAGGCCGTCAAGCCCTGCCCATTTCGCTGGCTTGCAGGATATCCCATATTCAAAAGCTGGGTAAGCGTTTTTTTACTTGCGTGATGTTTTACGGCAATGTGAACCGGCGTATTTCCGTCAGAATCCGCAACAGTGGTGTCATTTCCGAGAACAGCCTGAATCACGGAGATATCAGAATTCAGCACGAGGGAGAAAGGTGTATCTCCTGCCGCATCCCTTGAAAGCGGATTTCCTCCGGTCTTCCGAATCAGATTGATTATTCCGATGTTTCCCGTGAGAGCGGCTTCATGATATGCGTTTCGTCCGGACATTTCCTGAACCTGAACATTCGCCTTGTACTGGAGAAGCAGGCGCACCATCTCCTCGTTCGAGCTTGAAATCGCATCCATGAGCACAGTACGTCCTGTGGCATCGGTTGAATTTATGTCAGCTCCGCTGCGAATCAAAAGAACGGCCATATCTTTTTTTGCAGAACGGCAGGCATCGCTAAGGGCTGTCTTTCCGCTGAGGTTCTGCGCATCAACATCGACGCCAAGGCCGATAAGCGTTTTTGCCGTGTTGAATGCGCTCCACTTCACGGCCGCATGAATCGGCGTATTGCCGAGATTGTCTCGCCCCAGCTTGTCCTTTGAATCAATCACGAGTCCCTTCGAGACAAGCACATTAATCGTTGACGGAGAATCATCTCCGCCCTTAACGGCAGAATAGGCCGCGCTCTCACCGTTTCCGTTCTGGGCATCAAGTTTAGCGCCTTTCTGAATCAGAGCAAGAATCGCGTTGTTCAAGTGCCATTCAGCGGCATAATGAAGAGGCGTATTTCCGCTTCCGTCAGTGGAGTTCAATGTTTTTGAAGTGATGAGCCAGTCCTGAACCTCGCCGCCACGGGTAAGGGCAAGTCTGAGCGGAGAATTGTTCTGGGTGTTTGTGGCAAAAATATCTGCGTTTTTCTCAAGAAGCAAGTCACCCGCATCCCGGCGGTTTTTCTGAACCGCGATAAACAAGGCTGAGTCCCCGTTTTTGTTCCGGGCGTTCACGTCCGAGCCGATTTCCACAAGATAGCGGATGTAATCAATCGGAGCATCCCGTTTAAGGGCGATGTGCAGGGCAGTGTTTCCGCTTGAGTCTATTGAAGAAGCATTCGTCTTGCTGATAAGCATTTCCAGCATGGCCCGGCTTTCAGAATCAAGGGCTTTTGTAATCGGCGTGTTTCCTTCCATGTCTTCTGCATAAATGTCGGCTCCGTTCTGGGCGTAAAAACGAACCTGCTCAGGGTGTTCGGTCTCGATTGCAAGGGCAAGGGGCGTGACACCTTCCTTATTTCGTTCATTTACCACGGCACCGTTGCTCACCAAAAGAGAGAGTGTGTTCACGGGAGCGTTGGCCATTGTCGCCACATGCAGGACAGTGTCGCCGTACATGTCTTTTTGATTGACGTTCGCCTTGTGCTGGAGAAGAAGAGGATAAAGAGCCTGCTGTGCCACTGACGGAATAATCAGAAGAATCGGTGTCTTTCCGATCGAATCCATGGCATTTACGTTGGCACCATGAGAAAGCAGAAGCCTTGCGATATCAACACGTCCATAGCGAACGGCCTCGTGAAGGGCTGTCGCACCGCTGATATCCTGTGCACCCAGCAAATCGACTGTTCTGACAGAAGTCTGCTCATTGAGAATATAATCAACCACGCCGGTATGACCGTCAATCGTTGCGATGTGAAGGGGTGTCTGTCCGTCATTAAAACGGAGAATCATATTATGGGTACGGACAGCATCCTCGAAATATGCATAATCCCCGCGGACCGGACTTGCCCCTGCAAGCAAAAGCTTTGCCGCGATACGCACTGAAGCCGCATTGTCCGAGCTTTTGAATGCCAAATCAAGGGGGGAAAGGCCATAATTATCACGTACAGAAAGCGGCACTCCCACAAAAATACATCGGTCAATAGCCTTCTCATCCCGGGTTTTAACGAAATAATGAACGATTGATTCGCCGTCAACATCGCGAAGCTCTCCGGTTTGTGACGTAATCATGGCATCATACCATTCAGGCCCCTTCGCAAGGGCAAGCTCGAGAGCCGTATTGTCGGCAGAATCTTTTGCAAAAATATCGCCATGCACGATGCCAAGAACTTTTGCCGCGTCAATGGCGTCATTTTTGATTGCAACATGAAGTGGAGTGTCTCCGTCATTGTTGCGCAGTTCCGTGTCAGCACCTTTGATGATAAGGAAACTGACCAAATCAGCCTCGTTTACGCGGGCAGCAACATGAAGCGCAGTATCTCCGTTCTCGTCAACAGAATTTATATCGGTTTTCGTCTTGAAAATTTCCTTTGCCTCGTCATAGCGTCCCTGCATAATCAGCTCTTGAACGCTGTCTGATTTTGCAAGCGTAGAAGTCGCACAGGCAGTAATCAGAACTGATACAAAGAAAACTGAAGCCGCTTTTGTGAACAATGTTCTCATGATTAGATTCTCCCACAAACCAATTTCTCCCTATGAATATCGGAAAAATTGAAAGGCAAATTAACCATAAAAATCAAAAGTCTGTGGCATTATTCATTGAATTCCTATAAAATATGAAAAGGAGGTTTCACTATGGAACGAACTATTTCAGCAGTTGAATCTGAAAAATCAAAATTCATTGCAAAAACATACGGTTGGATGGGGCTCGCACTTTTAATCAGCGCGATTTCCGCATTCACTACGTCAATCACCATTTTTAATGGAGCAGAACTTTCTCCATTCGGAAATTTTCTCTACAAAAACAACATGATGGGCTTCTGGATTCTTGCCATCGCAGAAATTGTCATCGTTATCGCACTGTCCTCGCAAATCCGAAAAATCTCGCTTCAGACGGCAGTCCTGGGATTCGTGGCCTACTCTGTCATAAACGGAATCACCCTTTCTTCGATTTTCCTTGTATACCAGATTGAATCAATCGCAATTGCATTCGTGGCAACCAGCGTAATGTTCTTTACCATGGCCTTCTACGGAATTACGACAAAAAAGAATCTCGCCACTGCCGGCCGCTATCTCATGATGGCGCTCGTAGGTGTCATCGTCGTTTCGCTGCTTGAATTCGTGATGTCACGACTTCTTAATTTGAACACAGGCATTCTTGACTTTGTAATCGCAATCGCAACTATCATCATCTTCACCGGCCTTACAGCCTACGATTCCCAGAAAATCATGAAAGTAGCCGCACACTCAAACGGAAGCGAAGATTATCAGAAAGTCTCGGTTATGGCAGCCCTTGAGCTCTACCTCGACTTCATCAATCTCTTCCTCGCAATTTTAAGAATTTTCGGCCGTCGAAAATAAATCCAAGGGGCTGTCTAATATGCAGCCCCATCAATTTCATACTATTCCAGCTTGAAAGCGCCGGTATACAAATCGTAATAACGCCCTTTCTTTTCCATGAGGGCGTCGTGATTTCCCCGCTCGATAATCTCGCCTTTTTCAAGGACAAGAATCTCATCCGCATTCCGTACCGTAGAAAGCCTGTGAGCAATGACAAAGACAGTTCGGCCGCACATCAGGGAATCCATGCCTTTCTGAATGAGCCGCTCCGTTCTGGTGTCGATGGAACTTGTCGCCTCGTCCAGAATCAGGACGGGAGGATTTGCGACGCTGGCTCTGGCAATGGCAAGAAGCTGCCTCTGTCCTGCGCTCAAGGATGAGCCGTCGCCGGTGATTTCCGTGTCGTAGCCATTACTAAGATGGCTAATAAAATAATCAGCGTTGGCAAGCTTGGCCGCCGCAATCACTTCTTCCCGCGTGGCATCAAGTTTTCCGTAGCGGATGTTATCAAAAATTGTTCCCGTAAAGAGATGCGTGTCCTGCAAGACCATGCCCAGAGAACGACGCAATGAGTCTTTTTTTATGGATTTCAGGGGGATTCCGTCGTAAAGTATTTCGCCGCTCCCCTCTTCGATGTCATAAAATCTCGTAAGCAGGTTCGTTATGGTCGTTTTCCCGCTTCCAGTGGAGCCGACCAGGGCGATTTTTTCTCCCGGCCGCGCGTGAAGGGAAATATTCCTTAAAACCGGTCGTCCCTCCTTGTATGAGAAAGTCACATTTTTAAGCTGGAAATCTCCTTTCGGATGCTTTCCCAAATCAATTTTCCCATCATCACTCTCGATTTCCTCGTCTATGGCGGCAAAAATTCTTTCCGCGCCGGCGAGGGCGTTCAGGACCGAGTTGAACTGCTGGCTTACCTGCGTCAGAGGACGGGAGAAAGAGCGGGTTGACTGCAAAAAACTTGCGATGGTTCCCACATCGGAAAAACCCTTGATGACAAGAAAGGAACCTAGAATCGCCGTAAGGGCGTACTGGATATGGCTAAGATTGTTCATCATGGGGCCGAGAACGGAAACATAGCTCATAGCGCTTGTACCGGCCTTCCGCAAATCCTCGTTCAGGGCATCAAATTTTTTCTGTACATCCCCTTCCTTCGTAAAGACCTTGACCACCCTCTGGCCTTCAATCAATTCCTCTATGTAGCCGTTTACCCGGCCGATGTTCTCCTGCTGCCGGCGGAAGGCTTTTCCGCTCCGTTTTCCGATTTCCGCTGAAAGAATCATAATCAGGGCGATTGTCAGAATCACCAGAAGGGTAAGAGGAATTGAAAGCAGGCACATCATGATGAAAATGCCAGTCACCTGAAAGAAAGTTGAGAAAAGCTGGGGAACGCTCATGCTGAACATTTCCCGGAGCGTATCGGTGTCGTTGGTGTAAAGCGACATTAGGACGCCGTGCTGGTGGCTGTCATAGTAACGGAGAGGCAGTTTTTCCATATGGTGAAACAAGTCTTTTCTGAGGGCACAGAGAGTATTTGTAGATATGGAAATCAGAATCCGTTCGGAACCGTAGGAAGCAAGGGCGCCTGTAACATAGACCGCAATCATTGTGACAATGAGACGCACAAAGCCTGAAAGGTCGGGATTTTTCTTTCCAATCAGGGGCAGAATGTAATCGTTGATGGCAGGCTTTAAAAGATATGCCCCGGCCACCTCTGCCAGTGCCGAAAGAATCACGAAGAAAAAGACAAAAATCCACAAGGTTTTGAAACGGCCCATGTAGGAGACAAGTCGGAGAATCGTTTTTTTTGTATTCCGGGGTTTCTGTGTTCCCCTCATTTTTACTGGTGGCATAAGTTCCTCTTATCGCTTTTCTGAGCTTAGTTTTCTGACATTTGGGATTCGTAGACTTCACGGTAGATTTGATTTGACTTCATCAGCTCCTCATGCCTTCCGATTCCGTTGATTTTCCCGGCATCCAGGACGATGATGAAATCCGCATCCTGAACCGAGGCGATTCGCTGAGCTATGATAAGTTTTGTGGTCTCTGGCAGGGAAGAGCGGAGAGCGTTTCGGATTCTCAGGTCTGTCGCCGTATCTACCGCGCTGGTGGAATCATCGAGAATCAGGATTTCCGGATTTTTGACCAGTGCGCGGGCAATGCAGAGACGCTGCTTCTGTCCGCCTGAAAGATTCACTCCGCCCTGAGAAAGCTTGGTGTCATAACCATCGGGAAAAGCCTGAATAAAATTGTGGGCGTCGCTGGCCTTGCAGGCGGCAATCAAATCCTCATCAGTGGCATTTTCATTTCCCCAGCGAAGATTATCCGCGATGCTTCCTGAAAAGAGAGTGTTTTTTTGAAGCACGAAGCCAATTTTCTCCCGCAGAGACTTTACATCCCACTGCCGCACATCCACTCCCCCAACCTTCACGGCTCCCTCCGTGACCTCGTAAAGCCGGGGAATGAGCTGAACAAGGGTAGACTTTGAGCTTCCAGTTCCGCCAAGGATTCCCACAGTGCTTCCTTTCGGAATCGAAAGATTAATGTCACTAAGAACCGAATGCTCCATTTTTTTGTCATAAGAGAAATAAACATGAGAAAACTCGATGTCATTCGGGGCGTTGAAGTCCGCAGAAGGGGTAGCGACCAACTGCGTGGGCGCGTAGGGGGAGGCTTCCCCCTCCTCATTGCTAATTTCTATCTCTTCATCCAGAATTTCCATGACCCGGGAAAGGGACGTTCGGCTCAAGATGAACATGACAAAGAGGCGGGAAAGCATCATCAGCGACATGAGAATTTGCGTGACATAGGAGATAAAACTGATAAGACCGCCGGTCTCCATGTCCCCGGAGATGACCATATTTCCGCCGAACCAGAGGGCACTCGTGATGCAGCCGTAAATCATAAGCTGCATTACCGGCATATTCAGTATGACGATTTTTTCAGCCCCCACCTGAGTGCGCTGCAAGTCTTCTGCGATTGAGTCGAATTTTTCGTTCTCGTGCTCCCCGCGGACAAAGGCTTTCACCACCCGGATTGCGATCAGGTTTTCCTGCACCACCCGGTTCAAATTGTCATACTTTTTGAGCATCTGACGGAAACGGGGATAAACGACGCGCACAATGGCGATAAGAATGATGGCAAGAAGGGGAATCACTACGAAGAAAATAAGGGCCAGCCGGGCGTTGATTCTTGAGGCCATGATTGTTCCGAAAATCATCATAACAGGGGAGCGAACTGCGGTGCGGATAATATTCTGGTACATGTTCTGAAGGTTTGTCACATCAGTGGTAAGGCGGGTGACCAGTGAATCTGTGCCAAAGTGATCCATGTTCGAGAAAGAAAAATCCTGAACTTTTCCGAAAAGTTTTCGTCTCAGGTTCTTTGAAAAGCCGAAGGCCGCAAGGGAAGAAATCCTTCCGCACATGGCGCCGCAAAAAAGGGAAAAAGTCGCCATCGCAACCATCAGAAGGCCATGTCTTATCACAAAATCGGAGTCAGCGTTCTTGATTCCCACATCGACCAGGCGGGCCATAACAAGGGGAATGGTTGTTTCCATGCCGACTTCACCCAACATAAAAAGCGGAGAAAGGACAGTATAGAGCCAGTAACGTTTTTCCAATCCTGACGTAATTTTTCTGACAAATGACATGAGGAAATTGTATCAAAAAGCGCCAAGGAATTCTAATAAAAGACTGTTATTTTGAGAGCACCCTGAAAGATTCCACCGCTTCCTGAGTGAGGAAGACTTTTTCGATACCGAATGAGCGGAGATTTTCGTTCCAGTTTATCGTGATATTGAGGCCTGTTTTTCCAGTACGGAAAGTTTTTTTGTCCTTCTCGAAAAGAGAAGTGACCACAGGCTCGAATTTATCGCTGAACTGACGGGCAAAAGAGCCTGCCAGAAAGTTAACGACGAATTCTTTGAGAACTTCGCTCTGGAAAAAGTTGATTTTATGCTTGGTATCGATGTTCATGCCTGAAAGGGCGCCGAAAAGGAAACTGTCCAGCTTGATGAATGCCTTGAGCTCTCCAAAACTGACTTCGTAAAGAAAGTCGTTGTCGGTAATTGTATCGAAAAACTCGTTGATATTAATCTGTTCCAAGGATGAAATAGTAAGTTTACGGATTTTGGGCTCACCGAATTTTCCACGAAGGTCAAGCTTAAAATGCTTGTAGACGCTTTTGCAGACTCCCCTGACTTCTTCAAGCTGCTCAGGAGTGAGGAATTCCTTGACTTTGTATGACTTCTTTTCTTTTTTGACGACAGAATCACTCCTATCACCACTTGAGAGCCCCAAAAGTTTATCGACTTCTGCCTGTGAAAGCGCAACCTGATTGTTTTCCATAGAATATAGTGTATACTAGATTGAAATAAATTTAAAGGAAAAAGTGATAAGTGACCGGGATAATTTGGAGGTACTTATGAAAAAAGATAAAGGCGCGAAAAAAAGTAAAAGTCCTTTGATTTTGAAGATTTTCTCAAAATTCGCCAACAAAATTCTTTTCAAGATAATAGTGATTCTCGCCCTGCTCTGCGCTCTCTTTTTTGGCGGGAAATTTAGCTGGCAGAAGCTGGGGGAAGTCAAGACTGAAAAATCTTCTGCCATTGTTTTTAGGGAATTGGCAAAATGCGCGGAGCTTGCCACGGTCAAAAACACATACTCTGATGTCATCTCTATCAAAAAGACCAGAATCGCGGGACTGGCAAAAACTTACAGCATAGTAAAATACACAGGCCTTATCCGCGGGGGCATTTCCGACATATCCAAGGCAAAAATCTCTGTGTCAAACCGGGGGAAAAGCGTAAAAGTCGAGCTTCCGCCAGTGGAAGTGCTTTCAAATGACATTTCAAGCATTGAAGTATTCGATGAAAGCAAGAGCGCCTTCGTTTCTATTTCCGTTCAGGAGATTATGGCAGAAATACGCTTTAATCAGGAATCGGCCTCAGCCGAGATTTTAGAAACAGGCTTTTTGGAAGAAGCAAAGTCTCATGCAAAAGAAATCACCGAAACAATCCTCCTGGCCTCAGGCTTTGAAGAAGTCTCGGTAAATTTTACGGAATAAAAAACACGAATTACATGCCGTGCTATTTCATTCATCCACAGATAGGCACAGATTATCACAGATTAAAATAAAAATCTGTGTACATCTGTGTTAATCTGTGGATTCTTTTTATCTCAAAGCTCTATAAATTATCGTTTTCTGTCAATCATTTCGATGCACTTGTCGCCGAAGTTGTCAACGGCGACTCCCAGAATCGAAAAGATGACAGCAGAAACAACGATTAAAACAATAGCAATAAATCCGAATAACATAAAATCACCTCTATAATTTTTTAAGTTCACAAATGATTTGCCCGCATGAAAAATTTTTCTCTGCGGATTTCTGCAGGAAATGTGAGATTTTCGAAAGTTTATCAAGGATATGCTCAGTCATTTCATTCCACAAAAGAAGAATTTCAAGACACCCATCAAGAGATTGACTGCAAGCAAGGCAAAACGCTGAGATTCCGCTTGTGCGAGCCGTATGAACGAAAACCTTTCCAAAAGAAGTCGAGTTTCCGCCCTTTAATGACTCGCGAAACAAAATATCAGAAAGAATCTGTTTTTTGTCCCGAATGTAGTTTGAGTCAATCAAATCAATAAGCGATGCGAACAAATCATTGCTCTCCCTAAGAATTTGCGGGGAGAAAAATTTTTTCATATAAAATCCTTGCCGCTATCTAAAGAAAATAATGCAACACACGGTCGTCACGACAAAAATTCCAATGAGAATTACAGCACTCATATAAAACTCCAAAACGAGAAAATTAAAAATTAAAAATTGAAAACTGAAAAAGCGGGAGTTAATCTAGACGAGGGTTTGGAGAAAAATTACAGTTTGAAGGGATTTTGGAAGAAGCAGGATTCTTGAAGATGGAATCGTACTGCTTGTAAAAGAAGGGAAAGAAAAAGAAAAATCAGCGGAAGCACAGAAAGATTCGTGGTTGAATTCCTGCGTACTCGCTGATTTTTTTTGAGAGCGGACAAGAGTTCGCTCAATGATTTTTGATTCAGTTACAAGCAGGGGGGTAAGTTCCCGGCTTGAAGAATGAATCGTAACGACTTTTATGTCGTCGGAAGAATCAAGAAATGCCGTCTGCACACTCGTTCCAAAGGGAGCTGAAAACAAGAGAAGAAAAGCAAGAATAAAGTGCAGAAAGCGTGATTTCATAGAGTTTAAATTTCTCACAGAGCTTTAGAGCGCACAGAGAGCATCGCTTATAACAAATAATAACACCTCAGTCACGCTCTTAACAAAGGCTTGATTGAGGGTGTTATATTCCTATTTATAAGATTCCTCTGTGAACTCTGTGCTCTCTGTGAGGAATTCCTTAGCGGAGACCACCGTTAATCGAAGCGATCGAGTTTTTTGCATTGCAAAAAACTCGTTAAGCAACGTATGGCGGATTATCTTAATCCACCATAAAATCGAAGCGCTCGAGTTTCTGCCATAGCAGAAACTCGCTAAGCCACTTGCGGTGGGATTCGCTTTAGCGCAGCCCACCGTAAGTGGCGATAAATACACCGGCTGCCATAGCGGTACCGATGACACCTGCGACATTCGGGCCCATTGCGTTCATCAAGAGGAAGTTTGATGGATCTTCTGCCTGACCGACTTTGTTTGCAACGCGGGCTGCCATAGGAACTGCCGAAACACCAGCAGAACCGATGAGCGGGTTGATTTTCTTTCCTTTTGGCAGGAATACGTTCATGAGTTTTGCCATGAGCAAACCGCCTGCTGTAGCGACAGCGAATGCAACCAAACCAAGAACAATGATACCAACAGACTCACCCTTGATGATTTTCTCCGGAGTCATCTGTGAGCCTACGCCCAATGAAAGAACGATTGAAACGATGTTCATCAATTCATTTTCCATTGTCTTAGAAAGACGCTGAGCGGCACCAGATTCTTTTACGAAGTTACCGAATGCAAGCATACCGATAAGAGGAGCTGCAGGTGGCAACAAAAGAATTGTAAGAATCAAGAGCATGAGAGGGAACAAAACCTTCTCCATTTTTGGAACAGCACGTGGGTTTGGCATTTTAATCAGGCGTTCTTTTTTAGAAGTAAGAAGCTTCATGATTGGAGGCTGAATCATCGGAACCAAAGCCATGTAAGAGTAAGCTGCAACTGCAATTACACCCATCAACTCAGGAGCAAGTTTTCCAGAAACATAGATTGATGTCGGGCCGTCAGCGCCACCAATGATACCGATGGCACAAGCCTGCATGATGTTGTAGTTGAGGCCGAAGAGGTTCATTACGGCAACACCGAAGAGTGTGAAGAATACGCCGAACTGAGCCGCACCACCGAGGATGGCTGTTTTTGGGTTAGCGATAAGAGGACCGAAGTCTGTCATTGCACCGATACCCATGAAAATGAGCATGGGGAAGAACTCGTTGCCGACACCAGCATGGTAGATGATTGCCAGCATACCGTCAGGCAATTCACCCATGTTCGCGCCGACGATGTTGACGAGAATCGTACCGAATCCGATAGGAATCAGAAGGAGAGGCTCAAATCCTTTGCCTACAGCGAGATAAACGATAAGGAAGCCAACTGCAATCATAATAAGTGACTGCCAGCCAGGAGCCGTTCCCCAGTCTTTCTCTGGAGCTTCAGCAATCGGATCTTTGAATTCAGCCTTTGGTTCAACCTTTTTCTGATTCATCATCTGGTAGATACCAGTTGATTTTCCGATATTCTGAACGAATTTGAGGGGGTTGATATTGTGCTCTTCGCCCCACTTCTCTGTTCCCTTGATGACGCGGTTAAGACCGTGACCAGAAGCCTGCTCTGCTGCAGCTGGAGTTTCGGAAACAACCTCAATGCTTGTATTATCGGCCGGAGCTTCTGCTGTCTGTGCGAGAACCTTGGAAGTTGTACTCAAGACGAAAGCAATTGCTGTAATTGCAAGAGTAACTCCAAGAACTCTTTTTTTAAAAGTATTGTTCAAATCAATCATTTCTATTTCCTATTTTCCATGTCATTCCGAGTCATACCCGGAATCTCTTTTATAAGAGATGCTGAAATAAATTCAGCATGACACAGTTATTTTTTACTGAACAGAAGCAACTGCCTGTCCGGCTGTTACCTGAGAGCCAGTTGGTGCTGTGAAGTGGATTTTACCCGAGCTACCTGCTTTAATTTCAAGTTCCATCTTCATAGATTCGATGATTACGACTGTTGTGTCAGCCTGTACGCTTGCCCCCTCTGCTACTGCATATTTGAGCAAAGTACCAGCAACCGGAGCGTTAACTGGCTTTCCACCAGCTGGAGCGGTTGCAACAGGTGCTGCTGCTGGAGCAGGAGAAGCTGCAGGAGCTGCAGGAGCTGGAGAAGCTGCAGGAGCTGGAGCTGCTTTTACAACACCGCCGATTGTAGCGAGTGTCTGACCAGCTGTAATCTGTGTTCCTGTTGGAACAGAATATGTGATTGTGCCCTCGTCAGAAGCCTTAACTTCCAATTCCATCTTCATAGATTCGATGATGATGACAGTCTGACCTTTTGAAACTTTTGTTCCGTTTGCGAAGCACTGTTTGAGAAGTGTGCCTGCAACTGGAGCCTTAACATCAACTCCTCCAACTGCAACTGGAGCGGCGCTAGCCGGAGCTGCGCTTGGAGCGCCGAATGAAACATTGTATGGAGTTCCGTTGACTGTGACTGTGCTGCCATTAGACTGAACATTGTAGCTCTGTCCGTTGACTGTAACAGTGTATGAGCCGTTTGAAGAAGAAGCGGCTTTTGGAGCCTCTTTGAGACCGAATGTTTTTTCTGCGTCTACAGGACCGTTTGCGCGAGTCTCGAAGAATTTTGTAGCAACTTTCGGGAACATAGCGTAAGTGAGGACATCCTCAACTGAGCCGTTTCCGCCGTTTGCTTTTGCTTCTTCAACCATTTTGTCCCATTCCGGCTCGATTTTGTCTGCCGGACGGCAAGTGATGGCTTCTTCCATTTTGTTCTGCTCAAGAGCCTTTTTAACGAGATCTTTGTTTGGCTCAGCAGGAACTTTACCATATTTACCTGTGAGAAGGTCACAGAATTCACCGGTCATGCGCTCGTAGCGGCCGAAGAGTACATTGAATACAGCCTGTGTACCAACGATCTGTGAGGTCGGTGTAACGAGAGGAACGTATCCAACGTCTTTCTGAACGAGTGGAAGCTCTGCCAAAACCTGGTCGATTTTGTCTGAAGCACCCTGCTGTTTGAGCTGTGACTCGAGGTTAGAAAGCATACCGCCTGGAACCTGGCTTTTAAGGATTCGAGTGTCAGCTCCGAGGAATTTTGATTCCAAAGAAGCATAGTGCTTGCGGATGTCGCGGAAGTAAGCTGCGATTTCAAGAAGAGCTGAAATGTCGAGGCCTGTGTCGAAATCTGTGCCTTTGAGCATCTCAACGACAGTCTCTGTCGGTGAGTGAGAAGTTCCCATAGCCATTGCAGAAATTGCAGTATCGAGAACGTCTGCACCAGCCTCAGCAGCCTTCAACAAAGTAGCAACTGAAAGACCAGTTGTAGCGTGTGAGTGGATTTCAACCGGCAAGTCAACCTTTGATTTGATTGCTTTTACGAGATCATAAGCCTCGAAAGGTTTGAGCAAGCCAGACATATCCTTGATACAGATTGAGTCTGCGCCGAAATCAGCATAAGTTTTTGCAAGGTCAGCGTAGATTTCTTTTGTGTGATATGGAGTTGTGGCATAAGAGATAGCCATCTGAACATGCTTTCCAGTTGCTTTTGCGGCTTTAGTAGCGCGCTCAAGGTTGCGTGGGTCGTTACAAGCATCGAAAATTCGGAATACATCGACGCCGTTCTTTGAAGCGTACTCAACGAACTTATCAACAACGTCATCTGCATAGTGACGGTAGCCCAAGAGGTTCTGACCGCGGAGGAGCATCATGATTTTTGTGTTTGGCATTGCAGCGTGCAATTTGCGGAGGCGCTCCCAGGGATCTTCGTTAAGGAAGCGGATACAAGAGTCGTAAGTAGCTCCACCCCAAGCCTCAGCAGCCCAGTAGCCGATTTTATCAATTTTTGGAGCGATTGGCAGCATATCCGCCAAAGTCATACGAGTAGCGTGAAGTGACTGTGTAGCATCACGCAAAACAAGTTCAGAAATTCCGATTTTCTTAGCCATTTTGATTAACCTCTTTTAGTTTTTTTCGTGCAAAGCCGTTGCGATTGCGGCAACGATAGCATTTTGGTCGACTGCGGGCGCTACTGGCGCCGCGACATCAGTTTTAGCTTCTTCTTTGTCAAGACCAGTTGCATGAACGAAAATACGAAGACCGTTCATACAAACAATCATGATGACAAGGAAGCTGAAAACAACACACATACCGAGCAGAGTAAGGATAATACTCTGGTTAAGCATTTCAGCGATTGTCATAATTCCTCCAAAGGATATGATTTCATAAAAATAGAATTTGGATAAAATTATAGAGGATTTTTGAGATTTACTCAATGTGAGCATACTCAAATTTGGAAATAAATTTTCAGGCAGAAAAAAACAGCTTGCTGACAAGAGAATCTATTCCGTCTCCACGATTGAAACCACAACGCTGTCGCTGCGGCCTTTTTGGTCAGAGACGGTAATATCGTAAACTCCCGGCTTAGGCGACCATTCCAGAGACTTTCCCGGCTCGCTCCGGCCTATGTAATCGCTTCCGCAATACCACAAAAGCTCGGCAGAATCCGCGTCTGCCACCGCATGAAGCATGATTTTGTTGCGACTTGTGTCTGATTTTCTGAAAACATAGTCCGTGCCTGTCATGGGCGAGACAATTTCCGGCGGAAAGCCCTGACCGTGGGCAGAATATGAAAAATCTTCGGGAGGATACTCCGGTGGCTTTAAGCGGGGAAGACCTGCCTGCTCAAAAAGGCTCTGCAAATCGCTGGGCCAGAATTCCCTGGAAACGGTTTTTATGTAAGGCTCCCCGCTTTCGTCCGTGCGGTAGCCAGTGCGGGTGTCGATGTTGATTTTCCGGTGAATTTTACAAGTCTTGATGGGCGAGACTCCCGGAATAAACCAGCTCCACTCAGTCTGCTCGCAGGCCTCGGTGGGAAGGCTGCCGGAAACAGAGCAGACCTTCACCTGAATGGCATTTTTTGGCGGAATGGCCGCCTTCATCCTCTCATTTTGCGGAATCTCGGACAAAAGATGATAGGCCAGATTGAACAAAAGAGGGGCCGCCATAGTCCTGCCCAAAAAAGAATTGTTTCCGTGACCGTCAAAGTTTCCAATCCAGACACAAAGAACATAGCGGTCAAAAATTCCTGCACTCCAGCTGTCCTTAAAGCCGATGGAAGTTCCTGTCTTGTAGGCGACTTTTATATCCTCAAGCTCTTTGGGCTTATGCTGATAAGGCGGAGTGTTCTCCTCAAGCATTTTTTTTACGATAAAGGCACTTTCCGAAGTCAGCATACGCTTTCCCACTTCGTTTTTCGGCGAATAGACTGCGCGGATTTCCTTTTGGATTCCGTTGCTTGCCAGAATCGCGTACATTTTTGCTAACTCCAGCATGGTCACTTCACAAGTTCCCAAAACGATTGAAAGTCCGTAGTGCTCCCTCTCTTTCATCAGGGAAACGCCGGAATCTACCATAAAATCATACAAATCCCGCTCTTTTAAATCACGGTTCAAGGCAATGGCAGGAATATTGCGGCTGTCACCCAGGGCAAACCAAGCCTTTACTGGCCCCTTGAAAATACTTCCGTAATTGTCCGGGGAGTATTCGTTGAAGGTGACAGGCGTGTCTTTCAGCATGGTGTCGTAGTGAATCAGCCCCTGTTCCAGAGCCATTGCGTAGATGAAAGGCTTTAGGGTAGAACCGGGGGAGCGTTTTGAAGTGGTAAGATTCACCTGCCCCTGGATAGAATCATTGTAATAGTCGGCGGAGCCAATGTTGGCCACGATTTCCATATTCTGCCAGTCCAGCAAGAGAATTGCGCCGTTCTCAACACCGAAATGCCGGTTCTGATGAATATAAGTGTCAAAAATCTCCTCGCACTGCTTTTGAATCCGCAGGTCAAGGGTAGTCTTCACGGCCTTACGGCTTTTTTTGACTGAATCAGAAGTTTTTTCCCTGTCATAATAAAGCATTTCGCAAAAATGGCGGGCCTCGTTGGGAAAGCGACATTCCGTTGACATCTGCATGTCCATGAAGGGAGCTTTGGAAGCATCTTCGGGATGATTTTCCGCCCAGCGCTCAAAAAGAACTTTCCTTGCTTCAATAAGCTCGCTGGGGGTGCGATTGGGAGAAGGGCTTCGCTTCGTGGGGTTTTGAGGCAGGACGGCCAGCATTATGTTCTCGGACAGGTTCAGCTCGCGGATTGATTTATTGAAGTAATACCAGCTGGCCGTTTCAAATCCTTCTATATTATAGCCGCAGGGAGCGAGGTTAAGGTAACACTCAAGGATTTCCTGCTTGGAATAGCAGAATTCAAGGACAAGAGCCATGTAAATCTGCCTGAGTTTTCCGAAAATTGATTTTGTGTAAAGGCCGTATTTGAGTTTCGCCGTCTGCATGGTGATTGTTGAAGCCCCCATGCGGCGGGATTTTTTGATATAAGTCTCGATTCCGGCCTTCACGATGGCCACAGGATTTATTCCCTTGTGGGAGTAAAAATACCGGTCCTCCTGCAAGAGAACCGCCTCCAGAAATTCCTTGGGAAAATCCGACATGGGGCGGTAAATTCGGAATTTATCATCCTCTGTGAGAAAAATCTGAAGAAGCTCGCCTTTTTTGTCAGTGTAAACGACGGAAAATTCGAGACCGTGAAAAATGTCTCCTCGCATTTTTTCCGCGAGGAAAGCCCCTGCGACTGCCAGATGAAATGCCTCCATGACAAGGCAAAAGGCTATCAGCAGGGAAAGCTGCTTTTTAGAAAACACCCTACTTTCTTGCCTCAATCGTAAGCGGCGCGTGAGGAGAAAGGGCGCGGATATCCTTGTTGTACATTGATTCCGCGAACATTGGCGGAACTACGAATTTTCCTGTATTCGTTGCCTTTGCCTTGTAGGTGAAAGTGTTTATCTTGTCCGTGACAGTGCCGTAAATCACGACACGGTCTTCGCGGATGTCAACATAATCGGCAGACCAGCCCTTGTTGTATTTTCCAGAGCGGATAGATTCTATGTCTGCCTCAAGGCCGGCCGAAAGCATGTCCACCATGGCGATATTTGGAATCGAACCTTTGAGAGAGCGGAAGGAGACTTTTACGAGAATGTCATCCCCTGCTTTCACAGAGTCGATTTTTTTGCCGTCAAGATTTGTGAATTCCCGGCTCACTTCAAGGCCTTCTTTTATGTCCTTTTCAGGAATTGAAGTCTCGAAGCCCGCCTGCAAGGTCTGGAAGAAAATCGGCATTTTTTCGCTGGTACGGAAAGAAATCTTCTCGGCATCTTTCGTGAAATCGCCTTTAAGAATCTGATTGCCGGTAAGAGGAAGTTCCCGCTCAGTCTTTCCGAAAATCTCGTAGGCTGAATAGATTCCGCCCTTTTCTACATTGGAATAGCTTTCAAAAGCCCGGATTGCCGCACTCACAGAATAAGTGTTGTATGAGCTCATGCTTTCAAGGCCCTCGCAAAGATATTCCACCTGATTTGATTTGATGTCGGTGATACGCTCAGGGAAGTAGCGGGCAATCACGTCGATGTAGGTTGAAACATAGTGCAGGCCATTGTGGAACATCCATGAAGAATCAAAAATCTTCTTGCGCTTGATTTTGCCGAGAATTGAATTCGCCTTTTTGTCCTGTTTGAGCATGGCGTAGCTGGCGGCAAGGTAAAGCCCTTCGTAGTCAGTTTCGCTGTAATTCTTGCGGTTCAGGTCGCCCTCAAGTTTTTCAAGATAGCTGGTCGTGACAATCTCGTTGTTGGTGAGGATATAAATCGCATGTGCGCGCAGCATAATGTCGAAGCCAGAATCTTTTGAAGAATTGGCGATTGATTTAACCGCACCCAAAACCTTGTCGAAGAATCTCTGTGGAACGAAGAATCCGTGCTTTTTAGCGTCTGTCAGGAATTCCGCGCAATAGAGAGTGATTTCTGGCATAGGAGAGCTCTTGTTAGTCCAGTAGCCGATGTTTCCGTCAGAAAGCATCCGTGCCTGCAGAATAGCGATTGTGTCGCTGACCATTTTCTGGGCGTCGGCATGGGTTTTTCCGCCCGCCTTGACAAAATCCTCAAAGAGATAAGGATAAGCCTTGCTGGTGACTTGCTCCGCGCATCCGTAAGGATAATTTGCGAGGTAGAAATTCAAGCCGTCAAGGAAGGTTGTTGGAACATTGGAAACGGACAGGCTGCGTTTTGCAAATTCATCGTAGAGTTTGTGATTTACCTCTGCGGAGATTTCTTTTTTGTCGGTTTTGCCCGATTTAATCCAAATCTGATAAGGCATTGACGGCCGGACGCTTAAAGTCGCGCTCAGTTTTGAAGACTCGCTCGCATCAGAAGCCTTGAATGTGATTTCCGCACCGCCAAGAACATTGTTTGCCTTAACCTTGAATGAAACAGTGGCTTCTTTACCCTCATCAATCGTGAGTGGTACAGATTTTTCGCCCACAATCGAAAGGTGCTGGCTTGGGCTTGCCGTGAGAGTAACCTTATTTGCAGAGCCAGAGCCACGGTGATTGTTAGTGACAGTGACGCTTACGTCAAATTCATCGCCGGGAGCCGCCGCAAGGGGGGCGTTAGGGCTGATGATGAAGGTATTTCTGGCAAGTGTCGAAGACTGCTCAACGCCGATTGTTTCCTTTGAAACAGCGACTGCGATAATGCGGATTGTGCCGTTAAAGTAATCCGGGACATGGTAAGTGACACTTCTCTGCTCGCGGCCGGTATCGATGATTCCGGACCAGTAGGCCACGGGAGCGTTCTGCTTTCGCTTGAAAGGATTGAGATTCTTTGAAAGCTCGTCCATGCCGGCACCGCCGCCCATTGCGCTCATAGTTTTGAGAACTTCAAATTCAGGAAGAACAAGGTCAAGAATCTGTGAGGTTCGGACTTCAAGGGCACGTTTCTTGAAGAAGAATGAAAGAGGATTTGGATTGCGGTATTTGGCAACCTGCAGGATTCCCTCGTCCACGGCATAGATTACGATTTTTCCTTCGTCAGAAGAAGAATAGTTAATCGTCAAGTCCTCGCCAGACTTAATCTCGTCTTTGAAATCCAGCTTGATTTTGTTAGTTCTGTTGCCCTTGTCCAAAGTGAAAGGAATTGCCCCGTAACAGAAAGGACTCATAAAAATCTCTTCTGAATCCGGGCTGCGGCTGAACATGACATTGATGTAGGCGTTTCCTTCAATTCCCTGAGGAATCTGAATGGTCTGGACGCTGGAAAGCTCGCTGGCCTTGAACCACTTGTAAGAATAAACCTTGTCCCGCTCCACGGTAATCAAGCCGAAGCCCGTGTAAGGCGCCTTGATGAAGACTTTTGCCGTGTCGCCGCAGGCAAGGTCAGATTTTTCCAGTTTAAGCTCAAGCTCTGCCGTGCGGGTAAGGCTGCGGCTGGTGTTCTGGTCGCCGACAATGGTGTAAGAAATCGTGTTGAAGACAAGTCCTTCACTGTCCAGCAGGGTGATTTTGTATTCTCCCGACACATTCGACGGAACAAAGAAATCGGTACCGTCTTTAGAAATCGTGATTTTCTCAGAAGAAAGAGGATAGGCCTTTTTGACCGACTGATACTTGAAGAGGCCGTTGGGCTGTTTGACCAAAGTGGAAATGTACTTGACTTCTTCTATATTAACGGTGACATCGCTGAGATTGATTCGGTTCAAATCCTGATCAATGGCGATGAAAGAAAGCTTGCGTTTTGAATCCCGGTTGATGTATGAAAGCGAGCCGTCTGCCTTGTAACCAATCAAGTGCTTGAGCGGCGAAACATACATGCTGGACATCTGGCTGACGCTCCTTCCGCTCTCCTTTTCGTAGCCTTCCACATAGAATTCAAGACGGTAAGTTGCTTTTTCAAATTTTTCGATGTCCAAGTCAAAAGAAGCCTCGCCATTGTCATCTGTCTGCTTGGTGCCCAGGAATTCATCGTATGAATTTGATTTATAGAAAGGATCAGAGAAATAGTAGTCCGAATACTTTCTGAGCACAGGGAAGCCCGGATAAAGAGTCATCTGAGCCTTTACGTCGTTGCCCCGGGCAGGAGTGCCGAAGAGATTTTTGAGGCTGACCAGACCTTTGAGCTTCTGCGGGTTAATCCAGCCCTCTTTTGGCAGAGGCTCGAAGCTGGCGGAAAGTTTCAGGGTGTCAGGCAGGAATTCCTCGATTTTTACGCTGGTTGAAGCCAGATATTCCCGCTCCAGCTTGCCGTTTCGCTCCTTGAGGATGTAAAGGTTGATGTCATACATGCCAGTGGGCGAATAATCTTTTGTAGAGAAAGTTATTTCCTCGAAGCCCGAAGAAGAAAGGCGGAACTGATTTGAGTAAATGACCGAGCTTTGCGAGTCAAGGACTTCCGTTTCAAGAGGAAGATTCTTCAAATCAATGTCCCAGTCTCCTGATTTTGCGATTACTCCGATGTGAACGGTGTCGCCGGGCCGGTACATTCCACGGTCAGAGAACATATAGGCCGAAATTTTTGTAGGCTCGTCCGAACCATATTCGCCGCCCACGTCATAATTTGAGTAATCAAGGCTTCTGCCCCGCTCTGAATAAGGCATGAAAGACAAATCATTGGAAGTTTTTACCACATAAGCCGTCGGCCGGTGCTCAGGATTTCCGCTGTAAGAATAATCAGGGATTTGGGCGTGACCGTTTGAATCAGTGTAAGTGGAGATGACCGCATTTCCGTTCAGACCGATAATCTGAACCTGAGCGCCAGCCACCGGACTTCCCTTTGAAATCGACTGGACAAAGATATCCCGTGAGCCGTCCCGGTTCTTTTTTACGATGAAGCCCAAATCAGTTATGAGGATAAGACGCTTGTCGCTTCGGGAAGAAGAATTATATCCGTCAGAATAATCAGAGACCTCAAAGAGGAAAAGGCCGTTGGAAAGATTCTTGCTTGGATTAGGAGCCAGGTGAGAAGAAAAATCAAAGGAATAATAAGAGACGAATTCTTTTGACCAGTTCGGAACCTTATAATAAGAAGATTCTTTTTCGGAAATATTGTTCTCATCAAAATTGTAGGAATCAAAGCGGAAATTCCTCATGTCTCCGTTTGACTGAGAAACAAGGTGATTCACGTCTTTCGGCATGATTCTTGAAAGAGAATACTTGACCTGTGAAATTCCTCGGGAAGAAAGGGCCATTTTTCGGCTGCCGGAAAGGGAAAGAATCGTTCCCTCAGACAAGATTCCCAGTTCCACGGGATAACTTTTTATTCTCAAAAATTCGTAGTTCTGATTATCATTGTCGTTGACCAGTTTGTAGCCGCCGAAGAAATTAATCGTTCCCGTAAAGCGCACGAGGATATAAGAAAGCTCCGGCACTTTGATAATAAAATTGTTCACGGTAGAGGCGTTTTCCGGAGTAGGAATTATTTCCGGCTCAATCTTAACCGACTGGGATTTTACTTTGTCAGTAAAGAACTGGATGCCCGTGTCTCTCCAGTCATAATTTCTCTCATAATCCCAGCCCTGCTCTTCCGGCCGGTCTTTTGGCAGCTGATAAACTTCCATGTGAGAAAGAAGCTCTTCCGCGCTGACAGAGCCTTTTGTCTCAACGGTAATAACCTGATCGTAATTCTGCTCCTCATTTTTGATAAGGGAATGGGAAATATCTGTGATTCGCACAAAATCGCTCATACCGGGAATCTCAACTTCCTCAGAATCAGAACTTGATGAAGAGGCATCGCCGACAATCGTTTTGATACCGGAAGACATTTCGACCTTAAAATAAGTGGTGCGGGGAGGAACAGGAATGATGTCGCTCACAAGATAAGCTTCAAGACCGTCCTTGCTCCATGAAATCGTAAAATTAACGGCAGTGCGCTTGTGGCTTGTCGGGTGGTAGATTCCCATGGAAAGGCACTTTTCAAATCCTTCTTTTTCGATTGGATGGCTGCCCCGAACAGTGGCAGTGACCCGCTTTTCAAGAGGATTTTCCGGATTGATATAGAATTCAACGTTTCTAAGGCTTGTGCTGAAAGAACCTGTCTCAAAAGAAAATGTGTTTTTAGAGACGATGACATTTTCCGAGAAGATTTCGGCAGGAAGGCTCACCTTGTATGAAGTGCCCAGCTTCCAGCGCTCATAAGGAATAAAGCGGAGAACAGAATCCCCTGACCAAAGCCATTTTCCGTCAATGGCTGGAGAAACCGAGGGAAGCGGCCCCTGAGAATCAAGTTCTTTGTCGGCCTTGTCAATGGGCGAGGTAGAGCCGTCAAATTCAATGCTTAGAGTGTCTGGCTTGGAATCAGGACTGTAGGCAACACTAGGCTCGTAAACAGTATAAGACACTCTGACTTTCTCAGCGTTTTTTTCTTTGCAGGAAATGTTCAAAAAAGTAAAAATTGAAAAAAACAGACAAATAAAGAGACTAAGGGGGGAAAACTTTCTCATAAAAGACTCCGACTACTTATTTTTCAACAATACTACCATAGAAGGGTATTTAAGTATATGTAATTTTCTGTTGACTTTTAATTATTCTCCATTAGAATGGATACAATATATTTTCCGGAGGTACTAAAGAATGGAAAACATTAAGGGAACGCAGACCGAAAAGAACTTGCAGACAGCTTTCGCTGGTGAATCTCAGGCTCGCAACAAATACACTTACTATGCAAGCAAAGCACGCAAAGACGGATTCGAGCAGATTGCCGACATTTTTGAGGAAACAGCCCGCAACGAAAAAGAACACGCAAAAATCTGGTTCAAATTGCTTCACGACGGCGAAGTTCCATCAACAATCCAGAATTTAAAGGATGCCGCAGACGGCGAAAACTACGAATGGACCGACATGTATGACGGTTTTGCGAAAACAGCAAAGGAAGAAGGATTCCCCCGCATCGCAAAACTCTTCGAAATGGTGGGCGCAATCGAAAAAGAGCATGAAGAGCGATACCGCAAATTGCTGGACAATGTAACAGGCGAAAAAGTCTTCTCAAAAGACGGCGATGTTATCTGGCAGTGCGCAAATTGCGGTCACATCGTTGTTGGCAAAAAGGCTCCGGGAGCTTGCCCGGTTTGCAATCACCCCCAGAGCTTCTTCGAAGTCAAAAAGAACAACTACTAATTAAATTCTGCAAAAAAAGGGCTGTCCTAGAAGTAATTAAAGACTTCAAAAAGGACAGCCCTGTCCGGGCCTTGCGCGTTTCCTAATCAGTCAGGCTTACTTCTCCATCAGAGCAGGTCACTTTCGAAACATTCGCATTGTCAAGCCAGTTTGTGCCCTTTGTAATGGCATTCCACTGCGCCATTGTGCCGGCAAAGGTAATGGCTGTAAGCTCGCTTGTATCGAAGGCACTATCTCCAATTGATTTCAGGCTTGCAGGAAGGGCTATTTCTTCTAAATTGTTGAAATAAAAAGCCTCTTCCCCGATGCTTTCCAGCTGACTGCCTTCTTCAAAAATAATGGTCTGCAAGGGGCTCTTGTAAAAGGCTCTGTCTGCAATTGTTGTAACGCTGGGAGGAATGATGATTTCTGTAGGACCAGAAAATTCTCCACCCAGTGCATTAATTTTCGTAATTTCAGTTCCTTCCTCAAAGCGCATGGTCAGCTTTGAATTGTAAAGAAACGGCGCGTCCATCATTACAGTTACATTTTTTGGAATGGTAATGTCACTGATCCCCACTGCCAAAAAAGAGTAAGTGAACAATGCGGTAAGGGTTTCCGGCAGGGTGAGCTCCACAAGATTTACCGGCATTTTAACATTTTCAAGCTTCCCTCCGTTCAGAAAAGTAAGATCACAAAAAGCCGCAAGAGGAAGATAGGTAAGAGCAGTTTCGCTCAGGTCAAGGGAAATTGCCATGCCGCTAAAGGTAAAGTCACAATAACCAGTTTCATGGTTCATTTCCATAGTGGTCTCTCCCTGAACGGCACAGATGGCTTCAAGAAGCGTGCTAAAGCGCTCATCGGCATATTCTGAGAGGGTGCTCATAGTGTTTTCATCCGCTGTACCAAGAGTAGTCCAGTCCATGGCTTCTTTTGCGTCGGTCATATCAGTAATTTTTACGGTTACAAAGTCAAAACCGGCTTCCTGCTTTGCCTTCAATGTGTCCTGAAGCCCCTCAAGTTCGCTTGCCTTAACCGTAATCAGGGACGGAATGGTACCAGCCGCATAAGCTTTAAGAAAAACACCGCCGTTACAGAACTGGTATTTAGGATGAGCAGTCTGGATTTCGCTGCGCTTGTATTCTTTTCCGTCAGCAGGGTCCCGGCTAAAAAGAACGCCGCTTTTCTTGTAGGTCAAAAGGTAATGCAGAGAAGATGAACCGGACTTTATGATTTCGATACAGTAGTCGCTGTCAGAAAAGCCCTGGTCAAAAGAAGTAAGGCTTGTAATGCCTGTAATGCCAAGGCCGCTTGCAAGACCTGCCAGAAGTTCTTCTGCCTCAGTGCTGGCAGTGGCAAGCATTTTAAGGTTGGCGCTTTCTGCCCAGGTCGTCTTAAGCTTTGAGGCAATCAGTACCGGGTTTGAGTAGCCTTCAAGAAATTCATAATCACCGCTTGCTTCCTCTTCAGTAAACTGAACTTCAGAATAAAAGCGGTTTGCCGTCTTTTCGATGTCGCTTTCTGCAATCTGGCCTGTTCTTGTCAGAAAGTAAGCCATTGCATAGGCTCCGCAGGTGCTGGATTTTTTCATCTGTGCGCTATAGATTGCGGTGTCTGCAACTGGCTCAGGTGTGCTGTCTGAGTCAGAATCATTACCACAGGAAGTAAGCCCCAAAAGAAGCGATGCTGCCATAAGGAGCGCAGCAGCTTTGACTGTCACAAAGTGAGTTTTGCTGATTTTCATCATTTTTCCTCCGAAAACATATTTTCCTATAGTATAGCAAAAAATACACTTTAATAAATATAAAACAGGGCAAATATCGAGTTTTACATACTGAAAAATATTAACTGTGGCGCAAGTTTATACGCAGAAATTCCAAGTGGAATAAGGGATTCTTCACTGTGTCCCCGACAAGCTGCTCAAGGTGATTGCTTAGCGGAACTCGTAAATCTTCCAGACACTTTGCATTATCTATCATCGGGCTCGACTCAAGGAAATTATATTCCTCATATTCTCATGTCAAAAGCCTTTTTTGTTTCACTACTAAATCCTAAATTTTCATAAAACTGGTGGGCTTCTTTTCTTGCAATTCCACTTAAAAGTATTACTTTGTAGCAGTTATTCTTTTTTGCTGCTTCTATGGCTTTGTTAATTATTTTTTTTCCGAGCCCCTGATTTCTGTAGTTTTTATTATTTTCTGATAATTGTATGTATAATTATAATAGAGAGGGCAAAATTGGCGCAAAAGTTGCGGTGGTGCAAAGCCACGAAGAGCAACTTTTGTGACAAACACTTTCGGAAAGGACATTGTTAGGCGATATTACAACATTGCAACCCGAAGTTGCTTTCCAAATACAGATGCGACTTTCTGCAAAGTCGATAATCGTATATCCTCAGAATGATTTTCCATTCTTGAAATTACACTTTTCAAAGTTTCCACTCATCTTTTAGGATAGAATACCAAACTTCATCAATAATGCCTTGATTACAAAATCCAGCTTTTCTTAAAGTTCCTTCATATTTCATTCCAATTTTTTGCATAACTCTGCCGGATTTTGGATTATTCTTATCATGATCCGCGGCAATTCTATTAAAGCCGACTTCTTCAAATAAATATTTAAGAACGGCAGAAGCTGCTTCTGGCATTATTCCATTTCCCCACCATTTGCTTCCCATGCAATATCCAAGTATTGCAGACATAGTTTCTTCACGGTAATTAACAACAGAAATATTTCCAATAATTGTTTTTTCAGATTTTAACTCAATTGCCCAATTATAGTAATCCTTTTTTGAATAGTTGTTTATCCAATCTGTTAAAACAGACTTTGTAACTTCAGGATTTGAATGGGTGGGCCATGTTAAGAATTTTGTTACTATATCCTCACAAGCCCAATTGTTATACATGGCAAGATAATCTTCCATCCTAAACTTTCTAAGTATTAAACGGTTTGTTTCTAATTTTTCAGTTCCCTTATGATTTAACATTTCGCTTCCTAAGCCCTCCAGTGGGGTGTCCGCCTAACAATGAGTTGTACCGCAGCGGGCTTGACCCGCTGTCGGCTTTGAACTTCTTGCTATGTGATATTACGCATAAGCATACATTTTTATTGTTTCAAACTCAGGTGCATGATTATTTTCTTCTTCTTCCAAATCGTAAAGATTCTGAAGATTGAGCCAGAACTCTGCGGTTGTTCCAAAAAACTTAGAAAAACGAATTGCTGTGTCAGCTGTTATGGAACGATGCCCATGAATTATTTCTGAAATACGGGTTTGAGGAATATTAATTTCTTTTGCAAGACGATATGCTGAAATATTCATTGGAACAAGAAATTCTTCCTTCAGGATTTCTCCAGGGTGAATATTCGGTAATTTGTCATTAGTGGTAATCTGTGATTCGAACATTGTCTGCGCCTCCATTTTCAAAGGTAAATACAATTCTCCATTGGTCGTTTATACGGATTGACCAAAGCCCTGCAAGATTTTCTACCAACTGTTCAAGATTATTTCCTGGCGGAATTCTTAAGTCTTTAACTTCTTTTGCAGCTGCAATCATTCGGAGTTTCCGTCGGGCAACATTGTGAATAGTCGGCGGAAGTTTTTTACTTCTCTGTCCTTTGTAAATTAATTCTGTTTCAGAATCTCCAAATGAATTTATCATAAATATATACTAACGCAAAACGGAAGTATTGTCAAGGAAAAAGATATATAACTGTTTCTTTGTTCTAGCCTTAAAGTTCAATTCATTTTTTTAGCAAGCTTTTTACACAATTTAATGACAAAATTTTGGCATTTTTGAAAATTATATTATAAAACTTTGTTTTGTTTCGAGTAAACGCATAAATTGAAATGTCATTTTTATTCTTTTTTATTTCAATATCTGCATCATGTAAAAATTCTCTGATTGATAAAAACTGTTTATAAGGAATGCTTTTTTCGTATTCTTCAAGTTTCTTGAAATATAAATTATCATCTATATCTTCACAATACATATACTTTAAGATTCTTGATTTTCTTATATTTCCATATGTTAATAACATTTTTCTACTTAAACCTAGCGCCTCAAGTAGCGGGCGTCCACATAACTAGCGTTTTAAACCGCACAGCGGCTTGACCGCTGTGTCGGCTTTGAAAACCATGTTATGGCAACTTTATTTCTTATACAGAATTAGCTTTCTTAATTTCTTTTTTCTTTAAGAATTTTTCTGTACAATTTTTGAATCAACGCTTCTATTATTATTTATTTTTTCAAGAGGCGTAAAGCCGCGTACTACCGCTTCTTCGTCCAGGCCTTAAAGTTCAATTTAATTTTAGAAAGCAAGCTTGACTTGCTTTCTAAAATATTCTTTCACCATATTGGTGATGCAGAAATTCCGGTTATACAAGTATCTTTATATTTTGTTCCTTTGTATACATCATCAATTATTAGTTTTATTTTTTTTACCTCTCCAGAAATTTTTACATTTGTAATTTCAACGTAATCATTGAACTGTATTTTTATTTCTTTTTTATCATCTACAATCAATGTGGCACTTTTTAATCTTGAATTTTCCTTATACAAATGCGGCTTTTCAGGATTTACATATCCATTTAAAATCCTAATTATCCAACCGTTGTGAGAATTATTTTTATACACATCTTGCATTAATTCAAACTCAAGATATTCTCCAATTCCATAATCTTCTTTTCCTTCAACCCATGGAATATTATCTTTTACAAATCCCCATATATCACAATCACCTGTGTACCATGCAAACAATGCCCCCTCCGGAGAATATGTATGATACTTGTCTGTTAAGGTTGAAGACGCTTTTATGTTTTCTATCATACGACCATTTAAATTAGCATTTCCTAATAAGTCATTAATCTTGTAAGAATCAATTTTATCATCTATAAAACAGTCCATGCCATCAATAAAAAATAAATCATATTCATCATTTTTTAATTTTAAATAGCCATTTTTTTCAATTTCAAGAAAGATTTCCTTCTTATTGTCTGAATAAAATGGGTTGGTATAAATTTTTCCTTTATCATCGGTTGTTATTTCGCAGGTATCAGAATAATTATAATGGTTGAATTGTAATTGTTGCGAAAAAACAAACATACTTGTAAATGATATAAGCAAAATAAAAAATAATTTTTTCATTCTTTCCTTCCTCAAAAAAAGCAGGCCAGTGTGCCTGTCGTCATAACATAATTTCTCCGTATCAGCCATAATTTTTTTAAAGCCGACAAAACTGTCAGTATAAACTTCTTTCGGCTTTTACTAAGTTCTTATTATATCATATTTTCAAGTTTTTGCTAAATTTTATACGGATACGCATCCGCTTTGGAAAGCATCCTTACGGCTTCAAATCCATTGTAGGCGTAGTCAGAGTTTCCCTTTATCTGAATGTCAACCACGGCCACAATCTGCCCCTGCCCTGCCTGCTCTGAGTTAAGAACGGAAATTTTTTCTATAATTTGTGGGATTTCTTCAAGCCCCTCTGCCTCGGCAAAAATATGCCAGTCCGAGTTTTCTGTGATATAGGAAGAAATGCCTTTGCGCAGCATTTTGTGGAAGAAGTGTTACAATCGGTGATTTATATGTGAGCGACCATGAAGTAAAGGGTAAGAAAGCGGACTCTCTTGGTATATACTGCATGAGCGGAAATGTATAATGGTACTTCATACTCTATGACCGCAAAAGGTTCAAGCAATCCATCCAACCGAGATAATAACCTTGGATCCCGTGTTGTTCGGAACTCGGAATATTTGGACAGCTATTCTGACAATGCCATTCTATAAATGGTTCTTATTCAACTAACTGTTGTCATTTTTTTACTCCGCTTTTCTCCAGCCACTTGGCCACGTCTTTTGGAAGCGAGGAGCCGCCAGAGTAATGCACGGAAAGGCCGTCGCCGATTTTCGCATTCGGGGCGAGTTTCGATATGGCGGTGATGCTCTGCCCGAACCTGTCTCCGCAAGCACTGATTTTAGTTTCAGAGTTTCCTCCAAAAATCTATATCGAGAGCATTATTTTCCGAACAGCCAGTCAAGCACCGCGTCGGATAGTCCGTTTTTCGCGGTCGCCTGATGGTCGCAGTCTTTCAGAACCATAATGTGCGCTTCGCCGCCTGCGGCTTGCAGTTGCGCGGCAAAATCCTCGTTTTTCCATACTTTGTTCGCGGCGGCTTCCGATTTTTTCTGTCCTTTTTCCGCACCTACCGTGTCGCTGTCGCCGATGATGATGAAAAATTCCGTTTTAGCAAGATTTTTGCTCGCCGACTTCGGCGGGTTTGATGCCATAACAACGGCTTTTGCGGCAAGGTCTGGATAGCGTTCTGCGAGAGACCACACGCCGACCGCGCCCTTCGATTCGCCCATAAGAAAAACCCATGCAGGCGGAACACCGTTTTCTGTGGCGATTCGTGAAACGAGCGCGTTTACAGTGCCGCCGAGCGCACCCCACGATTTTTCAGCAGGACTCTGCGGCGCAAGTACAAGCGCATTGATTCCATTCCGCTCGATGTACGACACGGCGTCCGCCTTCCCCCTTACTTCTTGTGCTACTAGGCATACATCTTGACATATCTTCCGTCTACCCAGCCGAGCGGAGTGCCTGGTATAAGTTCGCCGTCTTTGTCATACGCCCATGTGCGGACATAGTACCAGTAATACCCTGCCTCGTTTTTTTCTGCGGTGTGCTTTTCCAGATAGACCTCAAACGAGTCTTGATGAACGGTAAAAATCATTTCGCCGTCAGGAACATCATAAATGGGAATCATATCGCCGCCGTCCTGCTCCAGAAAGGCGTAATAGTCCTCGACCACAGCCTTTGACAAATCGAATTTGCCAGCGAACGCAAAAGACGACAACACAACCGCCGACGCCAGAATCAGAAATATCTTTTTCATAATCCGCTCCTTTCCCTATTATACCACAAAAAAGGCGGGCAAGCCTACCCCGAAGTGCCAGCCGACCGTGCCGCCCCTAATCAGCACGAAGTCCGCGCTCGGTGAAGGAAATTGCGTTGCGCTTGCCATTGCTAGCACTCCTAAAGCCAATAAAATTGAACTGAGTTTTTTCATCTTGCACCTTACCCTAATTTGTCATATTCCTCGTCCGACACCGCCTCAAGCCATTCGTTGCTGGTGTCCTCGCCGCTGGGCTCGAATGTGATGTGGCTGAACCATGAATCTTTTTTCGCGCCGTGCCAGTGCTTCACGTTGGCTGGAATGACGATGACCTTGCCCGTCTCCAAACTCTCGGCCGGCTTTCCCCATTCCTGATACCAGCCGCTTCCCGCCGTGCAAATCAAGACTTGTCCGCCGCCCTTGCTTGCGTGGTGGATATGCCAGTTGTTGCGGCAGCCAGGCTCGAAAGTCACGTTGAAAATCGGAATCTCGCCCGCCTTCATGTCCGTGAG
>JAFUFU010000042.1 GCA_017469785.1 Treponema sp.
AGTTCGCCGTGACGGTGCCTGTGTTCAGCTTCGAGAAACTGATGGCCGTGGACACGCACCTCGGCCCTGAGATGAAGTCCACTGGAGAAGTCCTTGGAATCGCGGCCACACGCGAGGAAGCGATTTTCAAGGGCTTGATTGCGGCGGGATACGCCATGAAACGCTCTGGCGGTGTCCTCTTCACGATAAGGACGACCGACCACTACGAGATTCCAGACCTTGCAAGGAAATTCTACGACCTCGGATTCAAGCTCTACGCCACCGAGGGAACTGCGAAAGTCATCTCCGACTTCGGAATGGAAGTGCAGGTTGTCAACAAGGTCAGGGAAAATCCGAACGACAATGTTCTCACTCTCTTGGATTCTGGAAAAATCGACTACATCGTTTCGACTTCCGCGAAGGGAAGAAATCCGAGGGCCGATTCTGTCAGAATCCGCCGCCACGCTGTTGAGAAGGACATTCCGTGTCTCACGGCAATCGACACCGCGAACGCAATCGCCGACTGCTTGAAGTCGAACTACTCGGCCGAGAACGTGGAACTCGTGGACATCAACTCGCTCCGCGAGACGAAGGAGAAAATCAAGTTCACAAAGATGCAGTCGACCGGAAACGACTTCATCGTCATCGAATCTCTCGACCAGGACGTGAAGAACCCGGCTGGACTTGCCGTGAGACTCTGCGACAGGAAGACCGGAATCGGCGCCGACTCGCTCGTCCTCATCGAAAAGTCCGACAAGGCGGACGCGAAGATGCGCTTCTTCAACCTTGACGGAACCGAGAGCCGCCTTGCAGGAAACGCAATCCGCGCGGTCGGAAAATACATCTACGACAACAACATCGGCGGCGTGCAGGACGACGGAAAGCACGGCGACAAGAATGCTCCGATGGCGACCGTGAGCGTGGAGACGGAGGCCGGAATCAAGCACCTCGACCTCTACAAGCTCAACGGAAAAGTCTCTTCCGTCACGGTCGACATGGGTGCGCCGAAGTTCAAGGCCGCCAACATCCCGACGACGCTTGAGCCTGTCGCGATAAACGCTTTCACGGCCGGCAACAAGTACGACATTCCGTTCAAGAAGTCCGTCGCCGACTACGCAAAGCTTCCTCGCGAGGCCGTGGTGAACGTCTCTCTCATGGTCAAGGCGATTGACTACCACGTTACTTCCCTTGCGGTCGGAAACCCGCACTGCGTAATTTTCAGCAAATTCGTGGACAAGGAACCTGTCAAGGAAATCGGCTCCCTCATCGAGGAGAACAGCAAGGTCTTCCCGAACAGGACGAACGTCGAGTTCGTGCGTGTCGTGAGCGCGAACGAGCTGAAGATGCGCACTTGGGAGCGCGGAAACGGCGAGACCCTCGCGTGCGGTACAGGCGCGTGCGCGGCCGCGGTCGCAGCTGTCCTGAACGGATTCTGCCCGATGAACGAGAACATCACGGTCAAAGTCCGCGGCGGTTCGCTCATCGTCAAATACACGGGCGAGACCGTCTTCCTCACCGGCACGACCAGCGTCTGCTACGAGGGCGAGATAGAAATCTAACGTTGCCAAGGTCCGGTTGTGTCCTAGGCGTTTGCTTAGTGGATGCAACGGTTCACGGCACGCGCGGTGCGCGTACCTCTCCGGACGTTGCCGGGGTGCTGTTGTGTCCTAGGCGTTTGCTTCGTGGACGCAACGGTTCACGGCACATGTTCAGCTGGTGAAAAAAAATACCCTGGCGGATTTTTTCAATTCCGTCAGGGCATTTTTCATGGAATCGGCTTGTTTTTGCCGATGTCATTTGCTTGAAATCTATTCGACTTTGATTGCCTTGATGTTGCAGTTTGTGTCAGCGGCTCCTGAAATCAAAAGCTCTGTGTCGGCATCGAATTTCTTTGTGATTACGTGGTCTTCGTAATCCTTTTTGCAGGTGCCATTTGCCTTGAGGAGAACGTTCTTGCCTTCTTTTACCTGGAAAGCCTTGCCCTTCACCGCTTTCGCGCAGATTGTGATTTTTGATGTTCCCGCCGGAACTGTCACTTTGAGTGAACCCGCGTCGCCGTTTGAGACCTGAACGTAGCCCTTTGTGGCGGCACCGATTGTTCCCGCGACTCCGGCTCCCTTGTTTACTGCCTTTACGTTCTTTCCGAGTTCGACAGTTCCAAAAGAGACTCCTTCTCCGACCTTCGCTCCAGATTCGCCGTATTTTTCGACATAAGTTGTGGTTTCCCACAAAGTGCCAATTGCGAGTGGTTCAGCGTAGGCGGCGCATATTCCGACAAGTGCGGCGCAGGCGATGGCGAGTAGTTTTTTCATGATTGAATCCTCCAAATTTTTATATATGAGAAATTGTACATCTTCGGAAATTTAAAAATCCGCTGGTTTATTTGATTTTCCCGACTTTACGCTTTGTTTTTGAACATCTCCGCTATGGAAGATTGTTTCGTCACCTGCGCTGTTGCTATACTGTATGCATGGAAAAATTCTCTCTTCGCGTGAAATCCGCGCTTTCGGAAATATTGCTTTATCTTTCGGAAAAGAAAGTCGTCTTCGCTTTCTCCTTGCTCGCTTTCCTTTTCTACGTCTTTCAGATTTATCAGGTCTACGAGGTGCTGCCGGAGTTCTTCCGCCACTTTTTCGACATGACGACGCTCTTGCATGTCTGCTACTCGTTCGCGCTCGGCTGCGTCTTTTCCATTCCGGCGACGCTGCTTTCCGAACGTTTTTCATCATCCGCCTTCAAAAAATACGCTTTCCAGATTGCGGCGGGAATTGCTGGCTCTGTCCTCGGCTATTTCGCCCTCGACGGATTTTGGCGGGAGTCTGGCGTGTACGATTCGCTCTATTATTTTGGAATCGCTTTCGCCGTCATTGCCTTTTCGATTTTCCTCTTCATTCCAAAGACGGATTCAAAAGCTTATTTCGCCCTCGTCTTCAAGCATTTCTTTTTCTGTTCGCTCTTGTCGCTCGTCGTGCTGGCTGGAATGTGCCTTTTGATTTACGCGGTGCAGAACCTGATTCTGGACACTAGTGAATCTTTCATCTACGAATGCTGCGTGGCTTTCTGCTTTCTGGTGGTCGCGGTCAACTCCTTCGCCTACCATCTTTTCTACAAGCGGAACGAGGCTTCTTCGGGCAAGGCTTTCAGAATCATCATGCTCTACATTCTGCTTCCGGTATTCGCCGTCCTGCTTTTGATTCTCTACGCCTACCTCGTCAAGGCTCTCGTTTTGCTAAAACTTCCGAACGGGCAAATCAACTGGTTCGTCTCCTTCGCTTCATGTTTCTACATCGTCTTCTATTTTATCCTTCGGGAGTACGAGAATCTTCCAGCCGTGCGCGTCTTCTACCGCTTTGGGGCGTTCGCCTTCATTCCCCTAATCTGCGTGCAGATTCCGGCATTCTTCATCCGGGTGGACGCCTACGGATTCACGGGCTACAGGTATTCGAGCCTGCTTTTCATAATTTTTTCGGTTCTGGCAATCGCGCTCACGTTCGTCAAAAAAGGCCGCTTCTGCAAATATTCGCTTCCGCTTCTTGCGGCTTTGATTCTCTTCGATTCGGTCTCTCCATTCAATCTCATCGACATGGCGCACAAAAGCCAGTACGGGCGGATGCTCGGCGTGCTTGAAAAATATTCGATGTTCGACATGGAAAAGGGTACTCTCACGGAATACGACCGGGAAGAGCTTGAGAAGACGATTGGCGACGATGACCGGGAGCGTCTTTTGGGAAGCTACCGCTATGTCGTCTGGAAAAGCGGGATTCCGGCTCCTGAGTGGATGAGGAAGATTGACGAAAAGGAATCGAAGAATGTCGGTGTTCTTCCGTTCGAGGAGCTTTTCGGGATCAAGGAGCGGAAGGAGGACGAAAAACTCCTTTGTTTTAAAAGCAGAGTTGGAAATCTGAAAACGACATACGACATCGCTCCGTTCAGGCGGATGAAAGAGCTGCATGAATATAAATCGACATACGAATATACCGACAACGAATATACCGACAAGTATCCTTCGGTCAAAATCGATACGCTGAATGGAACTTACGATGTGACGGAATTTTTCCTCTCCCTCGCTTCAAAAAAGGATTCCGGCGATGCGACTTGCCCCATCTGGTACAGTCCTGACGAGAAGACGACATTCCTTTTCGAGAACATAGACTACGAATACAACGAGGAGAGGAAGCTTTTCCGAAATTTCGAATATTCGGGATTTGCCTTCTACAAGTGAAGTTTCAGTCGGAACAATTTTGAGCCGCGCTGAGGATTCCAGAGTTTTCGTCGTTTTTCAGGGAGAGTCTCGATTTTGTCTGGGACAAAGCCCTGTTTTTCAAACCAGTCGGCGGTCTGTGTGGTGAGAATGAATACACTGTCAATGGAAATGGTTTTTGCCTTTTCAATCAGATATTCAATCATCTTGGGGCCGATACCGATGTGGGCGCAGGTTTCGTCAACGGCAAGGGCGGCAATTTCTGCCTGAGTACGGTCATAAATGTGCAGGGCTGCGCAGGCACGGACGGCACCATCCAATTCGTAGACGATGAAATCATTATATTCGGCTTCCATTTGAGACTCGCTTCTTGGGAGAAGAATTTCTTTTTTGACGAAGGGGCGCATGAGTGAAAGTACTGCTGAAATATCCTCGCGGCGCATGGCACGAAATTTTCCGTAGTTTGATTTGTAAATCATCGTGCCGGAACCGAGGTCACTGAAAATCTCGCAGGGCAAAGTTCCTTCGATTGAGCCGTTTAAGATGTGTACGCGGGTAACACCTGATTCCACGGATTTTTTTGCAAGATTCAGCATGGAAATGATTTTTGTTTTTTCTGATTCAGATTCGGTGCGGGATAGCTCTGAATTAACTTTATCACTACCGCTCGTTAGTTTTTTGTTAGCTTTTAAGAATTCGTCCAACTCCTCAATGTTCATGGCAGGAACACAGCCTTCTGGAGAAAGGCCTAAATCTTTTGGAATCGTAAAAGTTTTTTCAGAAAGCTCGGCATTTGGCAAAAGGAAGAAAAGTTTGTCAGCCTGTAAGTGGGTCGCGATTTGGGCAGCCAGTTGGGCAGAAGAAATGTTGTAGGGCTTGCCGTTTAAGCTCCAGCCAATGCAGGGGAAAATCGGAATGAAGCCGCTGTTAAGGATTGTCTCAATCGTGGCATCGTCAAGCTTGTCGATTTCACCGGCGGTCGCAAAATCCACGCCACCAAGAACGCCTTTTCCCCGTGCTCTAACCCAGTTTCCGATTACGGCCGTAAGGTTTTCTCCGGCAAGGCTTGTCATCACGACATTTGCCGCGTCAAAAGCCGCATTCTTTATCAAAGGCATGGCCTCGCTAGGCGTAATTCGGATTCCTTTTTCATAAGTCCAGGAAATACCGTTCTGAGAAAGGTAAGAGTCAATCTTTTTGCGCGCGCCGGGAACCAGAATCACCCGCAGCCCCGCCTGATGAATCAGCGCAATGTCACGGATATGGCTCACGAAAAGCGGCGAGTCGATTATGTCATCGTCAATATAAATCACCACCGTGGCGTTTTTGAATCTTTTAATGTAGCGGATTACGTCGCGGATTCGCTCAGCTTTCTCTAAAATCGTTTTTTCCTGCATATCTTACAGACCCGTTCCCTCGTCAATTCCCATCATGATGTTCATGCATTGAACCGCGGCTCCGCTGGCACCTTTTCCAAGATTGTCGAAGCGACTTGTGATGACGATTCGCTCATCGTTTCCGCAGGTTATAATCTGCATGTTGTTCGTGCCGGCCAGAGTGTTCGCCGGGATAAAGCTTTCGGTGAGAGTGCCTTCGCCCATAAAGTCACAGGCTTTTACGAATTTGCAGCCAGCGTAATGCTCCTTGAAGACTTCGGCGATTTCCTTTGCGGTGAGCTTTTTTTCCAGAAGGCGGGCGTGGAGAGAGACCGTGACAGTCATTCCCTGGAAGTAATCGCAGACATAAGGATTGAAAATCGGCTTGTAGTTGAGGCCGCTCACTTTCATCATTTCGGGAAGATGCTTGTGTTCCTGGGTGAGGGCATACAAGCGTGGTGAGTCAAGCTCCGGATTTCGGGCAGGATCTTCGTACTGGGCGATGGCTTTTTTGCCCGCTCCAGAATAGCCTGAGACCGCATGGCAGACCACGGGATAATCCGGCGAGATGATTCCGCGAGAGACCAATGGATAGCAGATTGAGGCAAAGCCCGAAGCATAGCAGCCAGGCCCTGCAACACGGTTAGAAGATTCGATTCGGGCGCGATGCTCTTTTGAAAGCTCCGGGAAGCCGTAAGCCCAGTCAGGATTTGTGCGGTGAGCCGTTGAAGCGTCGATGATGCGGACTTTCGGGTTAGTGCAAAGTGAAACAGCCTCGATAGAAGCCGCGTCAGGCAGGCAGAGGAAAGTGAAGTCCGAAGCGTTAATCATCTTTGCCCGTTCGGCAGGATCCTTTCGCTTTTCGTCGTCAATCAATAAAATCTCGATGTCTTTTCGGTTCTCAAATCGCTCGTAGATTTTAAGTCCGGTCGTTCCTTCTTTTCCGTCAATGAAAATTTTGTATGCCATTTTTTGCTCCAGAGGTTTATTTGGGCGCATCCGCCGCTGCGCGGCGGTCGGGTGTTCCGCCCTTCGCTAACGCTCATTGCCAGCAAGCTGGCAACTTCGGGGCTCCATACCCTTGCGTGATTTTTCTATTATATAGAGATTGTGCTTTTTTATGCTAGTTGATTTTTAAATTTGATTTTTTATTTCCTCATGGAAAACACGCAGCCACAGTAATCCTGCCGCCACAAACCGTATTCTTCGGAAAGCTGGGTGCTGCGTAAAAATCCGCCTTTTTTCTTGAAGTCTGAGGGAAGGAATTTCGTTTGCGGAATAATTTCAAAACTATCGTTAGTTTTATGCCCCTCTACAGCTGAGTCCCCAAAATCCCGTTGGACTTCCTTAAATCGCATTTCTTCCAGTTCTCTTCCAATCGTATTGATTTTTTCGCTGTCCTTGTGGGGGCTTATGCTTAGCGTGGTGGTGAACCAGTCGAAATCCTTCTGGCAGGCATATTCCCAGGCTCGCTTCATTCGGAAGAGATAACAGCGTCTGCAGCGTTCGCCTTTTTCCGGCTCGCTTTGCAATTCAACTTCCTGGCGGACATTTGTGGCCTCAAAATATTCTTCGGGATTGTAGCAGTCTTCCACAAGTTTGACGGAATTTTGCGTGGCTTGGGGGAATCGGGTGAGAAATTTTTTCAGCTCTTCAAGACGCCTGTAATATTCTTCTTTTGGATGGATGTTGGGATTGTAATAGTAAATCGTGATGTCAAAAATCTGTGCCAAGTATTCAATCACATAGGAAGAGCAGGGACCACAGCAGGCATGAAGAAGCAGAGTTGGCTTCACAAAACTAACGGTCGTTTTCTTTTCTTCTTCAATCTGAGCAATGATTTTTTCCAGTTCTTTCTGATAGTTTTGTTTTATCATTTTAAATCCTTGCTTACTCGCATGGATGCGAGTGATAAGTCGAAAGAGAAAATTCTGTCTGGCTTTAGGCGAACAGAATTTTTTCGTAGAAAGTCAAAATACATGGAAGTATTTTGACTTTCACTTAATCCTGCTTTTTCATGATGAAGTTTCCCTTGAGCATTTTCGTCTGCAAAATGTTCACGAAAGCCATGGAATCGGTCTTTTTGATTTGGCGGATAAGTTTTTCCTCTGCATCGCTTGAAATCACTGTATAGAGCATGTTCCGTTCGGCTCCAGTGTAGCAGCCTTCACCCTTAAAAAGCGTCGCGTCGTGGCCTGTGGTTTCGCGGATTGTTTTGACAAGCTCATCTGGCTTTTCGGTGATAATCAGCAGCGTGGATTTTTGATAGCGCTTATAGAGGGTGTTTAAAATCTGTGTGCTGGCGAACTGGAATATAATAGAATAAAGCGCGTGACTCCAGCCAAAAAGAAAACCGAAGATTCCCAGAACGACAACATTCATAATAAAGATATGATTCCAGATGCTGCGTCCGGTTTTTTCAGAGACATAAATCGAAATGAAGTCTGTGCCTCCGCTGGTGGCCCCGGCTAGAAGACAAAGGCTGATTGCTACTCCGTTGACGATTCCGCCGAAAACTGTGCAGAGAAGGGTGTCATTGGTCACGCTTAGGCCTGGAAGAACGTCCGTGAGAAAACCCGATGCGATGATTGCCCAGATTGAAAGGATCGTAAAGCGTTTTCCTACATATTTAAAACAGATTGCCGCCGGTATGATATTCAAGCCCCAGTAGAAGACGACGAAGGGGATTTTTACTCCCGCATACTTCAGAAAAATTTCCTGCAGAAGGAGCGTGATTCCCGTGAAGCCTCCTGGAAGAAGCTCTGCCGTATGAACGAATGTGTTGAGGTTTACGGCCATGAGAACCGCCCCTGCTGTCACCGTTAAAAATCTAAAGAAAAGTTTCAAAATGCTTCTCCTCTATAAAAAATCTTCGGCTGTTAATTATCCAGATATTTTGTATGTCTCCAGCTTTCATTCGGGAATACATATTCTGGAGTTTCGACAGGAAATGCAAAATCTTCCTCGTGGTACCAAGGGTCGTTTATGCGTTTGGGATTTTTGATTATGTGAAATTCCTGAGCTGGGGAAAATCCTTGAGCCAAAAGGACTGCTTTTTCGCTTGTTTCGGGATTTACGCAGATGTCCACCACGAGGCATAAATGGCCGGGCTTTCCCAAATCCCAAAGAATGTCTCCGATTTGCAGGGCAGAGAATGTCGTTGGGACGGTTTCATAGGTCTGCATTGAAAGGATGCTTGTATTCGTCAGAACTTTCTTCAAGTAATTTTGGAAAGATTGAAGCCTCTCCGTTTTGCCGGCTTTTTTTTCGTATTTAGTCCATTTTTTAAGATTTCCAGCCAGGTTGCTTCGGAAATTTCTTCCATATTCTGCGTTTTTTTGCCAGTCCGTCCATTTTAGATTTTCGCCGTTTGTAAGATGAAATGTGATTTTTTCGTCCATATCCATTTTGTACATATATTCCGCATAAAGGGCGATGATTGAACCTGAGTCTGTTTGTGATTCATTTTGAATAGGGAGGGCAAAGATTGCACAGTGAGCGTCTTGATTTTGTTTTTTTTCGCCATTGAACAAGAGGATTGGGCTTTCTGCGGGCTTTAATGGATAATTTCGGATAAAGTCTGCGAAAGTATTTTTTTTAGCTGGAATTCGCGTGAATTTGAAAGGCATATCGATTCGTTCTTCCAGAGTTTCACCCTCGGTTTTTACGAGCTGGAGGGGATGAAACAAATCAGAGAAAAGTGGAGAAATCGCAAAGAAAACAAAAAGTGCCACACTTAATGAAATTTTCTTCATATAAAAAGTGTGGCACGAGAGGGGGATTTTGTCAAACGGAGACCATGATTCTTGTTCTACTATTTCTTCAAGACTCGTGCCGCGTTTCCTACAGCGAGGATACAGACTCCCACATCCCCGAATACAGCCAGCCACATATTTCCCAAACCGATTGCGTTCAAAGCCATGATTGCGACCTTGATTCCGATTGAGGCGTAAATGTTCTGCCAGACTACATTCATCGTGCGACGGGAGATTTTGATTGCGTCGATAAGGCGGCTGGGCTTGTCGTCCATGAGAACCACATCTGCGGCTTCGATTGCGGCATCGCTTCCCAGTGCCCCCATGGCGATTCCTGCGTCAGCGCGGGCAAGAACGGGACTGTCGTTGATTCCGTCGCCCACAAAGATAAGAGGTGCATGATTTTTTGAATCAGAACTATCGTTCATTAGCTTCTCAACTTTCTGAACTTTTTCTTCTGGCAGAAGCTCTGCATATACTGTATCGATTCCAAGATTTTCTGCAACAAGGCGGGCATTTTCTGCTCGGTCACCGGTTAGCATAACGATTTTCTTGATTCCCAGTTTTTTGAGACTGACAATCGTTTGCCTTGAATCTTCTTTTTCCTGATCAGAAATCACGATGTTTCCGCAATAAAGGCCGTCCACTGCCACATGAATAATAGTTCCGGCTATCGATTGTTTTTCATTCTTCGCCTGATTTAAAATCTCTTCAAACCCGCTGACTTTCTCGTTTTCCATGAATTTTTCGTTTCCGGCGCAGACTTTTTTTCCATCGACTACCGCTCGTATGCCAAATCCGCTGATTTCTTCAGGATCGATGATTTTGAGGGCATCGCAAAGTACGCAGTGATGGGCTTTTTTGAGGGATTTTGAAATCGGGTGATTGGAGTAGCTTTCGGCGTGGGTGGCGATTGCAAGGAGTTCGTCGCTGGTCATGCCGTTTGCAGGATTCACTTCCGCAACGTCGAAAATGCCTTTGGTCAGGGTTCCTGTTTTGTCAAAAACGGCGATTTTTGCCTTTGAAAGGATTTCCACAAAGTTCGACCCTTTGATAAGAACGCCGTATTTTGAAGCCGAGCCGATTCCGCAGAAAAAAGCCAGCGGCACGGAAATCACCAGGGCGCAGGGGCAGGAAACGACGAGGAAGGTAAGGGCGCGGTAAATCCACACAGACCAGCCGTATTTTGCGAAAAGCTCCGGCATGAAAAAACGCAGGAAAAGAGGCGGAAGAAGGGCGACGGACAAGGCCGCAAAACAGACAATCGGCGTGTAGATTCGGGCAAATCGGGCTATGAATTTTTCGCTCTTTGCCTTAACCTCGCTTGCCTTTTCGGTAAGGTTGAGGATTCTTGAGACCGCGCTTTCTCCATAAGTTTTTGTTACGCGGATTTTTAAAAGCCCGGTCTGATTCACAAAGCCCGCAAGCACTTCGCTCTGAGCCTGAGCCGAAACTTCCCTGGGAAGGCTTTCACCTGTAAGGGCGGAAGTGTCCGCGAATGATTTTCCTTCTATAATAATTCCGTCAAGAGGAAGGCGCTCACCGGGCTTCACTTCGATTATCTCGCCAATCTGGACTTCTTCCGGAGAGACGACAATTGCTTTTCCATCGCGAATGACCGTGGCTTTGTCCGGGCGAATGTCCATGAGGGCGGAAATTGAATCCCTGGAGCGGTCAACGGCATAATCCTGCACGAATTCCCCCAGATTGTAAAAAAGCATGACGGCAACGGCCTCGGCAAATTCTCCCACGAAAATCGCACCCACGGAAGCCACGGTCATCAAAAATTGCTCGCCGAAGACATTTCCCTTGTGGATGTTGCGGACTGCCCCTTTGATGACATCCCGGCCACAAATCAGATAGGCGACGAGATAAAGGATTCCGTAAAGAAGGCGGGAAAAATCACTTATATAAAAGAAGTTTCCGACCGAACGGAAGTTAGTTGATAAATTTTCCATAAGTGGAGATGATGCAGAAAAAATCGGAAGATGCTCCACTAAAAGGGCTGCCGCAAAAATCACGAAAGCAAGAAGGATTTTTTTGAGTGGAGATTCTGAATCAAGTTCAGAATGACAATCGTTGCTTTCAGAATGACAGTGACAGTGTTCAGATTCGGCGTGGCAGTGGTCGTGCTCATGGTGATGATGCTCGTGTTCGTCATGTTTCTGTTCATCGTGGTCGCAGCAGCCGCACTCGCACTGAATGTGTTCTCCCAGATGATTATGATGTTCGTGTCTATGTTCCATAAATTACTCCTATTAGTTATGCACCGCAGGATGCAGTTATTCTTCTATGTGTTCCAGGCCCATGTTCAGGATTTTTGAAACATGCTCATCGCTGAGGGCGTAAATCAATGATTTTCCCTCACGGCGATAGCGCACAAGTCCGTTTGTTTTGAGAACTCGCAGCTGGTGACTGATTGCGCTTTGGGTCATACCAAGGACGTCCGCAATATCGTTTACGGCAAGTTCCCGGCCGAGAAGGGCGAACAAAATCTTAATTCTGGTTGAGTCTCCGAAAATCTTAAAAAGCTCGGCAAGGTCGAAAAGTAGGTCTTCATCAGGCAAGGTTGTATCAGACATATAGCCTCCTTGTTCTTATAAACATATGAATAAATGTTCATATGTTTTATTTATGCTACATCTCTCTCCGTAGCTTGTCAAGTGATTTTTCAAAAGCCAGTATTTGCTTTCAGGAATCTATTATATTTTTTTCAATCGTGGTATTATTTGTATTAAAGAGGAGATTTTCATGTTTAACAGAAGCGAATACAAAAAATCAGCACTTGCTACACTTGAAAAAAATTGGGGGACAGCGTGCCTTCTTTCAATTGTTTTTTTTATCATTGCCGGACTTGCAGAATTCGCAGGACCCATTGTCAGTGTATGTGTCGGCGGAATCATGGAAGTGGGGATTATTTTTGCTTTTATGAAGATGATTTCTTTTAAAAGCTCAGAAACAATGGAATCCAAAAAAGTAACGTTCAGCGATTTTTTGGAAGGTCTTGAGACTCATTGGCTCAACGCACTTCTTGGAAGCCTTTGGAAATTCCTTTGGATTTTCCTGTGGATGCTTCTTTTCATTATTCCGGGAATAGTAAAAGCTTACAGCTATTCAATGATGTATTATATTCTTGCTGAGAATCCAAAAATCAGTGCGATTAAAGCCATGGATATCAGTAAAGTTTTGACGAGGGGGCATAAAGCTGATTTATTCATCATGGATTTGAGTTTCCTCGGTTGGGCTATTTTGAGTTCACTGACTTTTGGGCTGGGATTTATCTGGTTATATCCCTATATGGAGATGTCGAAAACTCATGCTTACTATGATTTGAAGAGAATGGCTTTTTCGCAGAATATACTTTCACCTGCTGATTTTGAGGTTGTATCATGAAGCACAAAAAAGGACTTATAATTTTCATTATAATCGCCGGTATTTCACTGATTCTAGGAAGTTTTTCTCTGGTTTCAAAGATTAAGGATAAATTCGGCCGACCATTTGATTTGTCAGAAGCCGACAGCAATGAAAATTTTTATGATGACTTCGAGGACGAATACGACGAAGATTTTTCCGGAGATTCTTCAAGCGCAATCGGAAAGCTTCTCTCATATAAGTTCGGAAAATATTCAGATGATAATACACGAGGTGTAAATGAGCCTTATATTTCTGTTATCTATATAACTGGCGTTATTTCTGAAGAAAACCGGACTTATAATCAAAAGTGGCTGCTTCGGCAAATCAGGCGCGCTAAAAATGACAGAAACAACAGGGGAATTCTTCTATACATAAATTCGCCCGGAGGTACGGTTTACGAATCTGATGAAGCCTATCTTGCGCTCATGGATTATAAAAAGGTATCAAAACGGCCAGTTTACGCTTATTTTGCGTCTTTGGCAGCGAGCGGCGGTTATTACATCGCTTGCAGTGCTAATTATATCTATGCAAACAGGAATACGCTTACGGGGTCAATCGGCGTAATTGCCGGCCAGAGCGTTGACGCGACCGGGTTGCTTGAAAAACTCGGTATAAAGATGACAACCATTACAGCTGGCCGCAATAAGAACATGGGAAATTACAATGCTCCGTTTACGGCTGAACAGCGGGCTATCATGCAGTCAATCGCTGATGACGCTTATGCACAGTTCACTGAAATTGTCGCAGACTCACGGGAAATGCCAATCGAGGATGTCAGGGAACTTGCTGACGGACGAATTTACACCGCCCGTCAGGCAGAATCAAACGGGCTTATTGATGAGGTCTGTTCTTTTGAGAGTGCAAAAAAAGACATCGAGGAAGACTGCGGCAGCGTAATTTTTGTGGAATATAAATATCATTATGAAGAAAACTGGATGTCCTTCCTGTCAGGCACCTCAAGCTTTATAAGAAACCCGGAATCGAGCGTGTATGAATTGCTCGGAAGTAGCGGGGCAAAATGCCTGTATTTGTATCACTGATACCGTTTTGAATTCATGAGTCTGTCGAACCATATTTCAGCAGGCTCAGTTCGAGCACTTTTCCGCAAAGTTCTTCTGGACCGCCATGGCAGAGCGCACTCGCAAAGGGGCGGCCTACAAGAACGCAGTTTGCCCCTAGAGCCATTGCGGTTGCGACATCGCGGGGTGAACGGATTCCTCCGTCAATCCAGAGCTCACCGCAATAGTTTTTGATTTCTTCGCCATATTTTGCAAGGAATTCAGCTGTGCTTCCCCTTCGAGTGTCTATTCTTCCGCCGTGATTTGATATGTATGCAATATCTGGCATCACTTCCCGAACAAGCTGAATGTCTTCTTTCGTAAAGATTCCTTTTATTGCGAATGGAATTTTCACGTGATTCTTGATTTCTATCAATTGTGAGGCAGATTTTTTTTCAAGTTTTACGAGATTCCTCATGGTTAGGATATTGTATGAATCAATGTCTATTCCTGCTATTTTTACGCAGTCCTTGGCCCATTCAAAACGTTCGACAATCTTTTCATTTGAGTAGGGTTTTATGAATACGCTTGTTTGGGCTTCAGGAGACTCGACTTTTATCTTTTGGAGCGCCTGAATTCCGAATTTGAGTTTTTCGTCAGGATAACCGTCACCAATACACAGACCGACGCCGACTTTATGCATTGCCTGGATAATCGCGTCATAAAAATCGGATTCGTGTGCAAAACCAATGTTTTCTGTCGCACCTGTCATGGGCGCAATGCTGATTGATGGAATGCGGAATTCTGGTTCTAGGTCAAGGAATTTGCGTACTTTGTCTAGATTTTTGTTCCGGACTGTTTCCCATGCTGAGCAATTCAGTATAAAATTTTCGTTTTCCCGCACGCCGCCCATTCCCGGAAGCTGGGAGATGCAGCCTTTTCCGTTGCAGACTTTGCAGAAATTGCACTTGAAAGAATTTTTAATCACTAAAATAGTATAACAAATCCTCCGATAATCATAAAGTATGAAAAGGCAAAAGTATTCAGTTGCAGCAGGAATAATTCTCTTTGTTCTTGCTGCTTTATTCTCTATTTCCCTCTTGTTAGTCGCGTTTGATTTTGGTGGAATAAATCCCGCAAAAGATTCATTTTTCTATTCGTTGGGAAAAATGTTTACTGGCGTATACGGTCTTACCTCTGCCTGTATTCCGGTTTTTCTTATTATCGCGGGAATTCAGTGCTTCAACGTTAAATGGCGGCTTAGAAATGGAGTCATTCTGCTCGGTTCAATTATTCCGTTTTTTACGCTTGATGCGATTGAACATATATGCCGGATGCTTGTTGCCTCGGAATCTGAAAGCGTTCTTTTTGTAAAATTTGGCTCAACTTTGCTTATCGGGGCCTTGATTCTTGCCGCAGAATACCTGCTTCTTTCAATTCTTGGCGATGTCATAGAAAATTCTCTTTCAGGAAACGCTGACGACATCGAAGGCTTGGGCGATGAAAGTGATACGGATTCTGCCTCAGATGAAATAGTGATTTTTGATGACGAAGATATTGGAAATCAGGAAAATCCATCCCTTGAATTGAAAGCAGATGTTCCAGCTGAAAAATCTCCGGAGGATATGGAAAACGAAAGGATTTTTAACCAGCAGAAGGAGCTTCTCAAGGATTTAATCAATGACGGAAAAGCGGATGCAAATGACGAATCTACAGTTGCAGAGAATCCGACGGTCATTGAGCATGAGAGTTTTGGGGAAGAGGAAATTGTCCCAGAATCTGTAACTGAGGACGAAATTCTGGATGAAGATGATTTTGTCGAGCCTGAACTCCCTGAGGAACCTTCGCCCTTTGATCACATTTTTGACGAGCAAGAAAAAACTATCGAAGGCGGGGAGACGACTCGGATTCATGATGTTGCTCTTCCTGATTTTGACCCGGAAGACGATAATGAAGAACCTGAAATTGATGAGCCAGAAATCGAGGAAACTGGAATTCAAGAGTCAGAAATCGAAGAATCTGAAGTCCAAGATGAGTCTGAGCCGATTATTGAAACTCAGGAGGCTCAGGTTTTGTCCTCTGAGCCAGAGCTTGGTCCGATAGGCGATGAAATCAATGCCGAGGAAGAAGATTCTGATGATACTTTCGATGAGGATTTATCAGATGATTTTGATGTTGGTGTGCAGAGCGAGCCTGTTATTGAAGAAGACTCTGAGATTCAGCCGGATGATTTTCAAAATGAATTCGATGATATGACGGATGTTCAGCCAGTTGTTTTTGAAATCCCTGATTCAGAGAGGAATTTGGAAGAAGATGATTTTTCCGAAGAACCAGAGTTTGGCGGAATTCAGGAAGAAATTGCCGAAGATGATTATTCTCCGACTTTGGAAGAGAATTTTACAGAAGAAGAGAATCTGAATCCAACAGAGGAAATTGTCGAAGAAGACGATACGCAGTTTGAGGAAATTGATTCTGAAGAAGAAATTGATGAAGAGCTTACGGAATCTGAGGTTCAAGATGACCTTGAAGACGAAGAGCCTTTTGGAGTAGAGGATATTTTTTCTCAGATGGAAGCTGATGCCGCTGCAAATCCAGTTTTAAAAAATCAAGATATTCCGGTTGTTTCAGATAACTCATACCAACAGGAGATGGATACTCCGGATTTTGTTTCTGAGGAAGAGCTTGATGAGGCTGAAACAGCGCAGAAAGAGGTAGCAGAAGGGGAAGAAAAAACTCTTCGAAAACTCAGCGAGTACAAAATCCCCACAGACTTGCTGGAAAAATTTGAAAACGACGAATATTGGCGAATCGACGACGAAACTAAACAAGCCGGTGAAAACCTCAAGCAGACCCTGAATGAATTCGGCATTGAGGCAGAAGTCACGGGCATCCGAAAAGGCCCGGTCGTCACCATGTTTGAGCTGCTCCCAGCTCCGGGCGTAAAACTGAGCAAAATCGTCAATTTGCAGGACAACATTGCCCTCTCGCTGGCTGCAAAATCAGTGCGTATCGTCGCCCCTATTCCTGGAAAGCACGCTGTCGGCATAGAAATCCCGAACAAAGAGCGGGCAATCGTCTCTTTCCGCGAGATTATCGAGCAGCCGCTCCCCGAATTCAAAAAGATGGCAGTTCCGGTCATTTTGGGAAAAGACATTTCCGGCCAGTCACAGATTATCGACATCGCAAAAACGCCTCATTTGCTGATTGCGGGAGCTACAGGCGCAGGTAAGTCAGTCTGTGTGAACTCAATCATCCTTTCGATTTTATACAACCGCTCGCCCCGGGATGTGAAACTGATTATGGTTGATCCGAAAGTCGTTGAACTGAAGCTTTACAACGATATTCCACATTTGCTTACGCCGGTAGTCACCGAACCGAAAAAGGCCTTGCAGGTCTTGCAGTATTGTATCTGCGAAATGGAACGACGCTATGCCCTCTTGGACGGAATGGGCGTCCGCGACATTGTAAGCTACAACACCCGAATCCGCGAGCGCAAAATCGCCACGGAAAAATTGCCCTATATCGTGGTAATCATCGATGAGTTTGCTGACTTAATGGCAACCAGCGGCAAAGAGCTTGAGACAAGCGTCGCCCGACTCACCGCAATGAGCCGAGCCGTCGGAATCCATCTTGTCCTTGCGACCCAGCGACCAAGCGTGAATGTCATCACAGGTCTTATCAAGGCAAACATTCCGAGCCGAATCGCGTTCATGGTCGCCAGCCGCACGGACTCAAACATCATCATCGATGCCGTGGGAGCAGAAAAATTGCTGGGCAAGGGAGACATGCTCTATACCTCAGCCGTCAATCCGATTCCAACCCGAATTCAGGGAACTTTGGTCGGTGACAATGAAGTTGAGCGAGTCGTTGATTATGTCAAGTCATTCGGCGGACCGGACTACATTGACGATGAGATTTTCGTTGATGACGAAGAGGAAGGCGATGACGAGCCGGGCTTATTCAGCGACGGCGAAGACCCGCTTTATGACCAGGCCTTGCAGATTGTCATTCAGGCAGGAAAGGCCAGCGCAAGCTACATTCAGCGTCGTCTGAAAATCGGTTACAACCGGGCAGCACGCCTTGTGGAAGAAATGGAAGAGCGGGGAATCGTAGGACCGGCCAACGGCTCCAAGCCCCGCGAAGTGATTCACGTACCGTGAAATAAGACTCTTTCCTAGCTCCCAAAAAATAAGCCGCCTCTCCCAACACAAAGGAAGAAGCGGCTGATATCAGATTATTTATGAAACATATCATAGCTGGCTCAAACTTCAAATTCTCTATGAATTGTGTCAGTGATTGCGGAAATTAGTTTTGATTCAAGAATATGTTTTGAAAAATCTAGTGAAATTGTATTTTCGATAGAATTTTGAGGCTCAAAAAGAGTTTTATACTCAACGCCAAGGGCAAAGGCTAGTTTTTCAACAATATCAAGCGAAGGTGTACGTTTTCCAACTTCAATCTGCGTAATATATGGTGCAGAAACTCCAGTTTTTTGCGCCAGAAATTCCTGACTCCAACCGAGTTTTTTTCTCCCGCCTATAGGAGTATTGGTAAGTGGAGGGACTTTTGGAGAGTTTGTGTTTAATTTTATATTAACATTATGTTTTGCTATCCCCGGAATTATTCACGCTTGCTATATTTGCTACAAAAATAGCTAATTTAAAGGAAACTTTTTGTGGATAAAATTTTAGATAACTTCGGTAATTTATTCAAATTTTGCTCAAATGCGGCAGAATTATACGAATTTTATCAAAGTTCAGAACTTGTGAAAATATCTGTGTCTATTTCAAATTTATTTCATAAGTATGCACAAAGTTCAGACGAATATGAAAAAAAGCATATTCGTCTTGATATTAATGATTTAATTTTGCAATATAAAAATTCTTTGCAGGAAATAGGTGTAAACATAGCTGATTTTACTTGGTAGATTCTAATCAATTAAATTCTTTAAAAATTTGCAGTACACTTAACGATTTAAGCAATTCGTATACTTTGCAGATTTAATTTTAAATTTAATAATAGCCGCCTATCCCAAGCAGGAGGATGACTATAATTTTGAAAAACATCGTACGCCATAATTGTCTCCCTTGATTTAAGCTGAATACATTACAGCATCAAAATGTCTTTTCGTCTTCTTAAAAGTTATCTAAAACAAAACAAGCCGCCCCTCCACAAAGGAAGAAGCGGCTTATCTTTGGAATTATCTTGCGGCAGTCTTTTATATTTTCTTATCAGCTATCCCTTCTACATAGCAAACATCGCAAGATAAATCAATTTTATTGTTCCATTCAATCTCGCTGTTTACATCTGGATTTTTGTCCCAACAAACATTATTTGAATCATCGATATAAACTCGTTTGAAATTTTCAATTTTTAATAATTGCTCAAAAACCGTATTTTCTTTTAGAAGCGGTTTCATATCAAAAATGCGATGTTCACCATTGTCAAAAATCAGGGAAAGAGAAAAATCTTCATTTGCATGAACGGATATAATTTTTCGCCGTCCGGAAGCAAAATACTCCGCCATTTTAGGAGAAAATCCTTTGGAAAGATAGAAATCAGCAGATTTTTGCATAGCTTTGCGGTGGCATATGGTCATTCCAGTTGATTGAAATCTTAATTCCACGAAACATACTTATCGTTGGCATAATTTCTTCCTATGAATTATGTTACATCAGATTCTTAAAAAAAAAGCACTGCCGTGAATGATATGTACCCATAATTCTGGACACATATTATGAACTAGGAAGAAGGAATGGATGCTTCCCTGAATTTTACAGGAGGCATCCATTTTGTTTTAACCTGAATTCTCTTATTGTTATAATA
>JAFUFU010000043.1 GCA_017469785.1 Treponema sp.
CTGGTCGCCGATTGTCTTTGACTGGGCCGTTGATGTTTCAGAGAGCTTTCGGATTTCGTCAGCTACGACCGCGAATCCCTTACCGGCCTCGCCAGCGTGAGCAGCCTCGATTGCCGCGTTCATTGCCAGCAGGTTTGTCTGAGAAGCGATCGAGGCGATTGCGACGTTCGCCTCCTGAAGCATTTCTGACTGACTTTCGATTTCAGTAATACGGTCGTTGACGGCCTTCTGCTTTGAGATACCAACCTGAGAATTTGCCCGCAGCTCGTTGAAAGAACCGGCCATTTTTTCCATTGATGCGTTTACGGAAGAGATGTTTCCAATCATCTGCTCGACAGCCGCGCTCGCCTGGGTTACGCCCGAAGACTGGCTCTCAATCATGCGCTCAAGGCTTTCGATGTTTGAGGCAATCTCGTTTACGGCGCCTGCCGTCTGTGAAACTGACTGGTTCTGGGTGTCAATCTGACGCTTCATGCTCTCGATGTTTGCGATAATCTCAGTGATTGAGGCCGAAGTGTCCTGGGTAGCCCCGGAAAGGTTTTCACCAGCCTCAAACAATTCGTCTTTTGAATATTTGACATCGCCGATAATGGCCTGAAGTTTTTCAGCGAATTTATTGAAGCCTTTTACAACGTCGCCGATTTCATCCTTCGATTTAAGCTCAATTCGCTTGGTAAGGTCCGCATCTCCGGAAGAAATATCGTTCAATGTGTCTTTTACGCCATTGAGAGGCTTTAAGAAAACAGTAAGGACTACGGTAACGACAATTACAAGGATGATAACAAGCACGATGATAATCGGCACAACAATTTTGGCAACGGAGCTTATCGCATGGTTGACTCCGCTCATGTCCTTGGCGACAAAAAGCATGCCTGAAATATTGCCTCTTTTGTCTTTTACAGGAGCGTAAACGGTCATGTATTTCTCGCCGGCAATAGTATTTAAACCTTGATAACGCTCGCCGTCCCTCAAAACCATGTTCAGGATCATCTGATTCTCAAGCTTTGTTCCCACAAGGTTTCCGCCAAGGGTTGTTGAGGCATGCTCGCTTCCCTCAAACATCGTACACTCAACTTTGTAGGTATTTTTGATAGCATCTACGAATTCAGGGTCACCCATGCTGTAGGTGCCTACGACAGTTCCCACAACGCGTCCGCCGCTCGTAATTGGGTAGGCGTAAACAAGGCTGTAGTCATAGATTTCCGTGGACTCGTAAGAATATTCCTTTTCGCCGCCAAGAGCAGTTTTAACAGCATGAGAATTTGAAAGGTCGATTCCAGCACGGGCATTTCCGCCAACTACTCGTCCGTCTTCATCAGTGACAAGAAGGAAGTCAATATCCAGAAGCTTTTTCTGCTCAACGGTCAGAGAATTTGCCGTATTGAAATCATTGCTGGCCAATGCCGATGCAAGACGGGTTTTATCGGCAAGAACAAGCGTAGAATACTCAAGCTGAAGGCGCCAGTTATCCAACGTGTCCATAACGGCAAGCTCAGTAGTTTCCAGATTGTCGATTATCAACTCGGTTATTTCAGAACTTGCAACTTTTGTTGCAATCGTGCCAACAGCCGCTGAAGAAACAATAATCGATAGAGCCGCCAGAAAGCTGATTTTAGTAGATAGTTTTAATTTCATCACTTGTACTCCTTGATACAGTATTTTCCACCAGAAACATTTTGATATCCATTAAAGTATCGGACATATCTTGAAAAAAATCAATCAATAATGGTAGATTTTATGCATGCTTGATTCTTCTAATTTCAGAAGAGCCGTAAAACTCACAATGCCAGTTTTTTTCGGCTATATTGCGATTGGAATTCCATTCGGGCTTATGGTTGTCAACGCAGGCTTTCCATGGTGGCTTGCCCTTGTAATGAGTCTCTTTATTTATTCTGGAACAGGGCAATATATCGGCATCGCGCTTTTTTCTTCAGGAATCGTTTCTTCAGCCTCTCTTTGGACTTCCATAGCAACTTTTCTCGGAATCGAATTCTTTATCGGGCTTCGGCATGTTTTTTATTCGCTCTCACTCATTGAAAGTTACCGGGGAACAGGGCGATGGAAATTTCCCTTGGTTTTCACCATCACCGACGAGACTTTCGCATTGATTTCTTCCTGCAACATTCCCCAGGACGCGGACAAAGGCTCATATCTTGCGGTCATTTCCATCTTCAATTATGCATACTGGGTCACCGGAAGTCTGATTGGAGCAATCGTGGGAAATTTCATTCCAGACGGATATCTGAACGGAGTGGATTTTGCCCTCACAGCCCTTTTTATTGTCCTTATGATAAATCAAATCAAGGCAAGCAGGGATTTCCTGCCTTCTCTGGTCGGCATTTTTACCGCAGCCATAGCCACAGTTTTTTCCTACATCAAAATTGGCGGGAAAGCCATACTCCCAAGCCAGCACCTGATACTCACCGGACTTTGTCTCGGAATCGTCGTAATGATTCTCCTTCGCGGCAGGGAAAACCGTTCAGCAAAACCCCAGGAGGCCCCAAAATGAAACTCACCGCGACTGAAGCCTTGATAGCCACTCTTGCAATCGGAATCATGATGCTCCTTCTCCGCCTTTTGCCCTTTGTGATTTTTGCCAGGCGCAAGACTCCTGCATTCTTCTCTTTCATAGAAAAATTCATTCCCTCCCTTTCAATTGCCGTGCTCTTTGCAATATGCCTCAAAGAACGCACCACAGACCTTCTGATTAACAGCAGCAACATGATGACAGAACTTCCCTCTGCCCTCTGTGCAATCGCGGCTTCCATTCTCACGGTAATGCTTCACGTCTGGAAAAACAATGCAATGGTAAGCATTTTCGGCGGCACGATTCTCTACATGATTCTTAACTATTTTTTCTGATCCTATTCAGTATTTAGCAAAATAAAAAAATCTGATTATTTTTCAAAAAGTTATTGAAAAGATTGCCTATAAAAACTATTTTATCAATATGAAAGGAAGTCAGGTCACAATCAGTGGTGTTCACAAACAGTTCGGGGATTTTGTCGCGCTGGACAATATCGATTTTACTATTAAACAAGGCGAATTCTTCACGCTTTTAGGGCCGTCCGGATGCGGAAAGACGACTTTGCTCCGTATTCTCGCTGGATTTGAATTTCCTGACGAGGGCGAAATTCTCTTCGACGATATTGATGTCACCGAGCTTCCGCCAAACAAGCGGCTCTCAAACACGGTCTTCCAGAATTACGCGCTTTTTCCTCATTTGAGTGTCTACGAGAATGTGGCTTTTCCCCTTCGCCTCAAAAAACTTACCAAAAACGAAATTGACGAAAAAGTCCGCCAGTATGTTCACTTGGTTGAGCTGGACGAGCATATCTACAAAAAACCGAACCAGCTTTCTGGCGGTCAGAGGCAGCGTGTCGCAATCGCCCGCGCTTTGATTAACGAGCCGAAAGTCCTTCTTTTGGACGAGCCTCTTTCTGCCCTTGACGCAAAATTGCGCTCAAATCTTCTGGTTGAGCTTGACCGCCTTCACGACAAAATCGGCATAACCTTTATTTTCGTCACCCACGACCAGAGCGAGGCCCTTGCCGTCTCAGACAGAATCGCCGTCATGAATCACGGCCATGTCCTGCAGGTGGGAACCCCTTACGAAATTTACGAAAGCCCGGCTACCCAGTTCGTGGCCCAGTTCATCGGCGAAACGAATCTTTTTGAAGCCAGAGTCGTAAACTGCGAGAGCTACAAGGTGGAAGGCAAGGCTGACATCGAGCACATGGTCACCCTCAATGTTCCCGCCCTTGGTCTTCAGGCTCAGCTTAAAGGCGACACTCAGGCCACCAAAGAAGAAGACAAAAACATTCTCGTCACCGATTACGAGCACACCGACGAAGGGCAACGCGTCGCTTTCACAGTTCGCCCCGAAAAAATCCGAATCACTTTGGAAGAGCCAGATGTAAAAGGCCGCAAGGACATCAATGTCTTCAAGGGAATCGTTGAGGAGCCGGTCTACACAGGCTTCCAGTCAAAATTCTATGTCAAACTGGAAAAGACAGGCACAATCGTCAAAGTCTTCAAGCAGCACCAGAACTATCTGGACGACGGCCCCGAAATCCAATGGAAAGACACAGTCTATATTTCATGGTCGGCAGAAGACGGCTACATCGTGGAAGATATTGAAAAATAAAAATCAGCAATGAGGAATTAAAAGTTGGGGGAAGTCTCCCCCTTCGCCCGCACTTCGTTGCGTGCTACCCTCTCTGCGGGCTCTGCCTCCGCCCGCAACGCCTGCTTTTTTGAGGAAATCGCTTATGAAAAAGAAAAATCCTGGTCCGTTTTATTCTTACCCAATGGGGATTTGGTTCTCCCTCTTTTTTGTCGTGCCGCTGGCGATTATCGTCGCTTATTCCTTCATGAAGCGCGACATGTTCGGCGGAGTCATTCACCAGTTTTCCCTTGACGCCTACAAGCAGATGTTCACTGCCGCTTACGCCAAGATTTTTTTGCGCACTCTCTGGATGACTCTTGTGGCAACCTTCGTTTCGATTCTGATTGCCCTTCCCTGCGGATATGCCATTGCCCGGAGCCGCCATCAGACAGCACTTTTGATTCTGGTCATCGTGCCATTCCTCACCAACTCATTGATTCGAATTTTCGCCTGGATGACTATTCTCGGTGAAAACGGCGCGCTCAACGGGCTCTGCGAGATTTTCGCCAATTTCTGCTTTTTCGTGACCAGAAATTCCGACGGCGTTTTCGTTCCCCACAAATTCATGTTCACCAAGGGCGCGGTCATTCTCGTAAGCATTTACATGTACCTGCCTTACGCAATCCTGCCGATTTTCACTTCGGTTGACCGCTTCGACTTCACTCTGCTTGAAGCAGCACGGGATTTGGGAGCCACAAAGGCAGGCTCTATTTTCCGCGTGATGATTCCAGGAATCAAGTCGGGCATTATCTCAGCCCTCATTTTCACATTCATCCCGATTTTCGGAAACTACACCGTACCCCAGATTATCGGCTCCACCGAAAGCTACATGCTGGGCAATATCATCATGGATCAGATTCAAAAAGCGCGAAACCTGCCACTTGCATCTGCATTCAGCGTGGTGCTCACGGTGGTTTCAATGGCGGCGATTCTTTTCATGATTTCTTCGGATAAAAAAGAAGCCAGCCTCAAAAAGATGAAAAAGGAATAGTTGAAAGAAAAATTGCATCCGTGCAATTTTTCTTTCTGACGAGTTTTTGCACGCAAAAACTCGCCCTGCTGCCACATTCTTGTGGCTATACAATAGGAGTTCTTAATATGGATTTTTTAATCAGCGTAATTCTTTCATTTTTAAAACGCAACCCTGTCGCCAAGAACGAATCTAACAAACACGCAAAGCGGGGCTGGAAAAAACGGGCGCGGGCTTTCTCTTTCTCGAACACAGTACTTGTGCTTGCCCTGCTTTTTCTCTTTCTTCCCCTTTTCGTGATTGTCTTCTATTCTTTTAACGCATCGAAAGGCTCTCACTTTACCGGCGTTTCCCTTGTCTGGTACGAGGAATTGTTCTTGAATTCAGGCAGGCTCTGGATGTCCCTTTTGTACAGCGCGATTGTGGCTTTGGTTTCGGCGGCTATTTCTACGATTTTGGGAAGTCTTGCGGCAATCGGAAACAGCTGGTACCGCTTTTTCGGACGGGGCTACATTCAGTCCACTTCATTTTTGCCGATGGTTCTGCCAGAAGTCATCATGGGCGTTTCCCTTCTCATTTTTTTGAGCGGAATCCACATGAATTTGGGCTTGGGAACAATCATCATAGCCCACACAACTTTCTGTCTTCCTTTCGTCTACCTTATGGTTTCTGCCCGCGTTGACGAATTCGACTATTCTATTATCGAAGCAAGCCACGATTTGGGAGCCAACGAAAAGCAGACTCTCTTCAAGGTAATTTTACCCGCGATTATGCCCGGAATCATGTCTGGCTTCATGATGAGCGTTACCATGTCCATCGAAGATTTCGTAATCACATCTCTGGTAAACGGAAATGTTGAAACGCTCCCCATTTATGTTTACAATATGATTCGTCACGGAGTCAGCCCGGTAATCAACGCGCTTTCCTTCGTGCTGATTCTGCTGATTGGCGGTCTTGCCATTCTGCTCCGAAAAAGCTTGAAGGGCTTCGCCTCAGCACACTAATTTTTATTGGAGAAAACGATGAAACTTCTTTCACGCATTTCGCTTGCGGCTCTGGGATTTGCCGCTGTTTTGGGTCTTTCTTCATGCCAACAGAAAAAGACGCTCAAACTCTTCACTTGGACATACTACACACCCACAAGCGTGGTTGAAGCCTTTGAAAAAGAATTTGATTGCAAAGTCATCGTCACGGAGTACGACTCTAACGAAACCATGTTCAACAAGCTCGTCAACGGTGGCGCAAAAAGTTTCGATATCGTCGTTCCTTCACAGGATTATGTCTCAATCATGATGAAGCGCGGGATGTTCCAGCCAATCATTCAGGCAAAATTCACCAACCGTAGCAAAATCAACCCGAAAGTCCTTGAAAAAGTCACTTATGACCCTGAAATGGTCTACGCTGTTCCCTACTACTTCGGAGCCGCTGGAATCGGCGTAAACAAAAAGAAGATGCCGGCAGGCGATTACGAGCGCACATGGAATATCTTCGCAGACGAACGATTCAAGGGGCACGCCTCAATGATGGACGACTACCGCGAAGTTATCGGTGATGCCCTCAAATACAAGGGATACGCTGTCAGCACGACAAATGAAGACGAAGTAACAGAAGCTGTGGACATGATTAGAAAAAATTGGCTTCCGAACATCGTCAAATTCGATGCAGAAGGATTCGGAAAAGATTTCGCAGCCGGCAACCTTTGGCTCTGCCACGGATACGCAGAAGTTATGTACGGAGAAGTTCCAGAATCAGAATGGGAAAGCACAATCGACTTCTTTATTCCTGAGCAGGGCGGAGCCTCATACCTCGACAGTCTCTGTATCCTCAAGGACTCAAAAGAAGCCGAACTCGCCACAGAATTCATCAATTTTATCCATCGTCCGGAAAACTACGCTCAGTTTCTTGACTTTTTCAACTTTCCTTGCTTCGTAAACCTTGAGGCAGAACAATACATGACCACAAAACCTCTCTACCCTGCCAGCGCAATGGACAATTGTGAGCTTAAGGACGATTTGGGTGAGAATCTCGATATTTACTACAAAAAGTGGGAAAGCCTTCGTCTCCAAACGAACTAGCCTAAGAAGAGGAAAGCCCCGCTTCAATCTTCTCCACAAAGCCCGCACCCCAATACTCACAGAGCATGGCGCGGGCTTCTTTTTGCAATTCGGGGATTACCGTTTCCCTCATTTGCTTGATATTGTTGGCAAGATAATAGCGGGTCATGACTCTGATTCGCTCGATTTCGTCAGAAAGAAGCTCCTTTTCATGAGCCTGAATCCACTGGGAAATGACGGTAAAGACACTGGCCGTAGAGCAAATCATCTTCCACTTATGCAGATTGTCGATTTTTCGTGTGCTGGACATTCCGCTGTTGGCCCGGTAGCGGTAGACTTTTGTCTCAATGCCCCTGTAGGATTTTGCGTATTGCGCCAGAAAGAAGAATAAAAGCACATCATCGGCCATGTTGCACTCTGTGTAGGGAATATTTTCGTAGGCACGGAGCCACAAATCACGCTTAATCAGTTTGCCCCAGGTGTTTGCGGTGAATTTGCCGTCGATAAGCCAGCTTCGGAATAGTTCCCGGTCAAAAATCTCGCCGTAAAAAATCTTTCCGTATCGGTTTTCTTTTGCGGGAAGAAAATTGCCGTCTTTGTCAAAAGTTCCCGCAGTGCTGGTGCCATGCACTATGTCGAAAGACGCATTATTTTCAGTGGCGGCGGCATAAAGAGCGGCCAAAGCACCTTCTTCCATTTGGTCATCGCTGTCCAGCTGGGTCATGTAAAAGCCGCAGGCTTCAAATGCAAGCGTACGGCGCACTTCAATCAAGCCCCGGTTTTCCCTGTGCTCAACAAAGCGGAAAGGAACAGGCGGCAGATTCTTTTCTTTTCGCAGGCGGTCACATTCTTTTTGTGCGAGTTTCACGATTTTCTTTGCAGCCCGCCCTTTTTCGTCCCTGCCCCGGCTGGCATCGCTGACCACAATCACCTCAAAGTCAGAAAAATCCTGCCCCGCCACAGAATGAAGGCACTGGGCAAGAAAAAGCTCAGTGTCAAAAAGGGGAATACAGACGGAAATAAGGGGTTGCGATTTTTTCATATCATACTCCAAGCTCTGCACATGACGCAAATTAAAGATACAATCTACAAGCAAAATGCCATGAGCGGGGATTTCATTTCCCCTCCCCTGCTTCTGACGCAGCTTGGGCTTCTTCTATGGCCTTTTCCACTTTCTCCACAAAACCTTCGCCCCAATATTCGCACAGCATTTTTCTTGCGTCCTGCTGCAATTCTGGCGCGACCTGATTTTTCATGCGGATGATTGAATTGCGCAAAAAGAGGCGTGAATACCGGCGCACGCCTTCCCTCACATCCTCGCTTATATCGCCTTCAAAAGTCAGCAGCAAAGAGTAAATTGACGCGGTTGTGCAATAACGCCGCCATTTTTCAAGGCTTTCGACTTTTTTGAAGCCGGTGATTCCTTCATTTTCGAGATAATAATAGACAATATCGCTGATTCCCACATAGCTTTTTGCATGATAGGCGATAAAAAAATACATGGGCGTATCAACTGAAAGGGAGCAGTCCATATAGGGAATTTCAGAAAAGGCCTTAAGATAAAGCTCCCTCTTAATCAGTTTTGCCCACAAAAAGGCAGAAGATTCGCTTTTTACAATCCACGATTCAAGAATTTCCGAGCCAAAAAGCAGCCCTTCCTTATGAAAGGCAAACTGGCGGTCTTTGATTTGGGGAAGCCCTTCTTTAAGGCTGTAAACCTTTTCCTTTCCGCAGGTAATGTCCGCGCCTGTTTTTTGAGCTGAATCATAAAGCGTTTTTACGGCATTTTCCGCTAGGTAATCATCGCTGTCCACCATAAGGATATAATCGCCGTGGGAGTGCTCCACAAGCTCCCGCCGGGTTTCCAAAAGAGGAACACTCTGAGTGTGTTCAATGTAAACCAGAGGAATTTTTGAGCTTTTATGAAAAGAGCGGGCAATTTTTTTGCAGCCCCTCCCCTTTTCGTCCCTGCCCTCGCTTTGGTCGTTAATAAGGACAAGCTCAAGGCCGTCAAAGCCCTGGCTTGCCAGAGAATCTAAGCAGCGGCCGAGGAGTTTTTCAGTATTCTTGACAGGAATACAGACTGAAACCTTCGGCCTCTGACATTTTTTCGCAAAGAAGAATGACAAAGCCTATTCGCCTTTGATAAAGCCGGCGTAAAGCTGGACATAACTTGAACTGTGCTGGTCAGTAAATTTACCACCATCAGAAGTAGTCCAGCGGTATAGAGATGCAGTTGCAATTTCAGTATCATTTGAATAAATATTTGTGATTCCCGGAACAGGATAGCTGGAGCAGAAATTCACGTTTGAAACATCTTCTGCGCCAGTAATCGAAAGGCTTTCCAAATCAACATAGACTACACGGTTCACGTTTTTATATTTCAAAACCCCATCACTGTCCGTATAGAAAGCAACTCCCGAATCAGCGATAACAAGTTTTTTCGGCTTGATGGCAACGAATTTTTGCGGTCCTGCAAAAACCGAATCAATATTGTCATAGGGAGCGTAGAAGGAATAATCCCTGCCGCCACCATTGCTTCCAAAGTCATAGACGTAAGGCACACCGGTATCAAAATCGCTTTCAACATCATATCTTTCGTAAAGCTGATAGCCACTCTGACCTACTGTCGCGCCAGTCTTTACATCTTTAGTTTCTTTGCCTTCTGTCCAGCCGACAGTCTTTATATTTCCTGATAAGGTATCATACTTTATGACAGCCCCGCGGGAATAAACCTTGCTTTCGTCATTTTCTGTACGGCTGTCATTCAGCAGCATATACACTGCGCCATCCTGGTAGATCATGTCGGTGATTGTGGCACTTTCAGAAACTCCTGGCAAAGCTTCGCTAATTTTATCGTTAATATCAATCAGTTCGGCAGCAGGAGTTTCTTCCGTTAAATCAAGCTCATAGAACTTTCCATCAGTGAGAGTCGGATTTCCACCGCTGACAAAGCCGTAGGCTTTTCCATTATTGATTACGAGTAATTCTCCGTCATGATAGCACATATCACCATTATTATCGCTTTCAAAAACAGTGCTGTCAAAAGTTGGTGAAATTGTTACCATGCCATCAGAGTTCCCTTGAGAAATAACAGTGGGGAGTTTATAAATGCTAAAAGTTGCCTGCATACCATACCACGCATACAGAATATTTGTCGCATGGTCAACAGTTATACCTGACAAGTTCCCCACACCAGATAAACTTCCATCAGTAATTTTTGTATTACTTGATTGTATGCTAATATTATCACTTTCATAATTATCCAAGGCATAGAAATATCCGTCTGCGTCAAAGCAGAAATTAGGAGAATAAGATGGCACTTGAAACTCCGAACCACTGTCAAGGTAATAATTCATTCCAGTTTCAGAATCATAAGTATATGTAACCGTGGCAGTATCAATGATGCCGAGTTTTTGAACATCAAATGAAGTGCTTGTTGTCTGGCCTTTGACCGGAGTGATTTTGGGAATTGAGTCGCTAACGCAATATTTTCCGGCAAATACTGGATCATAGATTATGGGGATTATGGCAAGTTCTTCGCCACTGTTTTTGTCTGTAATGCTCACAGGGAGCGAGACCGTGTCTGTAATTGTGACATAAGTTCCTGAAATTTCATAATTTCCAAGAACACAAGAAATTCTTGGATAGTCCCAGAAAGAATCGCTTTGCTGAAATTCTTTTATTTTGTTATATAATGTAAGTTTATCACCCGATGCCAAAAGTTCTGAAAGCTCTTTTACTTTATCAGAATCAGAAACTGCCATGACGAGGGAAAGACTATAAACAGAAGAGCTGACAGCAGTTTCAGTTCCGGCAGGGAAATTAAGCGTGATTTCCAGCGGGAATTCTGCATAGGCCTTGAAAATTGACAGACTGAGGGGGTTCGTGCCGCTTTCTATCGTTTTTTCGGCGGAAGAACCGTGGAAAAGTAACTCTTCTATTGAGGCTTCTGAGGCTTCACGCTCACTATCTTCACGCTCATAAGTAACAATCTGATAAAATTTGCCTTCTACGCGGACTTTTTTCCCGGTCGGAATGTTGCCAAATGAAAAAGTCGAGCCGTCACTTAGTTTCTGAGCGATTAATGTAAGAATCTCTGAATATTCCATTTCTTCGGTAATAGAATCAGCGTTGCTTTCAATAGCGGCAACAAGATCCGACCATGTTTTGGTCTGTTTTGCCTCATAATCGCCTTTTACAAAGACATCAAGGCGAAAGGAATAATTAGAAAATTCTTCTAAATTTAAGTTTTCTAAAGCAGATCTGAACACAGAGGGTGAAAGAGAAAATGAAACCGAGCCTGTTCCAGATGAAGATGAAGTGAAGTCGGCGCATGAAGAAAAAAGAAAAGTTAAGCTAAGCGCAAACAGTGCCGCAATATGCCAAAAGGCAGAATTTTTTTTCATAGTGAGTTACCTCCCACAGACATTTTTTTCATTATACAAGAAAATTTTAAGATAATTCAATGAAAAAAGCGGTAAAATTCATATAATCGGGAAAAATTATGCGGTTTTCTCCTAAAGTTATTACGTTTTTATTCCGATAATTGGAGCTGAGATTTTATCTAAAAATCGGCTTATCCCAATCCACATCATCTGACGAGGCTTTTATGAAAGACAAGGATTATAAAGAAATATTGGAAAAGATTTCAGCACCGATTGTAGTAATTATCTCTAACGACGAAAATTCAACGAAAAAAAACTATACAAGGTCCGATTTTGCGGAGAATTTCTCAATTCATTTCATGAACGAAAGTTTTGAAAAGTTATATGGAAACATCCTCAAAGTCGGTTTTACAACTGAGGAATGTGTCTCAAAGCTCTCAAAAGATGTGGACTGGTACAAGATGGCCTCTGACAGCATGGAAACTGGGGAGCGGCAGCAGAAGACATTTTTCTCCACGATATGCAATGCTTGGCTCCGGGTGCACATGAACGCAACGGCATCAGGATTCATCATCATTTCCGTTGTGAACATTGACAAAGACAAAGAACGCGAACAGCAGCTTCTGCGGCAGAATCTCAGGCTTGCGGCCCTCACTGACGAACTGACAAACTCGCGGGAAGGCCTGAAGAACAAACTTGAAAAAATCAACTTCCTTAATGAGCAGCTTGAACATGCGGCATACCACGATTCGATGACAGGTCTTTGCAACAGGCAGAAATTTAAGATGGACTTTGAAGAGTGGTACTCGGAATGCACGTCGAAGCAGGAAAAGTTCGGCATAATTCTCCTTGACCTGGATAACATGAAATTGATTAACGACGCGCAGGGACATTCAGAAGGCGACGGTGTAATCTGTCACGCGGCGGAGATTCTCAAACGATTTGAAAGCGAAAACCTGAAAGTTTACAGATACGGCGGTGATGAATTCATCGTTATGATGAAAAAAATCAATTCGCAGGATACAATCCTCAACGCCGGAGACATGCTCCTCGAACTGATGAACGAGGAAGGAATTGATTTTTCAGGCGGAATCGCGCTTTGTCCAGACGACGGCAACAATATCACCGATTTGCTCAAATATGCTGACATGGCGATGTTCGAGGCAAAACGGAAAGGCAAGAATGACCTGTGCTTCTTCCAGGCAATCATGCGTGAGCGTTTCATGGAGAAGGTCGCAATCCAGTCAAAGCTCAACCATGCAGTGGTCAACGAGATTTTCCAGCTCTACTACCAGCCCCAGTTCGATGTGGCGACCAATAAATTGCGCGGATTCGAGGCTCTTTTACGCTGGTATGATGAAGACACAGGCTGGATTAGCCCAGAACAGTTCATTCCCATCGCCGAAGAAACTAAACTTGTCATTCCTTTGGGCGACTGGATTCTGGAAACGGCGATTTCTACGCTCAAAGAATGGATTGACAACTTTGGTTTCGACGGAATCATGAGCGTAAATGTCTCGCCGATTCAGCTCAAAAAACCAACATTCATGTTTGATTTGGTTCAGCTTCTCAAAAAATACGAGATTCCCACGAAAAACCTTGAAATTGAAATCACTGAGGGTGTTTTCATCGACAATAAAAACGAAGCGATTGATTTGCTCAAACAGATTCGCGGGCTCGGAATCGGTCTTTCCCTCGATGATTTCGGAACAGGCTATTCAAGTTTGAGCTATCTGCAGCTTCTTCCAATTACCACGCTCAAAATCGACAAGTCATTCATCGCGAATATCACTGACAAAGGCGGCGTCGAGGCGAACATCACGGACTCAATCATCTCCATGGTCACAAAAATGGGTCTGGACACAATCGCAGAGGGGGTCGAAAAAGAAGATCAGCTTGCCGTTCTCAGAAACATAAACTGCAGGAACATTCAAGGATTTCTGAAAGGCAAACCCATGCCGAAGGAACGCTGCGAGCAGATTCTTGGCGGCAACTACGATTTGGCTGACCATTTGTAAAGTGAGCAGTTAGCAATTAGAAATTAGCAATTGAAAGGGGAAGATTTATGAAAAGATTTTTTGTTTTACTTTCTTTTTTTCTGGCTTTTTCTGTTTTTGCTCAGACCAACGAAAAAATACTTCGCTTCAAGTACAGGGAAGGTGACAATTACCGCGTGCTTTCCACTGTGAATGAAGTCGTCAAGGTAAACGGAAGGCTCAACCACACAGCAGAAATCGTCAATAGGGTTTCGGCCCATATCTCGAAAGTCGATTCCGATAACCGGGGTTACAACGAGGCTACATTCATTACCATGGAAAATTCCACCACCACTGACGCCAACGGCACGCTCACCTACGGCGAGGAATACGAAAGCAAATACTGGCGGGATGAGCGGGGGATTTTTGAAATCAGTAAGGAATATTTCATGCCTGTGGTGCGGGACGTTCCTGTTCTGCCGGAAAAAGCCGTAAAACCGGGCGACACCTGGACTGCAAACGGACACGAAGCCCATGACTTGCGCCGCTCTTTTGCCAACGACGAGCCTTTTAAAGTTCCGTTCACAGCGACTTACACATATTTGCGTGATGAAGAAGGCGTTTCCTCGGACTCAAAGCACGAAAAAAAGACATTTCAGGTTCTCTCGGTCAAATACACCCTCTCTTTTGAAAGCCCCATTCCCGAAAATGTCTGGGAGTTGAATGATGATTTCCCTGTGATGACGATGGGATTTTCAAATCAGACGATATGGTGGGACAACGAAAAAGGTCAGATTGACCACTATAGCGAAGATTTCAGAATCGTCATGGAAACATATCTGGGAAATCAGTTTGATTTTACCGGAAAAGCCCACGCCGAAGTCACGGATTTTGAGCGAACCGCCACTGACAAGAATCTTGCCGTCGTCCTTGAAAAAGTGAAAGATTTGGATTTGCCGGACGTTTCGGTCGCAAAAACAGAAAAGGGGCTTACGATTTCTGTCGAAAACATTCAGTTCAAGCCAAATTCTGCCGAGCTTCTTGACTCAGAGAAAACAAAGCTCAACCAGATTGCGAAAATCATCGAGGACTTCCCCAACGACCTGCTGATTTCCGGCCACACTGCCCTTTCGGGAAGTGCCGAAAGCTGCCAGATTTTGAGCGAAGAGCGGGCTGATTCCGTGGCAAAATACCTGATTAAGACCGGCGTCCGCGACAAATATCATGTTTACACACAGGGCTTCGGCGCCCGCGTTCCCATCGCGTCAAACGCAACTCCAGAAGGAATGGCAAAAAACCGCCGCGTAGAAATCACGATTCTCGATAAATAAAAAAAACGGTTTCCCGTCGGGAACGCGCCATCAAACATCGCAGTGAGCAAAGCTCAGGCGAGTTTGTGTCGCAAACAAACAAGAACGACAACGATTGTTCTTGCCGACTCCAACCGTTTTTTGGCTTTTTCTTGCTTTGCTTTTCCACTCGGCTCACAGCATAAAATTTTCAATTTTTTTCCGTTTACATTGCCGAAAATCAACTTTTTTCGCCTATATATAGTGGGAGAAAAAATGGCAGAAGAGAAGAAAAAAAATCGCTCATTAAATGACTTGATTTTTATCATTCGTGACCAGCGCGTAATGATAGATCGAGATTTGGCAAGATTGTATGAAGTTCCGACTTTTCGCTTGAATGAAGCCGTAAAGCGGCATAAAAGCAGGTTTCCGCTGGATTTCATGTTCAGAATCACAAAAGAAGAGTTAGATGAACTCATCGCAAAATGCGATGAGTTCATTCCTCTAAGACATTCATCTTCATTTCCTTACGCTTTTACTGAACACGGTGTCGCCATGCTGGCAAGTGTTCTGAATACCGATAAGGCTAAGGAATCACGACAAATCGGTTTCACAGATAAACCTTCTGAACGGGAGGCATAAATTATGGCAGATACCGAGAAATTTTCTTTTGACGGGATTGGGGTGGCGGAAGGCAGCGCGGAAGAGCTTTTTGACGCGGATTTGGCCGTGCGGGCTGCTCGCGAAGGCTTTCATGTTCCTTTTTTGTTTCCATGGCAGCGAATCGTAATCGCCAATATTCTGGACGGTGAGGCTGCCTTACGGGAGGACGAGGATTTTTCCAATCACACTGACGATGATGATTTATACCGCGGCCGGCAGATTGTGCTTTTGCCCACCGGGGCGGGAAAATCCATGTGCTTTTTAGTGCCCGCCCTGCTTTTACAAGGAGCCACTCTCGTCATTTATCCCCTGCTTGCCCTCATGAGCGACCAAAAACGCCGCATGGAAGAGGCGGGCATCCGCTCGGTGGTTTTTAAGGGCGGTCAAAGCGCAGAAGAGCGGGAAGAGAATTTCGCCGCCCTTTCTGACAGCGAAAATCCAGCCAGAGTAATCATCGCAAATCCCGAAGTTTTGAGCGGGGAAAATCTCCTGGAGCGACTCTCTCAGGTCAAAATCTCCCACATCGCCATTGACGAGGCTCACTGCGTCTCGGAATGGGGCGACTCCTTCCGTCCTTCTTATCTGGAGCTTGGCAGAATCCTCAAAAGGCTTGATGTCAAACTGATTACGGCCTTCACCGCCACTGCAAGCAAACCTGTTCTCGACCGCATTGCAGAAATCCTTTTTTGCGGAAATTATCATCTCGTGCGGGGAGATAGCGACCGAGCCAACATTCACTATGAAGTGCGCTATGCCTACGCAAAAAAGAAAGCCGCCCTTGAAGCCGCCCTCACCATGAAAAAACCCCTGATTATCTTTTGCGGAAGCCGCCGCCGTACCGAAGAAATGGCTCACCTCTGCGCCTCATATTTCGGCTCAGAAAAAATCCGCTTTTATCACGCCGGGCTTACCCGCGAAGAAAAAAATGCCGTGGAAGAGTGGTTTTTCAGTTCAAAAGACGGAATTCTCACGGCGACTTGCGCTTACGGCATGGGCGTTGACAAATCAGATATTGCCAGCGTCGTGCATCTGGACGCGCCAGAGCATCTGGAAAATTTCATTCAGGAGGCCGGGCGGGCGGGGCGTAACGGAGACAATGTAAATTCCCTCTTGATTTGGAATCACGCTGACAGCGTTCGCTGGCGGCAGGCAAAAGAAGGAAGCCGGGAACGAGCTTTGGGTAACTTCGCCATGAGCAAAACTTGCAGGCGGCAGAACATTCTGGATTACTTGGGCGGGGAAGAGGCGGTCTGCTCCGGATGTGACATCTGCGACGCGGCAGCCAGCGGCAAAAAAATCTCTTACACAGCCTGGGACGCAAAATTGGCCTTCGACTTTATCAAAAAAAATCGCCGCCTCTACACACGGCAGGAAGCGACGGGCGAACTGACAGAGCAATTTAATAGAAAAAAGTTAAAAATTTTCGGAATCAATGTCTGGGACGCCAAAGACACCGCCGAAATCTTCGCCCAGCTCTTCTCAGAGCGAAAAATCCGGGTTTGCGGCACTTTCTGGCGTGACCGGCTGGACATCATAAAAAGCAAGAAAAACGCTCTCGCCCTTATTCCTCGTCGCCAGCGGCATCGTCTCCACCTTCTTCGGCGGCTTTTTCGGCTGGAGCTGGAGCGGGTGCAGCGATTGTTTTCTTAGCTTTTACAGGCTTCGGCTTTTTCCTGTACCTCACGATGTAGGCGCACAAATCCATAAACACGAACACAATCACAGCCGTAATAATCACGCGCTTGTCAGAGAGAACGGCCTTAATCACCGGGAGAAAGTCATGTGTATTCATCATATAAAAAGATTATCGGCAGAAACGAGAGCAAACGCAACCTTAAAAAGGTTTCTTTTTCTCTCGCGCTCTTTTTATTTTCCAAATTTTGTGTTACATTTTTCGCATGGTAGGAATCGTTGATTACAACGCTGGCAACATTAAGAGCGTTGAGCGTGCGCTGGGATTTTTGAAGGCAGAATATGTCCTTTCAAAAAATCCCGCTGATTTAGAAAAGTGCGACCGCCTTATTTTTCCGGGCGTGGGCGAGGCAAAATACGCCATGGAGCAGCTAAAGCTCACAGGTTTTGACTCATTTTTGCGTGACTGGGCTCAGGCTTCTAAGCCGCTTATGGGTATCTGTCTCGGAAGCCAGATTATTTTTGAGCATTCCGAAGAAGGAGATGTGGATTGCCTTGGGCTTTTAAAAGGCAATATCCGCCATTTTGAAAGTGTCTGGAAAGAGATTCCCGTGTCAGAGCACGGGAATGACAAAATTTCAGAGCACGGGAATGGCAAAGCCCTGTCATTGTCGGGCTTGACCCGACAATCCCTCAAAGTGCCTCACATGGGCTGGAACAATCTGGAATATGCCAACGGCTCTTCTCCACTTTTCGCCGGCGTGGACGCAAAATCAGACTTTTACTTCGTGCATTCCTACCTGATTCAGCCCAGCGACCAGTCAATCGTAAAAGCCTGGGCCGACTACGGCTGTAAAGTGCCTGCCTGCGTAAGTCAGGGCAGCATCACCGCCTTCCAGTTCCACCCCGAAAAGAGCGGCCGAGCTGGGCTTAAAATCTTGGAAAACTATATAAAATAAATTCCTCACAGAGGGCACAGAGTTCACAGAAAGATTTTTGATGATACAAAGTATTATATCACGGTCATTTTCAAATATATTAGACTGAGGTTTTATATTTGTCATACATAAAGCCCTCTGTGTGCTCCTAAACTCTGTGAGGAATTTAAAAGCGAGAAGATTATGTTAAAAAAGCGAATTATTGTCTGTCTGGATGTAAAGGATGGGCGCACTACAAAAGGCGTTAAGTTTCAGAATAATATCGACATCGGCGACCCGGTGGAGATGGCAAAAAAATACTACGAGCAGGGAGTTGACGAGCTGGTCTTTTACGACATCATGGCTTCGGCTCGCGGGCGGGGACCGATCCTCGATTTGATTTCCCGGGTGGCAGAGCAGGTTTTCATTCCTTTCTGCGTGGGCGGCGGAATCGGCTCCATCGAAGACATCCGCTCCACGATTCTTGCCGGTGCCGAAAAAATCTCCCTCAACTCTCAGGCTGTCAAAAATCCTGACCTTATCCGCGAGGGTGCGCGAATCTTCGGAAACCAGTGCATCGTTCTTGGCATGGATGCCGCAAAAGATTCCGAAATGCCATCAGGCTACAGGGTTTATATCAACGGAGGCCGGGTCAAAACTGACTTAGACGCCCTTGACTGGGCAAAAAAAGCCGTTTCTCTGGGAGCGGGCGAAATCGTACTTAACTCAATCGACGCTGACGGCGTTCGTCAGGGCTATGAGCTGAATGTCACCCGCATGATTGCCGAAAATGTGAGCGTTCCCGTAATCGCCTCTGGTGGCGGCGGAAAGCCTGAACACTTGGCAGATGTCTTAACAAGCGGAAAAGCTGACGCGGCCTTAATCGCCAGCATGGTTCACTCAATGGGCTACACCGTTGACGGAATCAAGGCCGATTTGAACAAATTAGGCGTTCCTGTGCGATTGTAAGGAGAAGTTATGAAAAACGACAGATGGGTGTTCTACAAGGATGTTCAGGGGGAAAATGCCGGAAATGGCCTTACTCGCCGGGTTCTTGCTTATAGTGACGATTTGATGTGCGTTGAAAATACTTTTGAAAAGGGAGCGGTCGGCTCTCTTCATCATCACCCCCACACGCAGATTACATATATTGTCAGCGGGAAATTTGAATTTGAAATCGACGGTGTAAAGAAAATCGTCCAGCAGGGCGATACAATGCTCAAGACAAACGACGTCGTTCACGGCTGTGTCTGTCTGGAAGCTGGTGTTTTGCTCGATATCTTTAATCCATACCGGGCAGATTTTGTAAAAGACTGATTTTTCGTAAGGACAGATAAAAATTGACTCCCGCCGCAATAAGAGCAAGAGTCAATTTTAAGAGTCTTTTAAGAATTAAAACTCATTCTTTTGTGAAGAGCGTCGATATGAAGAAGCTCCGCTTCTGTCAGTCTGAGCATGAGTTCTTCTTCCGAAGCCACGGTCATGGTCTCTGCCACCGAATCCACGGTCTCTGTCTCTGTCACGCTCACGGCCAAAACCGCCGCCGAATCCGCCTCGACCTCTTCCGCCACGGTCACGACCACCAAATCCACGGTCTCGCCCGCCAAAGTCATCGAAATCTCGGTCTCGTCCGCGTCCGCCGCCTGATTTTGAATCTACATGAACATGAGGAATTTTTCCGCTCTGTGACAAATCAAGAACTTTGTTTGCGCTTTCGATTGGAAGGCTGACAAGGGAAAAGTTCGTTGAGACATCAATGCGGTCAACGAGTTTTCCGGGAATGTTGAGCAAATCGCTGAAATAATCTGCGATTCCTCTTGCATTGTAGCCGTCCCGACGGCCAAGTTGGATGAAAAGCCGCTTCTGGTCGCCACGGTCTTCGCCACCTTCAAATCGGTCGCGTCTGCCACCCATGCCGCGTTCGCCACGTCTTCCGCCTCGGTCGCCGAACCAGTCTCCGCGGGGGCGAATCGGCGTGATGTCGCCATAGTGAGATTCGTCCAAAGATTTTCCGTAGTCAACGCTTAAAATGCCTGCCAGAACGGCCTGTGCGTCCTGACCTTCGCAAAGCTCTGCCGCCATTTTTGTGTAGATTGCGTCCACAGATTTGAGTTCGGGAACAAAATCGTCATGCTTGTCCAAATCTTCGCCCTCAACCTGAGCCTTTCCGCCGCCGATGTAGACAACGCCGTCTTTGACATCAGCAGGATCGCGCATGAGGCCAAGCTGAACTTTAAGGGTTTCCAACATTCGCTCCCGTTTGACTTCGAGAACTTTCTTGACGCTGGGGATTTCTTCTTCGTTAAGCTCGCCCTTTGCAGCCTTTCGCACAGAATTCTTGAGGAATTCCAGCTTGCGTCTCTCTTCCGGTCGCACGAATGTGATTGCCGTTCCGCTCGTTCCGGCTCGGCCTGTTCGTCCGATTCGGTGGATATATGTGGCTCCGTCATAAGGAAGAGAATAATTGATTACGTGAGAAAGTCCGTTGATGTCGATTCCGCGGGCAGCAACATCTGTCGCCACGAGAACACGGGTTTTTCGGCTTCGGAAGCGGGCAAGAATCTTTTCGCGCTGGCCCTGAGGAATGTCTCCGTGCAAGGCCGCAACGTCATAGCCCTTCTCGTCGAGAAGTCGGGTAACATTGTCAGCATCGTTCTTGGTTTGCGTGAAGACAAGACCGTAAAAATTCGGGCTCATATCAATGATACGTACCAGAGCCTCGATTTTGTCTCCCTCGCGGACGAACCAGTATTTCTGCTCGATAAGAAGCGGCTCTTCGACAAAGCCCTCCTCCTCACAAATTTCATAGTCACCCATGAACTGCTCGGCGATTCGCAAGATTGGCTTAGGCATGGTCGCACTGAAGAGAAGGATTCGAGCGTCCGGCTTGGCCTGCTCAAAAATGTGCTCGATGTCGTCGATAAAGCCCATGTCCAGCATTTCATCGCCTTCATCGAGGATGAAATAGTCAATCTGGTCAAGAGAAAGAGTTCCGCGCTCCAAGTGATCCTGAATACGTCCTGGAGTTCCGACTACGATTTCACAACCTCGCTTGAGGTCGCGAATCTGGTCACGGTAGCTAGCTCCGCCGTACAAAACTGTGGTTCTCGGATATTTTCCGCTGGTAAAAGTCTGGATTTCGTTACATGTCTGAATCGCAAGCTCTCGGGTCGGCTCCAAAATAAGGGCGCGAACGTGGTCGCTTTCTTCGTGAACCCGCTGAACGATTGGCAAGCCGAATGCGGCTGTTTTACCAGTGCCTGTTCGGGCCTTAGCGATGATGTTTGCGTCTCCGTTCAAAAGCCTCGGAATCGCCAGAACCTGAATTGGTGACGGATGCTTGAAGCCTTTCTTTTCGATGGCGGCAAGAACAGTCTCGTCAAGGCCTAAATCTGCGAAGGAAATCTCACCGTCGTCCTCCGACTCCTCATCGGAATCTTCTGAATCAGACTCATCGAAATCGCCTTCGTCATCGGAATAATCTTTTTCCAAATCGTCGGCAAACTGCTCAAGCTGAGATTTAGATTCTTCATTTGAAACTGCCTGATTCTCTGCAGAGACAGTTTCCCCAGTGGTGACGGTCTGACCGTCAAGTTCTTCATTTTCCATTTGTGTCCCCTATGGCGTGTTTTGCCCTTGGGAATCGCAAAATCTGTACTGTAGTTGGATTTTATATGCGAAATCAAAAGCGTAAACACGCAAGAAAAAAGTCGGAAGCCCTCTGCTTCCGCAAGAAATGTAGTAACAATATATCGGAAATGTATAACAAATGCAAGCAAATTCTGCAAATAGTGACATTCTTTTCTATTTGCTTTATCAGATTTATATGTTATAATAGAGAGATATGAGTGAAGAAACTATTGAATTCGCTGTCGATCAGCGAGTCGTGTACCCCAGCCAGGGCGTAGGTCAGGTCAAAGAGATTTTTGAAAAAAAAGTCGGTGAAAATACCGTCAAATACTACAAAATTTATCTCGAAGTTTCCGATATGGTTGTCATGATTCCGGTTGCAAACGCGCATATGATTGGAATCCGCCCTATAGTTTGCGCCGAAGACGCACAAAAGGCGCTTGAATTACTTGGTGAAGAAATCGAACCTGTCACATCTGACTGGAAGCTCCGTTATCAGATGAACTTGGATTTGCTCAAAAAAGGCAGCATTTTCGACATCGTAAGCATCGTCCGAACGCTTTATCACCGCTCAAAGGTCAAGGAACTGCCAATTCTGGAGCGCAAACTCTACGACAATGCAAAAAAACTCCTTGAAGATGAGATTGCATTCGCCCTCAGCAAGCCATCAAAAGAAATCGAGGCTATGCTTCATGCAAAATTGGAACCGCTCGGAGCTCTTGTCACCAAAAAGCTTCCAATAATTGATGAAGACGAAGATGATGATGACGAATTTGCAGATGAAATAAACGATTCTGATTCAGACAACGAAGATTCTGATGACGAAGAAGATTCAGATGAAGCAGATTCTAACGATGACATGGACGATGAAGGCGACGATGAAGAATAACGACGAAATCGCACTGATTCTTGTCGCAGCCGGCTCATCTTCACGAATTGGCTTTGACAAGACAGGTACAAAAATCAAAAAAGAATATCTTCCGATGAACGGCGGCACAGTTCTTTCAAATGCCGCAAAAGTGTTCCTCTCAACGCTTGACTTCACCACGGTTGTTGTCACCTACCCAATCGCTGACAACGCCGAAGCCATGCAGGAAAACGAGCAGAAGTCAAAGGATGCTCTCTTTTCTGATGATTTCGTAAAAAACTACAAGGCAAAATTCATTTTTGTTCCAGGTGGAAAGACTCGTCAGGAATCAGTCCTCGACGCACTCGAAGCCATCAATGAAAATTCTCCGGATTGCTCTCTCGTGTTCATTCATGACGGAGCGCGTCCCTTCCTTAAGTCCGAAACCGTGGAGATTACATACCGCGCCGCATCGGAATTCGGCGCGGCTGTTCCTGGTCTTCAGCCGACGGAGACTCAGAAAAAAATCGACGAAAACGGATTCATCGTGAAACATCTTGTACGCTCGAGTCTCACAGCCGTGCAGACTCCTCAAGTTTTCAAATTTGAACCGATTCTCGAAGCCCACAGACTTGCCGCTGAAAGCAAAAAAACTTTCACGGACGATACAGAAATCTGGGACGAATACGTTGCTAAGCACCGTGATAAAAACGGCGAGCCTTATTTCCACGTAAAAGTCGTCATGGGTGATCCCGAAAACAAAAAAATCACTTATCCCAAAGACATCGCCTCCCTGTAAAAGGGGGCACGGACCTTGCCGCAAATGATTCGCGTTGGATTAGGATACGATAAACATGTTCTCACCGAAGGACGCAAGCTGATGCTCGGCGGTGTAGAGTTGCCCTTTGAAAAAGGCGAAGCCGGTCACTCTGACGGAGACGTGCTTCTCCATGCAATCACAGATGCCTTGCTCGGTGCGGCAGGTCTGGGGGATATTGGCTCATACTTTCCGCCGAATGAGCCTCAATGGAAGGACGCTGACTCGGCAGAGCTGTTAAAAACCTGCTGGAGCGACGTAAAAAGAGCCGGATGGTCTCTCGGAAATCTTGATTGCGTCATCGCCCTTGAAAAACCGAAATTCCTTCCCTACAGGACGCAAGTGCAGGAATCAATTGCCCGCATTCTCGGCGCAGAATCATCACAAATCTTCGTAAAAGCAAAGACCGGCGAAAAGCTCGGCGATGTGGGACAAGGTCGGGCCGTAGAAAGCTGGGCAGTCTGTCTTCTTGAAAAATAAATCCAGCCCCATCTCCCCTGCAAATTAATTCGGCAAAATGCCTTGTGAATTACGCATTGTTAAATGTTAAAGTCCCATGTCGATGACCATTTCGATTTCACCGACGCTTCGTTTAAGGCGTTTTGCGATTTCATCCACAGACCAGCCCATTCGCTTGAGAGTGATAATCGTTTCCTTGTCCTTTGGAGATAGACGGGAAGTTGAGCTGTAAGCGTTTGTCTCAGAAGCAGTTTCCTCAACCTCAGCACGGGTGATTTTTTCAAGCATGTCAAATTTGTCATTTATCTCTTTTGACAGATTGTTCAGACGGACTTCCGTATTAACAATGCCCTCTCTTGCGTGCTGAACCTGTTCAGTGCGTCTTTCGGTCTCTTCAAGAAGATTTTGCAGTGAAGTGATTTGCTCGACGGCATCGTTGATTTTACCGGAATTTTCGGTAATCTCGTCAATACGCGCCTGAATATTTGAAATTGTCGTCGGCAGGTTGTCAGCCTGAGCCTGAATTTTATCGAGACGTGATTCCACACTTTTGAGATTGTCAAAGGTCTTGTCAACTTCTCCGGAAATCTGCTCAAGAACAGTCTGCTTTTTATCGAGACTGTCACAGCGGTTGGAGATTTTATCAAGAGACTCATGGAAACTCGTCAAAGTGAAGTGCAGGGTCTGAAGCTCAGAGTTTGTTGTCTGCAACTCATTGATTTTGTTCTCCATATTGGAGCTGAGTGAAACCAACTTGTTGAAATCCCGTTCCATTGAGTCAATCTGAGCCTTATCCGCATTGAATCTGGCCAACTTCTGATCGATATCGCCATTGATTTTCTGGATATTGGAGAACTGATTCTCAAGTTCATTGACAACAGACTGATAATTTTCGATTCTGGAAAGCTCTCTCTTGATACCTTCGATTTGCTTTTCAAGACTGGCCTGCAATTCGTCAGCCTTTTGATAAATCTGCATCCTGGCTTCAAAAGTCTTAACCTGGCTGTCAATCTCGCTGAACCGGCTCTGCAATGCATCCGTGTTGTTGTTCAACTGCATGATTGCGGCGCCCTGCTGTTCTGAAAGCTTGTCCTTCATTTCCTTTATCTGGTCCTGAATTTCCTTGACGGCATTCTTTGAGTCCGAATTCTGTATGTTGATTCGATTCTGAGTCTCATTAAGGATTTTTTCATAGGCTTTCTGCTGGTCAGCGACAAGTTTTTCAGATTCATCCTTGAAGCGAGTAATAGAAGCCTGAACCATATCCTGCAGCTGTGAAATGTGAGCGGAGATTTCTTCCTGCTCGGAGTTCGCAGAACGCTTGAATTCCTCGAAATCACCATTGAATTTTGACTTTAACTCGGTCAGTGCCTGCTCCGCAGATTTATTGATATTGTCGAATTTCGTGCTGTAAAGAGCCTTTGAATTCTCGAACTGAGTGTTCAGCTGTGCGCTCCATGCCCGGAATTCCCCGACCATTGCGTCAATATTGGCCTTGTTAGCCTCGTTTTTGTTGAGCAGCTCTATTTCCAAATCACTGATTTTTGCCGCGCTGGCATCAATTGAGCCGTCCAAAAGCTCTTTAAGTCGCTCACCATATTTTTTGAGCGTTCCCTTGATATAGGAATCAGAGTTCGTTGTGGCCGCATCCAAATCTGCACGATTCTTTTCGCGGAAATCATGCATTTTCTGCTCGACTTCGATAATCTGAGCCTGGAGATTATTGTTCGTATCCTTGATGAGGGCGTCGTAACGCTCAAGGGTCTCCCGAGTTTTTTCCTGCAATGAAGACGTGTGGGCGCGCAAGTCCTCAACATATTTTGCCTCAATCTGCCGGCGTTTTTCTTCCTCGTCAGCCTGCAAAAGCGACATTTTAGAATCGAAATTCTCACGCCATGAATCAATATTCGAATCAATTTCCTCGCTTCGGCGGCGCAAATCATCGCCATATTTCTTCTCGAAGGCGGCAAGAGCCTCGCTGACATTCGTGCTGGCTGATTCTTCAAGAACTTTGAGGGCCTTTTCAAGCTCTGCAAGGCGGCCTTCCGCGATTTCAGAATCCTGCTTTATCGCATCCTGGAACTGATTATGGCGGACTGCCTGCTCTTCGGTGAATTTGTTGAATTCAGCGAGAACCTTTTCCTGAGTCTTGTAAAGTTCCTGCTTGAGCTGCTCTTCAAGGTCGTCAACATCGGCGCCAGTCTGCTCCAGCTTGTCAAAGCGATGTTGCATTTCCTGCTGATAAGCCTCCAGCTGCCTGTCAACGGCACTGAAAAGCTCGGATTTTTTGGTATCATATGTGCCTGCGATGTTTTCAAGCATATCCTTGAGCATTTCATTGATTGACTTAATCTGCTGGTCAGACTGTAATTTGAAAGCATTAAGCTGCTCTGTTGCCATGGAAACAGTTTTTGTAATGGTGGCGGCAGCTTCAGATGCACCTTCCGTGGATTCCTCAAGGTTCCGTTTGACTTCGCTCAGCGTTGACTCAACTTTCTCGTTTGCGCCGTTTACGCGGCTATCAACACTTGTCTCAAGGGCAGAAATACGGGACTCAACCTCGTTTTCAAGTTTTTCGACTTTTGTGATGACATCGTTCTGCAAAGATGAAACCTTGCCCGTTACATTGTTTTCAAGAGATGTAACGGTCTCAACAACGTTTTCCTGCAGGGAAGTGACTTTTTCCGATACGTTATCCTGCAAGTTCGTGACTTTTGAATCAACCTGCTCCTGCAAATCACTTACAATCTGCTGGACACCATCCTGCATTGATGATACGCGGGTGTCGACCGCATTCTGCAATCCTGTTACCTGCTCTACAACATTCTGCTGAATTTCAGAAACTTTTCCGTTTACAGCGTCAAGCAGCTGCTGCATTTTTTCGTTCACGCCTTCATCGAGTTTCGAGACATTTGAATTTACTTCTTCATCCAAGGCAGCGACTTTTCGTGCTACACCGTCTACAATTACAGTAACTTTTGATTCTACTATATTCTGCAGGCCACCAACTTTCTGCTGGACAATGCCCTGCAATTCATCAACCTTTGATTTTACGTCTGTTTCAAGACCGCCGACTCTTCCTTCGACAAAATCCTGCAAAGTGGCAACCCTGTCATTAACCTGACCTTCAAGGCCGGAAACCGTTGAGGCTACCATATTCTGTAAATCAGTGATTTTCTCGATAACGCCGTCTTCAAGGCCTGTTGCCTTTCCATTGACAAGGTTCTGCAAAATCTCAAGCTTTTCGGCGACAGAAGTATCAAGACCGGTGACTTTTGACTCAACCATTGACTGTAAATCAGAAACCTGCCTGTTCACGTCTGACTCAAGGCCGGAAACTGTTGAAGTGACCATGTTCTGCAAATCACCGACTTTCTGTGTAACACCGGCTTCAAGGCCTGTGACTTTTTCCGTGACACCTGACTCAAGAGCATTGACTTTTGAATCCACCAGAAGCTGCAAATCCTCGACTTTCTGAGCCACGCCTGATTCAAGTGTGCTGACTTTGGAATCAACCATTGACTGCAAGCCTTCGACTTTCTGCGTAACGCCGGTTTCAAGACCGCTGACCTTGGAATCCACCATAGTTTGCAAGCCCTCGACTTTCTGGGCCACGCCTTCTTCAAGGCCGCTGACTTTAGAATCCACCGTTGACTGCAGGCCATCAACTTTCTGGGCAACCCCTTCTTCCAAATCACGAACTTTTGAATCAACCGTCGTCTGCAAGCCTTCGACTTTCTGGGCGACGCCATCCTCAAGACCGTTGACTTTGGAATCTACCATAGTTTGCAAGCCCTCGACTTTCTGGGCCACGCCTTCTTCAAGAGCCGTAACAGCCTGTGAAACTCCACTTTCAAGACCGCTGACTTTTGAGTCTACCATTGATTTCAGGCCGTCAACTTTTTGGGTGACATTCTCTTCGATTCCGCCGACTTTATAGGCAACGACATCGTCCAAATCCGCGACTTTATCAGAAACCTTCTGCTCAAGGTCGGAGATTTTTGAATCCACAGCGCTTTCAAGGGTGTAAACTTTTTCGTTCACGCTGTTTTCCATGCCGTTTACTTTTGAATCAACGAGCCCCTGCAATGAATCGACTTTTTCGTTGATGCCTTTAACAATTTCGTTCACCTTGCCGTCAACATCATAATCAAGGCCGTTTACGCGCTCCTCGACATTCTGGACAATGGAATTTACTTTGTCATCGACGGTTCCGTTCAGTTCGTCAATGCGACTCTGAACGGAATGTTCAATTGAATCAACTTTATTGTCAACTTCACCCTGCAAATTGCTGATTTTTGTAACAACATCCTGCTGCAAATCCGAGACTTTTGTTTCGACTCCCTGAGAGAGATCGTTGAATTTTGTAACGACACCATTTTGAAGCTCGTCAAACTTGCTTTCGATGCCGCCGGAAAGAGCCGCAAGACGGTTCTCAACGCTTTCTGCCATACCGGAAACCTTGTTTTCGACTTCCTGCTGACGCTCGTAGATTTCAGTTGTGAAATTGGTAACGCGGGTATCAACATCACCCTGCAGACTTGACACGCGACCGTTTACAGAGCGCTGGATTTCGCTGACACTTTTTTCAACAGAATCGTGCAGCTCTGAAACTTTCGTGTCGACTTCTGCCTGCAAATTCGTGATTTTTGAGAGCATGTCTCGCTGCATATCGGTGACTTTTTCATCCACACCCTGGGTAAGTCCGTTGAATTTCGCAACGACACCGCTTTGAAGCTCGTTAAATTTGCTTTCGATTCCACCCGAGAAATTGGAGAAGCGGGATTCAACGCTTTCAACAAGACCGGATACCTTTGATTCCACTTCTGTCTGTTTTTCATTGATTCCAGAAGTGAAATTCGTAACCCGCTCGTTGACTTCCGTCTGCATTCCATTGATTTTTTCTTCGACCCGAGACTTGAACACATCAAGATGCTCGTTTGACAGCTTCTGGTATTTTTCGTATGCGGCTGTTTCTTTTTCGTCCGCATTCTGAATTGCCTTTTGGTAGAGCTTGGCATAACGTTCCTGGAGAGTCTGAATCTGCTTTCCAAGATTTTCACGCAAGGTTTCCAGAGTTTTACCGTTTCCGCTCGTTTCTGCGGCAAGCTCTTTTGCCGTGCTTTTGGCGGCCGCAAGCGCTTCGGTGAGAGTCTGACGGATTTCCGCATTACCGGCATTGAACTGCTGGGTAAGAGCCTTTGATTTTTCCTTGACGGAAGCGTCGATTTCTGCGATGTCGCTGTCAACATTCGTGGTGATGGCGCTGACCTTCTGGTTGATGGCCTGCTCGAATTCAGCGATTTTAGCATCGTTGGCTTTTTGAGAAACAAGAATCTGGGAATCAATCTGCTGTGCAAGCTGGTGAGACTGCTCATCCAAAACTTTAAGCACGGAATTCTTTCGGGCTTCGGCGTTTTCGGAAAGCTGGGCGAAGGCCGCATCCTCAAGGGACTGAGCCCGGCTGGCAGCCTGCTGATATGCGCTATTAATAGAAGCTTCGATATTTTTGAGCAATTCAGAGGTTTTTGCCTCCGCCGCGTTTGCGGAGTCCTCGATGCTTTTAGCCTGATTTTTGTATTGATTAAGCAGCTCCGTACCGATGAGCTTGAGACTGTCGTTGTTGATTTTTTCAAATTTACCGCTCAGTTTGGGGATTTCTGAATCAAGCCGCTCCACAGCCTTTTCCTGAGAGCCGAGCCGCGAGCTGAGTTTGTCGATAACGGCAGATTCTTTTTTGAGACGCTGGAGATTTTCCTCAACGTTTTCGGTCATTTCCATGAGTTCCTGCAGAACCTTGCTGTATGCGTCGATTTTCTGCTCGATGTTGTTCACGGCATCAAACTGGGCGTCAAATTCGGAACTGTGTTTTTCAAAATCGTCAATCTGACTGTCGAGACGCTTGATGGCCGCAACAGCCTCTGCCTGCTGGGTTTCAAGGTTTGCGGAAAGAGAATTCAAGCGTTCGCCGCGCTCGGCAAACATCTTTTCGATTTCCTTTTTTTTGTTTTCGATAAAAACACGAATATTGTCATTTGTCGGATTTCCGCTGCCCATTTTCTTCATGACAAAAGAAACGGATGCAGACGCAATAATAGACACTAAAACAGCAAGAGCTAACACTTTTTCCCCACCACAACTTTTTAAAGTTAAGTCGCCTTATTATAACACATTATTGAGAAATTGACGATAGTTTGAGAATGAAATATCAGATTCTTTGATTTTTTTGCTGAAAATTCTTTTAAAAGGGGAAGCGATAACCGCGCTTTTCATGCCGGCATTGTTTGCGCCGCGGACATCAAAGCGAACACTGTTTCCCACATAGAGAATCTGGCCCGGCTCAAGCTCCAAGGCGTTTGCCAGGATTCCAAATGGATATTTTGAAGGCTTCAAGGCGCCAATCTGTTCTGAGCCGAGAATCAAATCGCAATATTTACCGAGCCCCCACATATCCCCTTTCTGCTCCGGCGGAAAATCAGAGAGGAGAGCGATTTTTAGCCCACGCTCGTGGAGAGCCTTGAATGTTTCGGCAACATAATCGAAAGGCTTGATTTTCTCGAAATACGGCCTTAAGCCGTCATATGCAATCAGTTTTATCATGGCCCGGGCGCGGAGAGAGGAACACCCCATTTCTTCGGCCATGAGCCGTCCCTGATACTCGTAAAAATCAGGAAGGGGAGCCGTTCGGTGCATGATTTTGCGGACTCGGCTGTAATGGATATAAAAACGGAAATGCCTGATGACATAGGGAATAATCCGCCAATAGAGAGAAAAAGATGGGTAGAGAGTGCCGTCGATGTCGAAAGCGACCGCCTTAATATCACCAAGCATATTATCTTATTATACAACAATAAAGCGAAGAATAAAAGAGTTAATTTTTTTGTTAATTTTTTTGGATTGTATATTCAAAGCGGGCTGTTCCGTCGTAAGATGCGGCCTGGAAACGCCAGCGCGCGATTTGGTCCCGGATTTCCATCGAGACGAGGGACGGCAGGATATCAGGGGATATTCTCACACTTGAAAGCGGGACATTTCCGCTGGCCATGACGGTGAATGAAACTGTGAGCCGTTTTGTACTGTCGATAAGGGCTGACGCTTCCGGCGAAAGTATGATTTTCGGCTCAGCTGGCTCGAGCAGGATGCGGGGGCTACCGTCAGACATTTGCAGGGCTACCTTTCCGTCAGAAGAGGAGCCGGTATTTGCCGTGACGGAAGATGAAAGGTCTCCGGAACTTGAAGAATAGAGTTTTGCAGATACCGCACTTGCCAGCGCATTTGCCGTGGCGGAACTGACGCCCTGAGATGCCGAAGAGCGGGAATTTGACGAAGAAACGCTGGCGGAAGAAGAATCATTTGAGGAAGATGTTGCCGCGCTTCCGGAGAAGGTGCTCTGTCTCATACTCTGTGAGCCTGGGATTTTGGTCACAGAACTTTGATTTGAGGAAGAGCTGCCCTCGATATCGTCAAACTGAGACCAGTCAAATTCTTTTTTTACAGTTTTCTTGGTCTGCTGCTCGGCAATCAGCTCTTCCATGCTTTTCTGAAGAGTCTGTTCCGCCATTTTCGGTTGCTGAGGGACGGTTTTGGCCTGCTCCCTGGCTTTGGGTGCAGTCTTCGTTGAGGGAGCGGAAGTCTTTTTAGGCTGCTCGATTTTCTTTGCGGCAGATGCCGGGGGCGTTGCGGGGGCTGCCCCCGCAGAAGGGGAAGCGGAAGACGCCGATGGCGGCTGGAGCGGGGGGAAGGCTTTCCCCTCCTGAGAAGAATTTTTCGCTTCCTGTGCAACTTTCGCATTCTGAGCGGAACTTTCCTGAACAGGATTTTCCGTTTTCAGCTTTTTATTTTCAATTTTCTGGGATGAATCAAGACGGATTTTTATGCTTTTGTAAGGCTTGGGTGCAAAAAGAAGGGCTGAAAAATAAAGGAAGAGAAAAATCAGAATCCAAACGAGAATTGTGCCGAAAAATCCCGCAAGGGCTGGCTTCTGCTGAAGGTCTGTCATTTATCGCTTGTCCTTAAATTGATGCTTACGAAACCTTCTGCTCGGAGCACGTCGAAAACCTTGACGATGGAGCCGTTGGTGACATTTTCATCGGCTTCAAGGGTTACAGGGTATTCGTCTTTTTTTATTTCCTCCGTGTCAAAGGCGGCGAGTTTTTTTCCGAGAGCCGATAATGTGACCTGCTCGTCATTGAACCACATTTTTCCGTTTGCCTGCATTGTAATCGTGATTCCGGCAACATCCGCGCCCTGGGCCGTGGAACTTTCCGGGAGATTCACATTGATTGCGGGCAGAACCGCGAAAGTGGTGGATACGAGGAAAAAGAGAATCAACTGGAACACCACATCAATCATCGGCGTAAGATCAACTGCCACACCGCGTTTTTTTCGGTTTGAAACTTTCATTTTGGCAAAACTTCTCCATTAAGTTGAAAGCGGCTTTACATCACCCGGCCGGTAAGTCGCAAAATCAGCTTGGTAACGGTTCCTTCCATTTCGGTGATGCACTTGTCTGCCCGCCGTGAAAGATAATTGCTGAAAATGAGGGCTGGAATTGCAACGAAGAGACCGGCGGCCGTGGTCATGAGGGCCTCGGAAATAGAGCTTGCGAGCACGGCAGGATTTCCCATGGTGCCGCCCGAGCCGAGGACGCCGAAAGCCTTGATGTTTCCGGTTACGGTTCCAAAGAGACCGAGAAGAGTCGAGATATTGGCGATTGTGCTCAGGAGTGTGAGCCAGTGGTCAAACTGGGGGGCGACGGCGTCAAGCTCGCACTGGACAATTTCACGCATGGCGCTTTCGCCCAGTTTGCGGCAATCGATGGCTTTTTTGGCCACGTGAGCCAGCGGGGTGCCTGTTCTTGTGCAGAATGCATCGGCGGCAGTAAATTCACCGCTGGCAAGAGCCTCTTCGAGATTTTTGCGTAATTCCCGGTCCCGCTTTTGAATCGAAGCGAAATAGACGCATCGCTCGATGATGATGTAAGTCGCAAAAAGGCCGCATATTAAAATCGGAATCATCAGAATTCCGCCGCTTTTCAATAAATCAAACATGGTAATCCCCTCAAATCGTATTTTATCCTAAACCAGCTCCTAGAACTGGAATTTTGCAAGCAAGACTGCGTTTCCGGAAGTCGTGATGAACTCTGAATGTGCGAAATCCCTGCTTGAATTTCCGAATAATTTTATTACATCATTCAGTTCAAGTGCAAGACTTAGAGCCGGAGCAAGGCGGACTCCTGCCCAAAGGGAAATGTCCGGGCAAAGGTCAGCCTCGTCCCCGAAGGCAAAGGCTGCTGAGGCTCCTGCATCGAGCTTTGCCTGACTGTCCTGGTAAGAGATGCTGGCCTTGATTTTATGCTCGTCTTCAATGACTGGCACGTCTTTCCAATAGGCCTTCCACTCCAGCCCTGCTTTTACGGGAGAAAAATCCAGAGAGAATCCTAAATTCGAGTTGTATTCAGTCCGCTCGGAAGGGGCAAGGACATACAGGCCTGAAGAAGCCAGTTTTTCCGTGTACAGGGCCTGCCAGAGGTAATTTTCAAAAGCTGTTTTTTTGAATTCAAATCCGCCTGTCAGCTCGCAGGCCGAAAGAAGAGGAACTTTCAGATTGACTGACGCGAAGTAGTCTGTCGTTTCGCTCGGAATGGCCGCGCAGATTGCATAGCGGTAGAGATTCTCCAGATTTCTGATTTTTTCCTGATAGGAATCAAGACCGCCTCGGGCCGAAAGCTGGAAATACCTGTCTTCCGTAAAAGCTTCCGTCTTGAAATCAAGTTTTGCCGTGAAGGCTGGAAGGATGTCCTTTTTTCCGGTTGCCGTTCCTATGATTAGCGAACCGTCCGCTCCCAAAGCAAGCTTGTCATTTTCCCATGAGAGAGCCAGTTTGAACTGACCGCGATGGCTTGCATCTTTATTTGAGGAATTTTCGATTTCAAGCAGATTTCCGCTCTTCTCAAGATTTCCCTGAAATCCATAGAACGAAGTGAGCATTGCCTTGAATCCGTTTCCATGCCAGCCGAAACCGATGAAAGGATTCACGTCGACGATTTTTGTGATTTTTTCATAGTTATCCTCTGGCTCAGAAGCGCTCAGGACTTCCCCGTAGCGGTTGAACCAGGCCGCATCAGCTCCGTAATCAATCAGGATGCCATTTCCCAGCTCCCATGAAGAAGCGATCTCGCCTGAAATCGTATGCTTTACCATGTCAGAATAGCTATCGGATTTCAGCTGCAGGCCGTCATCGCTCATCTTGTATTCGGCGCTTCCATGATGCTTTCCCAGACTTCCGAACAGTGATTTTTCGCCACGGACTGATGTGTTGCGGGAAAAATATCCCTCGTTGGCTTTCTTGCCGGCGAATCCTTCCGCGCTTTCGTGATTAAAATCAATCTCGAAGGGGGAATCTCCTGAAGCCCGATAGATTGAGAAATCTCCCTTGAAATAGAAGGGGTATCCGGCTCCAAGCTCGCCTTCAGCGTATATATCCTTTATTTTATCATCTTTTCGCCCTGAGGGAGTGCCATTCTCTCTCTGCCCGGGATTTTTCTCAACGCTGGGAAAAGTGACGCTGGGGGCATTTGATTCCGGGAGAATTTTAGTGTAATCGGGAACCGAATCCTTGCCAATCGTGAAGGTCTTGCCGTTTACCACAGTGGTAACATCAGGAAGCTCAATTTCTTCTTCCGTTTCGACATTCTGGCTGGCTGTCTGAGCAAAAATTTGCAAGCTCAGTGCGAAGAAAAACGTATACAACAGAATTTTTTTCATATTTTTCCCTTTTTATTGCTATATTCTATTTATTCTCTAAAACTGACTGGCGATTTTTTCGCCGTCTTTTGTGTATTTGCTGTCAGGATAAAGCCTTCTTAGCTCCGTGAATGTCGCTTTAGCATCTCCATAAAGTGCGGCGGCATCAAAGCTCTCCAAGGCCCCGTAAAAGCTGCGGGCGGCATGTTCATCGTCCCCGGCCTGACGGGCATATTTTGCGGCTTCCAGATACAGTTCGGCGGATTTTTTGTTCTCGCCCTTTGAGCGGTATGCTCCGGCCAAGAAGAGAGAATCGCGCAAATTCTGGCTGACTTGAGAGCTGTTTTTTTTATTCTGGGCAAGGTTACGCTCCGCCGTTTTAATCTGCTCTTCAAGGCTCTGGCTTGAATCGGTGCTCCGTTTCCGCAATTCTCCAGCCTTGTCAGCCAGACCGTCGTTCACAGCCTGCTTTCCGTATTCAGAAACCATTCTCTCGGCCATGGCGAGGGCTGAGCCATAGTCCCCGCTCTTTTCATACAGAGCGACAAGATTTTTTTCGGCTCCATAGCGGTAGGATGTTTCTGCAGATGAATCCGTAATCTGCTCATAGCGGAGAATAGCCCGCGTCTCCTCGCCGATTCGGGCCAGGCAATCCGCGGAAAAATAAATGGCCGCATAGTAAAATTTTCCGTCTGCGAAGTGCTTCGTGTACCATTCAAAAAGCTCGGCAGACTTGACAAAATCCTGGGCGGAATATGCCAGTTCGGCGCGCCGATAGGCTGATTCCTCTGCAAGCAAGGCGGCTTTTTTATCTGTAAGGGCTGCCAGCTCGGAAAAATATGTGTCTGCCGCGGCTGGATTTCCCTGCTGAAGAAGGATTTCTGCGCTCCGGTACTTACATTCATAGCCAAATTCGCTTTTTTGCGCAATGTAGGGACGGAGACTTTTCAGAGCCTTGTCATACAATCCTGCATCGGCCATGATTCCGGCCGAAAGAAGCAAAGCCTCGTGTTTTTCAGCTTCAGTCCGTCCTGTCTGAACTGCTTTTTCAGCCGCGGAAAGCGCCTCGTCAGTCTTTTTCAGGAAGGTTGACGAGCGTGAAAGAGTCATATAAGCAGACCATACGAAGGGATGCAGCGGGTTCGCGCTGATGAAGGTCTTCATGCCGGCAGCTGTTTTTTCATAATTTCCGCTCTGATAATAAGAATAAGCCAAATAAAACTGCGCGTAGGCGATGTATTCATTATCCAGATTTTTTGACGCAAGCAGCCGCTCAAAGGAATCTTCGGCCTCTTTCCATCGATGCTGGTTGAAGGAAGCAAGGGCTGAAAGATACACCGCTTCGTCTCCATTCGCTTTCGCAGCCTGCTCCTTAGTCGAAACATAGTGACCTGCAATCAGAAGGGTGCGGGAATAATCAAGGCGGCCATCATTGTCCAGCTGATTTTTTTCACCGAGCGAGTAGAAGACGGCATCTGCATCGTGATATTTACCCTGCTTCGCGAGAGCTTTCGCATACAGATTCAGAAGTGAAGAATCCTCAAGCGGGTGCGTTTTTTTGTAAGCGTCGATGATGCTGACGGCTTTTGCGATGTCTCCGCTCTCATATTTTGCAAGGGCAATCCAGTAAACAGCGGCTCCTGCAATTTCGGGATTCGTGGATTTTTGACAACCGCTTGCATAGGATTCACATTCTTTCCAGTTCTTGAGATATGCGTTGTATCGGGCAAGAGAGATGAAAACCGGCTCATCTCTGGAAGCGTTTTCCGGCTTTCCGAATTTTTCGCTCTTTAAAATCTGCTGTAATATCTCAATCGCCTTTCTGCTTCCGTCATTCTTGTCAGATTCCGACTCATAAGCGATTTCCGCGCGGTACAGGGCGATGATTTTTTTCTGCTCGCTGAAAGCCACCGGGCTTGCATCGTCGAGATAAAAAAGAGCGCTTCCATAGTCCTTTGCCTCAAAGGATTCCACGGCAAGGAGCAGGGATGTTTCGGCAAGCTTTTCCTTTGCCCCGGCCTTGCGGTAGGCTTCGTTCGCCTTTTTTTTGTCGCCCAATTTTTCGTAAGCATAGCCTTTAAAAAAGAAAAGCTGGGATTTTGTATCTGTATCAAAAGGTCCGTTTTCAAGGGCGGAAATCACGGAAAGACATTTCTGCGCGTTTTTTTTGTCTGCCAGCTCCTTGTAGCATCTAACGAGAGAAAGAGCTGAGTCAGAATAATCGCCGACTGAAAATTTCGCGCCGTTTGAAATCACATATTCATACAAAGGAACTGCTTCCGCGAACATCTGCCTTTCGTAGTAGGCTTGGGCGCCGTAAAGCATTGAAAAAGAATAATAATCAAATGCAGAAGCAGCGGTCTTCGGGCTGATTTTTTCCAATTCCTGAAAGACAGAGGCCGAGTTAAAAAAACAGACTGAAGCCTTTTCATGATTTTTTTCAGAAAGTTCTATTCTGCCGAGCCAGTAAAATCTTGAGGAATTCAGCTCAATCGTCTCAGGATTTAAATTATCTCCATTCATTCTGTGGGATTCGAGGATTTTTCGAGCGTCCTTTATCCGTCCCATCTTGAACAGACATTCACCCTCATACACTGCGGCCCGAAAAGAGGCCAGGGAGTCTTTTTCCGTGCGGAGAATTTCTTCGGCATAACGGACAACGCCAGGATAAAAGCCGGACTCATAGCTCGACCTCATCTGAGCCGAAAGGTTCTGATTTTCACCTGCCGCATGACTGATGAAAAGCGCAAGGGCAGGAATCATACAAAGAATTTTTTTCATAAAATCGCAATATTATAGCGGAGAAAATCTATCTGAAGAAAGCACTCGCGTGAGATGGATGAAGCAATCAGGGTATTTTTTCGTGAACTGAGCCAGAGTCATTTCTCGGCCGTTCTCAAACACAGTGCAGCCAAACTGACCGCTTTTATCGAAATATGGGAAAATTGCGGCAGAAGAGTCGAAAACATGAAATTCAGGAGAACCGTCATTCGGATGCACGCTGCGTCTTATGGCCGCTAGATAGAAATATGTTGGCTGCTCAGCCGCAAGAACATAAAGTAGGGGCTTAAGATATTTGATTTCGTAGCCCGAGTCCTTTATATAGCCTGCGACAGCCGTGATGCCTTTGTCGCTCAGTTCCGCACTGAAAGGCTCGATTTTTACATCTACGCCTGACTCTTCATACAGATATTTTCGCTGAACCTGAAGCGACAGTTTTGCGGCCGCAAGATTGCGGGTCCAGTCCAGGGAATAAGACAGGCTCTCGGAACGGCCTTTGATACCTGCAAGACCAAGAGGACTGGGATTTGTCGTCTCGCGGAGAAGCGGCTCAATATATGTCGCGCTTCCATTCAAGGGCTTTACCAGCCCGTCCACAATCCACTTTACAAATCCGCTGTGATTCATGGTAAGGATTCCGTTTTTTTCATCTTCTGAATCCACAGTGCGGGCCTTTCCAGCGTTTTTTCCGAACATAAATGCAGGCTTTCCGAATTCATTGTAACCGCCGTTCTCGACCTGCTTGATTCTTGAAAGATTATCCTGAATCGTTTTTATCATTACGAGATTTGCGTGATACTGGTCCGGATAAATTTCCGCGTAATGCCATGGAAGTGTTTTTTCTGTCAGCGAAAGGACCGAAGCAAAGGAAGCAGTGTAAAAATAATCAAAAGGAACACCAATCTGGACTCCACGGGCTGCAAAGCATCCGTCGATTACATAGTCAGCAAGAGTTTTTTTTCCGCTGGGAGAGAACTGTACGAACACATCGCTGTCAGAGGCAAAATAGTAGCGGATATAAAGAGCATTCCCGCTGGCGGAATCTCGAATCAGCACCCAGGAGCCGGAAGTATCGGCAGGATATTCATTGACTGTTTTTCTCTGAATTCCGTCCTGTGTATACAAATCTACGGAAAGCTCCGTCTCGGGAGCGACGATAATCGAAAAGACATCGCTGGTCTCTTCCAGGCGGACCTGAAAAACCTGTCCGATAGAATTCGTCCTGAGTTCAGTGCGATTGTGGCGCAATTCAGCGAGAGACTTCTCAAACCAGTTGTCAGCCACGGCTTTTCGTATTACAGCAGAATCAGGGATTCGAAATTTATTATTTTCAGATGAAAGAGGAAAGAGCAGTACCGAAAAAATTAAAACAAAAAAAGGACGAAGAAATTTCATGCGGAATCTCCAAAAGAAAATATTTTCTCTCTTTCATTCTCGGAAAATATGACTCAACAGATTAGATTTTCCTTGGAACAGTTCAGGACCAGAAATCAAAAAAATTATACCACTGATAAGGATGGGCCTTGCAAAGTTTCTCAAGATTCTCAGCATAATGCCGGGCTGTCTGGCGAATCCGCTCTTCCCTTTCCTTCCGGCCACAATTGAAATCAAGAGGATTTTTCTTCACGCACATGTCATATTTGGGATTAAGACAAATATCCTTGTGGCGCATTCCGTTGATGAAATAAGTCGGCACGTTGAGCAATGAAATCAGCAGGAAAACTCCGTAGGGAAATCTGGCCTTTTCGCCGAGAAAATCAATTTCGATTGTGCGGTCAGAATGTGCGCTCACCCGGTCCCCCGCAATCACAACCAGATTTCCTTTTTCAAGCTGCTCTTGCAGGTAAAAAATCGTTTCAGGCCCGATATTGTCTGAGCTGACATGATTTATAGAAGAATCTGGATTGACTTCGCTGAGCATGGAGTTGAATCCGCCTGAAATGTTCTCGTTGGAAATCGTCGTGACTTCCATCTTCTGCTCAATGCCGTTTTCTCCCAAGATGGCCAGCCCTTTCATCATCTGAGCATTCCCCAGATGAGATATGATAACCAGAGTCCCTTCCTTTGCCTTGACGTGAGAAAGCAAATCCTGAACATCGTCGTCCCGGAAATTCAAATCAGTAACCGAGAACTTACCGGCCCAGGTCTGGACGTTCTCGACGAGGTTCAGGGCAAAAGAGCAGATATGCTTGAGGGTCGAACGCTTCCCGACTTTTGATAGATAGAGCCGGGAAACGCGTCGCGTCTTTTTATCGAAAAGCCAGTAGAAAAAACCCACTGCATAAGCAAGAAGACGCATTAAAGGCGCCGGGAAAACCCGGAGGGCAAAGAACATGAGCCTGTAGCCGAGATTATGACTTTGCCTGACTTCATACCATTGAGTGTTTTTTTCGCTCATTTTGTCAGCCTGCGCCACAGGAGATAGGGAGAAATAAGAATCATTTTAAGACAGAGTCTTGTGAATACCCAGGAAATACGGACGTTATCGCGGAAAGCATGGAAGTTGGAGATTCCATCGCTAGGATACGTGACTTTCACAGGATAAAAATCAACGTCAACACCCCACCAGATGAGTTTTATCAGGATTTCAAGGTCAAAGCCCATGCGCTTGTCAAAAATTTTCTGCGACACAAAGCGAAGGGCCGGCTTAATAGGATACACACGGAATCCGCACAGGGCATCACGGATTTTGTGGCTCCATGTGATAATGGCGCACCATGTATTCGCGAATTTATGTCCGTTTTTGCGATGTTCCGGCGCAGACTCGTCGTATTCTGGATAACCGCAAATCAGTTTATCTGGATTTTCTTTGGCTTTTTCGATGAAAAATGGAATGCGCGTGGAATCATGCTGCCCATCTGCATCAATCTGCAGAATGTGGCTATAACCAGCTTCATTTGCAAAAACAGTTCCGGCCTTGAAAGCCCCGCCCTTCCCTGAATTTTCAGGAAGAGTGACAAGGGCAAGGTCAGGATGCTTTTGCTTGATTTGCAAGAGATAGGATTTTGTTTCATCATCATTGCCGTCATCCACAAGAATAATCGGGAGATTGTATTGAATGATTGAGTCAACGACCTCCGCACACGCCTTTCCGTGGCGATACACGGGAATTAAAATAACCGGTCTGTAGTCCATAACTTATGCCATCCTTGCCGTGTAAGTTCCGCTTGAATACAGCTGACCTTCGATTCCGTCTGTAAAATCCAGAAGCTCAAAATTCACTTTGCAGGATTCAGGGTTAAAAGAGATTTTAAACAGAACAGTCGCGCCGGGCAGAATCTTGTTCGCGAATTTAAAGCGTTTAATGTCCGGCGTTGACAGCAAGGTCCCAAAATATTTCCTGACATAATGAGCAAGCAAATCTATTTGCGCGACAGCAGGAAGCAACTTGAAATCAGGAAAATGTCCGTCGAAATAATCGCTTTGCGCGCTGATATGCACTTTGAGAGAAACGCCCGTGTCAGATTTTTCAAGAAGTTCTTCTTGTGGAATTCCGTGAATCACCCTGTACTCCGTAACTTTGGATTTGATTATTCAGCAGCGAACAAGGCCTGAATGTCAGCTTTACGCTTTTTTCCCTGAGAATCGAGAGGAAGGGCATCCATGAAACGCCATTTCTTTGGGATTACGACGTTTTCAAAAAACTGCAGAAGATAGTCATGGAAATAGCGGTTCACAAGATACTTTTCCGTATCAGCGAATTTCTTGCATCCCTCAGCGTTAAGCACAAGGGCCGCAGCCAGATACTGGCGTCTGTCGTTCATCGGAATGACTGCGCAATCGTGGACAAGGCCGGTCTGCAAAAGGCGGTTCTCTACCTCTGTGACGCTGACTCGCTTTTCCTCGATTTTGACGATTGAATCAATGCGGCCTTTCAGCAAAAACCTGCCGTCCTCAAAAATCTCCACCAGGTCTCCGGTCTTGAAGCCGGCCGGGTCAGTGATGTATGGCGAAATAATCGTAAGGCAGCCGTCATCTTTGTCAGCCCAGATTTTCGCTGTTTTTATCGGGTCCCAGACAAGCCCGTCCTTGGACTGCTGCCGGTAGGCGATGCCACCAGTTTCAGTTGAACCGTATCCCTCAATCGGACAGAAGCCGAAAATATCAATTGTTTCTTTTGCAAGCTCTTCTGAAACGGCCCCGCCGGAAGTGAATACCCACGGGTCTTTCAGGTTGAGTTTTTTGCCCTCGCGCTCGGCATTCGTGCGTTTAAGGAAGGCGGGAACGGTAATGATTGAATAAGGCTCGTCGTCAAGGATTTCAAATTCGGCAGGAAACTCAATCTTTTTGCGGCGGAAAGGCACACCCACAAAGAAGGGAAGAGTAATCATGTACAATAAACCGTAAATGTGATGATGGTTCACCGTGTACACGAATTTTCGTTTGTGGAATTCATCGAACCAGCGGTTTCCGATATATTCCATGTCAAGCTCAAATTCCGCCAGCGTATGAAGAACAGCTTTTGGCGTGCCTGTTGAGCCGGAAGTATACATAATGATTTGAGTTTTGTCGCGGTCGATGGCCGGAGTCTCATTGATTTCTGATTCAGAGAGGTCTTGAATGCTGTCAAGAATATCAGGGATAAAGTCGGCGCCCTGGATTTTGACTCCCTCAACTTCCGTGCGGTCAGTGAGGAAGCGGATATTTTTGCCCTCACGAATCTCGGAAATAAAGGATGGGCTTATGTTTACCGTTATAAGCGGTGTTTTTTTGCACTGGAACAATGCGATATATGCGCCCAGAAATGCCCATGAATCTTCGCAATTGAGAATCCATTGCTGGCAATCATCGTGACTTTTGATAAAACGGCGGAATTTCGCACAATTTACAAGGAAGTCATTCCATGTGAAATATTTTTTGTCAGACCAACGGCGGTCAAAACACATGATTTTATCCGGAGAATAAGAGCCCGCCGTAAAATTTGAAAACATAGTTATCTTTGGCATTTTAGAATTTACAACCTTCCTTACAAAAAATTCTACGATAAACAACAACCCCATCAAGAGGTATGAAACTCCACCATTGTAGATTGACCATATTTTATCATTTTTGCAAAAAACTGTGTATACGGCGGCGCTTCCATTTGCCATAAAAAAGATACACCAGACAATCGTAAGCTTAAAGCAATAGCCCTCGATTCTTTTCGCATTCATTGAATCCGGGATTTTTTTATCCCCGATGCAGGCAAAGCGATAGCAGATGTTCGGCGGGAAAAAGAGCGTTGAGCCAAAAGTAAAAAGAAAAATAAGGTTCATGAACAGCGGGTACAGTTTTATGAAAACCGTTCGTCCCGTAACAAGGCAGATGATTCCTGCCAGCAAAAGCAGGGAAGAACTTGCAAGCAGACGGAGATTCTTTTTAAAGCGCAGGAAAACCGGCTCATTCCGATTGCCACCCGTTGCCATCAGCAGGTATATAAAGGCAATGAACACAAGAAAAAGCGAGAATACCTTTGCCGGAACCTTGAAGACCACCAAACAGGCGAAAACAACGAGGGGGTATAAAACAGAAAGTATCGAAAAAAATATTTTTGAAAGGAGATTCACTTAGATGGTCAACGGCTGAAGCAAATCAACGACATTCTGAACTGTTTTTACAGATTTGAATGCCTCCGGCTCAATCTTTTCCTTAAGATAGGGCCGAACTTTCACGATAAGTTCCACGGAATCAATCGAGTCAAGCTCAAGATCCTCTGTGATAGATGCATCCAATGTTATGAGTTCTTCTTCAATATCAAATTCGTTGATTAAAATTTCCTTTAATTTTGCAAAGAGTGCTTCGTTAGACATGCTGCTGATTTCCCTTTGTAATTAGTTTGATTTTGCTTTTTCTGCCGAAATGTACGCTGCCAAGGCATCCACAGACGCGAAATGTTCGCGGGCATCGGTATCATCTGAACCAAATTTCACGCCGAACTTTTTTTTGAGGGCAACGCCAAGCTCAAGAGCATCAATTGAATCGAGACCGAGACCAGTTCCGAAAAGAGGTTCTGAATCAACGATATTTTCCGGAGTGATGTCTTCAAGCTCAAGAGAAGAAATGATGCATTCTTTAATCTGCTGTTTAAGTTCGTCCATTTGTTAATCCTTTAGGTTTAGTGAAATATTCAGATATAGTATATTTTTTTCTCCACAAATTTCAAGTGTCGGTAAATCAATAGCGCCATTGGGAATTCGCTTCGTCGGATAGAATATCACGGATTTTGTGGGTCATGCGTTTTGCGGCGATAGCTTCCGGGAGCCCTTCAAATTCAGAAGGACAGACAGGTTCCTTGACCTGCAAATCGAAAATATATCGCTTAGTCGGATTAAATTCAAAAACCTTATCACCCTTTCCAAGCCCCTTTTTTGATGTTCCTCCGATGTACACCGGGATAATCGGGCATCCCGTAGCCAGGGAAATTCTCGCGGCGCCTTTTTTGTAAAGATTCTGACCGTAGGGAGTGCTTCGAGTGCCCTCCGGGAAAAGCATTACCGTGTTTCCCCTTTCCAAGTCTTCCCTGGCACGGGCAAGCATCTCATCAAAAGGAAGTGAATTCGGCATGTAAAGCTCATTGATTACCGCATGCATGATGTTTTTTTTGGACAGGGATGCTTTTGCGATGAGCGAAGTGTGGGACAGCTGTGAAATCATCACTGGGGAATCAAGATAAGCCGGATGATTGGCAACCACAATTACGGAACGGAGCTTGTTGAGATAATTTTTTTTGTTCACCTTGATTGTGACGACCCCGATACATCGCATAAAGCAAATGAAGACATTGAAAAGCATGTAGACAAGATGGCGCATCTTGTAGCGGAAATTCTTTTTCGGATGAAAAAGCAGCTTGCCAATAGGGAAGCAGATAATGGAGAGCAATATCGTCCCCACGCCGAAAACGGCAAGTGAGAGCAATTTTCCAAATATACGGTAAAGATACAGAGGATAGTTTTTTATTTTTTCTTCGGGATAAAGGAGTGCCTTCTCGCTATTGTCCGACATGCACAGTCCCCGCTGTTTCAAGATATGTCAGGAAAGATTCCGGTGAGAGGGCGATTTTTGAAAGCTCCGGCTCATCCAGAGAAATTTCAACAGCCTCCTCTGTTTTTTCAGAGGAAAGGATACAGGCAAAAGCAAGTGCCGCCTTGTCAGTATAGCCGGGACAATTCTTGTATTCCTCAGGCACATATTCATCGGCATAGACAAAAATTATTTTTTTATCAGCTCCGCAAAGAAGGGATGCGGATGCAGAGACAAGGGCAGAAGCAAAGTCGTCTTCTGCCGGATAAATTGCCGTGTAGCCGGCTTTCATTTTGAATGCAATCGTTGCGAGGGCTGGCGGAGTGTTGAAAACGGAAATCGAGAAATTAGCCGGCATGACATCTGCGTCCTCGACAAGCCCGCGGTTTATTTTGAGCTGGCGGGAAATTTCACCACGGAAAGAAGTAAACACCATTTTGAGATTTCTGACTTCGGCTTCGTCAGGCTGTCCATCTATAAGCCCGTGCACAGCCTCGATTGTCATTCTGGAAACCTGACTCAACCTTCGCTTGAAGAGAGAATCAAGATATGGAAGTTTTGGCATTTCTGAAGGATTTTCAGCAGATGTTTTGAAAGTCGCAAATTTCGTGATGAATATTTTCATAAAAAGGATTATATGTTAAAATCAAATTATGTTAAAGGGAAGAAATCTCATCAAACCAAACGACTTGACTGTCTCAGAAATCGACGAAATCTGCGCATTGGCAGAGCAAATCATTGTTGACCCAAATGCTTTTAATGATGTGTGTCGCGGGAAAATTCTTGCGACACTTTTTTTTGAGCCAAGCACTCGTACAAGGCTTTCCTTTGAGGCGGCCATGCTCCATCTGGGCGGCGCTGTTGAAGGTTTTTCCGATGCGGCAAATTCCAGCACGGCAAAAGGAGAATCTCTATCGGACACAATCCGCACAGTCTCATCTTATGTTGACGTAATCGCAATGCGGAACCCAAAGGAAGGTGCTGCCTTGCTGGCAAGCCAGTACGCTTCCTGTCCCATTATCAACGCCGGAGACGGCGGTCACTACCATCCGACGCAAACCCTCACTGACATGCTCACAATCCGCGCTCTTCAGGGCGGCTTTGAGGGCCACACAATCGGATTCTGCGGCGACCTTAAATTCGGACGCACGGTTCACTCTCTGGCCGAGGCAATGAGCCGCTACAAGAACAACAAGTACATCTTTATCAGCCCCAACGAGCTTCGCGTTCCTGAATATGTCACCCAGGAGCTGGACGAGGCAGGAATCGAATACACCACGGCGGAGCGGCTGGAAAACGTCATCGGAGATTTGGACATCCTTTACATGACCCGCGTCCAAAAAGAACGCTTCTTCAACGAGCAGGACTACATTCGCCTCAAGGACAGCTACATTCTGGACAACCAAAAGATGAGCCTTGCCCGCAAAAACATGATTGTCCTTCACCCCCTTCCCCGCGTAAACGAAATCGCCCCGGAAGTGGACGATGACCCGCGGGCCGCATACTTCAAGCAAGTCAAATACGGCATGTACGTGCGAATGGCACTGATTGCAAAATTGACCGGAGTTCTGTAAGGAGAAAACGATGTTAAACGTAGACACTATCAAAAACGGACTGGTAATTGATCACATCAAGGCAGGCTTCGGCCCCCAGATTTTCCACTTTCTCGGTTTAGACAAGGCTGATTTTTCCTGCGCCCTCATCATGAACGTGGCTTCTAAAAAATCCGGCAAAAAAGACATCATCAAAATCGACAATATCATCAACATCGACTACTCTGTCCTGGGCTTCATCGACCCGAACATCTGCATCAACGTGATAAAAGACGAGAAAATCGTCCGAAAAATCAACATGGAACTCCCAGAACGGGTGGAAAACGTAATTCACTGCAAAAATCCGCGATGCATCACTGTCACCGAAAATTATGTTCGGCCGGTATTCAGGCTCGTAAATCGTGCGAAATCACAGTATGCATGTGAGTATTGCGACGCTCTCTACAGTGCAGGCTCAATCGACTAAAATAAACCTACTATAACAAGGAAAAGGCCATGAACGAAAAATCCTCTATTCTGATAATTTACAATGCCCGTCTCGTAGACTCCCACATTGACAGCCCGGGAACCGTAATTATTGAAGACGGAAAAATCTGCGGAGTGTTCCTTGGAGAATGCAAGACTGTAAAATCCGCCATGTTCTACGCATCGGCTTTTCTGGCGGGAAGTTCCGATGACAAAAAACCGGAATTTTACGATGCCTTGGGAATGACGCTCATGCCCTCTTTCATCGACATGCATGTGCATTTCCGCTATCCCGGACAAACCCAAAAAGAAGACCTTGACTCTGGGCTCCACGCGGCTGTTGCGGGCGGATACGGCACAGTCGTACTCATGCCGAACACAAGCCCGATCATCTCGGAAAAAGAGCAGGCTCAAAAAGTCATGTCCGAAGCCTCTTCCAAAAATCTAGCCCGTGTATTTCAGACTGTCAGCATCACGCGGAACTTTGAAGGCGCGGATACCAGCGGAATCGACAAGCTCAAAGCTGATGAATTTCCTGTCATAACAGAAGACGGTCACGACGTAGATTCAGCGGCCATCATGCTTGAAGCGATGAAAAAAGCAGGTGAAAAAGGAATTATCGTAAGTTGTCACTGCGAGGATCCGTCTTTGGCACAGGCCGCACGCCCTTACAGGCTCAGGGCCCTGAGTTTCATGAAACAATACGGTATTCCAGCCGGAAAAATAAACATCGAAACTCCTAATGTTCCCAGCGCCGTGAACTTTGAAATAGACGGCAACCTGACAAAAGCAAATTCCTTGCTGGCTCTGGCCGAAGACACGGCAACAATACGAAACATTGAAATCGCAAAAATCGCCGGATGTCACGTTCATATCTGTCACTGCTCAACAAAAGTGAGTATGGATGCCGTCCGCCGGGCAAAAGAACAAATCGCCCTGGGAAACACCACCGAAGGCTTTGACTGCAGCGTTGAAGTAACGCCGCATCACCTTGCGCTGGTCGGAACAGATGCGCCAAACATCCGCGCTCTGGTCAATCCTCCGCTCCGAAGCGAAGACGACCGCCGGGCCTTGATTGAAGCCCTCCGCGACGGCACGGTTGACGCTATAGCCACCGATCACGCCCCCCACACTCAGGACGACAAAGCCAGTGGCGCTCCGGGATTTTCCGGAATCGAGACAGCCTTCGCCGTCTGCAATACGGTTCTGGTCAAAAAAGAAGGCTTTTCCCTCAAGCAGATTTCAAAACTCATGAGCGCAAATCCGGCCCGGCTTCTCCACTTAAAATCAGGGAAACTCGCCGTAGGCTACAATGCGGACTTGGTTCTCGTAAATCCTGATGAAGAATGGATTGTAAACAGCGAAAATTTTGCAAGCAAAGGGAAATCAACCCCAATTGAAGGAAAAAAACTGTGCGGCCGCGTTCATGCAACATTCTTTGGCGGCCGAAAGGTGTTCGGGAACTGCTGACGTATTTTTCGCAACGAGCCCTGCGACTGTTAGAAACCGATTCTGAAACCGACCAGGGCCCCGTAGCCATAGCGTGAGAAGCAAGCCTTCAAAGTCGTACCGCACAGGCTGGCCTGCGTGATGACTTCCAGCGCGCGAAGATTCAAACCGAAGCCAAATCGCTGCTGGAAAATCTGGTTCTGGTAGGCCGTGCCCGCATTGAAGTTGAATATACTCTTTATGAGCGAAAGCCTGAAATCAAGGGCGTATTCAGCGTAGAAGGTCGCATCGCTCGAATAGGGATTCCGCACGGCAAAGCCAAGCTGGGGCTGAATCTTGAACCACTCTCCGAAGGGCGTATAGCTCGCATTCAGGCCCAATCTCAAAGGCCGGTGGACGGAATAATTAGCTTCAGAATATGTAAAATCGTCGTGTCCATTGTCTTTCTTATGCTCTTCGGTGTCGTTCAGGTAGCCTAAGGCGTTCGCTTCGTAAAAGTACGCCCAGACCCGGGTACTCATTTTATAGTTGAGTTTTCCCGGAACAAGAGGAAGCCGCGTATACAATCCTGCGTTCAGCCCGTGAAGCCAGTTCCGCTCGATTTCAAAAGCCAGGTCAAAACCGCCGTTTGAAAGCAATTTTCCAGCTGACAAATCAAGATTATCAACGTCCTTTTTTTCTTCCATAAAATCATGCATGTCAACGGCGGTATAAATATCCACGTTTGCCTCAGCGTCAAATCGAATCAATCCGCTGGATTCTGTAGTAACAGATGCTTTCGCCGTAGTATCAGGAATATAAAAAATCGGAACAAAAAATGTCGGAGTAAATTTGACGCCGTAACCGCTGATTATGGTCTGAAAAGATGCGCCAATATTGAGAAACATATCCGCCGAGCCGGAGACCTTTGCCGTTCGGGAATCATCGACAGACAGACCGTCAGAAATCAAATTGAACAAATCTTTTGAGATGCTGAAATTTGAATGAGATTCGATGCCGGTGAAAAATCCGAAACGGAAGCGACTGTTGACATTGAGATTCATGACGAAAAGCTCGTTGAAATTTGTTGCTGCCCTGAATCCATCGGCGGGAATGTCATCTGCGAGCTGCTGTAAATCTATGTCAAGATTCTTTTTCATAAAATCCTTGATGCCGAAGGAAGAATTTGAGAACAAGACATCGCTGTCAAATCCAAGTTCAAAAATTCTGTGAGGCTTATACAAATCAGCAGAAGCAAGAGAGAGAGAAATCAAAAAAAAGACTAATAAGCATGTCGGGATACGGCTGATTTTCTTCATTCTGCGCTCCTAGTCGTTTTTATTCCAGATTTCAATGGGAATATCTTTGTCAAATTCGATGCAAAAATTGCCTTTCATACCGTATGCGGCGTTACGGGAAATAAATTTTTCGCTTCCGTCAGCAGGAATTTCAATGCGGAATTTCGGAATGAAAGGATAATTTGAGAAAATCGACTGAATTTCGTCCTTCAAGTCAAAAACCTGATTTCCTGTTTCGGAACTCAGTTCTTTTTGATTGCCGCTGGCTGGACAGAACCAAGTGGAGACGGATCCAGATTCATCAACAGAATAAAGATAAATCCCCAATTTCATTGAGCTGCCGTCGGAATCCATTATGAGATTGTTGGCAACGGTATAGTTCAAAGCGATGGTTTTGATAGCCGCAGTGTATTTGCTCCATTTTTCATTGTCCTCGGCAGAATCACGCTTGAAAACATCTTCGTCCTCGTCGTCACCGTCATCATCGTTTGAATCGAACATGGCCAGCAAATCATCAATAACGATTTTATTGTCCGCCGTCCCATCTGATACGTCATTAAATTTGATGTTGAACGGAATAAGGAGCACGAGATTTATGGAAATCGAAAGATTCTCATTTTTCAGGATTTCGGCCACGTTTTTGTCAATTGTAACCGAGCCTGATTCAGTGTAGAATTCAAGATTGTATTTGATTACAAGGTCATCCGGCCGGGCGTTTACCAGTTCAGTTATCAGCCCGTCCTTGATTTTCTTGGAATAATTGCCAGAGGAAAAAACAGCGTCCGTGGTGATGATTCCGTCCTCATTTGCGCTTGCGGCCTCTTTGAGCGTAGGGCTTGTTGAAACCATTTTCATGCTTTCATTCAATTCCGGGTCAGCAGAATCTGTGTCGAGCAGATATAAATCCACTGTATTTCCTGAACCGTCTGTATAAGAAGCCCAGATTTTTCCCTTGATTTCAATTTTGTTTAATTCTTCGTTATTTGTAGGTTTTGAGATAAAAACATATCCATCAAGCCCGTAAAACTCGATATTTTGAATAAGATTCTGGGAATCTCCTTCAAAAATGTCTCCCAAAAGCGTTGAAAAATTGAACCCCGTCTCGACAGAATCCTGAAATCCGCTCCCGAATGAAGCAACGGGAATCGTTGTGGAAAGGTCGCCCAATGTGTCGGGGTCCGGAATAAGGGAAGTATCAGCTACTGTAAGAGGAATGGATTTGAAGGGATAATCAAACACATATTGCATCACGTCATTATCAGCGCTTTCATCGCTTCCATTCGGACTGTATTCGTATACCGACGGCGCACTGAGGCTGCCATCTGAAATGTTTCCATCGAGGACTTCCTTGAATTTATCGATACCGGCCTTTTCGCGCATTGAAAAGATTCCATTTCCCATGGGAAGGGTGAATTTTGCGGCTGTTTTTACGGAAACAGACTCGGGCAATTCCAGGTCTTTAAAGTCGGAACACGCAAATACCAAGAGAAGACAAAGCGTACTTGCAAAAAAAATAAACTTCTTCATGTCCTGCCTCCTCAATGTTCTTAGAAATTATATCCTAGAATTCATGATTTGTCAGACTCAAAAAGAAGTTTTTTACAATAAAAGCTTTGTTTGCACAAAAAAGGACTGCGACATCGTGCCACAGTCCTTTGGTTAAATTATTTCTTCATCTTAGCGAAAGCTGCGGCGAATTACGACATCGTGTCGCGACAAGAATTTTGCTATGCAAAATTCTTGCGGGTCAACTAGCTTTGCGCCGCCTCCAAACGAGCACAAAAACGCAAGTGCTCGCTGCGGCAGATTTATCGTTTCAAAAGGGCTGCAAATGGGTTATATGACATTCCGTCGTCGCTGCCAAAATTACGGTTTCCGCCGTTGCGGGGGCGGTCGTTGTTTCGGGCGAATTCAGGCTTTTTGTCGCCAGAACCGCTTCCCTTCTTTACGACTACAACCCGCTTTTTGCCACTTCCGTCGCTTGAAAGAGGCTTTTTGCCCTCGTTGGTCTGGCCAAGGCGGGTGTGGGCGTCGCTCTTGAGGGAAAGGCTGATTCTCATCCGGTCTTTGTCCAAAGCGATGATTGTGAATTCTTTTACGTCGCCGACTTTGATAACGTCCATGGGGTCAGAAACGAAGGAATCGCTTAACTCGGAAACATGGATAAGAGCCGTTTCGTGCAAGCCTATGTCAACGAAAGCGCCGAAGTCAACTACATTCTTGATTTTGCCGGTGACTTTCATGCCCACGGTCAAATCCTCGAACTTGACCACACCTTTCTGCATGATTGGAGCCGGGTAGCCGTCTCGCGGGTCGCGGTTTGGCTTTCCAAGCTCTTCGATGATGTCGTTCAGAGTTGTCTCGCCCACATTGTATTTTTCGCAGAGACTTTTCTTCAAATCGGCAGGAACCTGTTTTCCTTCTTTTACATAAGAAAGAACCTCGCGGGCAACATCGTAATTTTCCGGGTGAACCCAGGTATTATCCAGAGGGTCAGAGCTTTCGGCGATTTTCAAGAATCCCGCGCACTGCTCAAAGGCTTTAGGACCAAGCCCCGGAACTTTTTTAAGCTCTTCACGGCTGGTGATTTTGCCGTTCTGGTCTCGGTAAGCGACGATTTTCTTTGCGGTGCTCATATTGATGCCCGAAACATATTTCAAGAGCATGTAGCTTGCCGTGTTCAGGTTTACGCCAACCTGGTTAACGACTCGGCCGACTACTTCATCAAGCTGCTCGGCGAGTTTTTTCTGGTTTACGTCATGCTGATAAAGGCCGACGCCGATTGCCTTCGGGTCGATTTTAACCAATTCTGCCAGAGGATCCTGCAAGCGGCGGCCCATAGAGATTGCTCCTCGGATTGTAAGGTCAAGGTCAGGGAATTCTTCGGTGGCAACAGGGCTTGCTGAGTAAACAGAAGCTCCAGACTCGTCAACAACAGTGTATTTTACGTCTGAATCGGCGTAGTTCTCGCTGATAACTTTTGAAACCAAAGCCTGAACTTCCGGGCTTCCTGTTCCGTTACCCACAGCCACAACCTGAATGTCGTACTTGTCGATTGCTTCGTTAAGGAGATTGTAAGCCTCGTCTGCCTGCTGAACCTGATAAATCTTGAAGTAGCCTAGGTATTTTCCAGTTTCGTCCAAAGCGGCACATTTTGTACCAGTGCGGATACCAGGGTCGATTCCGAGAACCCGGCTTCCCTTGATTGGCTGGGTCATCAAAAGGTTCTTGAGGTTTTCTGAGAAGATTCCGATTCCGTGGTCGTCAGCCTCGTCAGTCTCGTCACTGCGGATTTCGCGCACGACTGCCGGAGAAAGAAGGCGGACAAGACCGTCCTCGATTGCCTCAGAGTGATATTTGTTTGAGATTTTTACCCGCTTCTGCAAGAGGGCAACTGCATCGTCCACAGGAACATCAATCGTAACGCTCAAAGCATTCTCACGCTCGGCGCGGTTGATTGCCAGAATGCGGTGGGGCTTAACCTGATTCAGCGGCTCTGAGTAATCCCAGTACATTTTGTAGGTAGAAGTGTTCTCGGCCACAGTCGCGTCCTGGCCTTCGGGAACGATTCCCTTTGTCTGGATTGTGCCCGCGCTCATGTAGAGGTCATGGACTGCCGCACGGTTGTCTGTATCCTGGCTTGTGCGCTCAGCGATGATGTCACAGGCTCCTGCAAGGGCGTCTTTTGCTGTTTTAACATTAAGAGCTTCGTCTTCGTTGTCGGTTTTGATGTATTTTTCAGCCTCGGCCTCAACGGCCGCGTCGTCGTTCTCGCCGATGATAAAATCAGCCAGTGGCTCCAAGCCTTTTTCGGCAGCCACCATACCTCTTGTCTTCTTTTTCTTTTTGAAGGGAGCCCACAAGTCCTCAAGCTCAGTGAGGGTTTTTGCGTTCATTGCGGCATTGTAAAGGGATTCGGTGAGCTTATTTTGAGCGAAAATTCCTTTTACGATTTCAAGGCGGCGCTCTTCAAGATTTTTATATGATTTGAACAAGTGGTCGCAATCAGTGACCTGGACTTCGTTCAAGTTGTCATGCTTTTCTTTGCGGTAACGAGAAATGAAAGGAATTGTACATCCTTCATTCACCAAACTGATAACTGCGCTGACCTGGCTCACACGGATGTTAAGCTCTTCAGCGATTCTTTTCATAATTTCGACTTCGTTCACAACGAGGGCGTCGATTGATTCCTGTGTAAATTCCATAGTTCAACCATTTTAGCGAAAAATCGCGCTCTGTTCAAACAAAATCTAATTATAAATTGTAGTCCCTGAAACCGGCCTCCCACAAATCGTCTTCGGTCATGTAGCGTTTAAGGTCTTTGCGGGCTTCCTCAAATTTGTAGCGCATCAAGGATTTTGCCTTGTCGCTGGTCATTTGATAAATTCTTTCAAGCAAACGAGGCTGCAAATCGCCCTCAACGCCTTGCTGCCCCATTGAATTTGCGAAAACAAATATGTTCAGCATGACACCGTTTTTTTTGCGTTGCATGACAAGAATCGCATCGCTGGCAAAATGCAGGCCGTTAATGTTTATGAGCATTTTCGAGACTTTTTCGTAAAGCTGAATATCAAGGGTCGTGTCAAAAATCGCTGAAAAATGGCTCATGCTCACGTCGAGGATATTTCCTTTAGTCTGGCCGTGTTTTGAAATAAAACTCACTTTGCTGCGGGTGTCGCAGATTGCGCGTATATTCTGCCGACGTCCACAAGCCTGATTCGCATACATTACCTTGTCAATAAGAGCAAAATTTTTTGCCTTTTGATATTCGAGAGCAATACAACCGCATTGGATTCCCACGTCAAAAAGATAATATTTTTCGAGTTTTGTCTTTTCTTCCTCAGACTGTCGCTTGAGATAAAGAACCCCGATAAGAATCCGTCCGGTATATTTTTCTTGAAGTTCCTTGATATACTTTTCCCATTTTATCCCCTTTATGGGCATGTCAATGTAGAAGAACAAAATGGAATCTGTAAAAGTCTCGATTATGACTTCAATCTTTGCTTTCAGCGGACAATAACGGTCGTCACCAATGATGTATGTCTCATACCCACGGGCCATGTAATCTTCAAGATATGTTTCTGGCAAAAGTGTCGCATCGGGTACGATGAAAAACGTTTTACGACCTTCTATAATGTGTTCTTTCTGTTCTTCTTGCATAAAGTCACCTGTAAAATCCTTTACAATGTCTCAAAGTTTTTCCCCGTATAATGGAGAATCATAGCTATTGTTTTTGCCGCCGTAAGCAGCAAGTCCATGTCCGAATACTGCCATCGCCTGCTGTCTGACTCCGTTCCAGTCATGTCCGCACGCAGAAGGCCGAAAACCTCGTCCCGATAGGAAATTTCACAAATACAGGATGCAGAAATTTCCTGCTCGCAACATTGCTCGTATAGCTCAATGTGTTTCGCCCGTTGCAGATTTTTTGTGTCTCCGATATAGAGAACACCAGTGAGCTGATTCATGCTGTTGTAAATAATATTGTGGGGGATATGCCTGAACTTCCTGTTTTTTGACAACTGATGGATTTTCTGGAAGATAATTTTGTCAGAAGTTTGAATGCAGATATGATCAACCTGAAAATATGAACTTATGAAATTGAAAAGATTCATGATTCCCATGCGTAAATCATCATTGCTTGTAAGGAATTTGAATACATTTGAGTGAAGATTCATTGAGCCGAGCATTCGCTGCTTCTCACTCTTGGGGATAATATTGGCGTGTTTTTCAGCAAGATAAATTATAAAACAATTCCTGCCTTTTGTTTTGCCCCGGTACAGAGCTTTTTCCGCGCACAGATGAAGCTCGCTGAAATCCGCCGCGTTCTCAGGATAGCGGGCAAGACCGATTGTAACTGTAAGAGTCTGCTTTCCGATTTCAGGAAGCTCGATTTCATTGATTTTTACAAGAATTGTGTGGCAGATATCCCATGCTTCATCGTAAGTGACGACATTTTTGAGGAGAATTGAAAATTCATCGCCTGAATTTCGTGCCAGCACGCCCCTTTCACCAATCACGGATTTTATTGTTTTAGCGATATCATACAGAACTTTGTTTCCGCCGGCAGAACCGAAAGCGTCAGTTATATATGTGAAATTATCAACATCTAAAAGGACATAACTGAAAGGTATATTTTGATTAAGAAGATAGGCCGCATAAGACGTGACAGTTTCACCGCTATAAGCTTCGGTTACTGAGTCAATTTCTACTTTGTTGTCCTTAAAAAAAACATCCATAGATTACTTAGTATACACCAGGATTCTGAGATTTCAAAATAAATTCTCTTAAAAAAGGCCCCCGATAAAGGGAGCCTGACTAATCACAAAAAAGATTGATTATTTGCGTTTTCCAGAGATTGAGATTGTGGCAACCGTCGGGGCTTTTCCGGCAGCGATAGTCGTCTCGCCGTTTCCGTCACGACCATAGAGAATCACGCGGATTTTTGCAGTCTCACCTTTCTTGATTGTGTAAGATGTATCATAGCTTTTCTTGGTTGAGCGAACCTGGCGGCTTTCATCAAGGACAAGCTCTGTCTTCTTTGAGCCTGAGATTCCCTGAATCAAAACAGCCACATTGCTCGTACCATGATTTCCAAAGGCGGCATCAATGCTTGTGATTTCAAGGGTCTCTAACGCTGTAACCGGGAAGTCTACATAAACCGTATCTTTTCCTGCGATTGTTCCTGAATATCCAGTGAAGGTGATTCCGCCTTTTGCGAATTCCGCACTGATTTTCGAAGCGTTGTATTTCCATGTTCCTGCAGACGGAACGGCATCATTTGCTTTTGCCACAGCAGGATTGTCCGTAGAGCCTTCAAGCGATTTGCTCGCATCCAGACTGTTGAGCCATGTGAGTCCAAAGGCATTTGCATCCGGTTTTGCAACTTTCAGCTTGAATTCCGCCGATACGGCTTTTTCGTCCTTGGCTGTCGCTTTAACGATAATCTCTTTGTCCTCGATTAATTCAGCTGCGGTAAGAAGTCCCGAGGCGTCAATTGAAGCCGCTGCCGGATCAGATACAGACCACTCGAAGTCAGCGTTTGTAGGACGTGGCGGCGTAATCTGAGCCGAGAACTGGAGACTCTTTCGTCCGTAAACCATTTCCGCATTGTCATCAGAAGAAATCGCGATTGAAGTGACAGGAGCAAATTCAACTGCTGAATCACTTTCAACGGCAATCTTTGTGATTACAGTGCCTGCGGTCGCCTTGATTGTGACTGTCGCTGCGCCTTCATAAACCACGTATGCCTTTTCAGAAGATTTTGAAGATGAGCCTGTGTTGAAATCGAAAAATGCCTCGCCCTGATTTCCTGCTTTGATAGTTCCGTTTCCTTTTGCGGCACCGGTCACATACACGACAGACTTTCCCTTTACCGGAAATGAAATCGTGCTTCCTGCTTCACCTGTGGCTTTTCCGTCTGCAATTTCAAATCCGTCCAGCACAAGTTCTTTATAATCGCTGCTTCCGTCAAGAAGATATGTTGTTCTCGTCGCTTTTTCCTCGCCTTTGAGAAGAGCGCTTGAAGAATCTTTTGAGACTTTCCAGCCGTGCGAAGAAGCGAGTTTCTTTACATCCCAGTATGTCTCCAAATCCTTCTTGTAGCGGAGGGTCGGAATGTCATAATAGCGGTTGAGGATTGCGTCCCGTCCGCTGAATTCGTTGGCAAGGGCTGTCTCAGAAAGGATATCCTTGCGTCCGTCAACTTTCGCGCCGATAGCGTCAGCCGTCCTTCGGTCGATTTTCCAGCCGATAATTGTCTCAGGAATTCCATGGGCTGTAAGGGCTTTTCCCTTCCACAAAGATTCTTCGATAATGCCGCGGATTGTATCGTTTACGAATGCGACCTGATTGTAGTAGCCGGAATTCCACGGAGTGCGCGCAAGATATGTTTTCTCCCCTTCTTCTGTCAGAATCGTGCTGTTGTAGATTACAAGGCCTTTCGGGGCTGCATTTCCCTTGTCCATGCGTGGTGCGCCGATGTATGAAGTCGGATCCGTGTGAAATTTGTCAAAGAGCGAGACGATTTCACATTCCTCAAACAAGGCGACTTTTCCGGACGCTTCCATCCAGATGAAGTCAGTATCACCTTCAACATGGCACTTGTAGAACCATGATTTTCCGGTCATGCGGAGCGTATCCTGATATGACTTGAATGAACAGTTGTAGGCTGCAAGATTTCCAGTTGAGTCAAAACCGATTGTCTCAGCCTGACCATTGGCAACTTTTGCCTCGCTGCGCAAGAATGTATTGTGGAAAGTAATGTTTTCTACTGTAAGATTTCCAGTTCCCTCAAACTCAAAGAGACAGCGATTTTTCTGAGCAGAAGATGCGTCCGAAAGCCTGAGCAAGTCACCGTTGTTGTCTTTTGCGATGATTACATCTGCACCGTACTGAGCGTTTGTATTTCCAGAAATGGTAACGTCTGCAGGACCATTATAATAGAGAACTTCTTCATAAGTTCCTTTTGGCAGCGAGATTTTGAAACTTCCCTCCGAAGAACCGATCGCATCCAAAGCATCTTGAATAGTTTCAAAAGTCTGTGTTTCTATGCCAGTTCCAGAAAGAGTGATTTGTGAAACATTGGCCTGATGACAGCCTGCAAACAAAGCTGTAAGCGTGACAAAGGCAGCTAGAATTTTTTTCATTCCGATTTTCCTCCATTTTTACTGTTTTATTATTTTATTTCCCATTATTTGAAAAAGATATGGATAATAAACACAAGAATTTGATTTCTGCCGACAATTGAACAAAAGCCTGCAATCTTCTAAAATAGTTTTGGTATGGACGAATTAATCAAAGAATTTATAGAAAAAAATGTCATAGACGCTCTCAAAACCTTGCTTGAATCTTCAGACGACGGGGAAATCACAAAATCCGCTTCTGTGGTGGCTTCTCAGTTCGGAGCCGGTTTTGATATTTCTTCAGAAGAAAGTGTCAAAAAGCTCATCAATTCCTTCAGAAAGAACCTCACCCTTCTTATCCAGAAAACATGGGTTGACAGCGCGGATATTTCCCTCAAAGAAGAAATCCTCGTCAAACTGGAAAAATACTGCGTCTCTATCGAGGAAGACAAATGGGCAGAAGTTTTCGGCTCCTTCATCAAGATTCTTGACAGCGTCATTTACCTTATGTTCGGCTCAACTTCAAAAACCGCCGATTTCACCGAATATGCGCTCCGCATTGATCCTGAATTCGGCATTTTCTGGTGGTATGTCAAAAGCCTTCCAGCCACAAATGACTGGACAAACGAAAAAAACAAGGCTGTCATGCTGATTGCCATGTTCTTCCTGGCAAACTATTAGTAAATTGAAAACTGAAAGTTGAAAAATCATAGGGGGAAAGCCGGTAAATTGTAATTGCAAGTGCAACACTTAAAATAAATAAAAAAACTTCATAGAATGTTTTAAACCCAAAAACTACCACATTAAAGGGAAAAACAAACTATGAAGTCATACAATCATTTTACACAAATGGA
>JAFUFU010000044.1 GCA_017469785.1 Treponema sp.
AATTTTAAAGGCAATCGGAATCTCCAACTTTTATGCCGACCGCATGGTGGAGTTTGCGTCCTTCAACCGCATAAAGCCTATGGTGAATCAGGTGGAATGTCATCCTTTGAATCAGCAGATAGAGGCAAAAAAATGGAATGACAAGTACGGTATTCAGCTTGAAGCCTGGGCCCCTTTTGGCGAGGGACGTGGTGGTCTTTTTGAAAATCCTGTGTTAAAAGAAATTGCTGCCGCACATGGAAAAACAACAGCTCAGGTTATGCTCCGCTGGCACCTGCAGAGAGGAATTGTGGTTATTCCAAAATCAACCCACAAGGAACGCATGGCAGAAAACCTGGATGTCTTTGACTTTACCCTCACTGCCGAAGAGATGGCAAAAATCACCGCTCTCGATACTGCAACAAGTTCTTTCTTCAGTCATCAGGATCCTGCAATGGTGGAATGGTTCGTAAAAATGGTTGAGGAGAGGAAGAAGCAGCAGGATTCAAGCAAAGAAAAGAAGGCATGGTAGAAAAGCGAAGAAATCAGTTATGATGCTCCCCATGATGATTGCACTTAGCTTCAAAGTTTGGCTTGAGCTCTCCTTTTGCAAAAAGCTCTGCGGCTTCTTTCTTTTTCGTAAGTTACTGCGACAGAGGAAAACTAATCTGTTATGTTTTAGAATGATGGTAAGTTCGAAAAAACTTTCTTAACGAAGCGGTAAATAAAAAGGCAAATTGTGGCACTTACAAGCTTATCTACAAAGTTTGTGATTGTGCCGCCTATGTATGCAGCAACCGGCAGGCTTCTGATTACGACGTAGATTCCCTGAACGGCGTTATCAACCTGCGGAATTGATGTGTTTGCGCCGTAAACAAAAGTTGAAATTGTGTCGCCGATAATTGAATTGCTGATTGCGGCTAAAAATCCAGCCCACATAAAGCTGTCTGCGGAAAGAAGTTTTTCGTTAGGATGTTTTTTTCTTTCTGAGCGGAAAATCATCCAGGCTATTAAAGCAGTAGAAAGATGACATGCAGAAAAGAAGATTCCCGTGTGTGCAAAAATGAACAAAAGCAGATTTGAACCAAAGGCGCAGATTAAGCCCGGTATAAGTCCGCACAAAGCAGTTACCGCAATCGTCATTACTGAATCAAGATAAAGAGGAAATGCAATCAATCCCGCCAGAAATGAACCTAGATAATTTATTCCGATTGAAACTGCGGTAAAGAGAACTGTAAAAATAATTCTGCGGGAAGTCCAGGTTTTGGCTGGCAACCTGTTATTTAAATTGCCGCTCATACTATAAGCCCCAGAAGTTTTGCTTTTTCAAGAAGGTCGTGTCTGTCTTTTATATCAAGTTTTGAATAGACTTCGGTTCGCTGATTGATGACAGTTTTTTCTGATTTGCCGAGCTTTTTGGCAATGTCTGCAACGTGCATATCCTGCGAAAGAAGAATAAAAACTTCACGCTCTTTTTTGGAAAGTGATTTGTAGTTGTCAAAAAGGTAGCTCAAATCATTTGTGATGTCATGTTCGCGTCCATGTTTTGCAAGAAGCGACTGCATCAGTTCAGTTGCAGCCTTATTAAAATATGAATTGCCGTTTGCAACAGTAGTGATTGCAGCGGCAAGTTCATCAATTGTTGCGTCTTTTGTAATGTAGCCCTGAACTCTGTTCAAAAGGGAGTTTTCAACATGAATCACATCATTGAACATGGTGTAAATCAAAATTGAAATATCGGGAGAAATCTTTTTGAGTTCGGGAATCAGTTCAAGTCCGCTTCTGCCGTCAAGGTTCAAATCAAGAATGACAATTTTGATGCTACGGTTTTCCTTTAAGGTTTCCAGTGCGCTTTCATAATCACTTGCGCACACAAAATCAAAAGAGGAATCTTTATTTTTAAGCATCTGAGTCATGCCGTCTCGTAAGCCCACATGATCATCAACGAACAGAATCTTTAATTGTGATTGCAATTGTTGTTCCTCCCTCGCTTATAAAATTGACAGTACCGCCCAAAAGTTCCACGCGCTCTTTTATATTAGAAACGCCGTAATGCTTTTTTGCGCTCTGCTTGTTTTTAAGTTCAACTTCTTCTTCCGAAAATCCCTTGCCATCATCTTTTATAATAAAGCGGAAGTCATCGATTCCATCTACAAAACGGATTTCCACATTGCTCGCGTTTGCATGGCGGCTGATGTTGGAAAGCGCTTCCTGCAGGATACGGATAAGTTCAATCTGAACATTTTCGCTTAAATGCTGAATTTTTGTTGAGCCGATATAGACCTTTGTTGAAATGTTGTAGTTTGCTTCAAGCGTTGCCGCCAGTTTTTTTACAATTTCTTCAAAGCTTTCGTTCAGGTTCAGGTGAGTGGTTCCAATCATATAGCGTACTTCGTTAAAAGCCTGCTGGGCGTAAAATTTTGATTTTGAAATATCTTCTTTTTCAAGATAAAGCTTAAGCGCCGCAAGATCCTGAGCAACCCCGTCGTGAAGGTTGCGGCTGATTTTAGACTGTTCTTCGCTCATTACTTTAAGGCGGTGAAGGTCAATTCTGTTTTTAAAGGATTTTTCTACAATCAGAAAAACTGCAATCATAATGAGGATGAGAGAGCAGTACAAAAGCGTGTCGTAGCCGAGGTTCAGGCGAATCTGCGTCTGATGCATGTTGTTTTGAAAAGTGATTATCGGCTCAATTGTGTTCTGATTTGTTTCCAGAAGTTCAATAATCTCTGAAAGTTCAGTTTTTAATTCTTGGTCAAAATAAGTAAAAGGCGCGTAATCGTAAGTGAGTTTTTCTATCAAATCATCATGATTAAAATTGCCGCTGTTTTCTTCCAGCTGGATTTTGAGCATCTGAGAATCCAGTTCCGAAATCTTTCTGTTTGAGTAGGTCTTAAAATAAATGGAAAAACCAAAATTGATTATTGCCACATAGATGATGAGTAATTCAATTTTAAAAACATGCTTCAATGTTAAAGCAACACTTTTGCTCATGCGCCAAGTATACATCAAAAGTCCCGTTTTTGTTTGGGAAATTTTCCCAAGAATTTTAGGAAAGCGTCCCAAAGGAATTTTGACCTCTTGATGTAGAATGATGGCGGAGGAAGATGAATGCAAACAGTAAATCAAACAACAGGCATGGTGTCTGAATTTTATGTTTTGTCGGTTTTGTTGAGATGTGGTATCAACGCTAATTTAACATTAGGAAATCAAAAGAAAGTTGATATTACTGTTAACAACAAAGGTGTCGCAATGACAATTGATGTAAAGGGCTTAAAAAGTTCAGGTGATTTTATTATTGGCAATTATTCTGAAAGTAAGGATGACAAAAATCATTTTTATATTTTTGTTTACTACAGCAATTTTGAAAATGTAAAAGAAAATCCTGAACTTTATGTTGTTCCAGCAACAGAAATCTCTGCAATCGTTAAAGAAAGAGGAAAAAATGTAAATAACGTAAGTTTAAAAGTATTGCATGAAAAGTATTCGAAAGATTTTTCTGATGCAGTGAAAATTTTTAAATAATTTAGGAGATTCGAATGAATAAGATTTTGAAGATTTTAAGTATTTTGATTATTGGTTTTGTGATGTTCTCTTGCAGCACACCTACAAATGATTCGACACCTTATGTTCCGGAAGAAAGTGGTCCTGAAACACCTGCACCAAATCCTGAAGTTCCAACATATTCAATTATTTTTACAACTGAAAAGTCTATAGAGCTTTATGTAATTGTTGTAGATCATTTGAATACTTTACCTAAATTTAAGAACCTTGAAGAAGGTACTGAAATAGTTCTTCCTAAACGTTTATACCTTAATAGGGATGGAAGTGAGATTACAGAGGAATGTGCCGAAAGTTCTATACATTATGTAGATATGCTTTATAATCATGAGAAAATAGATTCAGTAGTTATTGGAAATGAAGATGTTGAACTTGAAGTAAGTTTTAGTAACGTAGTAACATTTAAAGATTAGGATTCTAGTTCACTTCGATAATTAAAAGAGAGGACTGCTAAAAAAGCAGTCCTCTTTATTTTAAACATACTTTACAGCTGTAGAAATAAGTTTTTCAGTATCACTATTATAAATCCAAGCTTCAATCATATAATGTGCTGATGTTTCAATATTAAATGTAAAAGCAGTTTTTTGATTTACTGGTCTACTTGCAACAAAATTGCTACTTTGATATTGTACACTACCATCTGACATTTTTGTAACTCTTACAGCACAAAGTCCATCTGTTTCGTTACTTATACTTACAGTAGAAGCACTCGAATCTTTTACTACAGCAAAGTCCATTGCACCTAATATATTAGAATCAATATAATCAGCAACTGCTTTAACTGACGGAACTTTATTTGTGTCATAAAGTCAAATTTTACAGCATCGCAATTCTAAGCTGCTTACAAAATACTGAGGCTACTTTCTGTAAGGTCGACAGTCTTATATCTTCAGAATGATTTTCCATTCTTGAAATTACGCTTTTCTTTGTATCAAGTTTTTCTGCGAGCTGTTCCTGTGTCATTCCATTTTCAAGGCGCATTTCTTTTATCATCATTCCGATTTTGAATTCTTCGTAACCGGTATCAAATCCCGATGCAAAATCAGAATCCTTTTCTTTTCGCTGAGAAATATAATCATCTAAATCAAAAGTTTCATTTTTCATTTTTAGTACCTCGTTTTAGGAATTCTTTCATTCGTTCCCTGCAAATTTCTATTTCATTTGCAGGAGTTTTCTGAGCAACTTTAGCTGGCTGAGAATCTATAAATTCTGCAACGGGACATTTACCGTCGACAGTTTTATAGAATGTAACCTTTCTGTACATAATTTTATGTTAGCATATATGCTAACCTTTTGTCAAATGAAGTTTTTTGCAATAAAAGTAAAAATGTCACTTCATGGTGTTACCATGTCACTTGCCTGTCCCGTTTTTGTTTGGGAAATTTTCCCAAGAATTTTAGGAAAGCGTCCCAAAGGAATTTTAGTGTGATTTGGAGAGATAAGTTTCCCTTTACGATTGCGGGCGGCGGCTTTGCCTATGTTGGGGCAATGCACGATTCTCTGCCTCATGCACTGGAACTTTCAAAAAAAGGTTACAACGCATTTGCTCTGATTTACAGACCCGGCGCACAAACCGCCTGCCAAGATTTAGCGCGTGCAATCGCCTTTCTCCACAAAAACGCCGCAAAGCTCGGAATCGACATGGAGGGCTACTCCCTTTGGGGCGGCTCAGCAGGCGCGAGAATGGCAGCGTGGCTTGGCTCTTTAGGAACGGAATATTTTGGCGAACAGCCATATCCTCGACCCGCCGCCGTCATCATGCAGTACACTGGCTTGAGCGAAGTCTACGGCAACGAGCCTCCCACCTACAACTGCGTGGGCGACAGAGACGGCATTGCAAACTACCGAACCATGCAGAACCGAATCAACAGAATCAAGGCAAACGGCACAGATGCACAGCTTGAAGTATTTACAGGCTTAGGACACGGCTTTGGGCTTGGACAAGGCACGGTGGCAGAAGGCTGGCTTAACAAGGCGGTGAAGTTTTGGGAGCGGCAATTATAAACAATGCTCACTGCACAAACGACCCGATTTCAATCAGATTGCCGTCGGGGTCTCCAGCTCCACATTGGGCTGCACGCCGTCCCAGTCGCAAGAAAAGCCGAAGGTGCGGGTGTAAAAATCCACGGTCGCCCTGTTGTCGCGAGTAAAAAGCCCAATGGTGTTGAAGGTAAAGCGCGTTTTATTCATTTTCTGCCCCATTTTCTAAAATCCAATAATCTTTATACGCATAGCCGTCAATCGTCCCGATTAAATGCTCGCCACTCTGTGCAAAGCCAAGACTTTCAAACGCCGCTTTGCGCTCGATAGCATACAGCGGGATTTTTGTTGCAATGCGATTTGTGTCAAACAGCGAAAAAGCGCGGTCAAGAAGAGGCGACACAATCGCTTTTATCTCCTGCGCCTTTTCATATTCGCTTTTCACATCAACGCGCAAAATCCCTGCGTCGTTAAAAAAGTCGTTCGCCGTGCGGTGAAAAAGCTCGACTGTGCCGATTGCTTTCTGTGCGCGCTTGTCGAGAATACTCCAGCGCACAAACCATTTTGACAGATACGACGAAAGCCAAAAATCAATCGCCTTGTTCATTCGCGCCAAATCGGGATAATAAAAATTGTCGCCGTGGCAGTTGTCGCTGTTAAAAAACGGCAGCGCATTTTTATCGCTGTACACGGCAAGCAAATCCCTCGCATCGCTTTTTTGCACAAATCGCAAAAGATACGCCTCGTTCTCAATCGTCGGAACTTCCTCATACACATTCTTCATTTTTACGCTCCCAATCGTTTTTTCAGCTTACTTTTCACCGCGTTCACATCTCCGCTCGTCAAAATTGGAATGAGGGCGTTTATTTCTCCTATCGGCTTATCCCACCAGGAAAGTTTTTCCAGCAAATCAATCATCTCATCGTCGAATCGCTTGCGGATTATGCGGACAGGATTTCCCACGGCGACCGAATAGGGCGGAATGTCGCTTCCCACAACCGCATTTGCCCCGATAATCGCGCCGTCGCCGATATGCACGCCGGGAAGAATCACCGCGTTCTGCCCAATCCACACATCGTTTCCGATAACCGTGTCGCCTTTGAGCGGCAGGTCGGACTTCGCGGGCGGCGCGGCGTTCCAGCCTTCGAGCGTGTAGAATGGAAAAGTCGTCACCGCATTCATCTGATGGTTCGCGCCGTTCATCACGAACTCCACACCCGAAGCAATCTGACAGAACTTCCCTATGATGAGCCTGTCGCCGTTCCAGTCGTAAAGGTGCGTAACATGGCTTTCAAAGTCGCTGTCTGCAATGTAAGTAAAAGCGCCCACAATGATTGCAGGATTCTTGACGGCGGGCTTCACATAGATTTCGTTCTCGTAGCCCGCAATCGGGTGGATTGTCATCGGGTCTGGCAGTTTTTCGCTCATTTTCTTTCCTCACTTTTACCGAGTTGGCTACAGAAGAGTCCTCTTTCATTTTATCTTTTCACGCACAAATTCATACACCTTTTCGGACCAAGCCCATATGTCTTTGCAATTATTTTCAAGATAAAATACTTTTCTTCGTAGTTCCTGCGGGATATATCCTTCAAAATCTTTTTTGTAAATATCTGGAATGATTATAGCATGAACCCAGTCTTTTAAGCTGACTTCATTTTTAATTTTGACAGGTAAAACTCCGTCAAAGACTGCATCAGGATGACTGCATAATTTTTTGTAGTCAAAGAAAAAACGGATGCCCGGCGTGAAGGCTGTACTTAAATCTTTTTCATCGGGGAATCTTCCCAGCTTTCTTTCCATTACAAGCCTGTCTCCTGCCTGGCAGTTTCCCCATGCAAACATAACATAGTCAAAATAATCTGCCGGATCTTTTGCGGCATTTCTTTTTTCCTTTGCAAGTTCTTCTGCGTTTTTATTTCTTGCTTGAACTGCCGAAAGCAATTTTCCGCAATCTAAAATCTTAATTCCATTTTCTAAAGATGCAGTGTGACATACAAAATCCGTCATGCAGCCTTTATATTTTGGGCAGGTCCTGCATTCTGTGATTACAGTGGGAGCTGGAACCCGATTGCCTGAATCGTAAATGCCTTTGTAATTTTTTAGCCGTGTTATGATTTCTTCATCGGCTTCAATTTTGCATTCTCTTCCATTTGTTTCTTCATATTTTATAAAATCAAATATTGACTGCATTTCCCATTCTGTAATACTGGGATAATGTGAAAGTTTTTTATAGAAAACGCCATCCCAAGTTTCTAAAAAATCAAACTCTCCGATTTTTATTTTCATTATTCTTTCCTCACTTTTACGGTACTTTCTTTATCGGATGGCGAACCATATCTTCAATTCGTCAAAAACTGCATTACAAGATTTACCATAAGTTCTTTTTCTTCCGGCTTGGATTCTGCAAAGTCTGGCGGAGTTCTGCAAGGCGGCGGTCATTTGCGGCATAGCCTTTTAGAATGTACTGCTTGAGCACGGAGTTTGCCCATTTGCGGAATTCAATGCCCCGCTTGGACTTTACGCGGTAGCCCACGGAGATGATGACATCGAGATTATAGTATTCTATTTCACGTTCAACGCTTCTTCCGCCCTCCCTTTGAACTGTCGCAAAATTTGCGACAGTTGGCAGTCCTTCCAGTTCTTCCTCAATCGCATTATTTACATGCTTTCCAATCGTCTTTACATCACGGTCAAAGAGTGAAGCCATCTGCTGACGATTCAACCAAACCGTCTCGCTTTCAAAGGGAACCGAAAGACTTACAGATTTATCTGCACTTTCAAATAAGATGATTTCTTTTTCTGCCATAAATGTCTCCTGCAAATACCTGCTTTTTTTATCGTATCAGATAAAAAGAGAAAAAACATTAAGTTAAAAACTTAATTTATACTAATGACTCATATAAGCCTTAATTTCCTATCATGTTGCCCATTTGCCTGCTGCCGGCAAGTTTTTTATGAATTTTCTTATTTTTATCTTTACATAGTACTTTTTTTTTGTATAGTGATAAAAAATTAGAAGGAGTTGAAAAATGAAAAAAAATTTCAAATTTGTACTCGCAGCAGTTTCATTACTTGCTGCATTCTGTCTTACATCATGCTCAAACAGCGATGATGATGACAGCAGTTCATCTGTTGTAGCAACATACAAGAGAACCGAGGATCCAAAATGGGCAAAAATTTTCCTGTATGCTGATGGTACAGCAAGTAAGGCAGTACAAGAAGCTTTGGAGGACTATGGTATCAAAGATGGCATTATTAAAACAGGAACTTTTGTAAAAGAAGGAGACACTTATAAAGATTGCACGATTACCATCACATGGAAAAAAATACTCCAACAGGATCTTCAATGGCATGATGTTGCTGATACGGACGAAGAAAAAGAGCAGACCTTTACATTTGTAGATGGAACATCATCCAGCGGCTGGATTTATCAGAGCGAGTAACATCTAGGCTTTAACTTTACTGCCCGTGCATTTTCCCACGGGCGTTTTTTTTGTCTACAGCGGTCATTTACCATCCTGGCTGCACGGAGCATTATGTTCTTCGCTGCTTAAGTACGAAGCAGAATTTCCCTATAAGGAAAAACTGGTTCTGCCTGGTCAGTTAGGATAAAAGTACCCCCGCAGTCAGCAGTGAGTATTTATCATTTGCTTTCTGCCGGCATTTTTATTATTTTATAAACAGGAAGCACTATGGCAAGCATTTTAATAAAAGACACAACCCGAGAACAGCGTGAACAGATTGTCCGCGAATCACTGGGCGACGATTACGACGTTGGCTGCGGCTATGAATCTACAGGAATCAACTATCAGCTTTATATCGACGGAATTAAAGAATTACGCGAACTGAACATGGAAGCAAACTGCGGTTTTGAAGTTGCTCACCCGGAAGAAAGAAAATCCGGCTGCGGACTTGTGTGAGGCTTTTAATATGAATCTGAATGTTGAAATTTAAAAACTATTTTCTGATAAAGGCCTCATCTCTTTCTGGAAGACCTTCTTCCCCCCTGTAAATTCCCCGCACTTTCAACAAGACTAATTTTTCACTATAATACAGAAACATTTTCATATACGGAGTTTTGTGCTTTTCAAAGATTCATTTTGAATTATGAATCGCGCATTATGAATTGATTTTATGGCTGGATTTTATGATTTTTATGATGTAGCTGTCGTTGGCGGCGGTCACGCTGGCATTGAGGCGGCTTTGGCTTCTGCCCGCATGGGTCTTAAAACGCTTTTGATTACCCAAACCATCGATTCTATTTCCCGCATGAGCTGCAACCCTTCCATCGGCGGAATCGCAAAGGGCAACATTGTCCGGGAAATTGACGCTTTGGGCGGCGAAATGGGCAAGCTCATCGACAAATCAATGATTCAGTTCCGTATGCTGAATAAAAGCCGGGGGCCGGCGGTTCAGGCTCCCCGAAGTCAGGCAGACAAAATCCTTTATTCAAGCCTTGCCCGCCAGACCGTTGAGACAACGCCCAACCTTTACACTCTCATGGACACGGTGGTGGATTTGCTCACCACGGAAAGCGACACTCCCCTTCCTCCTTCATCAAGCTCTCAGGCGGGGCAGATTCCAGGGGAATTCACGGAGACTAAAATCCTTACCCAAGCCGCAAAATCAGGAAAGCGGCAGAAAATCACGGCGGTGGTCACTGAGCGGGGCCGCCTGATTCCCGTGCGCTCGGTGGTTTTGACCACAGGAACTTTTTTGGGCGGCCGCATTTTCATCGGCGAGTACGACGCTCCCTGCGGACGGGTCGGCGAGCAGGCGGCTTTCGGTCTTACCCAGAGCCTCAACCGTCTGGGCTTTACCACAGGCCGCTTAAAGACAGGCACTCCCCCGCGAATCTTAAAGCACACTGTTGATTTTACCAATCTTGAGATTCAGGCAGGAGACGATTTGATTGTTCCTTTTTCTTTTGAGGATGAAGAAGTCACCCGGCCTCAAGTTCCCTGCCACTTGGTCTACACCAACGAAAAGACCCACGAGATTATCCGGGCAAATATAGGCCGCTCGCCCTTGTATTCGGGCAAAATCCACGGAATCGGCCCCCGCTACTGTCCTTCCATCGAAGACAAGGTAATGCGCTTTGCCGAGCGGGAGAGGCACCAGCTTTTCGTGGAGCCGGAAAGCCTTGCCACCGACGAAATTTACCTGAACGGTCTTTCTTCAAGCCTGCCGGAAGAAGTGCAGGACGCTTTTTTGCGCACCCTTCCCGGCTTTGAAAACTGCCATGTGTCACGTCCGGGTTACGCCGTGGAATACGACTATGTTGAACCGACCCAGCTTTATCCTTCTTTGGAGACAAAGCGGGTGGCAGGTCTTTTTAACGCAGGTCAGATTAACGGCACTTCCGGCTACGAAGAGGCGGCAGGTCAGGGCTTGTTGGCTGGAATCAACGCAGCCCTCTATGCCCGAAGCCACAAGGCTCTTTGCGGACCTTTGTGCCAGTCACACGCGGGAATGGGACAAGTTCCGGCCTCGGCTGAGCCTAGTGCATTTGCCTTCAAATCACACTTTACAATAGAAGAAATCAAACATTTCGCAGAAATTTCTGAGAAAGAAACCCACGCGGTCAACTCTCTCCTTGAAGATTTCCAGAAATCCTGCGGAAAGGAAAATTTCCACAAAATCCCAGAATACGAGCCTCTTATCCTGGGGCGGGACGAAGCCTACATCGGCGTTTTAATCGATGATTTGGTCACGCTGGGAACAAAAGAGCCTTACCGCATGTTTACGGCCCGGGCCGAGTACCGCTTAAAGCTCCGCCACGACACGGCAGACCGCCGACTGGCAGAAAAAGCATTTAAAGTCGGAATCAAAAGCGAAAGTCAGTTCAATGCGACGAAACTCAAATACCAGCAGGTTGATGAAGCCACGGAACTTTTGCTTAAAGACGCGAATGCCGAAAATCCGGGATTTAGCCCCATCGTTTGGGAAATCGCTCAGGAAGACGCAAAATACAAGTATTACATTGAAAAGCAGGACGCCCGGGTGGCAAAAATGCACAAAATGGAGCATTTCCACATTCCGGCTGATTTTGACTACTCAAAGATTCCAGCCCTGTCGGGAGAAAGCCGGCAAAAGCTTGAAGCCGTGCGCCCGCTGACTCTGGGTCAGGCCAGCAGAATTTCTGGAATCCGCAATTCGGATATAATGCTTTTGATGGTGTACTTGAAATAATCCCGCTGGAAATGCGGGGAAAAGCAGGAACAAGCTAGTCTTTCATTGCTTCTTCAACACTCTTTTTGAAAGCTGATTTTTCCTCTTCCGGAAGGAAAGAGTCATCAAAGCTGTTGAGGATAATCTGTTTGATTTCTTCTTCGGTGAAACGAAGCTCTGAATGAAGGTTCCAGTATTCGTCCAAGAGCTCGACGCCAAAGAAAAGCGGATCGTCTGTGGCAATCGTGACAGCGATGCCTTTATCAAACATTTCACGAACAGGATGCTCGCTCATTTTGCTGACGTATTTTTTTGTGAATACATTACTTGTTGGAGCAACTTCCACTGGAATTTTTGAATCAGCAAGATATTTGACCAAATCAGAATCCTGAACCGAGGTAATTCCATGACCAATTCGTTGAGCATGGCAGATTTTTAGAGCATCCCAGATTGATTCCGGGCCGACATCTTCGCCGGCATGAGCGACGGCATGATATGAGTCTTTGAAAGCCTTCTCGAAAACCGGACCAAAATCCTTTGACGGTCCCTTTGACTCTGCACCGCCAAGACCGATTCCAATGAATCCCTCAAAAGGATTTGCCTTGAACATTTTATAGTTGTTCTCGGCATTTTCAAGGCCAAAGGTACGCGAGACATCTCCTAAAAGCCATACGGTGATGCCAGTTTCATCCTTGATTTTTTTGAGGTTCTTCTCGAAATTTTTTGTCATTTCGGTATAATCGAAACCTTTCTTTATGAATGCAGAGGGGGCGAAGAAAGCCTCACAATGAACAATTCCATTACGAAGCAGATAATTCTTAAGGTCTTCAAAAACAAAGTCAAAATCAGAAACTTCCGTGAATAAATCCTGAACTTGCAGGAAAGCGGCTATAAAACCATTCAAATCAGAGTATGAGAACAGTTTTTTCATCTCTTCATCTGAAAATTCAGAGCCGTTCTTTTTGAGATATAATTTTTTGATTGTATCTCGGCTCATAACAGCTTCAATATGAATGTGCAATTCAGCTTTGGGAATTGTTTTGAAAAACTTGTAAAACTCTGATTTATCCATAGCTTTCTCGATCCTATTCATCTAGTATTCTAACACAAGTTTCGGCATATTTCACGCCAAACTTGAAAGTTCACTGACCAAATCTGCAAAAACATCAAGAGCGCTTTGAACCGGCTCGCTTGACGACATATCAACGCCGGCAACTTTAAGGCTTTCAATCGGGAAACGGCTTCCGCCGCTCTTTAAGAATTTGAAGTAATCTTCCCGCTCTTTTTCGCCGCCACCAGTGACCCGCTTTGCAAGGGCAAGGGCCGCCGAAATTCCCGTGGCGTATTTGTAGACATAGAATGCCCCGTAAAAATGAGGGATTCTAAGCCCCTCCATGTCACTTTCTTCCTCGAAAACCATTTCAGGACCGAAATACTGCTCCAAAAGCTCCCGGTAGATTTTTCGCAAGACCTGTGCTGAAAGCGGAGTTCCGGACTCCACAAGCTCGTGGGACTTAAGCTCAAATTCGGCGAACATGGTCTGGCGATGAAGAGTGGCAAGAATATCGTCTGCCCGCATCGAAATAAGATAGGCCTTCATCTCCGGTGTTTTCGCCTCGCGCAAGAGATATTCAAAAACCAGCTCCTCATTGAAAGTGGAAGCAACCTCGGCCTCAAAAATCGTATAGTTGTAGCACATGAAAGGATTGTTGGTCTTTGAAAAATAGGAATGCATTGAGTGACCGCCCTCGTGAGCCATGGTAAAAAGGTCGCGGATAGAGTCTTCCTTATAGTTGAGAAGAATGTAGGGGTAGCCGGTGTAAGCCCCGGAAGAAAATGCCCCGCTTCGCTTTCCTTTGTTTTCGTAGCGGTCAACCCAGCCTCCTTTCAGGCCGGAGCAGAGAGTGTCGATGTATTCCTTTCCGAGAGGAGAAAGAGCAGCCCGGCAGATTTCCACGGCTTCGTCGTAGCTTGTCTTACATTCAACATTTTTGACCAGAGGGACATAGACATCATAGTGACGAAGCTCTTCCACTCCAAGGATTTTTTTGCGGAGAGAGTAATACTTGTGCAAGGTGGGAAGATTTTTGTGAACCGTGTCGATTAAATTTCGGTAAACTGACTCAGGAACTTTGTTTCCGTAAAGAGCCGCTTCCAGAGAAGATTTGTAGCCCCTTGCGCGAGCCGTGAACACATCCTGATTTACGCTTCCGGCATAAAGGGATGCGATTGTGTTTTCGTGCTGAACAAAGCCCTTGTAGAAATTCTTGTAGGCCTGTTTTCGCACTTCCCGGTCAGGATTGTGAAGATAGACAGAATAGGTGCTCTGGGTGAGGGGCTTTTCTTCGCCGTTCACTCTGACACTTTCAAATTGCATGTCAACATTGGTTAGCATGGAGAATGCCTTGTAAGCCGTCTCCGAACTTTCGCTCTGAAGAGAGAGAATCCGCTCTTCCTTTTCGCTCAGTATATAGGGCTTGTGATGAAGTTCCTTTTCCAAAAAGATTTTATAGTCGGCGAATTCAGGAAGATTCTTCCATTCATTGATTTTTTCGTCAGGAATCGCCATAAGTTCAGGCGAAAAGAAAGAAGTTTCGCTCTCACTGGCGGCATAAGCCATCATAGCCCGGCCTTCCCTGTCCTGAGCGGCGGCATCACTTTCGTCGGCTGTGTGCTGCAAACCTGCGTATTCATGGACAGTCTCCACGACCTTTTCAAGATTTTCGATTGCCTTTAAGCAGCCCAGAAGAGAATCCGAGGAATCACCAAGCTTTCCCTTGAAAGCCACAACCTTTTCCGTGAGCATTTTAATAGAAGAAAGAGCCTTTTCCCAGTCTTCGTCAGATTTATATAAAGTAGACAAGTCCCATTTATCGCTTGCGGGGACTTCGTTTCGTGTTGGAATAGAATTTTTAGCCATGTAAGAATTATAAATTAGAAATTAGCAATGTGCAATTAGCATTTATTTCAAAAGCTATTAGTAATTCCTAATTACTATTTTTTTTGCTATACTATTCTCATGTCAAAAACAAAATCGCTCCTTTCAGCGGGGCTTTCACTTTCATTTTTTACCCTTTGCTCACGGATTTTAGGACTTGTCCGCGAGATGACAAAAGCCGCCTTTTTAGGCACTTCAAAATATGCCGACGCTTTCGGAATCGCCTTTATGATTCCAAATCTTTTGCGCCGTCTTTTTGCGGAGAACGCCATTTCGGTGGCCTTTATCCCTACTTTCAAGGGCTATCTTGAAGATTCAGACTCGCCGGACGGCAAGGAGACTATCCGGGAATTTTTGAGCGCGACGATTACCCTCATCACTTTTTTGACCACCTGCGTTGTTCTGGCAGGAATTTTACTCACTCCGCTGATTGTGCGAATCTTTTTGGACAAGGATGACACTGCCCTTCTCGCCGAAACCACGCTTCTCACCCGAATCATGTTTCCCTACCTCATCGTCATTTCAATCGCGGCTTTTTTTCAGGGAGTTTTGAACGGCGTTAAGATTTTCTCTCCTTCAGGCTTCACCCCGGTTCTTTTTAACTCTATCGTCATCGCCTCAACTTACATCCTCACCCCGATTCTTACGAATAATATAGAAGATTCTGAAATCAAATCCCAGATGGCGGCCCGTGCCATGTCTATCGGTGTGATTTCAGGCGGCTGCGTGCAGGCTCTTTTCCAGCTTCCCTTCGTAATTAAGACCGGCTGGACTTTTCATTTTACGACATTACGCAAGGCTTTCTCAAATCCGGGAACAAGGCGGGTCATGCATCTTATCCTCCCGACGATTATCGGAATGGCGGCTTATCAGCTGAATGATGTGGTCTCCACGGCTCTGGCTGGCAAGGCGGGAACAGGAATCGTCTCTTCCCTGCAATATTCCCTCCGCTTACAGGAATTGATTTTGGGAATTTTCGCGGTCTCTATCGGCACGGTGATTTTGCCGGATTTAAGCGGACTTGCAAAAAAGGAAATGTGGTCTGACTTCAACGACATGCTGACTCAGGCTTCAAAAATCATGGCCTTGATTTCAATTCCGGTCACTTTCTTCTCCCTTGTCTGTGGCAGGGAAATTATCTCACTGGTCTATAAGTCAAATCGCTTTTCTGATGAATCGGTGCATCTTACCCTTATGGCATTCAGAATGCACATAGCAGGACTTTTCTTTATTGCCTTAAACAGAATTATTTCCCCGGCTTTTTACGCACAGGGAAACACAAAATCCCCCACGGCGGCAGGAATCATCGGTTTTGCGGTGAATATTTCCCTCGCCATTGCAGTCGTTGCCTTTAGAAATGACGGAACCGGGGCGGGAATTGCCCTGGCCCTTTCAATCGCAAGTTTCGCAAACTCAATCGCCCTTTTCATTTTCTTGAAGAAGAACAAAAATCTTGATGTAAAATCCGTTACGATGGGTACACTGCTCTACGCCTTAAAGCTGGTGATTTTCTCGATTGTCGCCGCAATTCCAACCTATTTTCTGCGGAATGCCCTTCTTCCGGCCTTTGAAAATCACGGCCGCCTGATTGGATTCGGCCTCCCCCTCTTTGCCTGTGCCCTTGTCTTCGCCCTTGTGGGAGTGCTTCTTTTAGTCATCACAAAAGACGAAATCGTCCGCGTGATTATAAGGAAAGTGCGAAGAAGATAAAAAAGCGGGAATTCCCTTACTTGACAATCAAGCACAATGTGATATAGTAATGCTTGAAGAGAATGCCGTACAAGCGGCTGTCTCCCATAAGCATGAATGCCTACTCGAAGTTAGCGCGCCCCGGGTAGGCATATTTTTTTGCTCTTATAAGATGAACTTAAAGAGAGTGAGCGCGTTTATAACTAAGTCTAAAATCGCAACGACAAGCATCGCTTTTTCATATTTCGTCATACGCACTTATCCCCCATTCTTAAAAATAAGGAGACAGCCCACCATGTACGGTATTCCCAATAAATGAAAAATATACTATAATCTTTACTTAGTCAAGAAGACTAAGACTAACTTGACTAAGGAGACTTTCTTATGTGCAAAATGAATGTGCTTGAAGCAAAAACAAATTTCTCAAAAATCATCGCCATGCTGGAAAATCACGAGGAAGAAGAAGTAATCGTGGCCCGTGCCGGTAAGCCTGTCGTCCGCATCACGCTTTTCCCAAAGCAGAGTATTATTGACAAGCTGGGAATGTTCGCGGGCGAAATGGAACTTCCTCCGGCCGATGCTGAAAACTGGGATCCCTGTGCCTGGAGTGATGAAGAGCTTAAAGAAGTATGGGGGGATTTGGTTTAATATGGAATTTTTACTTGATACTCACATAATTCTTTGGACTTTATTCAAGCCTTATAATCTTTCCCAGAAAGCGATTTCTGTCCTCAGCAACAAGGAAAACGAATTCTACTACAGCATCGCCTCAATGTGGGAAGTTGCCATAAAGCACAGAAAGCATCCTAAGGCAATCACCCGGAGCGGCACGGAATTCATGCACTACTGCGAGGCAATGGGCTTTACTAAGCTCCCCATTGATGACCGGCATATTTGCGCGCTGGAAACGCTCCATGAAAAGGAAGGCTGTAAAGGTCACGACGACCCTTTTGACCGCATCCTGCTTGCCCAGGCAAAAGGCGACGGCATGACGCTGCTCACCCACGACAGCAAATTTTCTTACTATGACGAGCCTTATGTCTATCTGGTTTAGGACTCCCTAAAATAATACTGCGGGGCTTTGCCCGAACCCCCGCAGCAATTTTTTTTGCTAACTTTGCCTCAATTCGGTAAGGATTTCTGCAACTTTTGCATCCTCTTCTTTTGCCATTTCTTCCTGCGTTGTTTTTTTCAACATTTTGACAATGACATGGGCAGGCGGCTCTTCGCCTGAAATTTCCGTGTAAGATAATTTTAGCGGAACTTCTTCCAAAAGCGAAATTTTAAAACCTGCGTTTTCCGCCAAAACAAGAACATCTACGCCAAGATACTTAAAGATTGCTTTGATACACTCGCCTTTCAAATCGCCCATTGAGAACAAGGCGATTTGTTTGTTGTTGCACTTGATGACGGATTGAAAATCTCGGCTGTTATTGATTCTTTCAAAATGAAGTTCCGTGCCAGTAAAATCGGAAATAATCTTTTCCCGCAATTTGATGAATGTTTCTGTTTTTCCGCAGTGTGACGGTCCCTGTAATAGAATTAGTTTCATAATGCTTTGCTCCTATAATTTAGTTTTCTTGCCTACTGATTTCAAAACAAATGTCATCGCCATCTTTACAAATTTTCTGAATCATAAGCGAATCGTCAAGTCGTAATGTAAAAACGATGCTATTCTGATTTTGTTTGGAGAATTTGCCTTCATTGCCAAAGACTCGCTTAAATTCTTTTGACATATCGTTGTCATATTCTCCTTCAAGATGTTCTTCACCGTAATATTTTCGTTGGCCTGTCCATAAATTTTCGCTCTGAGCTTTAACAAGGCATTTTTTCCAAGAATGAGTTTTTCCATTTAATACTGCCTCAACTATGACGGAGATAGTTTGACCAGAAAAATTCCGAATTATAATCTCTTCATCCATTCCATGTTCTGAAAGAAAAGATACAGGAATTGCAAACAAGTGATTTCCGTTTCCATCCATCGTTAAAGAAAGCTTCTTCAAATCTTCAGTATTCCCGCCTACGCTAGATACAAAATCCTTGCAGATGTAGGAGTAGTTTCTTACTATTTGTTCCTCCTTTTCTTTCGCAATTCGTTCTTGTTCAGCCTTTCTCTCTGCTTCAAGCCGTGTCTCTTCGGCTTGGCGTTCTCGTTCGGCAGCTTCTTCTTTTGCCTTTTTCTCAATTTCTGCTCTGGCAATCCGTTCATTCTCTATTTTTTGAAATTCTTCCGCTGACATAACAGGAACATCATAAGCAATCAATTTTTCTTTTTTTGAAGGAGTGCCGTTAAACGGGCCATAACCAAAAATTGCACCATACATAGAATAGGCTTTTGCTTTTATATTTTCTAATTTTGCATCAACGGGGATTTTTATGACAACTGTATAATCATAATTATACGGCCTTAGGAATTCTGGCATATCGGGATTTTTTCCTGATTTATAGAGTTTGCTGTCATACTCAATCGAAAACTGAATATAATCAACACCAAGTGCCGCTAAATGAGTAGAATACGCTCCATCAAGTTTATAAAACTCCTCAACAGCTATCCAATTTTCTTTATCAAGATACTGACCGTCAGGAAGCAACCGGGAGCAATCATCGGGGGTAAAGTGTGTGTTGCTTAATGATGAAAATTTTCCCTTTATCGTATCTAACGCCTTAATCCATTCCGAAATCGGCACCTTTGTTTCTAAGTCAAATTTAATCGAATACACGGCAAAACCATTATCCACATCCAAAATATCGGTACTTTTTATAACCGCGTACTTTGCACCATACTCTGTGATAGCCCTCGCAATAATCTTGCAGTCTTGCTTAAATTTTTCAATCTGCTTTATTTGAGAAAGCCCTTCATATTCGGGAATATAATCATCGAGCGAGAATTTGCCGTTAGCAACATCGGCGATTGTACCTGCAAAAAGTGACAATGATAAGAAAAATAAAGCAATAAGAACCAAAATCTTTTTCATTGTTTTATTTCCGTCAATTTTTCCTTGTATTCTTCCAAAGTATTAAATTTCTTAACATCAGGAATAATAAGAACCATGTAATTAAGTGAACTTGTGGAGAAATATGAATCTTGTAATTTCAACGCATCCGTAAGATTTTCTGTCGCTAACTGCTTTTCAATATATTCTTTTATTATAGATTTTTTATCTTCTGAAATTGTTTCCATAGAGTAACGGGGAGCATTACATTCCTTACACCAGTTAGAGGCATCCAGATTTGTTGAACAGCCGCATTTTTCACATTTCCAAGTTTTCTCTGCTGACTGCGAAGCGGTAGTTTGCGAAAAAGAATCTTGTACAGAATTCTGCGAAGTGGAATAAGTTTGTTTTCTGGGATACTTGGGGCTGTCGCCGTAATTATTCATACCCAAATCTGAATCGGATACAAGAAATATAAATAATATGATTTCAACTACAAGATAAACTATTCCACCGAAGATAATGAGTCCAAAAGAGTCTAAAAAATTTCCACTTAGAATATTTGAAGTCGCAGGTATAAGCGGAAGTACTCCTAGCAACGGAAGGAAACAGAAAAATCCAGATTTGTTCGTGTCATGCAATCTTCGTACTGTAACAGTCCAAGTTGGAAAAAACATAACGATAGAGATAATGACAGTTAATGTCTTACTTTTAAAAATTGAAAGCAATAATGAAATGAGCAAAGAAAATAGAATGAAATACCAATATTCCTTTCGTCTTGCTCGCCCAGAAAAAGTAAAATAATTTTTGAAGCAAGTTCCTATCGCTTTTGTGAATGTCATTTCTTCCATAATTTAAAATCCCCCCAATTACTCCTTGTTTTCTTGAAGCTTGTTCGCCATTTTTGTCGCAATTACATCTTCACGAGAGACGACTTTTGCGCCAATCGGCCAAATTACGAATTTGCAGCTTTTGGCAAGCACAACACCAACCGGAATAAAAAGAATTGAGATAAAGCAACACAGCATGAGTCCGATGTTTCCGATGAAAATACAGATTCCGAACGGAAGCCAAATGATATTTGCAATCGTTCCGCCGATTTTTCGGACAGACGAGACATTCTCTTCGCCTTTGATGAATGTTTCCTTTACGATTTCCTTGCCGAATGGAAAAGCCATTAATTTCGCGTATTGAAAAAGAGCCTTGCCAATCGGAATTCCGATGACCGTCACGCAGCAGACCAGCCCCAAAGCAAGATAAACCAAAGCAGTCCACCAGCCGCCAAGAATGAACCATAAAATGTTTCCTAGTGCACGCATTTTTTCTCCTATTATTAAAACAGTTATATTATCTTTAGATTGATTGTTTTTATCAAAAATAAAGATTATTTATCTTATAAAATACTGTTAAATCATCTTTAAATCAACATTTAAAATACGATTCAATGATAAATAATCAATTTTCAGAAAGGAATATAGATTCATATTTATTGCATGTCCGTAAAAGAAACTTTTATAAAAAACTTGAAATATTTTAGAAAGCAAAGCAAACTGACTCAGAATCAGTTGACGCTTGAAATTGACATGGGATTGGGCTACATCAACAGCGTGGAACAGGGAATCTTTTTTCCCCAGCCGGATGTAATTGATTTGATTGCGAATGTGCTGAAAATCAGCCCTTCGAAATTGTTTGACGAGAATGCAAGTCCGCAAAATATCCTTTCCAATTCTGATGAAAACTTCGTCGATAAAATCACAGAGTCAATTCTAGAAAAACTGCGGCCTGTCATAAAATCTGACATCAATGCCGCAATAAAAGAAGTGGTGAAATAAAAAAAATAAGTTCTGCGTAGCAAACGTTATTGTAGAGAGGGGCTGACCCAAAAGTTCAAAAAGTGTCATTTTCGGGCTTGACCCGAAAATCTATTTGATTACAATACAAGAGATTGCCGTATCTAAGCAAGGGCGACAAGCAATGCCCTTGAGCACGGCAATGACTCATACTAATTAATCAGCCCCTTCCCCCTCTTTGTGTTTTTTTAACTATGTGCTAACATCTTACCTATGAAAACTTACACACAAGACGAACTGAAAAAAATCTATACGGCTCGGAAAGAGAAATTACTTGCTTACATGACTGAGCATGGCATTACGGCGGCGGTCTTTGAGGACTGCGAAGAGCGGCGAAATCCGGCGGTGCGCTATTTTACAGGCCACCCTACGGACGCGCTTTTTATCATTGCTTCAAACGGAAAGTGCGCCCTTGTGCCTTGGGATGAAAATCTTGCGAAGGAACGCTCGGTGGATGTTCAGATTCTTCCATACAATAAATATGAGCGGCGGAACACGCGGGCGGTCAAGGAAGTGCTCAAATCTTTCAAAATCAAGGGAAACCGCCTCAAGGTGGAGATTCCGCCTACAACGCCTTATCCCCTTTTCCTTCAATATGTTGACGCCCTTGACGGCTGGGATGTCCTTTGCCGTGAGCACTCAACCCACGATTTTGTTGTAGAAATGCGTTCAACAAAGGATGAATACGAAATTGAATGTACCCGGGAGGCCTGCCGGGTCGGCGACTGGATTATCTCTGAGATTGAGAGGGGAATCCGGGAAAACTGGCTCCAGAAAGAAAGCGATGTCGCTCTTTTAATCGAGTCGGAGCTTAGAAAATGTGGCTGTGAGAGGACTGGCTTTGACACTCTGGCAGCTGGTCCTGGCCGAAGTTTCGCCATTCACGCTTTCCCCGGCTACACAAATGCCCCATGGCCGTCACAAGGTCTTTCAATCCTTGACTTCGGCGTGGTTTACGAAGGCTACACCAGCGACACCACCTTGACTGTAGCAAAAGGCCCCCTTTCTCCAAAACAGGAAGAGCTACTCTCCCTTGTGGAAAAGGCGGCTGAACAGGCCTTGCCTCTCTACAAAGCCGGCTCACCGATAAAAAAAGCCGCCGAAGCCACTGATTTGGTCTTTTCTAAAGCCAAGAGAGTCATGCCCCACACGCTGGGTCACGGAATCGGTCTTGAAATCCACGAATTCCCGCGGGTGTCGCCCAAACAGGCTGATGATGTGCTTTTTAAAGCCGGAATGATTGTCACCCTGGAGCCGGGCCTTTACGATCCTGAGCTGGGCGGTGTCCGTCTTGAAAACGATGTGCTGATTACCGAGACTGGCAACGAGGTCATCACCCATTCAAAGATTATCAGGATATAAAAAAGCGCGGATTCACATTTTTCGTAAATCCGCGCCTATCTGCGTTTATCTGCGTCTAAATTATTTGCTCCAGACCGTCCGCTTCTTTATTGAGAACTTCCCGCAAGGTATCGTCCTCAAGATTTTCGCTCAAATTGCGCAAGTCTGCGAGGACTTCTTTTACAAGCTCAATGCCTTCTTTTTCGCTGGGCTTGTTTTCAGGATTTTCATGAATCAGGCCTGAGCGGACAAGGGCTTTTGTGGTTGCAAACAATCCCGGTTTTCCTGAGAGTTTTGAAATCACGTAATCCAAAAGCAAACGGTTGCGGCTGGTCATGAATTCCCTTCGCTGAGACTCAGGCAGATATTCCAGCATTTCCCGCAAAGTCTTGAACATTGAAAGGAATGAGCGGAAGCGATAAATCACGCTTCTGTCTTCGATTGCCGCAATGATAGAAGGGAGCATATCTATGGCACGGCGCAAAGTCAAATCATCAACTTTCGGTGCGGCTTCTTTTGTTTCTGTTTCTTCCACGGCTTCCTCCTCTGGAGATTCTTCAGTTTCATCCTCTGTAATACTATTTTCCTCTGTTTCTTCAGATTCTGCAACTGTTTCTTCACCTTCTTCCTGCAAATAATCAGGAATATCATCAAGGAAATCGTCGTCTTCGGTTTCAGCCTCGGAAATGTCATCTTCTGTCAAAAGTTCGTCGGCAGCGAGAAGATCAGAATCAGCCAGTTCTTCTTCGGCATTCATTTCTTCCTCGCTTCGCTCCTCAATCTGACGGGTATCAGGCTCTTCCTGCCTAATCTCTTCCGGCTCTTCCACGGCAGGCTCTTTCTCTGCGACAGGCACAACCTGAATTTTCTTTGATTCCTCGGCACTCTGAGCAGAATCAGCAGCCTGTGAGGCGGCAGCCCATGCACTTTCAGCGGCATAGTTCGCTTTTTCCGCAAGTTCTGCGGCACGTTTTATCTGCTCTTCCAGCATATCGAGTGATTCATCAGAAATTTCACGCTTCTGGGCGCGGGGAGTCTCAACCTCAACAGATTCGTAATTTGAATCATCAAGATATTCAGTGCCGTCAGGAACCGAAGTAAATGAATCATCAACGGCATCTTCTTCATCAAGTGGCGCGCCGTCATCAATCAGCTCGTCAAAATCAAGATTCGCTTCATCGGGAGCCGCATTTTCATCGGAAGCAAGCAAGGTCGCCACGGAATCCACGTCCTCCACACCTGATGAGGCAGAAGCCAGCTTGTCCATACCGAACTGGTCAAACTGGAAATCATCCTCACCAGCCGCATTTTCAAGTTCAGGATTTTCAGGCAAATCAAGGGATTCCTCGTTGAACTGGGCATCATTGTCAGCAAGAGAAATCTCTCCGGAATCAGAAATCATGTCGGCAGCTGCAGAAGGATTTGTAATATCCTCCAAATTCTGCTCCGGCTTGTCTTCATGCTCCTGGCTCACTTCCCCGTCTTCCCCATGGCCAGAAGAAATCTTTCCGCCTGAGAAGAGCGAGTCATAATCAACAGAATGAGAGAAATTCTCACTGTTGTCCAGCGACGGAAGATTTTCATCGTCACCGATAATGCGCTCCGAAGCGGCTTTTGAACGGAAATTGAATGCATCGGCAACCGTTGCCTTTTTGTAGAATTGAAGGGCTTTTCCCAGCAAGTTCTGCTTTTCATAAAGTTCGCCCAGATAAAGCATTGCAGTCGAATCGGTCGGATTTTTTTGAATCGCGGCCTGCAAGTACGGCTCTGCCTTATCCACATCTCCCTTCTGGATAAAACGCTCACCCCAATCACGGTAGACGGCATTGTAATCCGGATTGAGTTTCTTTATCGCGCTGAAACACTCCTCAATCTTTTCGCCGTCATCAGAGCAGATGTAGTATTGTCCGAGCAAGTTCATCGTCTGGACATCATTGGAATCAATCTGCTGCAACTTGGAAATCTTCTCATAGGCTGCGTCCAGTTTGTTGGCAGAAATGTGAATATGAGCAGACTGCTTCATGATTTTCACGTCATTTGGATGCAGATTCTCCGCTTTTGCGATTGTCTCCACGGCTTCAACGTATTTTCCCTGATTTTCCAGAGAATTCGCCAAACCAGTGAGGGCATTTCGGTAGGTTTCATCAATATCGAGGGCTTTTTTGTACTCCTGCTCAGCTTCTTCAAAAACGCTTTTTCGTGTATAAACATTTCCTTTGGCCGTGTGCATTTTCACGTCATCAGGATTTATTTTAAGCGACTGGGTGACCACTTCGTCTGCTTCAGCAACCTTGTTTTCTTCCAGCAACAAATCGGCGTAGGCCTCGATGGCTTCTGTCCAGCCCGGCTTTGCCCTGAGAGCGCCTTCATAGAATGAGATGGCCTTCATCGTCTCGCCGATTTCAGCGTAGCTCTTGGCAATGTTGAACTGTAGAATCGGATGATTGGCATCATATTTGAGTCCACGGTTATAAGCCTCGATAGCCTGGGTATGCTTTCCCTGCAACGCATAAATCGCGCCAAGGTGATTGTTCGCAAGCACATCAGAAGGATTATCATCAACGACTTCCTCAAAGCACTTGATTGCGTCCTCATAGTTTCCCATCTGGCGGTAAGTGAATCCCAGATTGTAAGAAATTTTTGCCCTGGATTTGGGATCGGATTCACAAATAACAAGAGCCTGCTCCAAAAAGGCCACCGATTCTTCAAATTTTCCCTTTCGGCGGTAAATTCCCGAAATAGCAACCAGAGCCTCAAGATTCTCGTTGTCATTTTTCTCTATCTGTTTAAAAATAGTCAAAGCCTGATCATCATTGCCGGCTTTGATGTAGAGATTTCCAAGCTGCATTTTGTAATCAATATTATCAGGCTCTTCAAGAATCAGGTTCTTATAAATTTTTGCCGCAAGACTGTAATCTCGGGCAAGCAGGGCCGCCTTTGCGCGGTTCAACATTGTATTGATATCAGACATTTTTTACTCCCCTTCTTTATTTCTTTGACAAACGCGAACTCGGTCGAGCGAATACTTCCTTTGAAAGCAATCCGTTGATTCTTCCGTCAACCTTGGAATAGGCGCTTACAGCAAAATAATAGATACGGCCGTTTTCAAGCCCGGTCAGCGTCGCGGAAGTCACATTTCCCACATTCACGGGCGAACTTCCCTGAACAGCCATCCGTCCAAGATATTCCCCTGGCCTGTTGCCGTAGTAGACATAATAGCCGCCGGCATTATCATCAACAGAATGACTCCAGCTCAGCGTAACGGAACCGTCCCCTGCCCGGGCTGTGATTGCGAAAGGCGGCAAGGGCTCATTCTGCTCGTTATATTTCACCGTGATTTCAGAAAGCCGGGGAGTCTGGGTGCCGGCGCCGTCAGGAAGAAGTTCCGCTGAGAGCTGGAAATAAAGACCTTTCACCCCTTCAATCTGCTCGCCCGGTACAATCTCTTTCCATTGCGGATAATTGTCATTCCAGCCGTAGCAATTGTCGCCGGAGCGGATATAAAAGCGAATGTCTGTCTGAGAAGGAACGTTCATGAGCGTATCGATTTCCGTAACAACAGCAGCCTGAGAGATAAGCAGGGGCTTCGTCACAAAACGTCCGCCCGTAATCTTGTATTTTTCGTTTCCTGTTGCAAAAATATCCGAGTGAGAACGGCTTGCAGAAGTCCGTAAAATCCTGAAGTTGTCGATTTTTCCCACGTAGTCAGGACACAAATTGATTGCGGCTTTTTCGCCAAGAATCGGGTCGTAGACAGTTCCCTTTTCGTGCCCCCCCTCAGTAACAAACATAAGCGCCTCAGTCCGTCCGTCCACAAGATATTCGAGCAGACCTGTCTCCTGATTGAAACTGATTGTATGTCGCGCCCATTTGTTTGGAACGACTGTAGAAAATCCGTGCAAATGAAGCTCATGTGCCGGACAGGGAACAAAAATATTATTGAAAGTCCATTCAAGATGATTATTATAGAAAGAAGCTGAAATCATCTGATATTCAGAATGAGTCTCGTCATTCAGCGATGAACGCCATGAAAGAACGACCTCGCCGTTTTCAGCAAGAGAAGGACAAAGCCAGAACTCAATCGAAAAAGAACCGGCGAATCCGACTTTTCCGAAAAGAGCCTTTTCATTTCCGCTCAGGATGATTCCGTTTTTATGCCCCCGGCTCAAGGCAGCGCCCTCGCCCTTCACAGAATCGGCCGTTGGAATAAGATTGTTGCTGAGAACCGTGTAATTTCCAACAGCATCGTAAAATCCGTCTTCATCAAAGGTCAGAAGCAAATCAGTGTCCGAATCTGTGGAAACCGTCTTCGTGGACAATTCAACGGCATCATAGCCGAACTGTCCGTTCTGAGTGCCGATGGTCAGCCCCTGCAACTGGGAAATTTCGCCCCAGCCATTGTCGCCGCCAAGAATCATCGTTTTTGGCGATGCAAAAAGCGGCAATGACAATAGCAAGAAAGCAACTTTTTGTGATAAAATCTTTTTAAGAATACCCATTATGCTTACTACCAATAACCCCAATTACGAGAAACTTCACGAAACTGCGTTAAAGGCGCCCTCCTCAAGCGGTGTATATTTGTGGCGGAATCACGAGGAAACCGTCATCTATGTTGGCAAAGCAAAGAACCTGAAAAACAGGCTCTCATCTTATTTTTCGGGCAATCGCGCCATTAAGACGGAATTGCTCGTTTCAAATGCGGCTTCAATCGAATACATCACAACTGCCAATGAGTACGAAGCCTTTCTTCTTGAGAACAACCTGATTAAGAAATACACGCCCCGCTACAACATTCAGCTCAAGGACGGAAAATCTTATCCTGTTCTCAAAATCACCAGCGAGGAATTTCCCCGCTTTTACAAGACCCGTCAGGTTCATCGCAATGACGGCGCCGCATATTTCGGCCCGTTTCCTGATGCATCTGCTCTCGACACTTTCATCGACACGCTCTACAAGGTTTACCCTGTGCGACACTGCCGGACATTCAAAAAGCGCGAAGCTCCCTGCATGTATTATCACATCGGGCAATGTAAAGCCCCGTGCTGTAATAAAATCGACAAACAGACCTATACTGAATTTATCGAAGAAATAAAGTCTCTACTTGAGGGAAAAGGGGACGAAACGGTCACAAAAATCACCGCCAAAATGAAGGAAGCCGCCGCCTCCCTGAACTTTGAGAAAGCCGCCCGCCTGCGGGACGGACTCCGCGCCCTGACAATCATGCAGAACCAGAACATCGTGGAAGATTTTGCCAGCGAGGACAGGGATTACATAGCCCACTGGCGGGAAGGCGAGCTGGTCAGCTTTACCGTGCTCAAAATCCGGGACGGAAAGCTTCTGGGCCGCGACAATTACCGGGTGGAGAGCATGAATGAGGACAACGAGCTGCTGGAAGAGTTCGCCCGCGCCTACTACGAGAACGAAAATTCCCTGCCGCCAAAGATTTTCATCGACGAAAATGACGACACGGAATTTCTGGAAAAATTTTTATCCACAGATTTGCACAGATTAGCACAGATTAAAGATTCAGAGGGCGGTACGGCTTCGCCGTCGGGTGTTCCGAGCTTCGCTAACGCTCATTCCGCCGCTCCCGCCGGTCGCGTCGGAACGCCTGCGGCGGCTCTCCATACCCTACCGCATGGAAGCGAGGGCGTTACGGGGGTAGGGAGCGACGGCATAGCCGGCAAAACCTGCGAGGCAGGTTTTGAGCGAGTCTCGGAGCGGGCTGTGCTCGAACCGTCCCCCGTAGAGAGGGTAGCGGCCAACGAAGTGGACGCGAAGGGGGAGACTTCCCCCTCCAAATTTTCAATTTTGGAACGAGTGACAGAAAATTCTTCCCGCCGCGACATCGCCGCCCTGAACATGGCTCGTGAAAACGCCAAGGAAGACATTATCCGGCGGATTCGGGAGCGGGGAGACATGCCTGCCCTTAACGAGCTTAAAGATTTGCTGGCACTTCCGCGACTGCCAGAGCGAATCGAAGGCTTTGATATTGCCCATATCGGCGGAAAATTCCCGGTGGCCTCCCTCATTTCTTTCTGGAAGGGAAACCCGGACAAGAAAAATTACCGCTACTTCCGCCTCAAAACCACCAACGGCGTAATCGATGACTTCGCCTCCATGCGGGAAGCCGCCACCCGCCGTTATTCCCGGCTTTCCAACGAAAATGCGGAATTGCCCGATTTGATTTTAATCGACGGCGGTATCGGGCAGGTAAATGCCGTGGACGGGATTTTAAAAATGCTGGGCTTGGACATTCCCATTGCGGGACTTGCCAAGCGGGACGAGGAAATCTGGCGGCCCCATGCCTCAAAGCCAATCTGCCTGCCCCGCCGAAGCGATGCTCTCAGGCTTTTGCAGCGGGTGCGGGACGAAACCCACCGCTTTGCCACCAGCCGTAACCAGAACCTGCGCACCAAAGAAAACACGGTCTCGGTTTTCGCTTCCCTTCCCCATGTGGGCGAAAAGCGGGAGAAAATCCTCATAAAAACATTCGTCACGCTGGAAGATTTGGCCGCCGCCCAGGAAGCCCAAATCGCCCAGGCGCTGAACGTGAAGGCCGACATCGCCACGGAAATCTTACTGGCTGCCAGGGCTGAGAATGAAAAGCGCAGACAGGCGAAGGAGTCCAAAAAAGCCCTTTTTGCCGCCCAAATCGGAGGACTTTCCCACGACAGCGAAGATTACGCTTCAAGCCTCGCCGATTCAGCGTTGGAATAAGCATTTTTTTATCATTATTCATATAAAATTGTTGGCTTTAAAAAAAAGCCGTGATATAATATTTTTATAACTATGTATTTCGCGAGTTCAAGGGAAGCCACAGCTTTCTTTTACATTTTTATTGATTTGTTTTGTGCCGGAATTACCGCAGTTCTGCTCTACACAACGCTTGGCGACATCGAGCGCACAAACAAACGTCTGCATCTTGTCAGTCTGTTAAGCACCGTCATTCTATATTGTTTTTCAGACAGTATCTGGATGATGTCTTTCAGTAATTATGGGCTTCCCAGTACAGTCATTATCAGATACATAACAAACATCTTCATGTATTGCGTCATGACGGTGTGTGCCTACAGCGTCTGCCGATTTTTCTTCTCAATTTGGGAATCTGTAACAAGCACGCTTCCTCCAAAAGTCAAATACGCATTCATTCCATTTGCTTTGCTTATACTTGCAATCATAACCACTCCCCTTCATCACTTGGTATTCTCAATTGCCGGAAGCGGGATTCTCATAAAAGGTCCTCTATATGGCTTCGTTCTGTTCTTGATGTTTGGCTACATCATTGTTTTTGCAATCATTTCAATTGTTTTTTACTTCAAGACTCAGAACGATTTTGCAAAAGAGCAGTACAGTTTCGTCACAATTTTCTCGATTCCAGTTCTTATAGGCGCTCAGGTACATTCAATGATTTGGACGCTCCCAACTTTCGCAATCGGATTCACCAGCGCAACGCTCATAATTTACATTTTCCAGATGCGAGACCTTATTTCTCTGGACACGCTCACAGGAATCAACAACCGCAGGCAGGGCGAACGCTTCTTCCAAGAAGAAATCCGCCGCATAAACGAAGAGCCGCACTCGACTATCGACTGTCTCTATCTTTTCATGATGGATTTGAACAAGTTCAAGACTATCAACGATACCTACGGCCACGCAGAAGGCGACAAAGCATTGGTCGCTACCGCCGATGTTCTCAAAGAAGCCTGCTCCCACATATACCGCCGTTGCATCATCAGCCGATTCGGTGGCGATGAGTTCGTTATCGGTGTTGTATTCACCCCCGAAGAGGCTCACCTTCTCAACGAAAAAATTCACGACCTCATTCAAAAGAAAAATGAAACGCTGAACTCTCCTTACAAAATCTCAATCAGCGTCGGCTACACTTACTACAAGAAGGACTTCAAGGATTCCCGCACCTTCCTCACCCACGCAGACAAGCTTATGTACGAGATGAAGGAAATCGCCCACCGCGAAGCCGCGCTGGAAGAAGAATACGGAAAAGACTAAAAAGCTCCCTAGGATTCAGCACGCACCAAAAAAAGCTTGATTCCCTCGCCTGCGAATTTTTCCTTGACGGCGGCGATAATCGCTTTCATCACGGATACTTCTTTATCCTCAACATAGCTTATAAGGATAAAATTCGTTTCAGGCCAGGTCGCGCTTCCCATTTTGTAGGAATTTTTGCCCCGGCCGACGACGGTGGGAATAATCGTGTAAAGCACGCCCTCAATATGCTCTTCCATAAGGGAGATGATTTCGTCCTGCACGGACTGATTAGCGATAATTTCACATCTTGTCATATAAATCCTCAAAAAAATAAATAATCTGCCTATTACAAAAACAGGCTCCCGGTGAGAACCCGCCAAAAAACTCGCGGTGAACAAGTTCAAGCGAGTCTTTGCCGGAACCTCACCTACGCCTGTTTTTGCATCAGTCGAATTCGGTTTTTTCAGCTTTATCTTCCGTCAATAAAATCTGGATTTTCGATTTGTCGATTTTCTTTTCTTTCATCACTAGTGAGTATAGAACAGGGATGAAAAAGAGCGTAACGAATGTTGAGGAAAGCAGGCCGCCTACTACGGCGACTCCGATCGGCTGAACCATGGCGGCACTTCCGCTGGTGGCAAAACACATTGGCAGCATACCCAAAACCGTGGTCAAAGTCGTCATCAGAACCGGGCGCAAACGGCTGGCTCCGGCTTCAAGGCAGGCTTCCTTCATTTTGTAGCCCCGGTCAATCAGAAGATTCGTGTAGTCAACCAAAATAATTCCGTTGTTGACGACGATTCCGACCAGCATAATCAGACCGACCGCACTGACCATGGAAATTGCCTGCCCCATAATCTTGTAGATGGCCACGACGCCGATAATCAGGAAGGGAATGGTCATCAGGTTGATAAAGGGAGCCTTAAAGCTCTCGTAGGTTCCCGCCATTACTCCAAAGACCAGCAGAATCGCCATCAAGATGATTAAGCCGTAAGTCTTTCCCTGATCCTGCATATTCTGCCATGCGCCGTCATAAACGAGGGTCACATCATCAGGTACGATGAAAGTCTCGGCGATTCCGTCTTTGATTGCCTGCTCGACTTCATAGGCATTCCTGTCTGTGAGGATATCGCAGGTAATTGTGACGATTCGCGACTGGTTTTCCCGCTTAATGCTTACCGGCCCCAAGCCTTTTTTGACCTGAGCGAAATTTGCCACGCTGACCTTGCCGCCGCTGCCGTTCACGAAAATCTGCTCCAAGTCGATGACCTGCTTGCGGTCTTCTTTCTGGTACATGAGGACAGTTGAATAATCTTTTCCGCCCTCACGGTAAGTCGTTGAAGTCACGCCGTTCATGGCGTAGTTGATTTCTTTTGCCACGGTGGTAACATCAACGCCGAAAGCATAGGCTCGCTGGCGATCGATTTCGATTTCAACCTCAGGAACGCCTTTTTCAATATCCACCGAAGACTCTCCCAAATCTGGAATTGTCTTCATCACTGCGGAAATCTGGTCTGAGACATCCAGGGCTTTTTCCAAATCATCGCAGCGAATCTTAATCTTAATGTCGCTTCCCGTCATCTGACCGCGCATTCCCGCACGGAAACCGAATTTCGCCCCGGCAAAATCATTGAAATGAGCGCGGAGCTTGTTCTGAATCGTTGTGGCATTGTCGATTTGCTCATCCGAATCCGGAAGTTTGATTTCAAGGGTTCCCCGGTAAGATGAGCTTGAAGCACCGCTGGTTGAAATCAATGTTTTGTAGCCCTTCACTTCATCCCGGACAATCTGCTCAAACTGGCTCATGACGGTCATGGTCTCTTCAAGATTTGTTCCGATGGGCAATGTCACATTGAGAGTTACGCTGTCGTCGTTTCCGTTGGGCATCATGTTCACATTAAGGGTCGTGGCAAGGGCAAGGGAAATGACAAGGGCAGAAAAACAAATCACCACCGTTGCCTTTCTGTGCCCCAAAGCAGATTTCAAAGCCCGCCTGTAAAGAGCCGTCAGTTTTTCCAAAGGAATGTCCAGCAATTCGTAGAATTTTTTGAGGGGCTTGAAAGTGACAGGCTTTTCATTTCTGTTGGTAAGGGGCAGGAATTTTCCCGCGAGAACAGGAACAAGGAAAATCGCCACGAAAAGTGAAGAGACAAGGGCTATAACCACCGTAAAGATGATTCCCTTGAACATCTGTCCCATCATGCCCAAATCAGACATAAAGAAAAGGAAAGGAATGAAAACGCAGATTGTGGTCAGGTTTCCCGAAAGAACGGACATTATCATCTCGCTGGAACCCAGGACTGCCGCCACTTTGGGCTTTGCGCCGCGGCTTCTGTAGACATAAATATTCTCAATCATGACGATGGAAGCGTCTACAATCATACCAACGCCAAGGATAAGCCCCGTCAAAGTCATCATGTTGAGGGTGATTCCCGCAAAATTCATGCAGAGCATGGTGATGATTATCGAAAGTGGAATCGAAATGGCAATTATGACAGTGGATTTGAAATTCTTCAAAAATAGGAAAAGCACCAAAACCGCAAGGAGCAAGCCCTGATAACAGCTATCAAGGAGCGTATTGATTGTGTCGCGGATTGAATCGGTGGTGTCAGAGATGATTTCCATCGAAACATCCGTCGGCAGCAATTCCTGGATTTCTTCCATTTTTTCGTAAACTTTGTTCGCCACAGTGACCGAGTTTTTGCCCGACTGCTTGGTAACGCTCACATAGATGCCCGGCTCGCCATTGATGTAAACATCATTGGTCTTGTCCTTGTAGCCCATGTATGCCGTACCTATATCTGAAAGCCGGACAACATAATCGCCCTTTGTAGCGATAATCGTATCATTTATTTCCTCGATGCTGGAAAATTCGCCCACAGTTCGGATTGAATAGTCGGTCTTGCCCTCGGTGATTTTACCGCCGCCAAGCTCAAGATTCTGCTTTGAGAGGGCAGAATTTACCGTTGAAAGGGTAAGTCCGTAGGCAGCAAGTCTGTTCTGGGAGATGTCAACGCGGACGATTTTGTCCCTTCCGCCTGAGACAGTGGCTTCCGCAACGCCGTCGGTCTGCTCCAAAAGGCTTACGATTGTGTCCTCGGCGAGAACTTTAAGCTCGTCCCGGCTTCGGTTTCCCCGCACCGCAATCCGCAGAATCGGCATGGAATCCGAGTCCATTTTCATAATGGTCGGGCTGTCCGCGTCATCCGGGAGCCTTTTTAACACGCGGTCGATTTTGTCCCGCACATTGTTGGTGGCAATGTCCAAATCAGTTCCGTAGTTGAATTCAAGGGAAATAGATGAAGAGCCTTCTTTTGATGTTGAAGTCAATGATTTTAAGCCGCTGACCGAAATCAGCTGGGCTTCAAGCACCTTTGTAACAGTTTTTTCGACCGACTCAGGCCCGGCATTCGTATATGTGGTCCTTACCATCAGATATGGGCTGTCAACGTCCGGCATAAGGCTGATAGCCACGTTGCTGAGGGTAAAAAGTCCCATGATTCCCAGCAAAACAAAGATAATCAAGGTAAGCACCGGATGTTCAAGTGTATTTTTTGAAATATTCATAAGTCATATTCCTTATTTGCTGTGTTCTCTGTGAGTGTTTTATTTTCTTTCGCCGCTTCTCTCGCTGTTTGCGCCTTCGCCTTTTCCGATTCTCTCGCCGCTTCTTTCCTTGCGCTCAGGATTTTCGTTTTTTTTCTCATTGCTCGCTTCTGCCTGCTCATTCTTAGTCGTGCCGTTCGTGATATCGCGGATTTTTGAGCCGTCATTAAGGGAAGTCTGGCCCTGGATTACGACTTTTTCGCCTTCATTCACGCCTTCAAGAATCTGGATTCTGCCGTCAACGGACTGACCTGTCTTTACCTTGCGCCGCTCAACCGTATCGCCGCCATCTTTTACCACATAGGCGTAATATTCATCATTGAGGGAGACCAGGGCGTCTGCGGGCATAGTCACTTCCCCGGCATAGTCCTGAGTATACAGCTTGATTTTGCCGAACATACCTGCATTCACCCGACTGTCCCGCTCGTCAAAATGCAGGATAACTTCCTTGGTACGGCTCGTCGTGTCAACCACCGGACTTACCCTCGTAACCGTGGCGTTAAAAACCACGCCTGGATAAGCCTCCACGGAAACCTCAGCTTTCAGGCCAGGCTTCAAAACCGCAACATAACGCTCAGGAATGTCCGCGCTGACTTGCAAATTCGCAATATCTCCCACGATGGCAATCACCGTGCTGGTTGAAACCGTCGTTCCGTTTTTGAGGGGTGTTGAGATAATGCTTCCGTTAATCGGCGCGTAGACCGGGCTTTTTTTGTAATACTGACCAGGAGAATTGGGATCAACATAAGCGATTACATCCCCGCGGCGCACGGAAGAGCCCAGCATCACGTTCGTTTCCATGATTTTTCCGCTAACATCAGGGAAAACATTCACCGAGTTCTGGCTCTCAATCTCACCGTTGGCAATCACATAACCGTGGAGCGTTTCCTTTTGAACTGTTTCTGTTTTGACCGTAAAGACAGTGTTTCCGCTGCCACGACCGCGCCCCTTTCCCATTCCGGCATTTCCGCCGCTTTTCTTTGAAATTGCAACATAAGCAACAACCGCAACCATGGCTGCCGCCGCACAAGCCATAACGATATGTGACTTTCTCATATTCTTCTCCTATTTTCCAAGCGTACCGAAGGGAACGCCGATTGTATTTTCAAGATTCAAAATCGCCTTGATGAGCGTAAGGGTCTCGCTTTTAAGGGAAACCTGGGCGTTCAAGAGCGAAGTGTTTGCGTTCTGCAAAGTGAGCAAATCCTTTGCGCCGCGATTGTAGGCTTCTTGTGTCATGTCGTAGGTTTTCTGCGCCAGAGTGACATTTGCCTGCTTGTATTTGATTGATTCCTGACTCTGCTTTATCGAGCGGAGACTTGAATCAATGGTTCTTTTGAGATTTTTCCTTTCGTTCTCAAGCTGAAGCTCCAAATCCGCCGCCGAGTCCTTTGCCGTGTCGATTGCGTCATTTCTGACCGACCATGGAAGCAGGCCGTCCAGAGGAATGGTCGCCGAAAGAATAAGGCTTGTCGTTTTTGTAGGGTCAGGAGCCGTTCCCTCGTAGCCCATATACCAATATTGGTCACGCCAATTAAGGGTAGCGCTCAAGCTGGGGGCAAAAGCCGAAAATCTTTTTTCAAGTACGGTGTTTTTTGCCGCCGCAAGTTTGTATTCGAGCAACTTAATAGAAGAAGACTGCACATTTTGCGAATCAAGGGAAATTTCGTTCAGGTTGATTAAATCATCAAGGGAGCCTTCAAGCTCGATTTTTTCGTCTGTGGAAAGCCCCAGAGTCTGCTTAAAAGAATCCAAATCATTCAAGAAAGTCGTGCGGGCGCTTTCCACGGTGGGAATCTTGCTCTTGTAGTTGACTTCCGCCGAAAGAACATCAATTTCGCTCAGCCGTCCCTGATTGTAGCGGGCCAGATTGCTCGTGTACTGGGTTTTGGCAATCTCAAGATTTTTTTCCTGCAAGACGATGTTTTCTTTTTCGTAAAGAAGACCATAAAAAGCCTCCCTCACGCTCAACTCAACAGATTTCACCGCATCGTCAAAAGTAAGTTTGCCAGACTCATAGTTGATTTTCGCGCTTTGCATTGAAGTGTAAAGATTTGCGCTCAAAGAAATGGAAAGGGTCGCTGAAAGAGCCATGTTCGCCGTGTAGCCCGCATCATTATCGCTCAAAGCATCAATTGGAAGCGATGAAGTCGCCCCCACGCTGGCAGTCGGACTGATGCTGTTCCATGAATGATTTTTTGCCCGGGCTGCCGCATCAAGGGTAATCTGGGCGCGGGCCACAGAAACATTATTCTTTTTGGCCAGTTCCACCGCATCCTCAATTGAAAGCGAAAGCACATCTGATTGAAGATTTTCAGCTGAATCTGAGAATAAAAAGTGAATGCCGAAGAAAAAAATCGCCGACAGTATTACAATTCGTTTCATACTATAATAATATCGGCGATTTGATTCTGTTTCAAAAAAAAAGTGTTATAACACGAAATAAAACAAGAAATTATTTCTGCTTTATTTCGCTTGTGAAAAGCCGGCTATTTTTTCTGAGCAAGCTCAACCGGACCGTCGTCAAGACAGTAGACAACAGCCGGGTTTGTAGTTCCGTTTCCATAAACGGTCGTACTGTCGCTGACCGGGTAACTAGATTTATTTACCGCACTGACCGTTTTTCGATTTGTTCCGCCTTTCGGGATTGCAATAAGTTTTCCGTCAGAATCTTTATGAACACCGACGTTTACGCGGTCAATAATCGGAATACCAGTTGTAGGAATAGTTGAAATTTCCCAGTTACCTGTAAACATGTCGCTGTCATCGCTGCCGGCAAAGGTCGGATATCCATTGTCAAATTTCACAGGATATGCAATGCGGGCCGCCGCCGAAGTGTCCTCGTTTGCAGGAACAAAGTAGCCGATTCGGGGAACATGATTACCACTATCGTCTTTTGCAACATCAATCGTACACCATGTACCTACAGAAAGGAATGAGTCTACCGTGAAAGTTTTTGCGCTCGCAGTCTGAGGAACTCCGCGTGAAACAGGAACGTACGTATAGAGCAAGTCAGCAGAAAGGCTGTCATAGTGGGCGATATGAATTCCGTCATCAGCATCAATTGCCATACGGCAGTACATACCGCCAGTACTACTTATCTCTCCAGCATGAGACTGCCAGTTTCCTGTGTACATATTATTCTCTTTTTCAGTGTCACTGTCGCTAGGAGTGTCGTAAGAAAGCACAAGATTCTTGTTCACGCCGTCGTACCAGCAAAGGACAACCGTAGGCGTTGCAGCAGTTGCCGTTGAAGGAAGCACTCCGATATCAACGAATTTTCCGCCCTGATATGTAGTTGTCACCTGATATGCAGACGCATAACTTGAGCCAAGGCTGGTTCCCGCTACACGGTAGATGTGCTGACCAGAAGCATGATTGTTTGTATTTGTACTTACTGAATCGTAAGCGTGATTGAAGCGCTTGTCCTGTATAGGCCAATCGCTCTCACAATGCTGCAAATCCAGCATTGAATCATTGGCAGTTCCACTGTCCCAATATTTTTCACCATTTCCATCACTTTTAGTAGCACTCCCATTTACACCTGTGTAACCAAAATCTCCAGGCTCAGCTCCAACTTTACCCTGCCTGTATCGAATCTGCTTGGTAAGATTGTCCCAGTACGCCAGGTGAACTGTGACTTTGTTTGTTGCGCTCGGTGCGCTATTTGGATCTGGCATAGAGGTCGCCATTGCCAGAGACTGGGTTCGGTCAATATCCGTTGTCCATGTAGTCTCAGAAGAATCAATCGGAATACAGATTGCCTCGATTCGGCTTGAATTCTTTATTTTCTGATAGTTTTCGTTTAAGTCCATATTGTAGATAGTATTTCCAGCCTGTCTTGAGAAGAACTGTAAGTATGCCGCTCCTACTGCGGTGTCAGTATCAGGGGACTGAGCCGCCGCATAGGGGTAGCCGTACTGGTCAAAGCAGAAGGTGTTGTTTGTAAACCAACCATAATTCTGAGCTATGGCCGTCTGGCTCTTTATATTGTTCAAAGCCTGAGTAGAACCATTATCAATGAAAGGCGCACTGAAATAAACAACCGCATTCGAGAATGAAATACCGATTCTTCCCTTAGGACTGATTTTCATCGTCGGGTTGTCACTCTTTCCGTTGCGGGGTTCTGCCGCGTTTAGGAACTGCCAGACATCGAGTTTCAAATCGTCCGTAAGTACATTGTTATTGTTGTTGTTCGGCTGTCTGTTATAGGCATATGTATAGTTCGTATCAGAAACATCGCCCGTATACGAGCCAAGCGCATCATTATTGTTGTAATTGTTCAGCGCAGCCACTCCGTTCACAGTCACTTTGATTTCACCAGAGCTGGCTCCGCTTCCGGTGCCGGTAGTGAGCGTAATCGTATTTGCCACAGAAGAGCCGTTCACAGAACCGTTTATCAGGGTTGTTTCTGTCATACCCTGTACGGTAACTTTTGCCGTGTTCGTTCCCAGGTTGAATCCCACAAACTGTATCGTTTCGCCTTCATATACCGGATAGCTTCCGAGAACAGTTCGCGCATAAACGCTCGGAGCCTTTCGGAAGTATGGACTGAGGTGAGTGACGACCTGTGTGACATAAGGAACAACATCCATCTGATACAAAGGCACATTGTCGCTTCCGTCTTTGTTTACCAGCGTGGTAGAAACACTGCTCACGTCAACCACATTGTAACTGTGGTCAAAAGCAATCACGCGGGCTTTGACATCGGCTTTTGCCGTATTTGCGATTTTTTCGCTATCGATGCTAAGCGTCCATGCAACTTTGTGACCGTTTTGGCTCAGATATTTCTCTTCAACAGAGAATTCCCAGCCGCTTGAGATTACCGCGTCGCTTGCCTTCCATCCGCTGCCCGGAGTGTAATAGGCCATCTGATAGTAGGTCATACTGTCGCTGCTGTTTACGTATGTTCCGGATGTTGCCGTTACGCTTCCTGCTGTTTTATTGTAGTCGCCGGCGGCTGAAATATAGCTGCCGCTTGCAGGAGTAAGCGTATCGAATGATACCCACAGGCTCGAAAGTCGCTGATCATCATAGGCATAGCCCTTCATGGTGATTTTTCCAGATACTTTCGGGTCAGAATCACGCAGTTCCGAAGCCAAATCCGTTGAAGAGTGTTTGCTGGACTTCTCCCAGTCACTTTCCAACTCAATATGGCCTTGCAGACCTGTGTATGAAGTAACGGCATCGCTGCCCGTAGCTGATGAGCCGTAAACAGAGTTGTCAGTCAAGCTGTTCCACTTGAATGGATCGATGACCGACTTCGGAGCCTTTGTATCGTTCAAGGCCACGACTAAATCCGAGATACGCACAAAGCAATAATTAGAGCTTTTACCGCAAACCGTTCCATCGGTAGAATCCCAGAATGTGAATGACATGGCTTTGCCAGTACCGTCAGCCAGTCCGCTCAAATCACTTGAATCAAGGAGATATTTTCGAACCGTATCTGTTTCGCCGCTTGTGGCATTTTTAACAGGAGTGAATGTGGCAGAAATATCGCTTGAAGTGCTTTCTTCTTTAAATGTTACATTTGAGTCGCCATTCTTCTGGTAAGTTTTTACGGAAGAGGCGTCTTTGAGCCATGCCATCTTAATCGTACCGTTTCCGCCTGTAAATTCAGGTACGACAACGAATCCGCTTCGAATCTCAAAGGCCTTTCCGTAATTAGAATATGTTGAGCCGCCTGTTTCAAAATCAACGCTGCTCTTGAAATTATCGTTTGCATCCTTATAGCTTCCGTCGGCAGAGGCCGTGACAAACTGATAGGTGTTGAATTCATTTTCTGAATATTTGCCTTCGCCGCTCAAGTCAGTTCCGAGATAGAGTTTTGCGATTCTCGGCGCGTTATTCTGAATGCTTGTCTCGATTCGCTTCTCAGCCACGTTTCCAGCTTCGTCAAAAGCAATACAAACAATCGTTACAGGGCCATCGCTCATCATATCAGAGTAAATCGTGCCGTCCCAGGTGTATGTCGTAGCGCGCTTGGTAAATGTCTCAACCATTTCGTCGCCGTCATCGCCATTTACAGTGTACTTGTGGGTCGTATCGTTCATTGTGTGGCTTTCGGTGTTATCAACTACCTGTCCGTACGGGAACCCGGCCTCTGTTACGCTCATTGTAACGGCATCTTCAAATGTCGCTGCGTTTCCGCTTACAGAAGAAATCTTGTGATACTCACCGCCGACAAAAATCAAACCGCCGGCTCGGATATGCTTGTTATCTGCAAGGGAGCCACTTGTACTCGTAAAGGTCGTTCCGGCAGCATCAAGGGAACCTGAATATGTCTTTCCGTACATGGTATATGTGGAAGTTCCCTGGCTGACAGTGTATTTCTTGATTTCGGTTGTGACGCCTGTTACCGGAATATAGTCTGTGGCATAGCTTGAAGAATCCACCATGGCATCAAGAATCCTGACATTGCTGCCATCTTCTACCTTCTCACGCAGGAAATAGAAAAGAACCCTCTTCAAGCCTGAGCCAGCTTCCGTGATATCGCCGCCAAGGGTGTACAGGTAATTTGAGTTCTGCACCACAGGAACCGTACTTCCAAGAAGGCTGACTTCATTGCCTTTGAGAGTGTCGAAAGAAGGCGCCGTGTTGTCAATATAGAAGGAATAGGTCATCGTACTTGCGTGAGGCGGAGTTGCGTTATCCTCAACATATACAGTGTAAGTCACAGTTGTGCCTGACATTGATTCAGTGTCGATAGGAACATAAAGCTTGCGTGTCTTATATCCGTCACTGTCAGTGCTCTCGTCAGAAAGTTCGTAATTGCTGATTGAGGCGGAACCACGCCGAACTTTCAGTGAAGATACATCAAGACCGTCATTATCTTTGAGACTTGCAACCAGATACCATTTTCCCTTGAGATAGGTGTCGGCCGTATAGACTTTTTCGATTGAAATTTTAGATGAGTCTTCATAATCTGCCTCTGCAGACGGGTCTGTGCTGTACTGCCGGAGAACTGCGCTCTGGCTTGGGGCATTTGCGTCAACATGAATGTAGACCGGTGAAGACCAAAGGCCCATTTTCCCGTTTTCATTGATTGCGCACGAACGGATTGCGATATTATTCGTTCCAGAAGTTGGGTTAAGGTCATTGTCAGAGTTTATCGAGACGCTCCATGCGCCGGATTTTGTCTCGGCTTTAAGGCCCCACCAGTCGCTTGTGACATAAATAGGATTATCGTAGTCTCCCAACTTTGTAACAGTCGTGCCGGAAACCGTTGGCGTAATGACACCGCCCAAAGTCGTAAATTCATCGCTGAATGCAGTTGAGAGCCATGTGACAGTGCCGTCAGCAGCTACAGAGCCAATCTGAATATATACCTGACCGACAGAAGCAGTTCGCGACGGGACTTCAACCGTACCGCTCAGGCGGATTGTTCCAGCAAGAGTTGCATATTCCTCTCCAGAATCGTAGTCGGCAGCGGTCGGATAAGTGAATTCTGTTACCGGACGGTCTCCGTCAGGATTGTGCAGGATAGAATAATCCCGCTTGATGTAAATATTTCCAAGTTCATCGGTAGACTTGAAGAAAATCGGAATCTTGTAGAAATTCGTTGATGAGTCAAATTCAACTTTATACTGATTGGTATCATCAAACAATGAAAGGTCTGTATTCTGATTTGACACGAATCTGAAATCGAAGATGCTGGCCGACGCTTTTATATTATTGTCAGAACGCCAGCCTTCAAGAGTCGCAAGAGCAGAGTCTTTCATTGATTCAGTATAATCCGCAGGCGGAACGAGCCATTCAATCGACTTGATTCCCACACCGCTGTCGCTTGCGGTTCCAACGATATTGATTGTGCCAGTGACTTCATCGCTTTCACTTGGACTTGTAATCGTAATAGCGTCCGGGCCGAGGTTGTCCAGAGAGAAAGTCTTTGTCAGAGTTTTTGTATTTCCCGCCTTATCCAGAACGGCAAAAGAGAGCGTTTTCGTGCCGGACGTTGTCTCCTTTCCGTCTGTAAAGCTAGCTTCAGGAACCCGAATAGCAGGAGACTCATAGTATGTGTACTCCACGCCAGAAACATCGCGGGTCTGCGTTGTTGGGACAAGATTAATCGAGTCTTCTGTGATTTCTGCTTCACTTCCAGATTCAACCGTTTTATAATTCTTCGTCTCATCGACTTCTTTTGAGTCAATGATATTAAGCGTTACTGAGCTGATATTTTCCTCGCTAACCGGAACATATACTTTGATATATTTTTTATCGCCACCGGCATAGCGAGCGGTGCTTATAATATGCTCCGCTGATTCAGGTTCAGCGGCTACATTTCCAACAGTATCAAGTCCGTCAGAATTTGTCGAAGTGTAGCTTTCCGCGTTTTTCCCGATAACCAGGGACGGAACGTCGATTTTCGGTTCAGCCGTATCAAGATTGACAAGCAGAGCCACGGTGTTATCAGATTCAGAAGAAGAGCTGTTGTATGCGTAGTATGGGCGGGCAAATTCAACTTCAGCGCCAGTCGTGAACGTTGAGCCGGTTTTTATGACATTTCCGTCCTTATATTTTCCCGTGTCAACGATTTTAAAGTAAAGCGGTATATTTTCATTGTCTCCGCCTGTTATAGTGTATGACCAGCTTCCGTTTATCACTGTGACATCAGCCCATGAAGAATTATTCTGAGAGATTTGGAAGCTTTCGATACCGTCGTCATCGCTGATAGTTCCGCTGATTTTGGCGTTTTTGAGCCAGTCATCGGCAGAATCAATGCTTGTAATTCTTACCACCGGTCTGTCGGAATTTCTGTCTACCGTATATTTGGTGTAAGCACTGAATGAAGATACGTTTCCGGCCGCATCATACACCACAGGAATGATGTACAAATCTTTTGAAACCAGATTGCTTTCCGAAGAATCAAACACTTCATAAGTGTCAAAGTCATCGAATGTCCAGCTGTAAATTTTTGTCGCATCTTCGATTGTGCCGAAGAGTGTCAAATCACTGGCTTCCGTTGATGAAGTTGGTTGTGTCTTTGAATAGTACAGCTCAAGCTTTGTCGGACCTGCGCCTTCGTATTCAGTAGTTCCTGAAATTGAAACCACTCCGTTCACTGTTGAATTTCCAGACGGATTTACAACTTTCAGTTTTGGAGAGTCCGTATCGACCTGCAAAGTGAAAATCGTGCTCGTGCTGGAGTTTCCCGCCTTGTCGGTGACGCTTGCCTGTACATTATAGCTTTGTCCAGCCGTGAGTTTACTGATAATTTCATTAGTCAGCGTCGCTTCCCAGTTTTCTTCCGTTGAGCCACCAAGAGAGACATCAACCGTTATCGGATTTCCATTCGAGTTGATTCCGCTCACCCAAATACTTGCGCTTGTAACGCCAGATGCAGAGTCGGAAGCCTTGCCAGAAATAGAAATTTCATTCGTTTTGTTGGTGTAGTTTGCGCCACTGTGGCTTGTGCATGTTATAGAGGGGCTTTCTGTATCCACATTGATTGATAAGGCCGCATCTCCGCTGTTCCAGTCAAGGTTCGCAGAGACAGTCGAATCATTCTTGCTTGTGGCTTCAAGGGTATCAATTCCAACGTTTCCGACATTGTCAACGGCAAGCAGCACGAGATAATTGCTTCCAGCGGAGAATCCCGAAACTGTTGTCCTGAATGAAGACTGAATTTCTTCAAATGCCTTTGTTCCGTCAGCCTTTGTGTAAGACACGCGCCTTCTTGCGTATTTCTCTATATCATCAGAATCAGAAAGGGGCGCGAACATTCCCTTCTTATCGCTGGCGTAATTCGTTTTAAATGAAGATATTTCAGCGGATGTAGGAGCATGGTCGAAAATCTTGTAATAAATCATGCTCAATCCAGAACCATCTTCTTCAAAAGTTCCGCGGATTGTAAGAGTCTGGCTGTTGCCCCATGTACCGGAAGAATATTTTCCGCCTACATCCTTATCAAGCGAATTGTTCCATGTAAGGCCAGCTTCGCTTACCTCACTGCTTTCATTGTCAAATTCCCCGACTCTGAAATACAGGTCCTTTTTCTTTTTGTCATAGACATGTTTTCCAGTCGGAGCCTGTGTATCAAATATGATGTTGTAGGTTTCGCTTGAAACATTTCCTGCCGAATCAGTTGCCGTAACCGTGAGCGTTGCCCCGGAACCCGTAAGTCCAGAAAGATTTACAGAATCAGACCAGCTCATTGCCGTAAGCGGCGTACCTGATTCGACAGAGCCAGTGCCGCCATTGCTCGTGAATTCGTAAGATGTTCCGCTGACGAGATAATTATCCGTTGTCATTCCTGACAGCTTGAAGGGCTTTGTATTATTTATATAAATATCCTCACCCTCTATATAGCCTGTGGAAATCGCAACGTTGGCAATACTCGGCGAGCCTGTATCGAGGTAATATGAGCGGGTCAAAGTTCCTTTACCGCTATCATTTCTTGACCGGATTTCCAAAGTAACTGTATATAACTTGTTATCGACCGGTGTGAAATCTCCCAAGTCAAGACTGTCAATAGCAAATTCATATATCTCCGAACTACCCTCACGCAAAGACTCCGATATATCAACATCTTTAGCCCCGCCACTGGCAGAAGATGAAGTATCAGAAAATGTTACGCTGTATAACAACTCACTGATTGCGCTTTCAGACTCAATAGTTCCAGAGAATGAAAGTTTGTCAAGCTCATCTTTTTTGAATGCAGTCAAGGCCGCTAAATTTTTATATTGAGCCTTATCTTCACTGCCGAGTTCCATTCGTGGAGAAGAGCCGTTTGCGCTTGCAAAGAAACCGAATCCGTTTGAGTCTGATGCAATGAAAGTCTGACCGTCAATATCAAAGCCTTCCACGGAGAATTCATATTTGTATCCGTTCTGGATTTCCTCTATACCAGAAGAAGCCGACAGTGACGATGACAGGGAAAGGGCATCCGTATTTTCATCTTTAGACGTGATTGTATAGCGGTAAGTTTTAGGATCCGCCGCAATCATTGCTTTTGCCTCAGTCTCATCCTTGTCATAAAGTTTTTTGACGTATTTTACAGCTTCATCTTCATTCCAGGTCCAGAAAAGCTGTTTGTTTTCGTCACTTTCCCCGACTTTTTTGTAATAGATGCTGATTGTACTGGTATCAAGATTGTTCAAATCAAGACCAGGTGTAATAGAAACATTGATTGCAGAGTCGCTGAAATAGTTGTAATAGCCTTCCGTATATGAGTCCCCGGTTGCGTCAGGACTAATGGCAAGACCGCTGACCGTGTAGGTCGGGTTGTTTTTGGGATTCACTGAGAAAGTAAGATAAACATCGCCAGAAGCAGTTTCGGTATTGCTAACCGCAGAAGATATTGACTCAGTTGAATACGCGCAGCTCTTGCTCAAGGCTTCATCGAGGATTCGCTGAAGGTTTTCATTGCCGACATAGGTTGCGTCCGTTTTGTTGATGTAGTTTCGGAGCATGGTCACGGAAAAATCCGCAAACTCCTTGTTCTTCGCATTTATAAGATTAAGCATGTCCGTGGTTCCGCGGTAAAATTCCGTGGTCACATTTCCGCCTGAAACGCTGGTTTTGCCCTTGAAATCATTGTAGATTTTTGCCGCATCGTTTGCCGTGACAGAAAAATACAGCTGTTCCGTTACGCCACTGTCAGAAGTACGGTAGCTTTCGATATTTTCAGCTTTGTAAAGCTGCTGGTAGTTGTACCATTTCTTGTAGTTCTCGTTGCTCGTGTTCGGCTCGGAATCAGCATTATAATACTGCGCGATAACAAGAGGATTCGCGTTCGACATGTCCGTGATGCCTGAAAATTCTGAATCAAAAAGCTTTTCACCGGCTTCGCTATAGAAAGAAACGACCAGATTTGAGATTCCGCTCTGGCAGGCTTCTGAGAAAGTGCCTTCGAGCTGAACCGTGCGTCCGTAAGATTTGGCAGAGTTTGAGCCTACCGAGGTCGGCTTGGTGAGTACAAGAAGAGGCGGAGTATTGTCGATTGAGAAAGAGCGTGAAGCCGTGCCGGAAGAGCGGCCTGCCTTGTCATAGGCTACAGCCTGAACTTCATAGTCACCGTCGCAGAACTGCCATCCGTTTGAGGAAGCGTAAAGTTCTTTATCGTAAGTGTTGAGATTTATTGTCCATGAACCGTCTGTGCTGATATTAGCGTTTGCCTTATAAACGGAGGTTTTTGATTCGTCTGAGTTCGTGCGCAAGACTTCGACCGCAACGTGTCCAATCGCCTTGTCATCAGACCATGTTCCGCCAAAAACAAACTGCTCCCGGATAACGGCAAGAGAAGGCGGATAAGTGATTTCGAGTTTCGGAGCCTCGGTATCGACAGAGGCGCCAAGACCTGAATCCTCGCCGCAGGAAAGAACCCATAAAGGACACAGAATACCCGTTACGGCCGCAACACAGAATTTTAAACTTTTAACAAATACTTTTTTCATAACCAACGCTCATGGAATACGAGGAATAGGATTGGTCGATAGGTATGGAACCGTTTCCATATTTTAGATACGATTCCATACCAACTAACTTTTTTTATTATTTTCAGTATCGGACCAAAAAAGCAATTTTGTCAACTTTTTTTGAGTAATTCTGTTATTTATTTAGATAATACAGTTCTAATATCTCCATTTTCTCCAAATTACTTGCTCTTCATTGTGTACACACCGTCCCATACTTTAGGCAGGCCGTTTTTGATGAAGTCCTCGCAGCGTTCCATGAAGACTTTTGAGCTTTCGTCCTTGGGATAAAGCTCGGCTGACTGCTTGTAAAGGGCGTAAGCCTGCTTCAAATCATTGATATCCTTGGGGGCAGTCGGGTTTTCAATCCCCTTGAGATACCAGTCCATGCCCTCGTTGAACAATTCAGTTGCCCGGATGCGTTTTTCGCTCAATTCCGAGCGCAGGCCGATAATCGAGTAGATTCCGACAGGTCGTTTGACGTTTATGACGCGGACACAGTCCAGTTTTCGGGCGACCAGCTTTCCTTCGTTGTCGCCGCTGTTTGCCGCAAGCCATGTTGATTCGGAGCACATAATCCATGAGCCGTAGACTTTATTGGTTCCCTCAAGACGGCTGGCAAGATTCACGTTGTTTCCCATTATCGTGTAGTTAAGCTTCTTTTCGGTTCCCATGTTTCCTACGACCATGTTTCCGGTGTTCAAACCTACCCTCGAATGGAGGAAGAATATTTCCCCGGTGGCGGGATTTACTGGCAGACGGTTTTTGTTTTCCTCATTGAAGCGGTTCTCAGCCTGAAGCATACGGATTCCGGCAACGCAGGCGTCAAAGGCATTGTTTTCATCGTGAACCGGCGCGCCAAAGAAGGAAACGATCTCATCTCCAACGTACTTATCAATAGTGCCGTTGTTGTCCATGATGGCGTCGCTGAGAACGCCGAGATAGTCATTCAAAATCGCTACAAGCCGTTCAGCGCCCTTGTCCTCGCCCTCTTCATTATTGATGATTTCAGTAAAAGCCGAGAAAGACTTGACATCGCTGAAAAGAGCCGTGAGATTGTCGCTCTTTCCGCCCAAGCTTGCCAGAGCCGGATTTTTTACAATCTGGTCAACAACAGCCGGAGCGACGTAAGCGCCGAAAGTCGTCTGGAGGAATTTTTTGTCTTTTTCGCTGGTTGCGAACCGGTAGATTGTCATGCCAATATAAGATGAAAAGGCAATCAGGAATGCACAGAGAGCCGGGATATACACGTTGAAACCAATCATCAGGGCAAAAGGAATGAAAAGGCTCAGCAGGACCAGGCTGATACCCGTCAGATTCTGCACAAGGGCTCTTTTCCCGGCAGGAATCACGATAAGCAGGAAAGCAAGGATAGTGATAATCACGATAGCCCAGCCCCACTCAATCGGATAAATGAAATTCTGATTCATAATCGTGTTGTACACGTTCGCATGGGTTCCGACGTTCATGTAAGCACGTTCAAAAGGCGTGGTACCCAAATCAGTTGTAGAGCTGGCCGTGTGTCCTAGAATACAGAATGCGTTGGCGTAGACAGCCTTCTTTTCAGCAAAAATTGAATTGTAGAGTTTGTCTTCGCTCGACAGGGTTTCAAACAGCGAGGCAAGGTCATTCTGAATCGAATCAAATTCCTCTTCCGGAATATAATTTCTCAGGAGAATCAGACGCTCGGCGATTTCATCGAGGGCGTTTCCTTCGCAGAAAGCCGTGGCGGCCTCAAAGAAATCTTTTCGAGCCTGAAAATATTGCATGTAGTCAGCGTATTCAATTCCGCCGCCGATTGCCGTTCCGTCTATAGTGTAACCCTCACATTTATCGAGCAGGAAATTCTTGAAATCAGTAATGTCACCATAATCAGAGACGAGCTGGCGCACGGTCATGGCAGACTCAAGGGGCGCGGTGTCGAGAGCGCCAACTGATGCAGAATCAAGGGAATCCAAAAAGCCCTGGAGACTCTTAAGCTCCGTAACGATATTTTTTTCAAGTTCATCGAGCTGCGCAAGGAAGTACATGCTCTCGTGGCGGAATGAATCTATATAAATAGAATGAAGCCAGTTAATAAGCATTTTTCCGTTTGAATCAAGGGGGATCGCTATGTTTTTGCCTCCGAGACTCTGGCATCCGTTCAATTTGAGGGATTTTCGTTCCCGAATAATACTCTCAGGATTCAAAATTCGCAGAAGCGGGGAAAAGGCCAGCTGGGCAGAAAACACGTCGTCTTTCTTGTTCAGGAGCTCAATCCTTCGGCGGGTTCCATCCATATCAATTATGACGTTGGTGAACCCCGCGCCGGCAGCATGACTTGCAAACTGATGCATTACCGGTGAAAAACCGATGAGATATTTTTTGAGATAGTACGGATCGTTCCAGTCAGGCTTGTCACCTGTGAAATTGTCGATGAACGATGTTTTCACGCTGTCCAGGCGGCCCTGCCTGAAATCCCTGAGAATCAAATCTTCTTTGTCCTCGACGTTGTAGAGAAAACGCTGCTTGACGTAGTCGATTTCCTCATCGGTATACTTCATGTCGATGTCCAGGGTATTGATTGTCAGCCATGTATTTCCGAAAAACTGAATGGCCCTGGCAAAGTAATCGTCATTGTCTTTGATGAAACTCTCGAAATTCGGCCTTGAGCCGTCAAAGTTGGATGCGGCGGCGATAATCGCGTCCTCATCCACGGCAAGATTCGATGGAGAAAGATACTCAATATCGAATACGGCCGTACTTGCGCCGAATTCTTTCATTCGCAGAAGGGCATTTGCAAAAATATCACGGGGCCACGGCCAGGTTTTCATATTCTGGAATGACTCATTGCTCGTTGAGAGATTGTCGGCCTCCACAAGCAGGACTTCGCCCCGAGTCTCTGGCGGACGCGAAAATCCAAGCATCAAATCGTAGACCCTGTAGTCAAATTTCTGCAAGGCTCCGATAGCTGCTACAAGTGACCAAAAAACTATGGAAGAAGTGACGATAATCGCCGCTATTGCCTTTCTTGAAAGTGATTTTTTTGAAATTTTAAGTTTTTTCGTGTCTTTTCCCATGACAAACAGTATAACACAGTTTATAATGAATCAGAAGTTTTATTTTAAAACTTTCTTAAAAAATCGTAGAAACCACTTTTTCCCGAAACAAAAAGGAGTAACAGTAAAAATGAAGAAATCTTTAATTCTACTGCTCGCCGGTCTTTTCGTGGCAATTCCTGTTTTTTCACAAAGTTCTGAGCAACTGTCGCAGATTATTAAAACAGAAAAGCTCACGTATGCACTCGCTTCGTATCTTCCGGCACTGCAGGCCCAGCTCATCACAGACGAAGACTCAATAGGCTCTTTCTCTGACCAGTCCACGTCAGCATTCGATGTTCTTAAATCAAAGGGGTTTATCGCTGAAAACGCTTCCGCAGATTCACAGATTACACTGGCAGCGCTCAGTGACCTCTACCTCAAGACGATTGGTATCAAAGGCGGTCTCTTCTATACCATTACAAAATCTCCGCGCTACGCATTCAAAGAACTGAAAGCAAAGGGAATCCTTCCGCAAGAAGCAGACCCGTCTATGAGCGTGTCTGGCAGAGAGGCTCTTGATATTTTCAGCGACTGCCTTGAGCTCACAGGAGGTAACGAATAATGGAGCTCCTCAAAAAATCACTGATTTGTGCCTTCGCCCTCGCTTCAGCCGGAATGCTCTCGGCTCTTGAAACAGGCGGGCTTGTCACGAACGACACTACATTCGCAAACGAAGAAAAGGACGGCTCCCTAAAACTCAACCAGAAAAACGGGGCAAGCCTGTGGCTCCGCGCCCCGCTCTCAGAAGACGGTTCCAGCTATTTTTCTGCAGAAGGCTCATTCACTAGCGAATACATTGCCAGCGAAGAAGATTCTGACAAAAAGCTCAAGCTCACCCTTGACGCAACCCTGTTCAAGCTCGTGCTCCAAAAGCAGCTGGATTCTGCAGAAATCAATTTTTCCGCAGGCCGCTTCTACAATTCTGACCTGACAGGAATCATTTACACCCAGAACGGAGACGGCGCAAAAATCGAGGCGGCTTTTCCCCGCTTTGAAATCACGGCTTTCGGCGCTTACACTGGTCTTCTCAACGCCAAAAACGTCACGATTATTGACTTCCCGGAATCAAGCGAACTTACCACGGACTTGACCGACAAAGAAAAGACACTTTATGTCACAGCCAAAAAATTCGTCGTCGGCTCGCTGACATTCACTCTTCCGAACATTTTCGCAAACCAGACCATCGCCATGGAAGGCTTGGGAGCATTCTCACTTGAATCAACAAAATACAACCGGGTGTATGGCACTCTCGCCCTCACAGGCCCGATTGTATCGCCCATGTTCTACAATCTTTCCTCAAGCATCGGGATGTTCAAATACGAGGACTCAGACTGGGAAAAATCAAATCTTACCACGGCGTCAATTTCAGTCTATCCTGATTTCAAATCAATGTCTCTTTCTCTGAACGGTCTTTACGCTTCAGGCTCACAGGGTAGCTTCAAGCCATTCCAGGGCTTTACCAGCGGAACTGCAGTCAGCTCCCTTCTAGAGCCTGAATACACGGCCCTGGCGAAAGCCGGTCTTTCAGCGTCAATCAAACCGGTTCAGAACGTCCTCCTTGCGGCAAGCGGCGATATCGTTTTTGACGCGGCGGCAGGCGATGAGGGTAACAAAATCGAGCAGGCAGGATTTGAATATTCAGTAAGCGTGAACATTCAGGCCCTGAGCGATGTTTCGCTGGGAGCCGGGCTCACTCAGTACATCGGCAAAGAAGATTACGAAGGCACAATCGGCGCAAGCAAAACGCAGATTAAAATCAGCGCGGCTATCGCATTCTAGCATAATATAGGAGGGAAAAATGAAAAAATTTATTCTTTCGATTATTTTTACGGCAATTGCATTCTCTTCATTTGCAATGCAGGCAACCGTCATTTCCGCAAAAGGTAAGGCAGAAATGCAGAGCGGAGATTCCTGGGTAGCCCTCAAAACAGGCGACTCGCTGAATCAGGGTACGGTTATCCAGACCGGCTTCAAGTCAGAAGTCGTCCTAAAAATCAAAGAATCGACCGTAACTGTAGCTCCTCTCACAAGAATCACCTTGCAGACTCTTGCAGAGCGTGAAGGATTGTCCGGAGCAAAAGGAAAGGACGAAACGGCAATTTTCCTCGATACAGGCTCCCTTAAATCAAACGTCCAGAAGTCGGCTGACCGCCGTGTCGGATTCACAGTACGCTCTCCGGTTGCAACAGCTTCGGTACGAGGTACAGGCTTTGGCTTCAAAACAAGATACCGCTCAGTCAAGCTTTCAACAACGAACGGAAAAGTCGCTTTCTGGCGTAACACCGCAAAAAGCGAAGAGGCCCTCAACAATGCAAGCAGCGGTCCTGTCGGCGAGGGCGGCGATGGCAACTCAGCTCAGGACATTTCTGATTATGCAGCGGCAAATGCGATTGTCGTCTCGCAGGGCGAATCGGCATCAGCCAAACAGACTGGCGGCATGGTTTCTCCGGCACAGTCAGCCCGTTCAAATTCCAGCGATATCGGAAACGGAACACGCTCAGCCTCAGACGCAGAGAAGCCAAGTACATTTGGCGTTGCTAAGGCTTCTTCACAGGGCGGAAGCAAAAACACCGCGAAAATCGGCTCGCTTGTTGTATCAGTCGTCACCGATGATGACTAAGTAAATCAAGCCTATAAAGGTCGTTGCAAACAGCAACGACCTTTTTTGCAGGCTCACCTTTTGCAAATCCTTTTTTTTTGATAAACTGTACTCATGCTTAAAAAATCACTTATTGTATTTACTTTAATTTCTTTTATTTTTCTTTCTGTCCTTTTGGGCTGCAAGAACGAAAAAAAATCCCAAACTGCTTCTTTTACCGTACAAAATCAGGCAGACGGTATTCCTCTGAAAATGCGCTCCCTGAGCGCCGAGACAAAGGACTATCTCGACGGCAAAAATATTCTCATAGTTCTGGGATACGGATACAATGACGATTCACAGATTGAAAGCATCACAAAAACTCTTGAAGAAAACTTCGGGGTCGAGTCAGAGGATAATCCAGCCCTTATTTCGCTCTTTATTTACCCCCGCGATTTTATCGTTGCCGGCAAAGAGCGAATCAGCTCACTAGCAGACCGCATCGAAGACAAAAACCTTGCGGGCATGATTATTCTTGGGGCTCCGGAAGGAATGCACATAGCCCTTTCCAAGATTCAGGACAAAAACGAGAACGGCGTAATTCCCTACCCTGTTTTCACATTCTTCTCACAGGACGACGTGCTTGGAACAGAGTCAACGTCTGATTTTGTCCTCGACTATGCTCACAAAACTAACACAATCGAAGGAGAAGTCACCGATTTTATCCCGGACTTTGATGTCAGTAAAATCCTCGTAAATTCTGTCTCGGCAATGATGGAGCTTCGAGAACCGATAAAAGCAGACGCTTCGCTAAGCACATTCGTAAAAAATCTGCTGGAGCAAGACAGAACTCTTGTCCATTACGTTGACGGCGAAACAGGATTGCAATCAATCAATCATTTCGTGTTTGAATAACAGGCGGGCAACAGGGCGCATGATAGAACTTGTTCAACAAAAAAATCTTGCAATCGGCTCCGAAGAAGCTATAAGATCGCTTCAAACGAAAGAATTGGCGAAAATGCTCGTCATTTCCGATTCCCATGGAAATCCCCATATCCTACAGTCAATTATCAGCTCATTCGGGGATTCCTGCGACGGAATCGCTTTCTGCGGAGACGGACTTTTGGATTTAGTTGAAACCCTTGAGCTGTCCTTTTTCGACGAAGACTTCGCCACCCATTTTCCCCCGGTTCTTTATTTTGTCCGCGGAAACGGAGACAATTCCACGGCGACGATTTTCACTGACAAAAGAATTCCAATCACTGTTCCCGAATTTCAGGAATTTACAGTCGCAAACAAGAAAATTTTTCTTACCCACGGTCACCGCTACAATGTTTATTACGGAATCAAGGATTTGCGCGCCGAGACAATCAGCAGGAACTGCGATATCGTATGGTACGGGCACACTCACGTTCCAAATTCCCAAAGGAGCCACGTCACAAAAGGAAAGCAGGATAATTTTCTTGGCATACTGAATCCCGGAAGCTGCGCCCAGGCTCGTGGCGGAATGCCAAATACTTTTGCAATCGTTGATGTTCATGCCGATGAAGAAAAAAACGTCTGCCTCTACTACAGAATTTCCTGGGACAGATACGGCGAGCCAGTTTTCTCGATAATGCCGACTCCCTGCGGCGAAATCAAATTATTCTAAAAACAAAATCTCAAAATTTTCCAAGACTACTAATTTTTTCGCGCTTCCATCAGTAGTTTTCAGAAAGAACAAAAGAAGTGCCATCATGTCCTGAATAAACCATCGTGTCATCTTCACAAAATTCCATGATTCTCAAAAGACTTTGGCGGATTTTACGCTCATTTCCCCCTACAAGGTCAGTGCGCCCCCATGAATGATAAAAAACCGTATCGCCAGAAAGAAGAATGCGCTCCTCTTCGTTATAAAGGCAACAGGAGCCTTCCGTGTGCCCCGGAGTGTGAAGAATCAGCCATTTGGCCAGTGAACTTTTTGCAGAGTTCGACATTGGAAAGGAAGAAAATGTATCGGCAAGGGATTTGCCGTCTTCAAGAAAAACATCAGGCTCAGGCAGCTGCTCCACAAAAGGAAGGAATTCCTCAAACCCCATCTGGGACAGGGAGCGAGACTGCATAACGGAAGAATTTTTGCCGATAAAGGCTGAATCATCATTGTGAATCGCAATTGGAATTGAAGGATACGCTTTTTTTAGAGACTTTAAGCCTGCAGTATGGTCGAAATGCCCGTGAGTCAGAAGGACAGCCACGGGAACAAGTTTGTTGGAAGCAAGATAAGAGACAACAGAACCTTCATCGCGGGAAAAGGCACAGTCGCTGGCATCAATTACAATCACTTCCGACTCGGAAATGGGAACGATGTAAGTGTTGACAGAGAGCGGGCCTGTATGCAGCAGATGAAGGTTCATAAAATCAGCCTACAGAATGTCGCTTGAAGATGAAGAGCGCGGAGCGCGTGCTGCCAGAATCTCTTCGTCAGTCATCTGTGCCTGCTGAGCGGCAAAAGCGGCCTGCTGGGCAACAGTATCGCTGTTTGTAGCTGTATAACTGTCAACGATAGGAGCAGATTCGTTTGAGACATTCGGAACCGGCTCATTGTTCTCGTAGATATCTGCATCAGCAGATTCATCGCCTTCCGGACGCTGCTTTGAATAGCTTACGCTCAAGGCGCGGCCACGGTACACATGACCATTCAAGGCAGAAATTGCTTTTTCTGCGTCCTCTTTGAAAAGCTGGACAAAAGAGTAATTTGCGAGAACACGGATATCACCGATTCGCTCTTTCTCGATGCCGGCAACGCTGATAAACAGCCCGACCAAATCCCTAGGGAACACGCGGCGGTTTCGGCCGATGCTTACGAATACGACTTCTGAATTCTCTGCCGGAATCTGAACGCGGGTAAATCGCTCGCGGTTTTCGCGGCCTTCTGTTTCATTTTCATCTGACTGGTTTTCAGTTCGCTCGTAGCTCTTGTATCGCTCCTCACGATTTGCATGAAAATCTTCACGCTCTTTGTAATTGTTAAAACGGAAGATTGCGCCACCGGCATTTCTCAAAAGATATGCGGCAACATAGGAGCGGAGAGTAAGAGGAACATTTTTCTTGAAAACTTTTTTGAGGGCTTCAAGCTCATCAGGATTTGCCTTTACTTTTGAAACAAGGTCTTTAAGATAGTTGGCTGCCTGATCAAGATCAATCTCTCTGTTCTGTCTGAAATTTCTTCTGAAATTGCGTCTGAATGCCATAATAAAAATCTCCTTATTCGTGCAAACCTAGCACATACGCAGAGCCTTTTTTTTCAAATCCACAACGGGCTAACAACGGCTCTAAATAATCTGGTAGCACAGAATCAACAATAATTAAACTCTGAATTCCCTGCTCTTTTAAATAGGAAACACCGCGTGAAAAAAGCTCTCTGGTAATTCCTAAGCCTCGGTAATTCTGATTCACAAAGACTGCGGTGAGAGCCACCGTATTCAGTGCGAAGGACTTGCAATCTGAAAATAAAAAACAGCCTGCAAATTCGTCCGAGAGCGTGCGACACATAATACCACCATAAGAAGGCTGGTCTATTGAATCAAACTTGCGAAGCCAAAAATGAGCAATCGCATTGGCAGCTTCTCCTTGAATTTCTGTTTTTATTTCTTCTGCAATTTTTTTCGCTTCCGTAATGACACAAACACTGTCCTTTTGGTGATTGTACGGTCGGAATTCAAAATCTTCCTGTGTCAGTTCATTATAATCCTCAAAATCCTGACTCAGTTTTTCCAGACCCCAAGATTCACGGAGCGAATTGTACCATTCCACGACAACCGAACGCATTTTTGCTTTTTTGAAGCTTTGAAAGCGTTTTTCAATGTGCGGAAACTGCTTCAATACGTTTTTAAAATTCCGGAACACCCCCCTTCCATTTGCTAAAACCTGCAGCAATTCCCCTTGAATCTTCGGAATCCGCAGACCTTCCGCAAATTTTTCCATTATTTCAAATCCATCATCCGAAGTCCATGAGGGCAACGGATAAAGGCTTTCTTTTGCCTCAAGCTCGTCAATCTGCGAGGACAAGAGAGAATCAAGCGGAACCACAGAGCCTGAATCAGCATCGAGAGCAAAATCGCTGTTTTGATCTTCCATTGAGAAAATGATGCTCTCGATAAGTGATTCCGTTAATTCAAACTGCATATTTTTGAGCGGCTAGTTTAAATCCGTGCGCTTTGAAACAATCTTGCTGACGAGACCGTAATCAAGAGCTTCTTCGGCGGTAAGCCAATGGTCACGGTCACAATCCTTTTCGACCTGCTCCACGCTCTTGCCTGTCTCTTCTGAAATGAGCTTTATCAACTTCTTTTTTGATTTTGCGATTTCTTCGGCCTGAATTTCAAGGTCTGTAGCCACACCGCGAGCCACGCCGCCAATCAAAGGCTGATGAATGAGATAGTGGCTGTTAGGAAGGGCAAAACGACGTTCTTTTGGCACAGAAAGCAAAATGATTGAGCCCATGCTGGCGATAAGGCCAGTGCCGATTGTGTAAACCGGAGCATTGATAAAGCGAATCATATCGTAGATGCCGAATCCTGAATCAATAGAACCGCCAGGTGAATCGATGTAAATATAAATAGGCTTGTCGCTGTCAGCTTCAAGAAGAAGAAGCTGCTTAATAACCTTGGCCGTATTTTCTTCGTTAATCTCGCCGCTCAGAATAATCTGACGGGTTTTCAAAAATTTTTCTGAAAGAGAGTCGTCTTTTTGTTCTGACTTTTTTTCTTCGTCATTGTCGTTAAAAATTCTCATACTATAAATATAGCGAAAAAGTCGCAAAAGTACAATCAAAAAGAGCCTTTGTGACTCACTTTAGGCTTTTTGCCTGATTCCAGAAATCCATCATGTCGCGGTGATGCTCACGATCCATAGGAATATGCTTTTCTTTGAGGCCGCTTTCAACCTTGTGGAAGCGGAATTCAAATTTCTTGATTGCGCGCTGCAAAGCGATATTTGAGTCAACACCAAGCCATCGGCCATAATTGATAAGGGAAAAGAGCGCATCTCCGAATTCCTCCTCCAAATGGAGTTGGGCCTTGTCTAGTTCCGGGTTGGAGCTGGAAACGGTAAGCGGCTGCTCTCCCGCGTATTTTCGGTTCTGCTCCACATCAATGAGGGCATCGTGCATCTCGGCAAGCTCCTCGCAGAATTTCATGCGTACTTCCGAGAGAGAATTCCAGTCGAAGCCGGCTTTTGAGGCTTTTTTGAACATTTTATATGCCTTGAGAACCGGCGGGAAATTTTCCGGAATTGAATCGAGAATCGAGTCGGATTTGCGCCCCTCAACATTTTCTTTGATTCGCTCCCACTGATTGAGAACCTTTTCTGGATTGCCTTCCACATCTTCCTTGACTTCGGATTTGCCATCGCTCTGTGCGAATACATGAGGATGCCGGCGAACCAGCTTATCCGCGATTCCATTAATCATTTCATCAACGGTGAACAGCCCCTTTTCCTCGAACATATAGGCAATGAGGACCACATTCAGAAGCACGTCTCCCAATTCTTCTTTGACGTGGGCGGAATCTTCCTGAGTGATAGCATCAATTGCCTCGCAGGTCTCCTCAAAGAAAGTTGAGCGCAAAGAAAGGGGGGTCTGCTCTTTGTCCCAGGGGCAACCCGCTCGAACCTGCTTTACGATTTCAAAGAATTTTTCAAATGCATTGTTGCCACCTTGTTTTTCTCTCATAGCTAAATTCCGCCTCCCTTTTAATTCTCGATGATGCGTTTTTTGCTCCAGCCCTGCAAAATTCTGTTTGGATCCGTGGAAAGAAGCAATTTGCAGAACATTTCGTTTGTCGGAACAAATTCCTGTGAGAGGATAATCCGCTCGTCAGCAGTGAAATTTGAAAGAACGTAGTCGGCGATGTTCACGTTCGCAGGCTTTGAAATGCCGAAACGGAGCCGCCAAAAATCGGCAGTGCCGAGAACAGACTTTGTGGAGCGCAATCCGTTATGACCGCCCAAGCCGCCGCTCCATTTGAGACTGACGGTGCCGATGGGAAGTTCCAGCTCATCATGCACGACCAGGATTTCGTCATTGTTGATTTTGAAAAAGCGGGCGAGTTCGCCGATAGACTCGCCGCTGAGATTCATGTAAGTGAGGGGCTTTAAAAAGTAGATTTTATCAGGAGCTTCTTCTGGAACGCGTGGCACGCCACCGTCTTTTGTTGTGTAAACGCCAGTCTCACCCATCCATTCGGCAAGGGTGCGGGTCTCAACCACGGCATAATCGCCCTTGAATTTGTTCTGAAAGTAAAATTTATTGTAAAAAGGAAGCTGGGAAGCGAAGAGCCAGGCCACATTGTGCCGGGTGTTTTTGTATTCTTCGCCGTAATTTCCTAAAAAAGCCACAAGTCGAATCATTCTTTAATTATAACGCAAAAAAGCCTTTCGATAAATACTGATGAAATAAATCGTTTCAAAAATTGCGGTGATGCCCCAGCTGAATACATATAAAAGGAAAAGAGATTCGATTGTCTTAAAGTGAGCAAAAATCGTGTAAACCCAGGCGATTCGGAAAAGGCAGGAGCCAAAAAAAACGAAGACTGAGGGAATAAGGGTTTTGCCCAGCCCCCGGCAGGCCGCTATCGCCGTGTCCATAAAGGCTGAGACGCAGTAAGAAAATGCCATGATTTTTGTGCGGCGAAGGGCCATCTCAAGGACAGCCTCGTCGCTAGTAAAGAGCATGAGCGTTTCCCGCCCAAAGAAGAACAAAAGAATTCCCAGGATAAGGCCGATTCCGAAGGAAAAAGCAAGGGAGGCAAAAAAGGATTTTTTGACCCGGCTCTGGAGATTTGCCCCGTAATTCTGGGCGATGAAAGTTGAGCAGGCGATATAAAAGCCCGCCATCATATTATAAATGAGGGGATCGATGTTTGCGCTGGCGGAATTTCCTGCCACCATCACCGAATCAAAGGAATTCACGCCGATTTGCACGAAGACATTGGCAAAGGCAAAAATCGCGTTCTGTAATCCGGCAGGAAGCCCCACCGAAAGCAATTTAAGGCATTTTCCCCTCTCGATTTTAAGCAAGCGGAAAGAAAAATGAAGCTCGTCTTTGCGGCAAATCAAAAAAATCATAATGAGGATTGCCGAAATGTACTGGGAAATCACCGTGGCAAAAGCGATTCCCCGCACGCCCATACCAAAGGCAATGACGAAAAGCAAATCTAAAATCACATTGAAAATGCCGGCCAGAAGCAGGAAATATAGGGGCTTTTTGGTGTCGCCGGCCGCAGAGAAAATGCCGTTTCCCAGATTGTAGATAGCGCTGGCCGGCATGGAAAGCATGTAAATCTTAAAATAAAGAATAGCGTCGTCAAGAAGGTCGGGCTTTGTGTTCATGGCGGAAAGAATTGGTCGGGCAAAAATAATACCTGCCAAAAGCAAAATTACGCCGGAGGAAAAGCAGAGAATGGCCGCCGTGTGGATGGTTTCCGAGAGGGATTTTTTGTCTTTCGCACCGATGTAGTAGGCACAAATCGAGTTCACGCCGCTTCCCAAGCCCATCAAAAGCCCCACGAAAAGAAAAAGCAGCTGGGGAGTTGAGCCCACCGCCCCTAAGGCATGAGTTCCCGCAAAATGCCCCGCCACAGAAATGTCCACCATGCTAAAAAGCACTTGCAGAAGGTTTGTGCAGACAAGGGGAAGAGAAAAGCGAATCATGTTGCGGGAAATTGAGCCTGATGTAAGAGAGAGCTGTCGCATGAGAAGATTCTAGTGAGATTTAGAAAAAATGGCAAAGGGAGCCTCTTGTACCTGATAAATTGATGTGTAAAAATGACCCAAAATTTATTCACAGGGAAGCCGTTGTGTATTTTTGACCCGATTTTTCTGCCCGCCTGCGATGCTTCCACGGGCTAGGGATTGGAGCACCGCGCGGAGCGCGTTCCGAAGCGAAGGAATTCCGACTTTTGTCGGAATGACTGAGCGTAGGAATGGAGCGCTTTGCGCGGAAGTGCGGAAAGCCCGACCCTGCGAAGCAGGGAAGCCCCCATATATTTATGAATTATGCATTTTCTATTATAAATTAAGAAATCTTGGCACGATTCTTGCTAAATATTTCGTGTAAACAGTCATTTTTACAGGAGACGGCAATGAAATACAACGACGAGACAATGGACGCTTACTTGAAAGATTTGAACAGAATCCCGCTTTTGACCGCGGATGAAGAAAAAGATTTGGCTGTTAAGGCGGCTACTGGCTCTAAGGTGGCAAAAAACAAGCTGGTGAACGCCAATCTCCGCTTTGTCGTTGCCATTGCAAAGACCTACCAGAACCGCGGATTTGAGCTCATGGACTTAATCAGCGAGGGAAATATCGGTCTCATTGCGGCTGTTGACCACTTTGATGTGTCAAAAGGATACAAATTTATTTCTTATGCAGTTTGGTGGATCCGCCAGAGCATCCAGAAAGCCCTGAGCGACAGAAGTCGGGCAATCCGCTTGCCTTCAAACAAGGTGAACGAACTTTACCAGATTGAAAAAGCCCGCACTCTCGTGGAAAGCGACAAGGCAGAAGAAGAGCAGACAAAAGAAATCGCAAAGATTTTGGGCATGAAGACAAGTTATGTCCGCGATTTGCTCAACTTCAACCGTGATATGATCAGCCTTGACGCTCCAATTGATGCAGAAAAAGGCGGCGCTGTATTCGGTGACACTTTCCGTGACGAAATCAACCCCACACCAGAGCAGGAAGCTCTTACAAGCGCCCTCAAAGACGATGTTGACGGAGCCCTCAAGACCTTGAAGCCAAAGGCAGAGCGTGTTTTGCGTATGCGCTACGGCTTGAACGGCTACAAGCCAATGTCTCTCAAAGAAATCGGAGACGAATGCGGCCTTACAAAAGAGCGAATCCGCCAGATTGAGAAAAGTGCCGTCCAGACCCTCCAGTCGCCTTCACGAAGAAGACGGCTGGAAGCTTATGTAGCTTAGCCTGAATGTCGAGTTTATCCCTATATAAAGGCAAAAAATGCGTCCACTACCAGGAAAGCGCGGTATTTCGCCACGGTTGAGGGTAAGAGGAATCCGACTGCGCTCACTTCGTTCGCTTGCGAACCCTCAAAGTGGCTCAAAACCGCTTTCTTTCCTTCCCGTTCCCGCATTTTTTGGACAGTTTTCAGAAACTCGACATTCATTTCCTTTCTACAAATAAGGTGCAAGAGGAAAGTCGAGTTTTGCTTGCAGAGTTGTGTAAAAACAGACGCGAAGCAAGGTTCGGGCACGAAACTCAATTTGTGCGTGCGAGCGTAGCGAGTCAGATACCTTATACGCACAACCTTGAGTTTCATGTGCACGGTTCTTGCTGGAAGTCTGTTTTTGTGGTTGCCAATCAATCAAAACTCGACATTTAGTGTAGCTTAATTTAAGCTTGTTACAAAAGAAAATGCTTCAGATCTCGCTTCCATCATGATTTTTTCGTCACGGGCGAGATTTGCTATTTTAAAGGCAAGTTCTCCGCTTTGGGCCGTACCGGTGATTTCGCCGGGGCCGCGCAGGCGCAAATCTTCCTCGGCGATTTTAAATCCGTCGGTGGTCTCGTGCAGGGCTTTCATTCGCTCGATTCCGTTTTCGGTGATGTTAGCCCGGTAAATCAAAAAACAGTAGGACTGAACGCTTCCCCGCCCAACACGCCCGCGAAGCTGATGCAGGGCGGCAAGACCGAATCTGTCTGCCTGCTCGATGACCATGCAGGTGGCATTGGGCACATCTACGCCAACTTCCACGACGGTGGTTGCCACCAGCACTTGAATTTTATTCTCCCTGAAATCCTGTAAAATGCGGTTCTGCTCTTCCTCATCGACTTTTGAGTGAATCAGGGCGCACTTGAAATTGGGATAAACCTGATTTTGCAGGAATTCAAAGCTTTCCTCGGCTGATTTGAGCGGTGATTTCTGTTTTCCGAAGGAGTCAGTGCCGAATTCTCCTTGGTCAGAATCCATGTTCCCTTCGATTGCGGGATAAACAAAATAAGCCTGATGACCAGTGTTCAGTTCTTTTCTCACGGCTTCGTAGGCATTGCGCTCGTTGCCCGCTTTTGTAAGATAAGTGATTACGGGCTTTCGTCCCTGTGGCATGGTGTGAATGGTGCGGACATCAAGGTCGCCGAAGACTGTGAGTGCCAGCGTTTGGGGAATGGGGGTCGCGCTCATCATCAGAAGATTTGGCTCACGGAAAGGCGGCTGGGCGAATTTGTCCGTGGCGACGACAGAAGTGCGGCCCTTGTCAAGAATTGCCGAACGCTGCATGACGCCGAATCGGTGCTGCTCGTCGATGACTGCAAGGGCAAGGTCGTGATACTGAACATTTTTTGAAAAAAGGGCGTGGGTGCCGATTACGAGATTGATTTCGCCTTTTTTGAGGGCAGAAAGAAGATTATCCCGCCCCTTTTTCTTGATGTTGCCTGTAAGGTAAGCGACGCTGACCCCCACGGCTTCAAGCTGCTTGGCGGCATTTTCGGCGTGCTGGCGGGCAAGGAGTTCCGTTGGAGCCATTAAAGCCACTTGTCCGCCGTAGTCAATCACCCGCAGGGCTGCAAAAAAGGAAACCAGCGTTTTTCCAGAGCCGACATCGCCTTGCAGAAGGGTGCGCATTGAATAGTGTGGGGAGGGGAACGTCGGTTCAGGCATAGCCTTCACCGAGACTCGCTCAAAACCTGTCTCACAGGTTTTGACGGCTATGCCGTCGCTCCCTACCCCCTTCTCTCCCACTTCGTTGGTCGCTACCCCCTCTCCTAAGGGGCGCTGCCCCTTAAAATCCCCGCTTGCAAATCCGTAGTTTCTGTCGATGTCCTCGTTCATCAGGGCAATTACGCTCATCTGGTCGCTCGTGAGTTTGTATGGAAGCCGGGCAAGAAGATTTTTCTGCCTCGTGGAAAGATTGGCGGCAAATTCTTCTTGGGAAAACTGCTTTTGCTGGCTTTCCGCGGAATCCAGCTCGATTTTTGGAAGCTTTCCCCGGTGAGCGATTGCCCGCTCGCCCAGAGTTTTTTGGAACAAGAAAAGCTCTTCAAAGACCAGAGAGTTTCTCGCCCCGATTGCCTCGCTCAAAGTCTTGGGAAAGTGAATCTGGCGGAGGGCGTCTTTTTTGGAAAGGAGATGTCGTTTTTCGATGATTTCTTCCGGTAAGTCGTTTTCAAGCCCCAGGCAAAATTGATTGAAAGCCACCTGCACTGTCTTGCTGATGATTTTACTGGTCAGACCTTCGGTGAGGGAATAGACAGGAAAAACCCGGCTATTAGGAACGGCGATTCCCTCAAAGGCATCAAGATTTCCGCCGTCAGCGATTTTTGAAAGCTCAAAGGAAGTGGACTGGTATTTTCCGAACTTGACCTCGCATTTTGCGCTAAGGGCGACAATCTGCCCCACCGGATGAGTTTTTTCAAGGAAAGCCCTGCCAAAAGCGGCCAGCTCCACCTTGCCAGTGCCGTCCGTGGCAATCAGCTTTAAGGTTTTCATGCGTCCGTAGCCGAACCATTCATGACCGACAATCTGGGCAATCGTGTGAATCTTCCCGGTCTGATTTTGAAGGCTCTGGGCAATGGTGATTTTTTGGGTGCGGTCTTCGTAATCCCTCGGATAAAACTGGAGCAAGTCAGAAATAGTAAAAATATTGAGGCGGGCGAAAAGAGCCTGCTTAGCCGCGCCGATTCCCGGCAGAGAAGAAATCGAATTGTTCAGTTCCGTTAGATGCATTGCAAGCTCCTGCTGCGGCTACTTTCTGTATCTAAAAGGTCAAAACTCGAAATTGAACCTAAAAATTAAAACGGGATAAGTGAAATCAATCTTCCAAGAATCTGGAGAACATAGGCAATCAAGACGGCACAGACGATGACCGTAATAAGCGAAGTGACCAGCGCTTTTACAAAAGAAATCGACTGTCCGCGGAAAAAGCTTCCGGCAATTCTGAAAATAATCGGCGAAATGGAGCGGTCAACTACAGTCCAGATTGAATAAGTGGAATTCCCGTCACCTGCGATAAGATAGACAATCAATCGCACGAGAATAATCAGCGCTAAAAATCCCAAAATAGAAAATAGAATGTTGCCCACCAGCATGACCAGCATTGAAAGAATCGTTGAAAAGCGGAAATTCTGCCCCGTTGAAAGACTTGAGAAAAAAGCGCTTGCCGCCATCAAAACACAGATAGCTATTGCCGGAGTAAAATCAAATGAAGAGAAGCGGAGAAAGCGGAAACGGCGAAACAAATCGAGATAGGGGTCGCACATTTGCGAAAGCATTTGCCCGAATTTAGAATATTCTGCCCCCGGAAACCATGAAAGCATGACTCGGATAAAGCAGAGCAAGATATAAATCGAGACGACCGAAGATAAAATCGCAAAAATTCCGTTTGTATTCATAAAATAAATATACTATTTTCTTTGCAAAAAGACAAAGAAAATTGCATGATTTATTCTATATAAATGAAGCTAAATGAACCAAACATCTTTTACGAAAGGAATTGCTTTTAAGTCTTCGGCAAATTCTTTCGTTGCGGGTGCGGTAAGCTGATTTGAAGCCTTAACGATAAAGGTGTCCGTGCCTGTGTCGATGTGAAAATAAACAGAACAGGCGCCGGAAGCCCCGAACAGATATTCCTTTAAATTGAAAATCTGCTTTTCGTCATTAAAACCGCTTTCAAGCTGAATATGCACTTCCTCAATGGCCTTTTCCTGCAAAACATTGGGGTCTTCGATTGAGTCTACGAGCAAACTGGGCTGTTCCCGGCTGGAATCAACTTTGCCCTTAAAGGCGTAGACTGTCTCGTTCTGAACCTTGCCTTTTAGAACTTCCCATGTTTTCGGGAAGAAAGTGAGGTCTAAGGAACCGTTGTAATCCTGCAATTTCGCAAATGCCATTTCAGGGCCTTCGCCGTGCTTGGTGCGGATTGTTCTAAGCTCAGTAACCATGCCCACAGCCGTATGAACTTTTCCTGCGTTTTTGGCTTTCCATGCATTTCCGCCGTTTGCAGCAAGCATGGAGTCTTTTAAAGCCTTGTCTTCTTTTGCAGCCCGCGCAATCGTAAGAGAGTTGACTGTTGCTTTGTCGTAGGCTTTTTTGTAATCATCAAGAGGATGACCTGAAACATAGCAGCCAATCAAATCTTTTTCCATGTTGAGTTTTTCCAGGCGGGAACAATCTTCCACTTCCTCAAAAACATAGTCGGTATATTCTTTTTCGTCAGTGTCTCCGAAGAGAGAAAGCTGGCCGTCATCGCTTCCCAGGGCAATTTTTTCGGCATAAGCATAAGCCCGGTCAAGATTTGAAATCAAAGTCGGACGATTTTTACCCAGATTGTCGAATCCGCCGCACTTAATGAGGACTTCAACCGCTTTTTTATTGATGGGAGAACGCCCCGCAATCTTTCCGTCGGCCTTTTCTTCCGAGGTAAGCTCTTCTTTTGCCCCGATAACGCGAATCAAAAAGTCCATGAAATCTTTGTAGGGGCCGTTTGCTTCCCGCTCTTTAACGATTGTTCTTGCCGCGCCGTCACCCATGCCCTTGATTCCCTTGAATCCGAAGACGATATGACCGTCAACGACATCGAAAATTGCGTCCGATCGGTTTACATCAGGTGGATCAACAGGAACTCCGATTCGGCGGGCTTCCGCAATGTAGGCGGGCAGGCCGTCTGTGGAGGTGATTTCGTTTGTAAGGTTTGCTGCCATGAATTCAGCTGGCTTGTTTGCCTTGAGCCAGCCCGTGCGGTATGCGAGGACAGAATATGCCGCCGCGTGGGACTTGTTGAAGCCGTAGCCCGCGAATGGAATCATGATTTCGAAAATTTCGTCGGCATGTTCTTTTGTAAAGCCCTGTTTGACAGCACCTTCCTCGAATTCAACTTTTTTTCCCATCATGACTTCAGGCTTCTTTTTACCCATGGCTCGGCGGAGCATATCCGCGCCTCCAAGGGAGAATCCCGCGATTTTCTGGGAAACCTGCATAATCTGTTCCTGATAAACCATAACGCCGTAAGTTTCTTTCAGAATCGGCTCCAGGCAGGGGTCAGGATAGTGAATCGTCTCAGGCTTCCATTTTCCGTCGATGTAATTGGGAATGTAATCCATCGGTCCTGGTCTGTAAAGGGCGTTCAAGGCAACCAAATCCTCAAGTTTTTCCGGCTGGAACTGGCGCAAAATTTTCTGCATGCCTGGAGATTCAAACTGGAATACGGCCGCAGAGTCTCCACGCTTGAACAGCTCGAAAGTTTTCGGGTCAGTTTCGCTCACATTTGCACAGACAAAATCAGGTTCGCCCGGCTTTTTGTGCTTGTTGATGATGTTCTCTGCGTAGCGGATGAGGGAAAGGGTTTTGAGCCCAAGATAGTCGAATTTTACGAGACCGCATGGCTCGATAATGTCCATAGTATACTGAACGCCGACCTTTCCCGTTTTTGAATCCATGAAAACCGGCGCCCAGTTGGGAAGCTCGGTAAGGCCGATAACCATGCCGGAAGCATGAAGGCCGGTGTTTCGCTTGCAGCCTTCAAGTTTGAGCGCAAGGTCAAAAAGTTTTTCGTAGCGGGGATCGTGCCTGAATTCTGCAAGCTGACCACCGTCAGGGAATTTTTCATTGGCCGGCTCGAAACAGTTCTTGAGTTTTGCCTTCAAATTCTCTGAAACCTTTGACTTGAGCATGTTGACTTCAGAAAGGGGAATACCCAAAGTGCGTCCAACATCAGCGATGCAGTTCTTCGGCTTCAAAGTACCGAATGTGACAATATGGCCGACCTTTTTGTCACCATACAAATCCCGGGTATGCTGGATGATGTCCTGACGATAGTCGAAGTCCATGTCAACGTCGAAGTCTGGCATGGAGACTCGCTCTGGATTCAAAAATCGTTCGAAAATCAGCTTGTAGCGGAAGGGGTCGATATCCGTAATCGTAAGGCAGTAGGCAACGAGGGAACCCGCACCTGAACCTCGGCCAGGACCTATCGGCATGTAAGGTTTGGGCCGCTTGTTCACATTGTCATAGGTTGATTTTGACCAGTTGATGAATTCCCATACGATAAGGAAGTAGCCGGAAAATCCCATCTTCAAAATGATTGCCATTTCATATTCGCATCGCTGGCGGATTTGAGGAGTGATTTCCTTGTACCTCTTGCGAAGTCCCTCTTCCACAAGGTGTCGCATGTAGTCGTCCTGGTTTTTGGCGTAATCATCGCCATGAGTCTGAAATTCTTCTGGCAAGGCAAAGCGCGGCAAAGTGCCCTTGAGTTCCATCGTTTTGTACTGGTGAATCGTAAGGTTGCACATGTTTGCAATCTTGATTGTGTTGTCGTAAGCCTCAGGACAATCCGGGAAGAGAAGGCGCATTTCCTCCTCGGTCTTAAAATACCATTCGTGCTTGTCGCCGCCCATGGTCTGATGAGGCTCGTTCATGTTCTTTTTGAAGCCGATGCAACGCAGGCAGTCCTGAGCCTCCCAATCTTCCTGCTCGATATAGTGAATATCGTTGGTGATTACAAGAGGAATATCCAGCTCGTGAGCCAGGGCAATGAGCTTCTTGTTGACGATTTTCTGGTCTTCAAGGCCGTGATCCTGCAACTCGATGTAATAGTGGTCAGGGCCAAAGAGATTTTTGTATTTGAGAGCCAGTTCCTTCGCCTCTTCGTCCTTGTTGGCAAGCAAAAGCTGGGGAAGCTCGCCCGCGATACATGCCGAAAGACAAATCAAGCCTTCGTGATACTTTTCCAGCAATTCAAAGTCGATTCGGGGCTTGTACCAGGTTCCCTCGGTGTAGGCGATTGAAGAGAGCCAGCTCATGTTTTTGTAGCCGGTTTCGTTTTCGCAAAGCAAAATCAAGTGAAAATAGCGGGCCTGCCGGTCTCCATCCTCGCCCTTGTGGGAATATGGCACGGAATTCTTTTCGAGGTGAGAGCCGAAAGCGACATAAAATTCCTCGCCTACAATGGGATTTATTCCGTTTACATGGCAAAGATGCTCAAAATTCAAAGCACCGAACATGTTTCCGTGGTCAGTGAGGGCAAGGGCCGGCATATTGAGTCTTTTTGCCTTGGCCACAAGACCGTCAAGAGTGGCGCATGAGTCCAGCAAAGAATAATCCGAATGAACATGAAGATGAACAAAATTAGCGACTGGCGTTCCTTCCGGAGCCGGGTCAAAAACATGATAATCCGCCATAGGGAATTATTGTAACACGATTTTTAGGATTTTGTCATGGTCAACGGCACTCACCGCATCGCACAATTCCGCAAAATGAGCTTTCTTTTCTTCAGGAATCTTGTAATCCTTCATCATGGCAATAATCTGGTCGGCCGTGTCATAGTCAAAAGCCTGGACACACTCACCGATATTCGAAATCGCCTCATCGTACTTTGAAAGTGGCATTTCCTCTTTTTGCGAATCATCAACGCAGTCAGCGCACAGGGAAGCAAGATTGGCCTTGTATGAACGGAACAATTCCAGCAGAGCCGGAGTTTTTGCAGCTATCTCATCTTCATTTTCATCGTCGCCGCATTTTTCGAGATATTTTGCGTCATCAGAAAGCTTAGAGGCGCCAATCAAGCGGGCTGAGCTTTTGAGGGCGTGAACTAAAATCGTGTAATTCTTCCAGTCCTTCGCTGCCTGAAAATTCTCAATTTCAGAAGATTTTTTATCAATAGTCTTGTAGAATTCCTTGAGGGTCTGCTCAAGCACATCAGCTCCGCCAGTGTATTTAAGGGCATCATCAAGATTTATGCCTTTGAGGCTGGCAAATTTTTCACGCTCGGCTTTTGCCTGATTCGCTTCGACTTCACCGTTTTCATCAAGAGTTGCGATTCCGTCTTCAATGGCGATTTCAACATTCTCGATTAACTCCTGAGGAAGATATTTCAAAATCATCTCTTCCAGTTTTTTGCCTTCGATTGGCTTCGTCATATAATCCGAAAAGCCTTTCGCCAGATACATTTCTTTCGCCCCAGAAATTGCATTTGCCGTAAGAGCGATTACAGGAACGCCTTTGCTCTTGTTGTCTTCGAGATTGAGCATCTTTTCAAACGTCTCGATTCCGTCCATGCCCGGCATACGATGATCAAGGAAAACAATGTCATAATGATTCTTTGAAAGCGCGTTGAGCGCATCATAACCGCTGATTACAGTATCAACCTGAATCTTTGTCTGCTTGAGCAAACCGCGTACAACCGTAAGATTCAGTTCCGTATCATCGACAACGAGAATCCGCGCATTTGGCGCGGTAAAGAGCTCATGGTAATCCGCTACATTTGAAGAAACCTTTTTGTACGTCTCTTTAAAGTCACCAATGGAATCCCAATCAATAACTCCCTGCAGCACAGAGAAATAAAAATCAGATCCTTCCCCGTACATGCTCACGACCTCAAGACGGGAATTCATGAGCGTAAGCAGGCTCTGCACAATGTTCAGGCCAAGGCCGGTACCTTCGATTGTGCGGTTTCGCTCTTCCTCGATTCGTTGGAAAGCCGTAAAGAGTTTAGGAATGTCCTTATCCTTAATACCGATTCCAGTGTCCACAACGTGCACAGTGAGCATCACATGGGAATAATCAATTTTCTTGCCGGTAACGCTCAGAGTGACAGAGCCTTCATTCGTATACTTGACAGCATTCGTAAGGATATTGAGACAACACTGCTTGAGCCGGACATCATCACCGTACAAAAGATGGGGAATATCAGGCGAGATGTTCACCTTGAATTCCAGATGCTTGTCTTCCATGCGCTTTGAAACCATGTTTATCAAATCATTGATAAGGGAACTCAAATCATAATTTGTAGGAATAATCTCCAGCTTGCCCGCTTCGATTTTTGAAAAATCCAGAATATCATTTACAATGCTCAGAAGACCTTTGCCCGCACTTTCAATGTCAACAGCATATTTTGTGATTTCTGAATCCTTGCTTTCCCTGATAATCATTTCGTTCAGACCAAGAACAGCGTTAATAGGAGTTCTGATTTCATGGGACATATTTGAGACGAATTCACTCTTTGCTTTATTCGCAGCCTTTGCGCTTGCCAGCTGAGTTTCCAGGATTTGGGAGCGTTCAAGGTTCTTAATGTAGGACTGAGTTGTTGATAACAAATCGACCAAAGAATGATAAAGACTTTCGATTTCGTCACCGGAGTTGATTTTTAGCGTTTTTATGTCAATTCGCGGCACATTGCGGGTATGCTCGGTTATGTTACAAAAATTTGAATCCTCGACCGCCTTTTTGAGCAATTGGAGTGGATGAGTTATAGAAAGGTTTGTATACGAGAAGGCAATCATGATTACAGGAGTTGCAACAATCATCATGAGGATTACCAACCGGGTCGCAAAAACAATCTGCTGCCATTCAGTGACATTCCGAAACTGGTCGAGAAGAGCGTTCGCAAAGCCAAAAGTCGCCAGCAAGAGGACAAGCCCTTCACCGAGAATGAGACGAGTCAACTTCACCGCAATCCGATGACCTTTCTGTCTGGCGAGGGAAAAGCGAAGTTGCTTCACTTCTTCGGAATCATACATACTCGCAAAAAACAGGTTCTTAATGTGCTCAGGAAAAAAGTTAAAATAGATATAGCAAAGCCCTACAACAATGACCGACGGCGTCAATGCCACCGCAAAATGGAAGATTTCCGCTCCGACCAAAACAGTGCGATCCTCAAGAACTGCCAGAAGAATATTCCAAACATTTCCAAGGAAAAGCGAAAATATAATAATCGCCAGAACGGACTTGGCTTTACTTTTGTACCAATTGTAAAAAATCGGAACATTGGATACAAGCGACCCCAAGAGAAGGATAAAGGCATGATAGGGCAACATGTGGGAAATCATTGCTTCCAGAGAGAAGAAAAGCAGGACCACGATGGAGCCGACGGCATATCCCGAAAGAGATGTAAGCAGCATAACGGGGATAATCTGAATGTACACACGAATTTTGTGAACAATCCAGCCGTGAAGGGAAAAATCAGGCTGCCCGCCGATATGCTCAATCAATAAAAGCAAAACGAGACAAATAAAAGTTGAAAGCGGAACCGTGATGCGATAGTTTTTATTGTCCAAGAAAAAAAAAGCGCCGTAATCTCTTTTTGGCATAAATCCCCCGCCAGACTGCTATCTATTTATCTTTTATTTACCCTTGAAGAAATCATCAACGGTCTTGAGAAGCAAGTCTGGTTCTGCGGATTTGAGAAGGTATTTTTCTGGACCGGCGGCCAAAACTTTCATGACCGTATCTTTGTCATCTTTTGCAGTAAGGAAAATGACCGGAATATGACAGAGATTTACGTCATGCTTAATCATCTCGAAAATCTGCAATCCGGAAGCGACCGGCATTTCATAGTCAAGAAGAATCAGGTCAACATGATTTGAAGTAAGGAACTGAATTGCGTTCATGCCAGAGTTTGCCATATAGACTTCATATTTTCGCGACAGCCATGTCTTCATGGTGCGAAGCATAACGCCGTCATCGTCAACGACAAGAATCTTTTTGCGACCTGGAGTGCCACCAGCCTCGCTCGTGATGAGCATATTGAGCTTTTTGATTACATCCTGAGTATTTACAGGACGGGTGAATGCCGCCGAAACAAGAGATTTTGGATAGACATCGTATGCAGCCTCGATTTCCATGGGGTTTCCGATGAGATACAGAATACGATCGTGGCCGTCTTCGGTGACAAGTTTCTTGAGATATTTGAGGGTGCCGTTGAATTTGTTTAAATCACCTTCAAGATAAACAATATAAATATCAGGGATATTTTGAATAAGAGAAATCTCGACCATATCAGGCTCGGCCGTAGAAACCTCAAAACGAGCTTCCTTGAGAGCCTTAATCATTGCAGTAACCAAAAAATTCTGAGCTTCACTTACAAATAAAACACTTCTTTCCATAAGAAATCCTTTCCACTCTCAAGTAATTATACTACATATTTTATTTTTGTCATAGAAAAAAAGTGATACCTCAAAAAAATATTTTTCTTGCCGATTCGTCAAAAATTCTATATTTTTATTGTATCAATAAGTATTAATTTTGGAGGAAATATATGAAACTCAAACCATTAGCAGACCGAGTTCTTCTCAAACAGGAAAAGGCCGAAACAAAAACAGCTTCCGGAATCATTATTCCAGAAACAGCACAGGAAAAAACACAGACAGCAACAGTTGAGGCTGTCGGTCCGGGAACAGAAAAGGACCCGATTACCGTAAAAGTCGGCGACCGCGTCATGTATGACAAATACGCTGGCGTTCAGGTCAAAATTGACGGCGATGAATACCTCATCGTAAAAAACAGCGACATCATTGCTATCGTCGAGTAAGCCAACGTGAAAATCTACCCCGCACTTCACTGTAAAGCGCGGGGCTTTTTATTTGCTGTCAATCTGACGCTTTAAAAGTCTTGCGTCGGCATTGCTCATGTCAAGGCTCAGGCTATACCGCAATGAAGTCTGCGCTCCTTCAAAATCACCTGAATCAACTTGAATTTTTGCAGCACGATATAGAAGCTTTGATTTCATCTGCGGAGACCGGGTCTTTCCGGCTGCCAGCGAGTACAGGGCCAGCGCGCGCTTCTGCTCGCCTGTGCTTGAATAAATCATGGCAAGATTTGCCGCGCTGGAAGAGGATGCCAGCGGAGATATTGAACTGAGCCCGCCCCGAGCGTTGGCATGTTTTACGCCGCCGGTCTCAAAGACAACATATTCATACAAACGTCTTGCCGCCGAGACATTTTTTTCCAAAAGGGAAAAATAGGCCGCAAATTCTATTTCCCAGATTTCCATCCGGTCCGTTTTGTCCGCGGCCCTGTCTCCAAAGGCAAGCCGGGCAACGCTCTCAGGGATAACAGGAGTAATTTCCGTTCTCTCACCACCAAAAATATCGGCTTTTATATTTTCCTCATTTCCGGCGTCAATTTGCTGCTGACGATAATTTAAATCAAACTTCGCATCCATGTAGTTCATGAAAAGCGTACGACCTTCATCAAGCAAGCCGAAAGAAAGGAAAGTCTGAACCGCAAATTGAATTAAACATGAAGGATATAAATTTGTTCCCAGCTGATTCTGCTCAAGTTCATTCCAAATGACAGCCGTTTTCTGGGTTAGGTTCAAATCAGGATTGTTTTTGAGATATAATGAAAGTCGTTCTACAATCAGCTCTTCATCATGACGCAGACCTGCCCTGCTTTCGCGCTCCAGTGTTTCTTCCATTCGATACAAGGCATCGGCTATGGTAAATTTTGGACGTTCGTCGTATTCTCGCATTTTTGATGTTCGCAACGATGTTTTCCGCAAAGCCTTTTCAAGCTCGGTCATCTGCAGCGGCTTTGAATCCTGCCATGACAACTTTCCGTAAGAAATGAGAGCCGGAATATAATCAGGGTCAGCTTCAAGGGCTTCCAGCAGATATTCATAGGATTTTCTGTACTGCTCATGGCGGAAAGCATAGAGCGATGAATTCACCAGAATAGAGGGGGGGATCGTAATTCCAGTCGCAGCTGCTTGAGCGATGAAATCTGAACGATTTTTTTCCGCGCTTTCTGAGTCATCAAGCATCATGTATGCGTCGGAAGCAAGAAGGGTCGCCTTCCCCATAAGCAGAGGGGATTTTACCTGCTCAAGATTGCGGGCCGCAATATCGTAATTACCGGAATCATACTGGACGTAGGCCCAAAACAGAGCGTCCTGTGAATCTTCAAGCTCCCGCTGAAGAGAAGAAGCCATGCCATAGTCGCCACGGAGCAGATACACCAGGGCGCAATTTCGCAACCAGCGGCTGTCATTCGTTCCAACGTAAGTGTCGTAATAAGCCGAAGAAATTCCCTGAGAAAAGAAAACCTCATTGTCACCAGAGGCATCGCTAGCCTGCAAAATGCTCTGCATGAGAGCCTCAGACCTTATCGAGCCGTATTTGGTGCCCTCAAGAGATTGTGTCAAATCAAGGGCTTCTGCATAGCGTTTATTCCGAAGCATAAAATGCCCGTACACAGCCGTCAGCTCAGGATTTTCGGGAAGTTTTTTGAGCCCTTTCACCAAAACATTCTCGGCACGCTTTGCTTCTCCGAGTTGCATGTAACGCCTGTAAATTCCGATTCTGGCAAAGGAGCTGTAGGCTTTCTTTTCGCTTTTCTTGAGGAGGCGCATCGCTTCGGACATGTCGCCATTTTTTATAAAAATATCCACGCTCTCCAATGAAGACATGAAAGAAGAATCTTCGGATTTGGAGCAGGACACAAAAAAAATCCCCGTCAGGAAAAACAGAGAGCAAAGCACACAAATCTTTCTTGAAGCGGGAATTATTTTCATGGAAACCTCTTATTGCGAGTCTGTTACAGGGATTTCCGGATAGTATCAAGAATCGCGTTTACGAATTTGTAAGAATCATCCGGACCATAATTTTTAGCGATATCAATCGCCTCGTCAATCACGATAGACGGCTCAACATCTTTTATGAACATGAGAGAATACACGCTCATTCGCAAAATTGCGATTGTAACACGGTTTACGCGCTCAAAATCCCAGTTGGTGAGATGAGCCTTGATAACTTCATCGATTTTTTGAATATTTTCGATTGTGCCGGCAATAAGCATTCGTGAAAAAGCCGCCTGCTCATCATCAAGTTTGAACTTTGGAGAATCATCATCACCAGAAGCTGAATTCATCCATGAGAGTTCGAGGACATCCTTTTCTGACATACCGCCCACATCCCAGGAATAAAGCCCCTGGAATGCGATAATTCTAGATTTTCGTCGTGACATTATTTTTCCCAAGCAAGCAATTTTTTAAGTTTATCTTCCTTCTGCTTGTATTCAAAATTACTAGGCGTTCGCAAAGTCTTTGTAATATCTTGAATTGCAGAAACGAAAGCCTGACTCTGCATCTGGCTCGTGAGATTCTGTTTGATATAATCGTAGACAGTTATTGTAGTTTCTGGCTGAACCAAATCGGAGATTGAGAGCATTTTTGCGCTGTATTTCTGACGGATAACGTAGAACTGGAAATCGGTTTCTGTTTCGTTGAGGACGGAGATGTAGTTGACATCGCGGGTAAACAACTCAAGCAAATCATTGTAAGAAATGCCAAGCTGCTGCGCATGCTGCGCTGTCTTTCCGATAAACAAATCGCCGCCCTGATAGTCTTTGCCGCTGTCAGACTTGATTTTATCAAATGAAAGCGACTTGTTCTTTACGCCGTTAAGCAAAGCCTCTGCCTTGATTTTTGCGCCTTCTTTGTTGTTAAGTTTGGGAACTACTACCAGAAAAAGCTTTACCATGTCGTTCTGGACGAATGAAGCCTTATTCAAGTCATAGAATTTCCGGATATCTTCATCTGTGGGAGCGACCTTGCTGATTTCAGCCTGTTTCTGCTGCAGAACATACTGTTGGGCCAAAAGCTGGTTTTTGAGATAAGCCTTGTAATCGGCTACATTCATGCCGACCTGCTGTTTCATGAATTCATCAAGGGAAAGATTTGTCTGTTTTTTTACGATTTCTGAAAATTCAGCTTCTGTTACTGACCGACCGACCTGCTGACTGATATTCTGGAGAAAATACTGGTTTACCTGAGTATCAGTGATATTCATACCGGATTTCAAGGCAGCCTGCACAACCAGTTTTTCGTCAATCATTGCCTCGAGAATATCTTTCTTCTGCTCAATGCTAAAATTCTGAATGTTATTCTGCTTCTGATATGTTTCAACCCTGTTTTTGAGTTGTTTCAATGTAATGGTTTCTGACTTGTTGAGTTTCACGACCGCAAGAGGTTGCAAATCCGACTGTGCGAATGCTCCGAACGCGAAGGTGACTAAAAGTGTTGCAGCAAGTAAAATCTTTTTCATATATGTTTTCCTCTAAAGAATAAGAACATACTTATTCCTGATTAGTTACTTTTTTTATTGTGGATCCAACGGGAGTCCGCCAGAAATGACCGCCCTGATTCGGCGAACGCCAGCGGAAGATGACTGCTCCTTCTGGATTTTGAAATCACCGATTTGAGCAGTGTGCTGTACATGGGGGCCGCCACATACTTCCTTTGAGAACCAGTCTTTTTTCGGGTCTTTTCCGATTGTGTAGACTTTTACGTCCTCGCCGTACTTGTTTGTGAAGAGAGCGCGCGCTCCCTCAGCCTTTGCCGCCTCAAGGGACATAATTTCCATTGTGACAGGCAAATCTTCCTTAATTTTTTCGTTTACGATGTCCTCGACCTTCTGAATTTCCTCTTTTGTCATGGGGCGTTCAAAAGTGAAGTCGAAGCGCATTCGCTCGTTGTTGATGTTGCTTCCTTTCTGAGCGACCTGATCGCCCAAAACATTGACCAAAGCCTGCTGCAAGAGGTGAGTTGCCGTGTGATATTTCGTGGTGGTGTCGCTCTGCTCTGCCAAACCGCCCTTTGCCTTTCCTGCATCCAGAGATTTTGAAGCTTCCTGATGCTTGCGCTCAGCCTCTTTGAAGCCCTCGACATCAACCGTAAAGCCGTTCTCGGCTCCCAATTCCTGGGTAAGTTCCAGAGGGAAGCCGAATGTGTCGTAAAGACGGAAGGCGACTTTGCCGGAGATTTCTTTTTTGGGATTCTTCATAAGGTTTGGAAGGAGCTTCTGGAATTCAGCCTCGCCGTTTTTAAGGGTGACGCGGAATTTCTCTTCCTCGGCGGTAAGCTCTTTGCGGACTTTTTCGCCGTTCTGCTCAAGCTCAGGGTAAGCGCACTTGAAGTTTTCGATTACCACATCTGCGATTTCTGCAAGGAAGGCCTTTTCGATGCCCAGTTTCATTCCGTGGCGGACTGCACGGCGAATCAAACGGCGGAGAACATAGCCTGCTCCCACTCGGTCCGGGCTTACGCCGCGAACATCACCGATGATGAAGACAGATGCGCGGGCATGGTCAGCGATAATTCGCACAGACCTGTCCTTTTCTTCGTCGCTTCCGTATTTATATGAAGAAAGTTCTTCGATTTTTGCGATGATTGGCTGGAAAACCTCGGTGAGGTAGACTGATTTTTTACCCTGCAAGATACAGTTGGTTCTCTCCAAGCCCATGCCGGTATCCACATTCTTTTTTTCCAGAGGAAGAAGAGTTTTTTCGTCCACACGGTTGTACTGCATGAAGACATTGTTCCAGATTTCCATCCAGTTTGCGCTGTCCGTGCCCTTGTTTGAACCAACAGGAGGCAAGCCTTCGCCGACCCAGTAGAAAATTTCGGTGTCAGGACCGCAAGGACCTGTAGGACCGGCTGCCCACCAGTTGTCGCTTGCCGGAAGATAAGCGATTTTGTCTTCTGGCATACCGTTTTCTTTCCAGTAGCCGGCAGCCTCTTCGTCGCGTGGAGCGTTTTCGTCGCCCGCAAAAACAGTTACGGAAATCTTTTTTGGATCAAGGGCGAGCCATTTCGGGCTGGTCAAGAATTCATAAGAGAAAGCGATTGATTCTTTTTTGAAGTAGTCGCCCAAAGACCAGTTGCCAAGCATTTCAAAACAAGTAAGGTGGCTGGGGTCGCCGACTTCCTCGATGTCGCCAGTGCGGATACACTTCTGGTAGTCAGTGAGGCGGGTTCCGGCAGGGTGCTTTTCGCCCAGCAGATATGGAACGAGAGGGTGCATTCCCGCCATAGTGAACAAAACTGACGGGTCATTTTCCGGAATCAAAGACTGTCCAGAAATCTCAACATGATTCTTAGATTTAAAAAACTCAATGTACTTTGAGCGAAGTTCGTTTGCAGTCATAGTTTGTCTATCCTATTACTTTTTTAAAATAAATTCTACTCGCCTGTTCTTCCATCGGTCTTCAAGAGCCGTTGAAAGAGTAGCAGGGTTTTTGCTTCCATTGCCGACAGCTTTCAGGTTCGATGCAGAAACACCGTCCTTTATAAGCCAATCCCGGACATACTGGGCGCGCTGCTCGGAAAGCAGCTTGACTTCATCCTCTTCCTGCTGAGTGCCAGACAAATTGTTCGCGTTTCCTTCAATCTGGACACTGTAATCACGGAATTTCTTGAGGATTTCAGAAACTCGACCAAGGACTTTTACATTATTTTCCAGAGTCCGGTTGTCAAGGCCCAGAGTTTTGCCATCATAATTTGGATTCCGCATCAACTCCTCTGTGGTTTTGAAATCAGCGGCATCGCTTCGGAATATGATAGACGGAACCTGAATCTTGATACGCTCGCCTTCGCGGATTACAAGGACGTCAACTTTTACGAAGCCCTTAATCGTACTGGAAAGATTGTTTGAATCAGTTACGGTAAATTCATAAGGATAATCTGTGGCAGATTGGACAACCTCGCCCCTGGCGCTTCTTCCATTCCAGATTATTTTTTCCTGCAGGGTCGTCGTTCCCTTTGCAGTCCAGAAGGGCTTGAGGGTAGCCGGATCCTCAACCGTGAAAGACCAGTTTTTCATCGGGGAATCACACTCGGCTTTTACCATAATCGTAAGGTCATCGTATTCACCGTCGCCATCAGGAGAGAAATATTGCGGAGAAATTCCTACAGAAAGTTTCGGCTCCTTTGAATTCTGGGCGACTTCCGACTGAACGAAAGACTGGATTTCTTCGACTGGAGAAGTTTCATCGTCTTTTGGCGGAATATATTTCCGAAGGAGAACTGGCGCAGAAGAATCCTGATAAAATCCTTCCGGGCTTATTACGGCATACTGAAGAAGAATCGTGTCCCGGTCTTTTCCGTCCTGAAAAGAAGGAATATAGGCTCCTTTGAAAAAGGGAACTTCATGCATGGAACGGAACTGAATGAGCGTGGTTCCTGAAATCTCAGTGCTTGTAAAACGCCCGGAATCGTAGGAGACGCTGCCTTTTGCCACGTACGTGCTTTCCGTAAAATTAAGAATCGTATTGTCAGTAGTTTCCCATGAGCCCTGCTCAATCAGGCGCGCGATGCATTCACTTTCTTTTGTGGCAGGGTCATTTTTTTGCTCGCGGGAAATAAATTTCTTGTAATTACCGTCCCAGAGAGTGCTTTCGTTGATAAGCATCCTGACATCATCTTGCAGCTTGATTTTAATCTCGTCTGTGCTGACAAGGGAAATATCGAATCGGCGCTGGAGATTTTCGATTGATTTGTTTACTGCGGAGAAATAAATTCCATTACGCCTGAGAGTGCTTTTGAGCCAGGAATACACTTCCTCGCTGTCTTCGTACTCGAAGATAATCTCGGCATTTGGATAATCGAAGGAAATAAAACGGATGCTGGAGCCTGTGTTTTCCGTCTTGTACCAAAGGCCATCGAGGAATTTTCCGAATGTGGCAACAGTGCCGTCCTGAATACGGGCAAGTTCCTTTGCAGCGACCCGGTTCCCGGCAACCCGGAGAGTTCGTACCGCAACATAAGCGCCTTCGTTTTCATCCCAGTCATACATGGTCTGAATCTGGTCAAGCTGTGAAGAATCCGAACCGACATTTTTCTGCTCGGAGGTGTACACCCAGACAGGGAAACTGTCGCCCTTTGTTTGAGACAATTCGTAGCTTTCCGAACGCGGAGTCTGCTGAATGAAAATCGTGCCGTCAGCCTCGAAGTCGCCGATTGGAGTCAAAATGAATTCGCCGGACTTGCTGCGTGCCCCCATGAAGATTTTGAGAACGACAGTTCCTGAATCCATGGTTCCCTGATACACAAGGGCATTTTTGTGATTTCCAAGAACATCAATGCTCGTGCAGGCAAAAGTCTTCATTTGAGTGATTTGCGTGGCGATATAATTGGAACGGATATAAGAACCTGTTTTTGGCTCGTACAGACCAACGATAAGAACGATGTAGGGACTTGCGCTGGTCTTTACCATGTTAATCTGGTCGTCAGCACCGTCGCCGTCTATGTCCATTTCGAGAGTTCCAACTAGAGTCTCGCCGTTTGAAAGCTGAATGAATGAAGACTGCTCCAGGGAATCAGAATATTCGTTTGCGTCATTTCCGCTGCCAGTGTCGCCAACGATAGGGATGACGACTTTGGCCCGAGAAATTGAGGTATCATTTACAAAAAGATTGCGGCTGAAAAACAAGAGAGCAAGTGCCGCCGCCGTCAAAATAAAAATGACGGGAATCAATCGTTTCATGGGAAATTATTCTAGCAGAAATCTTAATGAATGTCATTCGCACTAGAAGCGCTTTCTATCCGTTTGAATTCCTTGTTCATATACAGGAACATGCAGAGAGCCATAAAGATTGAGACATAATCGGCAATCGGCTGTGCAAGAACGACACCCTCAAGCCCAAAAAACATATTCAAGAGAATAATTGAAGGCAAGAAGACGAATCCTTGACGGCTCACGGCAAGAGAAAGGGACGGAAGCGCCTTGCCCATGGCCTGGAAAGAAAAGTTGAACATGAAGAGGATTCCGACCACAGGACTTGAAAGCATGAGCGCACGGAGCATCCGAATTCCAGCCTCTATGACATGCTGGTCATTGATGAAGATGCTGACAATCTGGCGCGTGAATACAAAATAAAGCGCGGTAAGGGAAATTCCTGCCGTAATGTTGCAGAGCATTCCGAATTTCATCGCAGACTTCATGCGCTTGAAATTCTTAGCCCCAAACGTGTAGCCGATAAGAGGCTGAGTTCCGGCCGCGATTCCCAGCTGGACAAAAATAACCAGCATATTTGCCTTCATGGCGATTCCCATACCGGCCACGTTCACATCACCGTAGGTCACCAGGAATTTATTGGTGAGGATATTGCTCAGGCTCATGAGGATATTCGTAAGCGAGGCCGGAAGACCTATCAAGAAAACGCCTTTGAGGATTCCGCCGCGCATGGCAAAATATTTGGGACTGAGGGTCAATACGGAATTTTTTGAAAGCACATGGCAGAAGAAAACTATAATAGAAACAATATTTCCGAGCACGGTGGCAATGGCTGCTCCCGCAACACCCATTCCAAGGCAAGGAATTCCGAGAAAAGAATTGAGGATGAAAATCGGATCAAGGACGATGTTTGCCACAGTACCAAGCATCATGCCTTTCATGGCACTCTGAGCCGCTCCTTCACCACGAACAAGATTTGAGAAAGCCGTAGAGACGACAATTGCCACGCCGCCATAGGCAATCCATGAAAGATATTCCCTGGCGAAACGGAAAGTGTTTTCGCTGGTACCAACAGCTTCAAGAATCTGCCTCATAAAGGTCAGCATGAGAATCATTCCGACAACGCCAACAACGATTCCGGCGTACAGACAGAATGAGCTGATGTTTTTGGCCTTGTCATATTTTTTCTCGCCGAGGGCACGGCTTAAAAAGGAAGAGCCACCCATGCCAAAAATATTGCCGGCAGCCATGAAAAACAAAAAAACAGGGGTCGCTACGCTGACCGCCGCCATCTGATTAGCGTCACCAGTCTGGCCTACAAAGAAAGTATCCACCATGTTGTAAAAAACAGCGACAATCATGCTCAGAACAGTGGGAAGAGCCAGCTTAAAGACCGCCTTGGGAATCGGGTCTTTTTCAAAAACATCAATATTCTTTAACATGATAAGAATTGTATAGATATGTAAATAAATGTCAACAAATGTTAAGGAAAAGAAGGAAGATTAAAAAATAAAAAAACCCCGTGAATCTATTGAATCCCGGGGATTTTAATGAATTTTCCGTTATCTAAACTTTGAATTTATCGACCTGCTCGCCGATTTTCGAGATAGAATCGTTAATCTGGTTTGAAACATCACTCAAAGCGGCGCCGGTCTCGTTGATTTTGCGGGCACCCACAGCCATTTCTTCCATACTCTGGGTCATCGCCATTGTCGCGTTCTGCAGCATCTGGACTTCTTTAAGAATCATCTGGTTTCCTTCTTCCATTTCAGAAGAAGCATTGCGGACTTCCACGGTGCTGTCGTTCATATTGTGAAGGGCCTCGGTAATCTGGTGAGAGCCTTCGTTCTGTTCTTCCATGGCGGCCTTAATCTGCATGACGAGTGCATCAGTCTGTTCCAGCTTGTGCGAGACGGCCTCGAAAGCCACGGCAGACTCGCCGGAAGCGGAAACGACTGAGTTGATTGACTCCTTGATGTTTGAAAGCTGGTCGCCGATTGTCTTTGACTGGGCCGTTGAGGTTTCAGAGAGCTTTCGGATTTCGTCAGCTACGACCGCGAATCCCTTACCAGCCTCGCCAGCGTGAGCAGCCTCGATTGCCGCGTTCATTGCCAGCAGGTTTGTCTGGGAAGCGATGGCCGCGATTGCCACGTTAGCTTCCTGAAGCATCTCTGACTGGCTTTCGATTTCAGTGATTCGGTCGTTGACGGCTTTCTGCTTTGAGATACCAACCTGAGAATTTGCCCGCAGCTCGTTGAATGAACCGGCCATTTTTTCCATTGATGCGTTTACGGAAGAGATGTTTCCAATCATCTGCTCGACAGCCGCGCTCGCCTGGGTTACGCCCGAAGACTGCGACTCAATCATGCGCTCAAGGCTTTCGATGTTTGAGGCA
>JAFUFU010000045.1 GCA_017469785.1 Treponema sp.
CCACTATATTTTATCAAAATCTTTCGGAGGTCATTTAATGAAAAAGGTTTTTGCAATTGCTACTGTTGCACTTGGTCTTGCTCTCATGTCATGTTCAAGCTATCGCCCGGTTGCCGCTGGCTCAGGTACAGTTGGTGCAAAACATGGGGAATCTACAGCTGCTACACTTTTTGGATTCATTCCATTGAGCACTGACAACACAATGCTTAAGGCTGCTCAGAATGGCGGAATTGAGCATGTTGCTACTGTTGATCAGAAATTCTTCAGTTTCCTTGGTCTTTATACATCAGTAACAACTATCGTTACAGGAGACTAGTTTTTAACTTCATTCATTTTGAATTAAGATAGGCCTGAATTTATCAGAGAAATCTGAAAATTCAGGCTTTTATTTTGTTTGTAATTTCTGCACATACGTACAGGCGATTGAAATAGCACGAAGGTCAACACCCTTGTCTTTTCCAACCGATTGCATTATATTTTCTATTAACAAACAGTCTGAATCTCCCGTCGATTTATCCAAATTGCAGGCGGGGCTGCTTCGTATGAGGCGGCAAAATCTTGCTAAATAGGAGGCTCATTATGAGTGCTATCTTATCTAACAATCATTATCTTTTTACATCAGAATCAGTAAGCGAAGGTCATCCTGACAAACTCTGCGATCAGGTTTCTGACGCTATTCTCGATGCTTGTCTTGCAGCGGATCCTCAGTCACATGTCGCTTGTGAAACTTATGCAACTACGGGTATGGTTTTAGTTGGCGGTGAAATTACGACCCACGCTGATGTTGATTTTCAGAAAGTCGTTCGTGATGTAGTTCGTGACATCGGCTACACGAACGAGGATTACGGAATTTCTGCTGACACAATGGCCGTCCTCAACACGATTCACAATCAGTCGCCTGACATCAATCAGGGCGTTGTGGGAAGCGGTCTCAAAGAATATGAAGGTCAGCAGGGAGCAGGGGATCAGGGAATCATGTTTGGTTTTGCCACCAACGAAACTCCTGAGTACATGCCTGCGACTCTGGTTTACGCCCACAAAATCTTGAAGAGGGCGGCAGAGCTTCGCAAAAACGGCACAATCAAGTGGCTTCGCCCGGACTCAAAATCACAGGTCACTATTGAGTACGACGAGAACCACAAGCCTGTGAGAATCGACGCGGTTGTGGTAAGCCATCAGCACAATCCTGATGTGGACTACGACACAATCAAAAAGACAATCATCGACGAGATTATTAAGCCGGTTCTTGAGCCGACAGGACTCTTGGACAGCGAGACAAAATACTACATCAACCCCACAGGCCGCTTCGTTGTGGGAGGCCCCCACGGAGACGCAGGCCTGACCGGCCGAAAAATCATCGTTGACACTTATGGCGGTGCCGGCCGGCACGGAGGCGGCGCTTTCTCTGGAAAAGACCCGTCAAAGGTTGACCGCTCGGCAGCCTACATGGCCCGCTACATAGCGAAGAACATTGTTGCGGCAGGTCTTGCCGACAGAGCCGAAATCCAGCTTTCCTACGCAATCGGCGTTCCCCACCCGGTTTCAATCATGGTCGAGACATTTGGCACGGGAAAGGTAGAGAATGCAAAAATCGTCGAGGCTATAAAAAAAGTCTTCGACTGCTCACCGGCTGGAATCGAAAAGACTTTGGACTTGCGGAAGCCGATTTACCGGGCAACCAGCAACTACGGCCACTTCGGCCGCGAGGGCTTTAGCTGGGAAAAGTGCGATAAAGTAGATGAATTGAAAAAGGCAGTGAAATAAGCTAGATGAAGGCCGCTTGTGAAAACAGGCGGCTTTTTTTGTGGGAAGGGGATGTTAATCATCGCAATTATCGCACTTGTTATAGACCTGCTCACCTTCCTGAAAAAATAGGACTTAGAGCATAAAAAAAGCCCGCCAGAGCGTGACATCTTTCGGACGGGCTTATAACGAAAAGCTTAACGGAGGCGGTCGCTCAGTTGCTTTGCGTCCCCGCTTTCCTTACTATACCCTTACTTTTGGGATTCGTCAACGATAGGGTCAAATCATCTGGCACACATCGGCGATGTCTTTGAGAATCCTCCTGGAAAGTTCTTCTTTGAGTGAGGAAGCATATTTTTTTTCAAATGCGGATTTTATGTTTGCGGGGCTGCCAGATTCGTCAAAAAGCAACGACGGACGAATACCCAGTGCAGCGGCGATTTTGTCGATGGTCTCTGGGGAGGGAAAACGCCCGCAGGCTTCCATTGTTCCGATGTAAGTTGTACTCATCTCGATTGTTTCGGCAAGTTTTTCCTGTGTAAAACCAGCTTGCTTACGATAGTATCTCAAATTTTGAATGAAAGTCTCGCGAATTCCCATGTATCCATTTTGTAAAGAATTTTGATTAAATTTTATTAAGTATTAGTATGAAAATTAAATAAATTTGATTTAAACATACAAATATTTTATAATCTTTATAAACTGAAAAGAAGAATCCTGCAAAGTATGAATTAAGGTAAGCGAATAATCATTTTTAACGAGGTAATAAACATGGAAGCTGATTTTATGTATGCTGTAGCCAAAAAATTTTACGATATGGTAAAAAATTTAAAAAAATATGAACTTGCAAATTTGAATCATAAACTTCCTGACAATTTACCAAATTGGGGTATCGGATTTATGTATGAAAAAAATGAGGCAGGTATTTCCTGCGAGAAAATAACATATATAACCTACAATAAAAATTTTGGCAATTTCGGGAAGAGATTGGAAAATCATTTTTTTATGCGAAATAAAAATGGGCGAAGAAGCAGTTGGCGTAATCATATCGCTAGGGCGTTCATTAGCAAAAATGGTGATGATTCTGATTTATTCAATCTTTGGCATGGAAATTCTAATATTCGCAAGGCATGGACAAGAGGGCTCAAAGAAGGCAATAAAAAATATGTAATGGACAAATTATTAGAATATGAAAATCTAGTAGATACATACTTGAAAAAAAATTTTTCATTCTCAATTCTTTCTTGCCCTAGTAAAGAAATTCAACGACTTTTACGTTCTCGAATTATTGCGACATTAGCACAAACCAAATCGATTCCAATTTCGGGAAACTGGCTTGGAAACTTTGCCATTGACGGAGAATTAAGTAAAATTTCTACAAACGGGATTTGGAATATTGAATGTGCAAAAGGTCGCATTCTTACCGATGCGGATTTTGTTTTACTTGGAGAATTGATTGAAGCGAACAAGGAGGACTAGAGTATGATGAAGAAAAAAGTTTTATATGTATTATTCATGATTGTAATTGAAATTCTTAATTTCCCTGTTTTTTCAAAAGCAAATAGAAAAACTGAATTTCAGAATGCCATTTCTAAAAATGATTCAAAAAAAGTCGATAAACTCATAAAAAAAAGTTCTGAAGAAGAAAGAGTGGAAGGACTTATCACAGCTGTTTCATTGGGAAAAATAGATTTTGTGCTTCAATTTTTGAATTTTGGTGTTGATGTTAATTCGTTTGATTCTGGTTACAATAGTGCTTTAACTAAAGCATGTACAATTCAAGATAATTATGAGATTGTAAAACTCTTATTAGAGAGAGGGGCGAATATAAATTTTCAAAATGCTAGTTCTGAAACAGCGGCGAATATTGTATGTAAATTTTCAGATAACGAAGAGGTTTTAAATTTACTTATAAAGTATGGATTAAATGTTAATTATATTGCGACGACTTCTGGAAAGAGTCTTTTAATAATTGCTATAGAAAACAATAATATAAAAAATGCAAAAGTCCTTGTAAAAAGTGGTGCAAATGTTAATGCTAAAAATGCTAGTGATGACACGCCGTTGATTTGTGCAGTTAAAACAAATTCTGTTGATATGGTTTCATTTTTAATTAAAAATGGTGCAAGTGTTAATGATAAAAATAAAAACAACGAAACTGCTTTATACTATGCAATATGTAACAATAATATGGAAATAATAAATGAATTATTAGCAAATAATGCAACAATCAGCATAAATGGTGACAAAGGTGAAACCCTTGCTAAATTGGCGAAGAAAAATAATAACTATGAAATTTTAGAATTACTAAAAACCCATGGCTATGTAAAATCGGCAACAGAACTTTGGAATGGATTTACCGACAAAATGACGCAAGCTCAGGTTATTGCAAGGGCGGATAAGATATTGAATGCAAAAGGAAGACGCGGTGTTATAACTAGTTTTGATGAATATTATGGGAGTCCATTGGTTTTTCTAGAAAATAAAAATAAGAATCATAAAATAGTGCCAGATATTATTCTTCAGTATATTTCTCCGAATAAAGAGTTTTATAGATATGAAAGTGCAGGATATGCGATGGAATCCGTTAATGTTCAATTTTTCTTTTATAAAAATAAGTTGTACGCAATACAAATAAATTGGAATTTAAACATAGAGGATTTTGTTATACAGAAGGCAATAGAAAACTATGGTAATACTTATTTAACACTTCATGAAAACACATATTATTATTCCACAGGTTCATCATTTCATAGTGAAATACTGTTTTGGGAAGATGATGATAGGAATATTTATTTGGAAAGTACAAAAGGACCTGCAGACGAATTACAACTTTTTGTTTTCTCCAAAGAAAATCTCCGAGAATATGATACGGACATAGCTAAAAAACAAGAATATGAACAGCGACAAAGTGAAACAGAACGCAAAAAGACTTCGGAGAATATAAAATTTTAATTTGCAAAGTAATAAATCAAACAGTATTTTCTAATTGATGGGAGAATTAATCTCCCATCATCGCCTTTCTTACCGTCTCCAGCAGAATGAAATAAGTCAAATCCTCATCTTTGAATTTCTGAAAGCCGTAATGCTCGTAAAATGTTTTTGAAGATTCTTTAGCGTCAACGATGATAAAATACAGCCCTGTGACTTCTGCGACACGGACTGCTTTTATGAAAGCTTGTTTAAGGAGCCACTTTCCTACGCCTTTTTTCTGCATGGATTTTGATGTTGCAAGTCGGGCTATTCTCAGCGCGGGAATCGGGTATTTGGGGAGTTTTGCCCTGTAATCATTTGGAATTTCAGTAAAGGCGACTTGCGCTGTTGCGAGCGTAAAGTAACCTGCGATTTTATTGTTTTCATCAAGTGCGACAAAGGTTTTTCCGATGCCGAGGAAGTCATTCTTTTGGGCGTATTTTGAGAGAAATTCATTTAGGACTTCAATGCCGCAATCAAAATCTTTTAGGAAGGATTTTTGAAGGTCTTTGACAGGGAGCAATTTAAAATCAGGCATTACTTGAACAATCCTTTTAACGCTTCATTTGGTTCCGGCGGATTTTCTAAAAGAGACATTACAAAATCCCTGTCGCGGTTTGAAAGCAGCGTGATTTCGTTTTCTGCCAAATCGATTTGCGCTTGTTTGAGAGACGAGGTGAGAATATATGAAGAAAGAGAAAGATGCTTGATTTCTGCGGCGCGTTCGAGGATTGCTTTTTGATTTATATTTGCCCTGAAATCGATTCGTTCTGCTTTTAGTGCGACTGCCATATCGAACCTCCAAAAATAGGATAGCATGATGTGTGGAATTTGTACACACATCATTATTGAAAAATACATCGAAATAAGCTAACATAAAGTCGTCTTTTGCGGACGCTCTTTTTTTGCGGTTGTCATATAACGGCTATTATCCGGGCTTCCCAAGCCCGAGACGCGGGTCCGACTCCCGTCAACCGCTTTTTATGGATTCAGATTTATCGGCGCAGAATCGTGAGGCGCACATTCATTACATCCTTGCTTTTATCGGCGGATTTTTGGGAATCTTTCCGGTCGTGAACGCCGTGCATTTCCTTGGCTCGGCTCAGACTTCAAATCTTATCGACATCGTTCTGGCTTCCCTTCGCGCTGACTGGTCTTCGCTTTTGCTCCATGTCTTCGGGGCTTTTTTGTATGTGCTGGCGGTTTTTCTGGTCACTTTTCTTCCCAAGCACACAAGGCTCAATGTGAAATGGCTGGCTCTTCTGGTGGATGCCGCCTGTGCCTTTGTCATGTGGCTTTTTCCCCTTGAGCGGAATCTTCCCCTGACGGTTTATTTGTATCCCACATTTTTCGCCATGTCCTTTCAGTTGTGTTCTTTTAAGGGGGCTTACGGCTTCACAAGCTCTACGATTTTTTCCACCAACAATCTCCGTCAGTTCGTCTCTTCCCTCACCGAAGTTTTCTGCAACGGCGACAGGTCTTTTTCCCTCAAGGCGAAATTTTTCGGTCTCACGCTCCTGGGCTTTCATCTTGGCGTGACATCCAGCGGCATTCTCTGGCATTTCTTCGGCAACGGGGGATTTTTATTCGCCCTCGCTCCGATTTTTGTCGCCGCGGTTTTTCTTTTGCGTAATCCTGTGATAAAATAGCTCTTATGCCGAATCTTCTTTCTGCGGAACAAATTACCGAAGTTTTCACTCGTTTTAAGGCTCAGAACGAAAATCCCAAATCAGAATTGCACTGGACTTCGCCATTCACTCTTTTGGTGGCGGTTGTTCTTTCGGCGCAGGCAACGGACAAATCCGTGAATCTTGCCACGGAGGAATTGTACAAGGTGGCCGACACGCCGGAAAAAATCCTTGCCTTGGGCGAGGAAGGTCTTATTCCCTACATAAAATCAATCGGGCTGTACAAGTCAAAGGCAAAGCATGTAATCGGCTTGTGCGAAAAGTTGATTTCTGATTTTGGAAGCCAGGTTCCCAGGAGCCGTGAGGATTTGATGAGCCTTTCCGGAGTGGGGAGAAAAACCGCTAATGTGGTGCTCAATGTGGTCTGGGGCGAGCACACAATGCCGGTGGACACTCATCTTTTGAGGATTTGCCCAAAAATCGGGCTGGCGGAAGGAAACACTCCCGAAGCTGTGGAAAAATCCTTGCTGGAGCGCCTTCCCGACGAGTTTATGGAGCACGCCCATCACTGGCTGATTCTGCACGGCCGCTATGTATGCACGGCTCGCTCTCCTAAATGCGGGGAATGTCTTATAAACGATTTGTGCAAACATAATGAATTGTGATAAAATGAATCAAAAGGAGTTTTTATGGAAGAATCAAATGCAGCAGAACTTGCAAAAACTGTCGGTGCAGAAACTGCCAATCAAATGCAGCAGTTTTTTCATGTAAACGAAATCGTGAACTACGTGAAGGAGCCTGAGCATATTGTAAAATTTGCTACGGGCGTCATTGCGATTTTGATTTTCTGGATTGTTTACCGCATTATCCGCATGATTATCAAAAAGGGGGCTTCACGAAAATTTGAGCCGGCTACGGTAAAAACGCTTTCAAAAACAATCAGCTATGTTTTCTATGTGCTTATCGTCATGTATGTTTTGGGGCTGTTCGGTATAAATCTTACTGCGATATGGGGGGCTGCCGGAATCGCTGGTGTTGCAATCGGCTTTGCTGCTCAGACAACGGTGAGCAATCTTATTTCCGGATTTTTCATTCTTACTGAAAAGACAATGAAAATCGGCGACTTTATTGAGGTTGATGGTGTTTCTGGCACAGTCTATAAGGTCGGACTGCTTTCAATTATGGTAAATACGCCGAACAATCAGCTTATCCGAATCCCAAGCTCGGCTATTATCAATACTAAGCTTATGAATTATTCGAGCTATGATTACCGACGCTATATTTTTGAGGTCAGCGTTGATTATTCAACTGATTTGGACAAAGCTGTCGAAGTCCTTAAATCTGTTCCGGCCCGTTGTTCCCTTGTCGTGAATGATAATCCGAACTATGCGTCTAAAGTTCTTGTTACTGGTTGCGAAGACTCCGGAATCGGTATGAACCTTATCGTATGGTGCGAGCGTCCGAATTTCTTCGACATGAAGACAGAGGTTTGTATTCAGACTGTGAAAGCCTTCAACGAAAATGGAATCAACATTCCGTACAATCGCGTGGATGTTTCAATGCTTACAGACAAGACGATTCCATCACTTTCATTTAAAGCATAATATGCACAATTTTCGGGGAAAAAGGCAAAAAATGTACAGATTTTTGTATTTTCTCTCGCTATACTGATTTCAGAACTATGGCAGAGAAACTTTTTTCCCGAAAAGACTTACAAAGACTTATCTTTCCGCTTGTTGCGGAGCAATTTCTGGCGATGACAATCGGCGCTTGTGACACCGTGATGGTCTCCTCTGTGGGCGAGGCCGGTGTTTCGGGCGTTTCCCTTATCGACCAGCTCACCCAGCTTTTTATCCAGCTCTTTGCGGCTTTTGCCACTGGCGGAGCTGTGGTTTCCAGCCAGTATCTTGGTCACAAGGCTGATGAAAATGCCCGCACGGCCGCCAGGCAGCTTCTCTACATCTCGACTTTTGCGGCCATTGCCATTATTGCAGTCTGCCTGCCCCTGAAATCTTTTATCCTCAATCTCATTTACGGCAAAATCGATGAGAGCGTAATGCAGAACGCCCTTGTTTACTTTGTCTGGGTTTTGCTTTCATTTCCTTTTTTGGCCATTTACAATTCCTGTGCGGCTCTTTTCCGTTCCATGGGTAACAGCAAAATTTCCCTCAAAGTGAGTCTTATGATGAATCTTACCAACATTGCCGGAAACGCGCTTTTGATTTACGGGGCAAAAATCGGCGTGGCAGGTGCCGGAATCGCCACCCTTGTCAGCCGAATCGTCGCCGCCATCGTTATGCTTTACCTGCTTGCCCGTCCTGGCGCGAAAATCAACAGCCGTATTTATCTTGAAAAACTCTGGAAAATCGAAATCCGCTTTGACATGATTCGGAAAATTCTCAGGGTGGCAATCCCCAGCGGAATCGAAAATTCGGTCTTCCATATCGGAAAAATTCTGGTCTACTCATTCATGTCTGGCTTCGGTCTTGCCGCCATCGCCGCCAACGCAATCACCAACACAATCGCCAGCTTCTCCAATATTCCGGCTCAGGCAATCGGTCTTTCCAGCGTCACGGTTATCGGTCAGTGCATCGGCGCGGGTGAAAAGGAGCAGGCGAAGTCTTACGGCCGCAAGTTGATGAAAGAGGCTTACATCGGCATGTTCTGTGTCGCGACGGCAATTTTCCTTCTTGCGCCCCTTTTGGTGAGGGCTTTCAATCTCTCCGACGAGGCCCGCTTGCTTGCGACAGGCGTTATCCGCACTTGCATGGTGGCGAACATTTTCTTCTGGCCCATGTCTTTTACCATGCCAAACATTCTCCGTGCTTCGGGCGATGCAAAATTCACAATGGTCGTCTCCAATATCAGCATGTGGCTTTTCCGCGTCCTTTTCAGCTTTCTCATTTCAAAATATCTTCTGTTCAAATTCCCGGAGAATACGGCCCTTGCCCTTTACGGAATCTGGTTCGGAATGTACATTGACTGGGTTTTCCGCGGGCTTTGCTTTGGGCTTAGGTTTCATAGGAATCGCTGGCTTGATAAAAGGGTCATTTAAAAAAATATTTAAATTATTCCGATTCTGCGTTACAATTTCAGAAAGCTATTGTTTAACAGAAAAGGAGTAAGCAATGAAAAAATTTATTTCTGTAATCGCGGCTCTCAGCGCTGCGGCATTGTTCGTCAGCTGTGGTTCTACAAAGAACACTGTTCAGGTAAGCTCACAGAATGTGAAAGTTGAACGCGTTGACTGGCAGGGGTTGAGTACAGGTTCTATGCCGCCGGCATGGCTTGAGGCAGTCACTTCCGGTGATGTGGATGCAGTCGCAAAAGCCCTTGATGTTGACTCAAAACAGAATAAGGTATTCGTTATCAGCAATTCTGGTCCGAATCTTGATTTCTTAAAAGCATGGACTGATAACGTTGATGTTGTTTCTGAGGTTTCTGGTTCTATGAGTCGTGTAGTCGGTCAGTCTGTTCAGGCAAACATGACAGGAACACCCGAAGAGGTTCAGAAAAATGTCGAGCAGGCCGTTACTGTAGCTTCAAGCGTTGAGCTTATTGGTCTTGAAAAACGCGCTTCTTATTGGGTTCAGACCCGACGCCTCAAAACAGGTGTGAAAGAGCCGTCAAGCGATGCTGACTATGAGCCGGCCGTCTATACATACTATGTCGTTTACACCATGTCAAATGAAGTTTTCGAGAAATCTTTGGATTCAGCAATGGAGCGCGGTATCTCTGAGAATACTGAGAACGCCAGCGTGCTCAAACAGATTATTACAGCCAGCCTGGCAAAAACCTTGATTCCTGATGTTGACCTGGATTTATAGGCAGGAGTTTTAAATGAAGAAATTCGCGATTATCTTTGCTGGCTGCATGGCTCTTTCATTGATTTCATGCGGCTCGACAAGCAATGCTGTTTCCCGCTACGAGGAAGGAGCTGATGTCAAGGATATTACCGGCTATTGGAACGAGAACGACATCAAATTAGTGTGCGAAAAACTGATTTCAGGCTGTATCGCTTCCCCCCGTGTGGCGAACTTCAAGGCCTTAAATGGGCGTGACCCGGTTGCGATTGTCGGAAAAATTTCTAACAAGAGCAGCGAGCATATCGATACGGCGATGGTCGCAAAGCGATTCCAGACGGCAATCATCAACAGTGGCGTGATGGAATTTGTTGCCGACAGCGAGCAACGGCTTGCACTTAGGGAAGAAAAGGTCGATCAGGCTGAGAATGCCTACGATACGGCAAAATCAATCGGTAACGAGCTTGCCGCTGATTACATGCTTCAGGGAACTGTTTATTCACATGTTGATGAGGAGGGGCTTGAATCTGTCAGGACATATCAGGTTGATGCACAACTCATTGACATAGAATCAAACAAAATTCTCTGGCAGGATGAAAAGACGATAAGCAAATACATCAAAAAATCTGCAAAAAAACTGTAATTGTACTGAGGGAGGAAATTTCAGATGAAAAGAACGGCCTTTTTTGGCTTTCTGTCAGTTCTAGTTTCCTCTCTTTTTGTCTCCTGCGCTTCTACAAAAATGACTACTCCTGAATATCTAGGTTATTTGGATGATGGAGACTACAAAAAGTGCATAGCTTTCCTTGAAAAAAAAAATAAAAAAAACAATGACAATCTCATTCGCGACAATTTTGACATCGCGATGATGAAGCACTATCAAAAAGACTATGATTCCTCGCTTTCAATTTTAAATACTACGGACCGTCTCATGGAGGATTCGGTTACGAAGAGCATCACGAAAGACATCGAATCGCTTTTTCTCAATGATAATGCCACTGAATATGCCGGAACTCCATACGAATATGTTTATATCAATATTTTCAACGCGCTGAACTATTATAATCAGGGAAATACGGAAGAGGCTGCCGTTGAAGTTCGCAGGCTGAACGAAAAACAGAGAAAATTTTTGAATATGTACGGAGAGATCGTCAAAAACGATGCTTCTTCAAAACTAGAGATTCCTGAAACATACAGACTTTTAAAACTGGACACTAATCCTATAATTGATAATACTCCGTCTTCGCCATCGGAGTCTGATATTTTCCGTGATTCTCCGACGGCTCGGTATTTGAGTATCGTGTTCGCCATGATGGATGACAGCGTGAACAACAGCTGGAACATTTCATCTGATACGGCGAATTTCAAGGTTCTGAATCCTGATTTTGACATTGATTCTGAGGGGCACATTTCAGAGGGCATGGGGCGGCTTGATGTGCTTGCTTTTTCAGGCCTTATCGGGCGGCGTGGCGAAAAACGTGTGATAATCGGGCCCTTTCCAGGAATACAGTTTCCCGTGGGAAAACATTTTGTGTACGTTCCGCCCTTTGATTTGGAATTCGTGTATCCTGCTTTTCCGCCACCGCAGGAAAAACTTGAGCCATATATCGCGCCTGTTTTAGGATGGGGACCGTCGTTTACAATTTATCCCGGAAAAAACGAGATTATAAAAATGCCTCGGAATCAAGTCGATTCGATACGTGTTGTCTTTGCCGGCTCTCTTTCTGGGCGGCAGATGAGTCTTTCTCTTCTGGAGGATTACAATTATGCTGTTCAGCGGGACGTGAATACAAAGGCAAAGGCTGCCTACGGGAAGAGCATCAAGCGCAGTTTGGTCAAAAAGTTCACGGCTGTGGCGGCTTCAACCGCCGGCTTGCTTATGGCGGAAAATGCCGTCAGTAAGGAAGAAAATATCCTGACTGTCGGCCTTTATGCCGCTGCCTATTTAAGCGCGGCAAAAGCAATAGATCAGGTTGACAAAACTGAACAGGCTGACATCCGGCAGGTATATGCGCTTCCAGCCCAGGCTTACGCTTCGGGGATTGAACTTCCGGCCGGAAAATATTCATTTAAAGTTCAGTATTTATCAAAAAAAGGTGTTATACTAGGAGAAGAGAGTTTCACTGATATTGAGGTAAAATCCGGAAAAACGGTTTTAGTGGAGTCAACATGTCAAAAATAACTGTTCGCATTGTAAAGTCTTTCTGTATCGGCGCTTTTTGTTCCGCCTTAATCGCAGGCTGTGCTTCTACTGAAAAAGCCTCCTCTTCAGGGCGGGTTCCTGAATGGGTAGATGGCTCCTATGCCGCCTATCCAAAATCAGCCTATCTTTCCGGAGTCGGCTCTGCGGTAGATAAGAGGGCGGCCGAAATTGATGCGATAAACGAGCTTGTCGCTGTGTTCGGGCAAAAAATCACTTCTGCCGCGGCTTCTTCCCGAAGAATGGAGCTTGCCCAGAGCAAAGGAATCGTGGCCAGTTCAGAGGTCTCTTCGATTGATCAGGGCGTTCTAAGGGAAGTGGCCCAGGATGACGTGATTGCCGTTGAAATTCCTGAATTCTATGAGTCAAAATCAGAAGGAAAATGGTATGCCCTTGCTGTCATGAGCCGCGATAAGGGCACGCAGCTGTATTCAAACATGATTGAAAAGAATCAGGGGGAAATTTCCTCAATTATCGCTCAGATTGGCCAGGACAAGGAGCCGAACACGCTTCTTAATTTTTCACGCCTTGATTTTGCTGAGGAAGTCGCCAGAGTGAACGAAGGCTATCTCAAGCGTCTGACAGTCTTGAATCCGGTAATTGCCAAAAAATTTGATGCAAATTACACGCCTTCTCAGATTCATAAAATTAAGTCTGACATGGCGTCAAAAATCCCTGTCTGTGTTGATGTCTCCGAAGACTCTGACGGAAGAATAGCGAAGTCTTTTCAGGAAGTCATGTCTTCTTTCGGTTTTAATACAACGCTAGGGTCAAATGAACGTTACGTTATATCATGCAAGAATCACTTTACGGCATCAGAAAGTGCGAATTCAAAAACAAAATTCTGTGAATATGTCGCCGAGTGCTCTCTGATTGATACATTTACTGGAGAAACGTTGGTTCCGCTGAGCATAACGGGGCGCGAAGGTTCTCCAACATATCAGAATGCCGAAATCCGGGCAAAACAAAAAATCGCTGCAAAAGTGAAAGATGATTTTGCGCAAAGTTTTCAAAAATATCTCGGGGATTTCTCGGCCTTCTAAAAAAAATTGACTTTCCAAAGTTTCTGCTAGCTTTATTGAGAAAATAGGATAAAATATATCCTGTATGCAAAAACTATATTTGGAAACTCAAAAATTGGATGCTTCTTGTCGGGCTTCTTATGGCCTTAGTGAAGAAATAATGATGGAAAATGCCGCCATGGCATTGGAATTTGCCGTTCGGAATCCTTACCCAATAAGCGGGGACCGACGGCAACCCCAGAAAATTCTTATCTTGTGCGGTGGCGGAAATAACGGCGCAGACGGATATACTCTTTCCCGCAGGCTTCGCTTTGATTACGATGTCAGTATCATACAGTTTTTTGAGCCAAAAACAAATCTTTGCAAACTTCAGGCTGAAAGGGCCGAAAAATGTGGTGTACGTTTTGTAAAGCGTGAGGATTTGTCTTTCTACGACTTGCGTTTCACAGATATCATCGTGGATTGCGTATTCGGAAGCGGTTTCCATGGCGATTTTGATGAAAAAACACATGGCGCCTTGAACGACATGAATCTATGCGAATGTTTCAAGATTGCTTGTGATGTTCCGAGCGGGTTGCGGGAAGACGGCACGGTTGCCGAGGGCGCTTTTATTGCGGATTTGACTGTGACTATGGGTGCGCTGAAGACCTGTCTGTACAGCGACATGGCGAAGGATATCATAGGAACTGTAAAATGCGCAGAGCTTGGCGTAAACCGTCGTCTCTATGAGAATTCAAGTAATTCCAGTTTTGTTAAGGGAATGCTTCTTGAGGAAAGCGATTTGCAGCTTCCCCATCGTTCCCTCTGTAACGTGAATAAGGGAAGTTTCGGTCATGTGGCCATTGCTTCCGGGGAAAAGCAGGGGGCTGCTGCAATTGCTGGTTCAGCGGCGCTCCGTTTCGGCGCGGGTCTTGTAACGCTGGTGCATAAACATTCTTCTAAAAAGGGGCTTGATATATTCCCGGAGCTGATGGTTTCTTCAGATATTCCAGAAAAAGCTATGGTTATTGCTCTTGGAATGGGGCTTGGTTTCAATGAGGATATCTACCAGTTTTATTTTGATTACATCCTTTCTCATGGGAATATAAAGTGTGTCATTGATGCTGATGCCTGCTATGCGTCAGGCTTGAAGACATTCCTCGAAAAAAAAGAAAAAGGCGTAATACTTACTCCACATCCAAAGGAATTTCAGGCGATACTAAAAAACTGTGGATTTGGAGATTTTTCTGTCGAAGAGTGTGTGTTGAACCGCCTGGATTTGGTCGAAAGATTCTGCAAGAAATTCCCCAAGAAAACGCTCATATTAAAAGGAGCGAATTCGGTCATTGCACATTATGACGGCTACAAATATAAAATGTTCATAAATCCGTTCGGACGTCCCTGCCTCGCAAAGGCTGGAAGTGGCGACGTTTTGAGCGGAATGGTCGCAGCCCTGCTCGCGCAACAAAGAAAACCGCTTGATGCCGCAATCACGGCATCTCTGGCTCATTCTCTGGCTTCATGTAAAATCAAATGTGATTTTGCTATGACACCCTATGATTTGATGCAGACTCTTGCGCAGTTGTGACGGACTTTCAGCGGCGTTTGCCTATTTCAATGAAATTCATATGAGCCTTGTCCTTTGCGCTCAGCCTCTTTTGCCCCAGCGTAAAGGATTCTTGTTTTTTAAGGCTCTGGCGTTCTGAAATCCAGGCCGGTGTGTCAGGATGAAGGTCGCCTTTCTCGACATATAATTTCCATTCAGCTGGTTCAGCGGCTTCAAAACGCAGTTGCTGTCCGGTAAAAGGGTGCGTGAATTCAAGTGTTCTGGCGTGAAGACAGAGGCGGTGAAAATTGTCCGTTTTGGCACGGAAATTCTTGTCTCCTGCAAGGGGATAGCCTTTGGAAGCAAGGTGCGCTCGAATCTGGTTCTTTTTACCCGTATCCAGAGACAGTTCAAAAAGTGTATGGGTTTTTCCGCGCAGAATCGTGGTGAAATGTGTTCTTGCGGGAACGGTTTCCTGATGCTTTTCCGTTTCTGGTGAATCCTCGTACTTTTGACTTTTCTGAGGCACAAATCCAATATTGTAGGCATTGAATGCTAGCGCATCGTCAATGAGGCCGTTCAAAGGGAGAAATTTTTTGGGATTCCTGGGATTTTCTGCTACAGCGCGGTACAGACGCTCGCTGACCATTTTGTGCCAGGAATTCATGATTTTTTTCTGTGCCGCTTCTGTGAGTGCGAACATCATTACGCCGCTTGTGTCCCGGTCAAGCCGATGGACTGCAAAAGGGCGGTGCTTTGCGGAATATGTTCCGTTTTTGCGCATGATTTCTTCAAGAATGCCCTGAGCTGATTTGCTTTTTTCCTGAGAGGGAACGCTTAAAATTCCAGAAGGCTTGTTGATTATGCAGATATATTCATCTTCAAAAAGGATGTCGATTTTTTCATGCTTCTTCATAGGAGAAATGATAGCGAAAAATATGGAAATTTGATACTATTTTTTCGGGTATGGGAAGACTTTTTGATAAAAATCAGAAAAAGGCTCTGCTTGAATATTTTCAGTATTTTTTGCCAGTTGTCTTGCTTCTGTTCTTGTTTTTTTCGCCAATCAGCATTTCTGCAATTGATTTATATGACAATACTGATTCTACATCATCAGTCCAGCTTATTTTTGCTGGAACGCTTCCATTTAATCCCAACCTGAGCGTTGAAGTCGGGCTTCTGGGAATATTGATGTGGCTTATCTATGTGCTTCCATGCACGGCGATTTTTTCAGTGGTCGCCCTCATTCTGGAAAAACATCGTGGAATCAGCTTCCGTAGGCTGAACTATTTTTTTTCTCTGGCAAGTTTCAGTATCTATCTTTTTTGTGCTTCAGTCTGCCTCATAGCGAACGCAAACTGTTTTGCATGGTTTCTCAGGCTTCCTTTTTATGTGTATGCTACAGTTTTGCTCGCTTTTTTCGCCCATGTCTATTATTCGTTTCACGGAATTTTTTATCTTCGGAAATCAAATCCTGAGTACGCGGAATTTTTAAAAATTCGGGCAGATGACGCAGAAAAAAGCGAGTCTCTCCATGTAAAGCGTTTCTTTTCCTCGGAGGGAATATCGGCTTTCAAGAATTCCCTGAACCGCCGCATGCGCAGGCTGTCTATAAAAACGAAATTCACTTTTGTCATCACTGGCGTGATTATCGTTATCCTGCTTGCTTTCATGCTCCTCATTCTTCAAAGATATAAAAAAATGTTCACTGAGGCTGTAAGCGATGTCGGGCGCGCTCAGGCGGAACAGACGGCGGCTGTTTATGATTCCGCTGAGGGGCGTTATGAAAAAATCGCGGCTTTCTTTGAGGAGCAGCGTGAGACGAACGCCTACGCCGAAACGCCTTTTGAGCGTATTGACATAATCATCTATGAAAAAAATGAACCGGCTGTATATCTCGAAAGCTGGGATGTTACAACGGAACTTCCGGAATTTTCCGTATTTGCCTACACGACCGGGAGACCGAAGGACATAGATGAATCAGAGAAAACGCTTACGAATGAGCAGGCCGTAGATTATCTGAAACGTTACAAGAGCGGTGCTTATAAAAAAGAATATGTTTTCAACAAGACAAACCTGACTTGCAAATATATTTATCCGATAACTTTTGCGCGAAAGGCGGGGCATAAGCTTGTGGGGTTTTCCATAGTCACTTATAAGCAGCAGGTGCTCATGCGGCAATTTTTCCGCACTAAGATTTTTGTCTTCACGATTATTACGATTTTCCTCTATCTTGTGGTGATTTTTTCTATCCTTCTCGCTGATTTTATCTTCAATCCGCTGCTTTTTCTTCGTAAAAATGTCAGGAAGACTTCACGCTCAATTGAGAAACTTCTGAGCGGGACGGCACGGAACACTTCCAACGCGGTGAAATTTTCGGATACTATCAGGACAAACGATGAAATTAAGGATTTGTCGCTCGAAATCGGGGAAATGGTCGCTCTTATAAAGGGAATAATGCCCTATGTCTCGTTTTCTACGCTACAGCATGCCGAAAAATCTGCAGGAACAGACAGCCGAAAGGGTACGACTTCCAGAGATTTATGCTTTCTTTTCACGGATATCCGAGGCTTCACTTCGCTTTGCGAGGGAATGACGCCTAAGAAGGTTGTTGACTTGCTGAATCGCTATCTTGAAATCGAAACGCAGATTATTCTTGATAATGACGGTGATGTTGACAAATTTGTCGGTGATGAGATGATGGCATTTTTCTCCGGTCCAAAAAAAGAAATCAATGCCTGCAAGGCTGCCATGGAAATCAGGGCGGCAATGCGCGAGCAGCAACAGCTCTCCATGGAAGACGGTTCCACTTATGTCTCAATCGGCATCGGAATCAATTCTGGAAAGGTCACTTTTGGTCCTGTCGGCTCACGTACACGAAAAGATTTTACCTCCATCGGCGATACGGTGAATCTTGCCGCCCGGCTTGAGAGCGCAAACAAGGCTTACGGCTCTAAATCAATTATTTCTGACGTGGTGTATCAAAAATTGCGGGGAATGTTCATTTGCCGTGAACTGGACTTCATCACGGTCAAGGGAAAGACGGAGCCTGTAAGAATTTACGAGATTCTCCAGCACAAGGATAAGGCTGCTGAAAAGCTGCTCGAAATCAAGTCACTTTTTGAGCGCGGTCTTGAACTGTACCGGGCACAAAAATGGGAAGAAAGTGAAACCTGCTTCTCAGAATGTGCTTTAAAATATAACGATATGCCTTCGGTGGTTTTCCTCGACAGGATAAATCATTTCAAGACGAATCCGCCTTCTGAGGATTGGGACGGCGTTTTCAAGATGACGGTAAAATAATGCAAATGATGGAGCTGAAAATGAAGGATGAAAATTTATATTTGACTGATGAAATTGAATTCAAGGTTGACTTTAATGACTGCGATCCAATGCGCATTGTCTGGCACGGAAACTACATAAACTATTGTGAGCGGGCCCGATGCTCTCTTCTTGATAAAATCGGCTACAATTACATTGAGATGGAGAAATCAGGCTATATGTTTCCGGTCACAGAAGTCAAAATGAAATACATGCATTCCTTACGTTTTGGTGACACATGCAGGGCAAAAGCGATTCTGGTTGAGTGGGAGAACCTGATAAAAATCAATTTTGAGCTTTACAATGCCGATACCGGCGAAATGACCACAAAGGCGACTGTTTCCCAAATGTGCGTTGACATGAATTCTGGCGAAACTCAGTTTTTCTGCCCTAAATGCTGGGCTGAAAAAGTAAAAAAGCTTCTTGAATCAGGAGGTTTCCGTAAATGAAAAAACATATTACAGTGGCTCTGTTGTTTTTATCTATTTTTTTTCGGATTTTCCCGGAAGAAGGGGAATCTCGTTTTTCAGGAGACGAGGTTGGACTTGAAACTGTCTGCAAGGCGATTTCATCAAAAAAAATCACGAAAGGCGACTTCAAGCAGATTAAATTTATACAGCGGCTCAAGCGAGAAATGGCTTCTTCTGGAATTTTTGTTATTTCTTCTGCCGACGGAATTCTTTGGCAGACTCAGAAACCGTATTTTTCAAATATGGCCATGACAAAGAGCGCGATTATACAGACGAATGCCAAAGGGAAAAAAACGGTGATGTCATCGCAGTCAAATGCTACTTTCCAACAGTTTGCCGAGGTTCTTTCTTCCGCTTTTGGAGGAGACGCTGCTTCGCTCACAAAGAATTTTGATGTTGAATTCATAGGCGGAAGTGATAATTGGAACATCAACCTGATTCCGAAAAATGCTTCCGTCAGGAAATTTGTCGAAGAAATCGAAATGGCTGGACGGATTTCAATAGACGTAATGACGATTCATGAAGCCAACGGAGATTACATCCGCTACGAATTCCTGAATCATATTTATCCTGAATCCCTTACAGAGGAAGAAAAATCCTTGTTCAGTGTTAAGTAATAAATATGAAAAAAAAACTTTTTTGGCTGTGGATTGTATTCCATGCAGCGATTCTGCTTTCTTTTTTGATTTCACTTGCAGTCTCACCGAGAATTTCTTTTGGAACGAATCTTTTTGATATTTTGCCGCCAAGTTCTTCTTTGCATGAGGTTCAGGCGGCTGATACGAGTCTTGCGGATAGGACGGGGCGGGCCGTTACGATTCTTGTGAAATCTGATGATTTTGAGCGTGCAAAGGAATTTTCACGCAGGTTTTATGACTCTTTTCTTGATAAAGATGGAAATTCGGATTCGGATTTTTTTGATACCCTTTCCTTTTATGTTGATGCAAATTCTGTAGGCGAGACTATTGAATGGCTTCATGAAAACCGTTTCATGCTCCTTGATTCGGAGACCTGCATCGCTTTGGAAGAGGGCGGGGCTTCTGAAATCGCTTCTGATGCCCTTTCCAGCGTTTATGGGGCTTTCAGCTTTTCGGATTTATCAGGACTTGAAGAAGATCCTTTTTTGCTTTCAGAGCGGATTATGCAGAAAATGCTTGGAAGCGGGGCCGTTTCAGCTACCGGAATGATGCTCCGTGATGATGTACTTGCTTGTGAAAAAGAGGGAGCATGGTATGTCCTTATCCGAGGAATGGTTTCCAAGCGTGGTTCTTCCCTAACGGGGAAAAAAAGTACTGTCAGGTCCGTTTTTGAGAGAGCGGAGGCACTTAAAGCTGACTCTGGCGGGGAAGAGATTGAGTTTATTTTTTCAGGCGTTCCGTTTCACAGCTATGAGAACGCAACTTCCGCGCAAGTCCAGATTTCACTTATTTCTTTTGTCTCGCTAATCTTGATTGTTCTGGTCTTTTTATGGATTTTCCGCACGCCACTTCCTGCTTTCATATCGGCTCTTGCGGTCTCCTTTTCCTGCGGAATAGGATTTATTTCCGTGCTTCTTTTCTTTCGAGGGATTCACGTTCTTACGTTTGTATTCGGAACAACGCTTATCGGCATCTGCCTCGACTATTCGATTCATTATTTCGTAAACTGGAAGGGAAATCTTTCATGCAAGAGCGGTGAAGATGTCCGAAATCGCATTCTCCGGGGAGTTACTCTTGGCTTTTCTTCAACGGAGATTTGTTTCCTGGCCTTGTTTTTCGCGCCTTTTCCGCTCCTGAAGCAAGTAAGCGTATTTTTGTTCACTGGGCTTGCTTCTTCTTATCTTTCGGTAGTCGCCTTGTATCCGCTTTTGAAAATGCCGAAGCAGCGTGGAAAGATGGTTTCGCTTCCTGCGTTCAGTAATAAGCGGCTTTTTCGGAAGGCAAGAATACTCATACCTCTCGTTCTCTTCGGGATTTCTCTCACAGTGATTTTTACTAACTACCGTTCGTTTAAAGTAAAGAACAATATTCAGGAGCTTTATTCCATGTCTGCTGAGATGAGGAGAAATGAGATTGTTTCTGCGACAGTTCTGGACACTGGTTCTGTCGGCTGGTATTTTATAGTGAAAGCTGATTCAGAAGAATTGCTCCTGCAAAAAAACGAGGAACTGGGGCAATTACTTGATAGTGCCATTGAAAGTGAGCGGCTGAAAAACTACCTTTCGGTAGCACAATTTATTCCCTCTGAAAAAACTCAAAGGAGAAGCTATGAGTCGGCTTCATCTTTACTTCCGCTTGCCAAAGAGCAGTATGAGGCATTAGGAATTGAAAATCTGGCGGAAAATTATGAAAATAACTATCGTTTGTTAAAAAACGCGTTCGTTCACCCTTCAGACCGCAACATTCCTTCTTCGATAAAATCGGCTCTGCAGAATCTGTGGATTGGAGAAATTGACGGAAGTTTTTATTCCTGTGTGCTTCCCCTTCATGCCGATGCGAGCGATGAGTCATTTTTCAGGGAAGCTGCCGCCGGCCGTGAAGGTGTTTTTTTCGTGAACAAGGTGAGGGACATTTCTTCCCAGTTGGATGAGCTTTCTGAGTCAATGCTACTTATGCTTGCTTTTGCATTTGTGGCGGTGCTTGCAATTCTTCTCTTTTGCTATGAGGCTCGGGTCGTACTCAAGATTGCGGCGGTCCCGGTTCTGGTTACGCTTGTCACTGCGTCAGTTTTGATTTTAAGCGGAATACATCTGAGTTTCTTTCCGATTACGGCGATTGTTCTTGTGTTCGGCCTGGGGCTGGATTATATCATTTATGCTGTCGAGGGCAGTGGAGAATCTGAAAAAGCAGATAGTCTCAAGAATCTTAACTCTTTTGCAATTGTACTTTCATTTATTACAACGGCGCTTTCATTCGGTGCGCTTGCGCTTTCAACTTTTCCGCCGGTACATACGCTCGGACTGACTGTTTTTGTGGGATTAAGCGTGGCCGTCACGAGCGCCTTCTGTCTTTCAAAAATCTAGAAATTCAATGACCAGCTTTTTGATTCGCTCATGCATAGCAACTCTCCCAGCGAGACAGTTTCCTTGAGCTGTTTTTTTCCGTTGGGGGATGAAAGATTGATGGTAAGCTTTCCGTTTACGATTTCATCGGCAAAAACCGGTCCATACATTGAAGCCAATAATTCCCGGTACTCCTGAACGGACATTGTTTCGCCGATTAGGGCAGGAACCATCATCAAATCAAGGTATGATTGTGCGTCAGCATTTAAAAGCCCGTAAAATGCCGTAATCTGCTTTGGGCCAAGAGTCAGTGTGATGGATTTGTCTGTTTTGGTGATTAATTCTGTTGTTGACAGCGGATGCTTTGACAGTTCAGACAGGGTTCCTGATGTTGCTATTTCCGTTGGAGTTGGAATTGATGCGCTCGTATTGCTGGCACCGGCCGAATTCAAAACCAAGAGAATATCGTCCTTGTTGAAAAGCGGGGCCTGTTCATCGGCTCCAGTCGCAGCCTGCAGGGTTCTTGCCGTTGCCTGAGAAAATCCTGTTGAGAAAAGAATCGTCGCTTCATCGCCGTTCCCGGCTTTGATGGAAATTTGGGGAAGGCATGATGTGAAGAGAAACGCTGATGCAGCAAGGGAAATTAGAAAAAATTTTGCTTTCATATTTTATAAAACACTCTTTAGGGGAAGGGTTACGCGGATACCACTGGCTAGAACCAGTCCTGTAGTTACGCTTTTTCCGAATGATAAGGCTCCGTTTTCCCTGTCGTTGAACACAGTATAGTGAATATCTTGAACAATGGAAACAAAGGTTTTTCCGATTTTGACGCTGGGCGTACTGAAACTGAATCCCAGAATTCCCGGAAAGAAGGAATTCTTGATTTTTTCATCGGAATCGTCAGGGAGATGAGCTTTTCCGACAGAGATGACCGGTCCTGCGAAAACGCGGCAGAATTCGTTCAGCGTGAGTGTCAGTACAAGGGGAAACTGAAAATTTTCCGTGCCGGAGTCGTAGCGGATATATGTTCCAAGCCCCGGCTGCAGGTTTTTCCCTGCATATCGGGCGTGAACCATTGTGTCAAAACCTCTGGCATTAAGCCTGAAGTAATCCGGTGTAAAAAAACTCCAGTCAAAAGATGCGGAGACGTCCACAATCAGTGATTGCAGAAAAGAATCTCCGTCATTGCGCACAAAAGCGAGTGAAGATGTCTTTTCCTGAGTGCTTTTTGACGCAGATGTGGCTGCAGTCGATGAGCCTGTAGAATCGGCAGGCTTTTTATCTGCCAACAGTTCAGAATTTGAGCTTGGAAGATAACGTCGGGTACAAAAGTAATGTGATTTCCAATATGATTCTTTGAGAGAAGAAATGATGACACCTGTATTCGGACCATCGCTTGCCGCATGGATGAACTGGTTGGAGCCGATATAAAGTCCTACATGCGATACATTCCCGCTGGAGGTTGTTTTAAAGAAAACCAAGTCTCCGGCCTCGCGCTCCTTGTCGCTGACATCTTTGCAGAATGAGAAAATTGCCTGCGTAGTTCGCGGAAGCTGTACTCCGATTGACTCCCTTGAGACCGTAAAAATTAGTCCCGAGCAGTCAAAGGCGTTTGGTCCGATTCCCCCGGACATATAAGGTTTTCCAATGTATTGCTTTGAGTAATCAACAAGTTTTTTCCGTGCGACAGCTGCTTCGCTCGGAGACATGGAGATGTTGTTCTGTGCGCATAATTGTGGGACAACCAGAACGAAGAGAAAAAAAACGAAGGACAAAAAAACTGCTTTTCGTGTAGACATATCATCATTATCGGAAAAAAATCCGCGCAGTTCAAATTAAAATTTCTTTTCATTTTTTTCATTGTGAAATGTGATAAATGCAATTATAATAAAGGAATGAAAAAACGCTTGCTTATTCCTGTGCTTTTGTTCGCAATTAACAGCCTGTTTGCGCAAAAGACTTTCCTGGACAATTATGTTTATCAGACATGGAATTCTTTTGGCGGCTTGGTCGGAACTACGGCGACTGACATTGTTCAGACGAGAGACGGTTATCTCAATATCGGAACTTATGAAGGACTTGTACGTTTTGACGGAGTTGAGTTTTCCACAATCAGGCGAAGTCGTGGTAATGATTACAAATTTTCTTCAGTCCGCGTTATTCTGGAAGATTCAAGCGGCAATTTGTGGCTCGGCTCAAACGATGAGGGCGTGCATAAAATTATGCCGGACGGAACGAACAAAACATACACAACTCAGAACGGTCTGCCGAACAACTCCGTGCGCGCTCTATGCGAGGACAAGGCTGGAAATATCTGGATTGGCACGGCTGCAGGCATTGTCTATCTTACCCCACGAGGTCACTTGATAACTCCGCAATTTCAGGCCGGCACGGTTTCAAAAGGAATTATTGCCGTTGCGCTTTATTGCGATACGGCAGGAAGAGTCTGGCTGATTACCTCAAACGAGAACGGGCTTTTTCTGTTTTCTGACGGATTGTTTCATACTATTCCGCAGGTTGACCAACACTTTGGGACCTATTTCGTCACATCAATCATTCAGGATTTGACTGGCGCTTTCTGGATTGGTATGGGCGATGACGGCTTGGTCCGGCTTAATAACGAAGAGTTTTCGGTGATTAAGACAGGCACTCTTCTTGATAACATACCGACTTGGTCTATGTATGTTGCAGTTGACGGGACCATGCTTTTCGGAACGGAGAGAGGTGTCGTTTCATACCACAACGGTGTTTTCGCCTCATCAGAAAACAAGGACTTGAGTGCGGCTAAAATCAATAAAATTATCCGAGACCGGGAAGGAAATATCTGGCTTGCGACGGACCGGAACGGCATCGGGAAACTGACTCATGGAAAATTCAGCGTGACAAAACTTGACTCGGCTGCCAATGCAATAGTCGAGGATGCTGTGGGGCGTATTTGGGTTGGAACTGACACAGGCGTCCGTTGTTATGTCGGCGAAAAAGAAATAAAAAATACCCTTTCAGAATTTACGCAAGGGCTGCGAATCCGCCATGTCGCAACAACGATGAAGGGCGAAATCCTTGTTTCCTGCTACACAAAGCCGGGACAACTCTTGTATAATCCCCGGACAAACGAAATTAAGAACTGGACAAGCGATGACGGTCTTGCCGGAAACAAAGTCCGAGTTGCATTGGAAACAAATCCGGAAGAGTATTATGTCGGCACAACGACTGGTTTGAGCATCATCCACTCGGACGGAAGAATAAGCTCTTTCAAACAGATTGACGGTCTTGAGAACGAATATGTAATGTGTATCTATAAAGACACGAATGATATTGTTTGGATTGGAACTGATGGTGGTGGCATTTACTTCATGAAAAACGAGGCGATTATCGCCCATATTTCATCAGACGACGGTCTTGTCGGGAACGTAATTTTCAAGATTACTCAGGACAAAGAAGGATGCTATTGGATTTGTACCGGCAGCGGAATTTCCCGTGTGAAGCCTTTCGATTCTGCCCATACAGTTCCGATTTCCTATGAAAATGTAAATTCTGACAACGGACTTGGGACGGATTCCGTATTTCAAATTATTCCTGATACTTCAAACGACCTGTGGATTACGAGCAATTATGGTGTCGCTTCAGTCAAGGCTGAAGATTTGATTGAGGCAGGGCAGACTGGCGGCAAAATCTCCAGCATTCAATATTATACCCGCAATGATGGCCTTGATTCTGACGGAACGACATCTACCGCATTGAGCATCTGTGACAAGCACGGCCGCCTGTGGTTCACGATGGTCGATGGATTTGCCGTCTATGACCCGATAAAAATCCGGGAAAATCCTGTGATGCCGCTTGTCCACATCGAAAGCGTAACGATTGATAATATTGAATACAGCAATAAATTCCAGGAATTTATATTGAAGCCTGGAACAAAGCGTGTTGACATAAAATTCACCGGCTTGAGTTTTGTCGCGCCAGAGAGAATTCAGTTCCAGCACAGGCTTACGAATTTCGAGGAACAGTTTACCCCGCCAAGCAGAACAAGAACCGTTTCCTATACGAACATCAGTCCTGGTAAGCATACCTTTCTGGTAAGTGCGATAAATGCCGAAGGCTTGTATTCCGAAGAAGCTGAGGCAATGCTTTTCGTGCAAAAACCCTATTTTTATCAGATGCCTGTGTTCTGGGTGGTTACGGTGTTTATTCTCCTTGATATAGCAGGAGCCTTTTTCTATTTTAAGCAGAGAAAAATCAAACTGGAAAACATTCGCCTTGAGGGAATGGTTCAGGCTCGCACCCGGGAACTTGCGGCAGAGAAAGACAAATCAGATCAGCTGTTGAGGGCAATTCTTCCTGATAAAATCGCGGATGAACTGAAAGATAATGTGCATTCAGTCGCTGAGGCCTTCACTGATGTTACATTGCTGTTCTCTGACATTGTCAGTTTTACAAAAGTGTCCAGCAATCACACGGCGAGTGAAATTGTTACGGCCCTCAACGAACTCTTTACCCGATTTGACGAACGCGCAAAAGAGATGGGCGTTGAAAAAATCAAGACTATCGGTGACGCGTACATGGCGGCCTGTGGTGTTCCGACAAGCAATCCTGACCATGCGAGAATCATGGTGGAATTTGCAAAAGGCATGTACAAGGATTTGGAAGATTACAACAGATGTGGTAAGATTCAGTTCAATATGCGAATCGGCCTGAATTCCGGACCTGTCACTGCGGGTGTTATCGGAAAGACGAAATTCGTGTATGATGTATGGGGAAATACAGTCAATGTCGCCAGCCGAATGGAAAGTGCCTGTACTCCTGGAGAAATTCGTGTGAGTCAGACGGTTTTTGAACATCTGAACGGTACGGATATTAAGTTTTCTGAGCCTATCGAAAGTGAAATCAAAGGCAAGGGACGAATGACAATGTATGAGGTTATAAAATAGGAGATGTTATGAAACGAACAGGAATAATTCTTGGATTTGTGGGCCTGCTTCTGCTTGCTTCATGTAATGAAAAAAAGGTCGATACTGTCAAGGTAGGGCTTTTGCACTCGCTCTCTGGCACTATGTCGATTTCAGAGACTTCTGTACGAGACGCGGAGCTGCTTGCAATTTCTGAAATCAATGCGAACGGTGGAGTGCTCGGAAAGCAGATTGAGGCTGTTCAAGCAGACGGTGCCAGCGACCCCCAGATTTTCGCGGATGAGGCCAGAAAATTGCTTCAAAACGAAAAAGTCGTGACTGTGTTCGGATGCTGGACAAGTGCATCGCGCAAGGCAGTCAAGCCTGTTTTTGAGGAACTGTATGGTCTTTTGTGGTACCCGGTTCAGTACGAGGGAATGGAAGCAAGCCCTAACATCATGTACATGGGAGCTTCTCCGAACCAGCAGATTGTTCCTGCTGTAGATTATTGCGCTGAGACAATCGGAAAGCGCATGTTCCTGGTCGGAAGTGATTATGTTTTCCCCCGCACGGCCAACAAAATCATCAAGGCGCAGCTTGCCCAGCTCGATGGCGAGTGTCTTGGTGAAGAGTATATCCAGATGGGCGGAACTGACTTCAATGCTGTAGTCAAAAAGATTCTTGAAGTGAAGCCTGACGTGATTCTCAATACGCTTAACGGAGATTCAAACGTGGCTTTCTTTGCGGCCCTTGCGAAAGCTGGTATAACATCGGCAAAAATTCCTGTCATGAGTTTTTCAATCGCTGAAGAAGAAGTCGCAAAAATGAATTTGGAGAATCTTGCTGGTCATTTGGTCTCATGGAATTACTACGAGACCACGCAGACACCACGCAATGAAAAATTCGTCACCGATTACAAGGAGAAATACGGCGATGACCGCATGACCGGCGACCCGATTGAGGCTGCGTATATTGCGGTTTACATGTGGGCCGCTGCATGTGAAAAGGCTGGCAGTTTCGACGTTGAGGCAGTTCGCGTCGCTTCAAAAGGCTTGAGCTTTTCCGCACCTGAGGGTATTGTAACGATTGATGGCGGAAACCAGCACCTTTACAAGCAGGTACGAATCGGAAAAATCAACAACAAAGGCCTGATTGATGAAGTATGGGCTACACCGTCTGTAATTAAGCCGGATCCATATTTAAGTACATATCCATGGGCAAGAGGATTATAATTTATGAAACACATTTTACAGAAATTACAGGAAGTCGCAGTTCAGAACGGACCGCTTTGCGTTGGACTGGACACAGATCCGTCTTATCTTCCGGAATCAGTCCTGAAGGCATTTGATTCACCGGTAGAGGCGGTTTTGGCTTATAACAAAGAGATTATCAAGCGGGTGGCCGTGGATAAATCAGCATGCTGTTTTAAGATTCAGATTGCATATTACGAGGCAATGGGTATCGAAGGCTTAAGGGCCTATATCGAGACGATTAAGGCTGTACATGAGGCCGGATTTATCGCAATCAGCGACATCAAGCGTGGTGACATTGCTGATACGGCAAAAGCTTATGCCCGCGCCCACTTCGGCGAAAACAGCGATTTCGAGACTGATATAATCACAATCAATCCATACATGGGATTTGACACTTTAAAGCCCTTCACTGAATATTGCAAACCGCAAGGGGAGCTTGGGGGCAAGGGTATTTTCGTACTTCTGCGCACTTCAAATCCTGGCATGGTGGACATTGAGCAAGAGGAACTTAAAGCGGGCGGCCGTGTTCTCGACAAGACTGGTGGCGAATTGGAGAAGATTTCCGCTGAATTCAAGGCTTTCTATCCTGAGCAGACCTGTTCCCCTGTTGGAGCCGTAGTTGGCTGTACCGAAGAAAGCGACGCTCGCGCCTTGCGTGACGCATACCCAGATATTTTCTTCTTGATTCCGGGCTACGGCGCACAGGGAGGAGCTGCCCGAATCGCAGCCACACTGCTTGATAAAGCTGGCGGAACAGTCAATTCAAGCCGGGGCATTCTGTGTGCATGGAAGAAAGACGAGTCGCTGGCAGAGGGGCGGGAGAAAGGCATTCTCTGCCTCAAGGACATAGCTGACGCGGCCGGAAAAGCCTGCCGGGATTCAACGGCAGACTTACTGGGAGCCAAAAAGGCTCTTGGCCTTTAAACCGCGGCTTTCAGTTCGGAAGTCACTTCTTTTCTGATTTCTTCTGCGGCTAAAACCAGATTCTTGAGGCTGGCTTTTGTTTCGGCCTCGCCTCTGGTTTTTAGTCCACAGTCAGGATTTACCCACAGCTTTTCAAGCGGCACTTTTTCAAGCATTTTCTTCAGGGCCGCTTCAATTTCCTCCTTTGCCGGCACTCGCGCCGAATGAATGTCATAAACTCCTGGTCCAACTTCAGTCCTGAATTCCGCCTCTTTAAGGGCAGAAAGAATCTTCAGGTCTGAACGGCTTGCCTCAAATGTGATTGCGTCAGCGTCCATGTCATCAATCTCACGAATAATGTCGTTAAATTCGCTGTAGCACATGTGTGTGTGAATCTGAGTCCCTGGTTTTACCTTTGCATGAACAAGACGGAAGGCTGGAATCGCCCAATCAAGATAGTCTGAGTGCCAGTCGCTTTTTCTAAGGGGCAGCTTTTCACGAAGGGCAGCTTCGTCAATCTGAATGATTTTGATTCCGTTCTTTTCAAGGTCAAGGACTTCCTCGCGGATAGCAAGGGCTATCTGCAAGGCCTGCTCCTTTAAGCTGATGTCCTCACGGGGGAAAGACCAGTTCAAAATTGTTACAGGACCTGTCAGCATACCTTTAACGATTTTTTTAGTCTGCTTTTGAGCAAAAACTGCCCATGAAACTGTCATGGCTTCCCTTCGGCTCACGTCGCTCCAGATAATCGGCGGCTTTACGCAACGGGTGCCGTAGCTTTGAACCCAGGCATTTTTTGTAAAAATGTAGCCATAAAGCTGGCTTCCAAAATATTCAACCATGTCGTTGCGTTCAAATTCACCGTGAACCAGAACATCCAGTCCCAATTCTTCCTGAAGTTTAATGCAATCGCGGATTTTTTCCTGATTGAAGGCTACGTACTGTTCTTTTGTGATTTTTCCATTACGAAAGGCAGCCCGATTTGAGCGAACGTCAGCAGTCTGAGGGAAGGAGCCGATTGTCGTCGTGGGAAGAAGAGGCAGATTCAAGGCCTTGTGCTGGATTTTTTCACGCTCGTCAAAGGCAGGCTGACGGACAAAGTCTTTTTCGGTCAATTCTGAAAGGGCTTTCTGCACGTCTGTGCTTTTAAAGACCCGTTCCTGTTCAAAATGTTTTTTGTTGGCGGCATACTTTTCTGCATCTTTTGAGGCGATTTCGGCCAGTTCATCAAGTTTTTCCTCGGCAAAGGCAAAGTGCTTTTTAATGTCGTCCTTTAGAATGTCTTCGGCCTGTGTCGTGTATGGAACGTGAAGAAGGGAGCATGAAGTTGAGACCACAAGCTTTTCTTCCTTGACGGTCGCCTGAATTTTTTTGACCAAGGAAATTTTTTCCTCGTAGCGGCTTCGCCAGATGTTCTTTCCGTTTACGATTCCGGCAAACAGCAGGATATTTTCTGGGAATTTCTTTGACACCAGCTCCAGGCTCTTTTTTCCTTCTATAAAATCAAGGCCGATTCCGTCAAAGCCCAACGAACAAATTTGGTCATAAATGTCTCGGACGTCGCCAAAGAAGGTTTGCAGGCAGACTTTGATTTTTGACTCTGAACGGATTTTTGAAAGAAGCGAAGCGTAAATAGAAGTGAAAAGTGATTTTTCTGCTTCCGACAAATCCCGCACAAGATAAGGCTCGGCAAAGAAAATCCATTCAGCTCCCTGCTCAGAAAGTTCCCGGGTGAGCTTAGAATATGAATCAACAAAGTCACAAACAAAATCCACGGCTTTTTTGGCACCTGTGAAATTGGCCAGAGAAAGGAAAGTGAATGCTCCTGTCAAAACTGGAGTAGTTTTGATTCCAAGGGCAGCGGCTTCCCTGTATTCGCGCAGAGGCTTTGAATCCTTTGCGAGTGAAATTTTACTTGAGTCTGAAAGTTCTGGCACAATGTAGTGATAGTTTGTGTTAAACCATTTTTTCATTGGAAGAGCTTTAACGTCACCTTCGCTGCCCTGATACCCGTGGGCGGCTGCAAAGTATTTTTCAATTTCAGAAAGTTTGAGTGAAGAATATCGCTCAGGAAGTGTATTGAAAATAAATGCCGTGTCCAGCACGTTGTCATAGAAAGAAAAATCATTTGAAGGAATGAATGTAATTCCAGCTTTCTCCTGCTTTTTCCAGCCGTATTCCCGGATTTTTTTTGCTGTCGATTCAAGTTCTTCCAAACTGATTTCTTTTTTGAAGAATTTTTCCTCTGCAAATTTAAGTTCCCTTTCCTTTCCAATCCGCGGGAATCCCGTCACCGATGTTTTTAATGCCATAAAAAATTTCTCCTTAACCTACCGGTTTACTAGTTTTTAGAAAGTATATAAATTTACTTCACTAATGGAAAATACTATTTTCAAATACTTTGCAATAGTTTTTAGCTATGGCAAGAATTAAATTTTCCTGCTATATTGGTTTCATGACTTTACAGCAGTTGAAATATGTGGTTGCCGTAGCTGACTTTAAGAATATAACGGAAGCTTCACGCAAAATTTTTGTTTCGCAGCCCAGCCTTACAGCCTCAATCAGGGAACTTGAGGACGAAATGGGCATAAAAATTTTTTCACGCTCAAACAAGGGCGTCACAGTCACCAACGACGGCGAGCAATTCCTTTCCTATGCCCGGCAGATTCTGGAACAGGCTACCCTTCTTGAGGAACGCTACAAAAATCCCAAGGGCGGAAATCCCATTTTTTCGGTGAGCTGCCAGCATTATTCCTTTGCGGTAAATGCCTTTGTCGATGTAATCCGAGAATTCGGCGGAAATAAATACGATTTTACCCTGCGAGAAACCCAAACCCACGAAATCATTGAGGATGTGGCACATTTGAAGAGCGAAGTCGGCGTTTTGTATATCAGTTCCAAAAACGAAGACGTAATCTCAAAACTCATCAGAAAGAATAATCTTGTATTTGAAAGTCTTTTCACCACCAACCTCAATGTCTTTATCTCAAAGTCCAGTCCCCTGGCCGAAAAGCCCTTCATCTCCCTTTCTGATCTGGCTCCTTATCCCTTCCTTTCCTATGAGCAGGGCGACTTCAATTCCTTCTATTATGCTGAGGAGCCGCTGACTGAAATTGACTTTAACTGCCCCAAAGTAATCAAAGTCCGTGACCGGGCAACACTTTTCAATCTTTTAATCGGACTAGACGGCTACACAATCTGTTCGGGAATCATAAGCCACAAACTGAATGGAGCAGACATCATTTCCCGCCCGCTGATGGTAGAAGACAAAATGACCGTGGGAATCGTCACAAAAAAAGGAATCGCCCTTTCACGATATGCCGAAATGTACATCAATTCCCTAAAAAAGCATGTGGGAATAAAATCGTAGGGCCACCTCGTATTTATTGTGCCGATGTGATATAATTTTCGGCATGAAACAGTTGACTGATTGTAAAGGCGAGCCGCTTCCGATTTTTGGCAAGGGCATTGTAACTGAATGTGATATTGTAGCAGGTGCTGTTCCTTTTGGAAGCGTTTGGAATCTAAAAGTCCTCATGGTGGCAGATTTATCCACTGGCTCAGATGATATTCCTGTTCCAATTCCGGGGCAGTTTTATCTGATTCGAGTTGCAAAAACCGGCGTTCTTTTGGGCCGCCCAATCAGTGTTTATAAGGGACGAAAGGCCGGAGAAGCAGCTCACATTGAATTCCTCATTCTCAAAAAAGGAAAGGGAACTCAGGAACTCTGTGACCTCAAAAAAAATGACGAAGTTCAACTTATCGGTCCCACAGGAAATTCTTTTCCTGCGCCTCAAAAAACTGATAGACCCTGTATCGTTGGCGGCGGAATCGGTGTGGCACCTGTGGCGGGCTTTGCCTCAACGCTTGAGCCAAAATCTTATGACTTTTTCGCTTCTTTTAAAAGCGGCTCTTATGGTCTTGAATATGTGGATGCGGCAGAGCTAAAAATTACTACAGATGACGGCTCAGCGGGCATTCACGGAATGTTGCCAGCCGCACTCACAGCCCAGACCCTCAAAGAAAAGGGCTACACGGTGCTTTATGCCTGCGGACCCACTCCTATGCTGGCTTATGTGCAGAAAATCTGTATGGAAGCGGGAGTAAAATCTTTCCTCAGCATGGAAAAAAACATGGCCTGTGGCGTGGGAGCTTGTCTTGGCTGTACAATCACCACCACCGAAGGAAACAAACGCTGCTGTAAAGACGGTCCTGTTTTCAAGGGTGAGATTTTGCAGTTTGAGCCGCCTAAAAACAAACCTGTCTTCGGAAGTGCCAGAGGAAATGATGGTAAAATCGCAGAATTTGAGCCTGATTTGAGCGTCGAAGTGGCTGGAGTTCGTTTTGAAAACCCGGTAATTGCGGCCAGCGGAACTTTTGGCTACGGCTCAGAATATGCCAGCGTTTTCGATGTGAACGGTCTTGGCGGAATTTGCTCAAAAGGACTTACCTTGCAGGCCCGACATGGCAACACGGGAACCCGTCTTGTTGAAACTCCATCGGGTTTAATAAACTCTATCGGACTTGAAAATCCAGGAATCGAGCATTTCATTGAGCATGAGCTTCCATCAATGCTGGAGTTAAAGCCTGTCACCATTGCGAACTTGTCTGGCTCTTCCATCGAAACTTATGTTGAGGGCGCGAAATTGCTGGAAAAGACAGCTGTTCCTATGATTGAGTTGAACATCAGCTGCCCGAATGTTAAGGCTGGCGGAATGGGCTTTGGTATGGATTGTGAGCTTGCTTCCACAGTCACAAAAGCCGTTCGTGAAGTGACAAAAAAGCCTCTCATGGTAAAGCTCACTCCAAACGCGCCGGACTTAATCGGTGTTGCCATGGCAGTTCGGGAAGCGGGCGCAGACGCACTCAGCCTCGTGAACACTTTCCAGGCTATGTCCATCGATTTGAACACTGGCCGACCTGTCTTTGACAATATCCGTGCGGGATTTTCAGGACCTGCGGTAAAGCCAATCGCCCTCCGTATGGTCTACGATTTGGTTCAGGCTATGAATAAACTCCCTGAAAGCGAGAGAATTCCTGTGGTGGGCTTGGGCGGCATTTCCTGTTGGCAAGATGCCGTTGAATTCCTTATGGCAGGAGCAAGCGCAATCCAAGTGGGAACGGCGACTTTCTCAAATCCCAACACTATGCTTGAGATTATACGCGGTCTAAAGGATTACATGAAGCAAAAAGGATTTAAGACAATTTCTGAATTTAGGGGAATTGCACAATAAAAGAAAAGGGGAAGTTTGAGTCAACTTCCCCTTTTTTATTAGTCAATTGCTGTCATGTCAGTGATGTCTTTTTCGTAATCAACGCCATCAACTGCAAATCCGTTGATATTGAGGAAGTCTTTGCGGATTCCTTCGACGTCAATGTGCTCATGAAGGTTCTGTTCATTTACGACTTTCATGTGCTCGTCGATTTCGGCCTGAACTTTCGGATCAAGTTCCCAGTCATCGATCCGGATACGTCCTTCCTCATCGACGGGAACTTTTTTGTCCGCCGTGTAGAGTCGTTCGGTAAAGAGTCGTTCAATCTGCTCTTTGCATCCTTCGTGAGAGCCAAGTTTTTTCTGGACGAAGAAAAGACATCCGAGATACATCGTGATAACCGGGATGACAGAGCTTGAGCGGGTGATAAGGCCTTTGTTTACTGAAACATAGGCTGCGCCGCCGATTTTCTTGAGCTGCGCATCGATAGACTTAGCCCGTGCTTCCAAGTCTTTTTTTGCCGCACCGATTGTTCCGTCGCGGTAAATCGGATGAGAATATTTTGGACCAATGTAAGAATATGCCAGCGTTCTTGCTCCTTCCGCGAGAACATCAGCTTCTGAAAGGTACTTAATCCAGCGTTCCCAGTCTTCGCCACCCATGACCTTGACCGTGTTCGGGATATCGTCTCCTTCTGCTGGCTGAGCTTCCATCGTGCTGATTTTTTCTGTCATCATGTCGAGAGATGCGCCACCGTATGGCTGTCCGACCGGCTTGATGACTGAGCGGTACATGACCTTTGTATCAGGATCAGTGCGTACCGGTGAAGCCAATGAATAAACGATAAGATCGAATTTCACGCCCCACTTTTTAGCCTCGTCAATGACTGTCTGGCGACATTCATCGCTGTATGCGTCCATGTTGAAAGTGACGGCTTTGAGACCGGCTTTTTTTGCGGCCCGGTCGAAGGCTTTGTTGTTGTACCAGCCCGGGGTTCCGCCTTTTGTTGTGGTAGGTTCTTTCTCAAAAGAAACGCCGATTGTGTCGGCTCCATATTCAAAAGCTGCCATAATTCGGCTTGCCAATCCGTATCCTGTAGAGCATCCGAGAACGAGAACGTTCTTTGGCGCATATCCGCCTTCTTTTGCGGTCTTGATGCCTCGTTTTGATTTTTGCGCGATTGCATATTCAATCTGATGTTCTGTGTCACGGGCGCATCCCACCGGATGAGCGTTGATACAGATATTTGAGCGAATCATTGGTTTAATTACAGCCATCTTTTTCTCCTGTCATGGTAAAGTCCGAAGAATCGGAATTTAAACTTTTATATATAATACTAGCTATTCTGACAAAATCTGTCAATTTGTCAGAATAAAATCAAAATCGCGGTTGCCTAAGTAAGTGATTTGAGCTTTTCGCCTGTACTGGCCTTGTTTTACTCGTCAACAGTGATAACAAGGTTGTTTCGCTCAAAACTTGTGGTGTATTTATAGTCTTTCTCTTCCCGGGAGATGATTTTGATATATTTGTATTCTCCGAATTTTTTCCCTTCTGTTGTGACAGAATATGTGTCTGATGATTTCGGTCCTTTGAGAATCGCGATGGTTCCAGCCTTGTATTCTTCGTCCTCGTCATCGTATGCTTCGATTCTGAATGAGGCTCCAATCTTGAAATTCTTGCCGGCAGCAATCTTCAAGCCGGAGAAGGAGACAGAGAACAGTGATGTATCGTATTTTTTGTTGTGAGAGTCATCGATTTCACGGTCATCATAGAACCAGATGTGAAGGTCGTTCTTGGCTTTTCCAGAGCTGTATTTGAAGGTTTTCCCTGCTGAGGTAACAATTGCGACATAGCGGAATGAAGAGAGGGCTCGGTTGTATTTATCGACAGGTTTTATGGTCTGTTTGTCACCGATGCCGTAGAGACGGGTTTTACCGAATTCGAGCCATTCCTTGCGGACTTCGTGCCATCCGTAAATCACAACTTCAAAATTATTTGATGTGGAAACATTGGTAACTTCCACGTTATTCTTCATTTCTCCAGAAAGTTCTGCCGTGTCGATGACATAAGCGTTAGGGTCATCATAACTTGGTGCTTCTGCGAAAATGCTACATGCAAGGAGAAACCCTGCAGCTAGAAATGCGGTTAATTTTTTCATTTTTTATCCTCCGTATGAAAAAAATTAATTTATTTTTTTGAAAATCAAGCTTGTATTTACTCCGCCGAAAGCGAAATTGTTGTTCATAACATATTCGGTGTCTATGTTCCGACCGTTCCCGGTGATGTAGTCCAGCGGAGCGCATTTTGGATCGACCTCTTTCAGATTCAAGTTTGGCAGGAACCAGCCTTCGTTCATCATGTTGATGGTGAGCCAGGATTCTATTGCGCCACAGGCTCCGAGCGTGTGACCGATGTAGTTCTTTACTGTTGAGACTGGAACGGCTCTTTTGAAGACTTCGTAAGTCGCCGCTGTTTCGGTGATATCTCCCAGGGTTGTTCCTGTTCCATGGGTGTTGATATAACCGATTTTTTCTGGAGATAGGTTTGCGTCATTCAAGGCGAGTTGAAGCGCCCGGGCAATTGTCGGCTGGTTCGGGGACGTGATGTGAGTTCCGTCTGTGGTGGTACCGAATCCTACGATTTCGGCATATATTTTTGCACCGCGTTTTTTTGCATGTTCGTATTCTTCAAGAATGAGAGTGCATGCTCCTTCTCCGATTACAAGACCATCACGGTGGATATCGTATGCGCTCGGTGTCAGTTCCGGCGTGCTGTTCTTTGTTGATGTTGAGAAAAGCGTATCGAATGTGGCCGTGGTCATTGGGCTGAATTCTTCCGCGCCTCCTGCAATCATAATGTCCTGCTTGCCGCTCTGAATGGTCTCGTAGGCATAGCCGATTGAAAGCGAGCCTGAGGTACAGGCGGTATTTGAGATGATGATCCGGCCTGTGAGATGATAGTATACTTCAAGATTTGCGGCACAGGTCTGAGGCATCGCCTTGATATATGTGGATGAGCTGACCTTGCTTGTATCGTTGGTGACGAGCATTGCATACATATCCATGAGAGGATCGACGCTTCCGATTGAGGAGCCGTAAGCGATGCCTGTCATACCCTGAGATAGTTCTTCGCTGCCGAGCAGCCCAGCGTCTTCGAGGGCGGCGTCCGTGCAGACAAGTGCCATCTGAGAGACGCGGCCCATACCGCGGAGAGCCTTTCGGGAGTATTTGTTCCTGTCAATCTCAAAATCAATCAGCGAGGCAAGCCGTGTATTCATGAGAGGGTATCGCTCATCCCATTCCTTGACATAGTGAATGAAATTTTTTTTCGCCTTGAGGTTTGAGAGAATCGTGGTCCAATTATTTCCTAGTGCGCTTAAAATTCCGCCGCCAGTAACGACGACCCGCCTTTTTTCCATATAAAATCCTTAGTTCTGAAAAAGTTTACTGAACATTTTATAGCGAAAAAGAAGAATTTTCAAATGAAAGCCATGGAAAGAACTGTCTGAATTTAGACTATTCCGCCATTTACAGAAATAACCTGTCGTGTGATGTATGATGCGCCTTCACTCAGAAGATAGACCGCAAGAGATGCCACTTCCTCCGGCTTGCCTGCGCGGGCCATGGGGATTGTCTGAAGGATCTGCTCTACGGGTGCATCCTTAATCATTTCGGTTTCGATGAAACCTGGAGCGATGCAGTTTACGGTGATTTTTCGGCTTGCGAGTTCAACGGCCAGTGCTTTTGTTGCTCCGATGATGCCAGCCTTGCTTGCGCTGTAGTTTACCTGGCCGCGATTTCCGATGACGCCGGAAACGCTTGCAATTGTGATGATTCGCCCCCGTTTTTTCCGGCACAAAGGCATGACCAAGGGTTTCAGGACATTATAAAAGCCGTCCAGGTTCGTATGGATGACGTCATCCCAGTTTTCATCGGAGAGCGCTGGGAAAGCGTTGTCCCTGCAGATTCCGGCATTGCACACGATTCCCCAGAACGCGCCGTTTTCTTCGGTCCATTTTTCCAGCTTTGCCGTGCAGTCCGCGCGGTCTGAAACGTTGAATTGCAAAAGAGTGCATTTTCCCCCTGCGGCTTCAATTTCAGCCTTGAGGGACTCGGCTTTTTCCGCGCCCTTGTTGTAATGCGCAACGATTTCATATCCAGCCTGACTGGCAGCCAAAGCGATTGCCCGTCCGATTCCGCCTGAAGCTCCGGTTACAAGCACTTTTTTTTCTGAATTCATAAAGTTTCCTCCAAAGTCAATGCGGGAAATTCATAGATTTTTTTAGACTTGACCTGTCTCACTGGTTCTGCGCCTCGCTGCCGGCAACTGCTTCCATGACAGTGAGTTTGCCACCGCCTCTCCGCGCTCCGTTGATATATATTTCTGCGCTCAGAGACGATACTGCATCGACGGCAGTTTCCCGCCTTGCTTTTACTTGCACTGTTTCGCCGCTTTTGATAATGTCAAAATCAAAATGCAGGTTTGACACGCTCAGTATAAATCCGATATTAGGCTCAAGCCCGTGCTCCCTGGCATACAGTCCTGACAAGGCCGCCACGGTCTGTGCGATAATCTCAAAGCAGGCATAGTTCGGAACGCCAGACACAGATTCATCAAAGAACATGAAGTCTTCGCTTATTTTTGTTTCGCTTTCAATCGTCCAGTTTTCTGGATCCGCATCTGAAATTCTTCCGACGATGAACATTTTTCCGCGATGGGGTATCAATGATTCAAGTTCTTCGTGTTCTATCTTCATTTTGAGTCCTTTTTTTCGTGAATCAGGCTTTTTTGATGACAAGGCTTGCATTGCAGCCGCCGAATGCGAATGAGTTGCTCATGCAGCACTTTATTGCGCGCTTGCCAGTGATTTCATCTGCATTTTTGACTGTCACGATATTCAGTGTCGGAATCTCGTCGTCTTGAATGCCGTCCCACACATGGACAGGAAGTTTCTGCTCCTGAATCGCGTAGAAACACTCTGCAAGCTCAAGGCTTCCTGCCGCTCCCAGCGTGTGGCCGGTCATAGGCTTTGTGGAGCTGACTGCAACCTTGTAATCGCCGAACACTAAATCCACGCCTTTTCCTTCCATGCTGTCGTTGAGATGCGTTCCCGTACCGTGAAGGTTGATGTAATCAATATCGGCTGGTGACAAGCCTGCGTCTTTCAGCGCACTTTCCATCGCCTGTTTGGCACCTGTTCCGTCCGCGAGGGGGGCTGTCATGTGGTTTGCGTCCGAGCTTTCGCCTGTTCCTGCGAGCTGGATTCCGGTTCCGTCCAAATCATCTTTTGCGAGCACAAAAAAGCAGGCTCCTTCGCCAACATTGATACCGTTTCTGTTCTTTGAGAATGGATTCGTCATCTCATGGCTGATTGCGCCAAGCTGGTCAAAGCCGAGCAGGACCGCGTAGCCCGTCACATCAATGCCGCCGGCGATTACGGCATCGCAGATTCCCGACTGAATCAGTTCCTTTGCCTTGATGATTGCGCTTGCGCTGGAAGAGCAGGCTGTCGAGAATGCAAGCGTGATGCCCCCGGTACCGAGCTTGCGGCGGGCATATACGGCAGGATAATCCACACCTTGGGTTTTCAGCTCATAGCCGGTAGGAAAGGCTCCCTTTGTGAAAAAATCACGGTGTCCCAGAAATGAAAGCTCGCTGCCATTGTCGCAGGTGCCAAGACAAATCCCGATTCGCTTCGCGCCGTACTTTTCGATTGCTTTTTTGACCGTCGGTTCGATGAAGGAGAGAGAAAAATCCAGAATCTGAAGAACTCGCGCGTCAAATTTGTCCCCCGTGGGTTTGAGTTTTTCGTCACTGATTCTTCCCACATAGAAAGATTTTACGCCTTCTTCTCCCACCAGGTCGCAGTTGATTTTTTGGATTCCTTCACGGCTCCCGGAAGTGATGTTTTTGATAAAATGAGCCGTATCGCTGCTGTCTCCAGCTCCGCAGATAAAGCCTGGATTTGAAAGAAATATATTGAGTTGTGATTTTCCGATATTCATGACAACATTCTACCTCAAAAATGGTCTTAAAGCAAAGTTAGTAAATACGAATACCCGCGCAAAAAGTTTTCGTAATGAATGGAAAGCAGCTTTTCTCTGTTTTCGTTCTCTGTACAAGAGTAGGTTTTCGTGATTTTAGAAATTATTTTGCCTTTTTTGCTCAAGATTCGAGTTTCTGTCCTTTCATTCAGATTTTGTTCACTTGAAAGCTCAAAGTCCACATCGATTTTTTCAAGGGCTGACTTTATGGAATCAGCGTTGTACAGTGCAAACTGAAAATCAGCCACGATGTATTCTGCCTTTATTTTTTTTGGAAAAAATTCAGACTCAAAATCAAGCGTGGACCCATCGTATAAAAGACTTGCCATAGTCGCGCCGAATTCATTGAAAATCGTCACGGAAAGCTGGTTTTCATCGGAAATCACATAAAGATCGGCTTCAAGGTGCTGGCCGCCAAAATCAGCTTCCATTCGCTCCAATGTATCAATAGGGGATTCAATTTCGCTTGCAGGCAAAAGCATGTACTTTGACGTATTTGTCACATACACCGGCGAAAAACCTGATTCAAAGCGGGAACTTGCACAGGCGACTAAAAAAAAGGGAATCAGAAGAAGGAATTTTCTCATACGGGATTTTAGCATTTTTCTGACCTTGTGGAAACAATTCTTTTTTTATACAATTTTTTCCCATGAAACGATTTGTCATATTTTTTCTTACCGTTTTCTTTTCTTTTTCTATATTTGCTCAGGACCTTACCATCACGAAAATCAACTTTGACGGTCTTAAAAAAACACGGGACTCATACATTCAGTCGAAAGTCAGTAAATTCATAGGCCTGCCGCTTACAGATGAAAATATGCATGATTTGGAAACGGCGGTGCAGCTCGAAGGCCTTTTTGATGATATCCATATCTCCACTGAGCAGATTGGTGACACCGACGCTGAAATCAATATCTCAGTCAAGGAAAAAATCACTTTCATTCCCCTGCCTTTTGCTATGGCTTCAAGTTCAGGATACATGGCCGGAGCGGTCGTAATGGATACAAATGCTTTTGGCCGCAAAGATAATTTTATGATCGGCGGATTCTTTTCAAACAGCAGCATGACGGGAATGGCGTCTTTCTCAAAACCTGCTAAGCCTAACGGAGTTCCCGGATTTTCTGTTTTTGTTTCCGGGGGGAAGAGTCATCCTGAGCTTGTTGACATTGAGGAAGAGACGATTCTGAAATATAAATCTCTGGGCTTTTCCGCGTCCTTTTCGATTTTTGAAAAGCTGGGTGAGAATTTCACGATTTCAAATGGTTACAGCTACCGGTATCTTTCAACGGAGTCTGTCGAAGAGTATCCTTCGTTTCCCGAAGAAAAACTTCACATCGGAAGTGTTTCGCTCGGTTTAGGCTATTCAAGGTCTGACTGGAACGGTGTTTTCATGTCCACGAATTCGGCTTCTATCTCCGCTGAGGCTGGGCTGACCAATTCCGAGGATGATGAATACCGTCACCCTCTGGGAGCTTCTTTTGCAATCGGCGAGCAGCACCCGGTTTTCACTCCTCGGCTCCGAATCTATCAGAAAATTTCAGGTTATTACGGCAAGAAAAATCATATTTCTGCCTACATGAGCCAGAGCGCGGCTTCCGTAAACATTTTGCCAGGCTCTTTCGTAACAGAACGAATCATCGGTGGGAATGCAGGCCTTGAGATTGCTGTTGCGAAATTCAGTTGGGCAATGCTTTCAATCTACGGAGACTATCAGCTGGTCTACACCAAGAAGAACACGCTGCTTGAAGATGACGATGAATATGAATTCATGCACGGACCCAATGGCGGCGTGCGTTTCTATCTCTCAAAAATCGCCTTTCCCGCGCTTTCCATGGGGCTTGCGTATAACGTCACTAAAAATTACTGGCAGTTTGCCGCCGCTATGGGCGTGAGCTTTTAAAAATCTTTTACGTTCAGACGCTTGATGAGATAGGAAAGCGCTTTTTCTATAATATTTTTATATAATAATATCAGATGAGTAAAAAAGCATGATGATTACTATTGATTTTTCAAAGCGTGGCAAAAAGGGGCTGTGTGATTTTATCTATGAATTCATAAAGGAGGGAATTGTTTCCGGAACATTCAGTCCCAATGAAAAGCTGCCCTCTAAACGCGCTCTTGCCGACCATCTTGGCGTGAGCGTGATTACTGTGCAGAATGCTTATTCGCTTTTGTGTGTGGAAGGTTATCTTTACTCAATTGAAAAGAAAGGATTTTTCGTTACGGACATCAAAAATGATATAATTCTAAATCCAGATGAGGACATCCAGAAAGAAAACAAGAGACATGACTTGGACAGTCAGCTTCAGAAAGACAAAAAGGAGCATACAGAAACAAAATCTTATCTCGCAGATTTTTCCAGCAATGCCACCGGATTTGAGAAATTTCCTTTTTCTCTCTGGGCAAAGACTATGCGCAGCGTGCTTGCCAGCGGAAACAAGAATCTGCTTTTAAAGACTGACGCGAAGGGTGTTTTTGAGCTGCGGGAGGCGATTGCAAAACATCTGTATGATTTCCGGCAAATGCGGGTTTCTCCAGAGCAAATAGTTATCGGTGCTGGAACGGAGTCGCTTTACACCATGCTCATTCAGCTGCTCGGTACGCATCACCGCTATGCCGTGGAAAATCCCGGATACAAAAAAATTGCCTCGGTTTTTTCCCTAAACGGTGCGGATTGTATTCCTGTGGAAATCGACGGAGATGGGATGAATCCTTCATCCTTGGAAGAAAACCGTGCCAGCGTCGTGCATATTTCGCCCTCACATCATTTTCCCACGGGAATCGTAATGCCGATTCGTCGAAGGAACGAAATGCTTGCATGGGCAAACGATTCTTCCAATAAATTAACTAACGGTCGTTACATCATCGAAGATGACTATGACAGCGAATTCCGATTTCAAGGCAAGCCGTTGCCGACACTGCAAAGCTTTGACCTGAATGGTCGGGTTATATACATCAATACTTTCACAAAGACTCTTGCTCCGTCTTTCCGTATCAGCTACATGGTTCTTCCTGAAACTCTGCTCCCGCGTTTTGAGGAAGTTTTTCGGGGCTTCTCCAGCACAGTTTCAGCCTTTGAGCAATTCACGCTGGCACGCTTTATTTCTGACGGGAATTTTGCACGGCATATTATCCGAATGAAAAATTACTACCGTTCGTTAAGAAATGACCTGATTTCAGCTTTCTCAAAGGCAAGGCTTTTCAATATTTTTAAAATCCGCGAAGAAGAGGCAGGGCTTCATTTTCTTCTGTCTCTTGACTCTGAAAAAACAAAGTTTTCTGCAAAAGAAATTAACGAACGGTTGTTAGTAAATAAGATAAAAATTCCTCTTTTAAAAGACTTCTATTACACCAATGTTCCAAAAGAGAAAGAAAGCATTTTCGTGGTGAATTATTCAGGCGTTCAAAAAACGGCCATAAAAAAAATCGTGGAAGTAATAGAAAAAAGTTTGGAATCTTAAATCGTCCGCCAGTCCGCTCCGTTTTTGCCCACGAACACACGCACACGGCATTTCTGCTTGCCACAGTTTTCGGTGAAGAATTCAATATCCGTGCCGTATTCGCTCATCACATCATCGGGGTGATAGCGGGTCGTGAATGTGGATTCCGTGCCGTCAAAAGTGCAGCGGCCTAAGGCTGCGTGCATTCTGATTAAATCTTCTGCTGCGGGGAGATAGCGGTCAAGGCCTTTTTCGTGGAAGCGTTTCTGGATAAATGCAAGCTGCAATTCTTCGATTTGTGCGGAATTCTCATCGGCAGTCCAGTCACGGATTGAGCCTGTGGAAGCAAGCTTTTTTTTGTCATTTCCAAGCCATTCTTCAAACTTTTTCAAAAAGTCGCTGGGCTTTTCTTTTAGGACATAAATCACCGAATTGAACCAGGCCACGGCCCGGCCTTTTGTGTAAAAAAGATTTGTGGCCAGGGAAAGACACTCGGCCTTTGCCAAATCTTTTTCGCTGAACTGGGGCGTGCGCAAAACATGGTAGGGCGGCTGATTTTCCCATTCCATGCCGAAACCTTTCGCCGCGTCGTGCAAATCTGTTCCGGGAAGCACGCTGAGGCAGAAAAGCTCAAGGTTGTTGGGATAAAGGGAGAGGGCAAAGTCGATGCTCTCGCAAAAGCCCTTGAAATTGTCGCCTGGAAGACCGTAAATCAAATCGAAGCCGAAGGTCACACCCTCTTCGTTTAAAAATCCGATGTTTTTTTCAAAGCGTTTTTTTTCAAGAGTGCGGTGGACATTTTTTAGAACTTCGGGATTGGCGCTTTGAAGGCCGATTTGCAGGCAGCAGGGAATGCGGGCGAAGGCTCTTGCCAGCTCACGGTCGATGAATTCAGCGCGGGCTTCAAAATAAAAGAAGATTCCCGGAGCCTTTTTCTCGATGATTCTGAGCATTTTGATTGCCCGCTCCTTGCTTGCGTTGTAAGTCGGGTCAAGCACGAAGACCTGGGCGATTTTCTTTTTTGCGAAAAGCTCGATTTCTTTTTCAAGCCGCTCCATGGGGAAATAGGCGATTTTCTTTTCGCCCTTTGATTCGTAGCAGTAAGAGCATTTGAAGGGGCAGCCCCTGGCAAGTTCCCAAAGTGCGCCGCCGTATTTTGAAGGGTCAAGGGTGCCGTCAAGGTAAGGGGAAGCCGTCATTTCAGGCGGCAAAGGACAAGCCCGGACGATTTCATTATGTCCCGCAGGATGTGGACTTGGGGCTCCATCGTTTTTTTTGATATGGCTTTTGTCGCCGCCGGCATAAACCCCTTGCACGCCGAAAGCCCGCCCGGTTTCATTGCAGTTTCCGCCAATTCCTGTCTCGCTTTTTGCCATCGCGTCAAGCAGTTCCACCATAGCCCGTTCGCCCTGACCCGCAATCATAAAATCAAAGCTGTCAAAAGAAAGGGGATCTGCCGTTACTTCAGGCCCGCCCGCAATGCAGAGGCAGTCAGGGAGCATTTTTTTGAGGTGGCGGCAAGTTCCTTCCAGAATCCTTCGGTTCCAGACATAGACCGAAAAACAGACGAAATCCGGCTTTTTAGCGGCAAGTTTTTCTGCAAGGAGAGCAGAAACTCCCTCGTCTCCGCCCTTTTCCCGCGCCTGCATAATGTCCTTGTCTTCAAGGGAAAAATCCGCCAGAGAGACCGAAAAGCCGTTTTTTGTTCGGGAATCGGCCTTAATTGAGCTGGCAATACAGGCCGCACCCAGCGGAAGCCCCTGAGGAGAAGTCTCAACAAGTAAAGTCGTGCAGACGAGAGATTTCAATTATTTGTTCTTGTTGATAATTTTTTCTTCGTACTTGCCTGTGGCTATGTCGATGAAGCGGACGAAAAGGGAAACCTTGTTCTCTTCGTTGAGTGAAGCCCAAATCATGCTGGCGAATTCGTCGATATTGCCTTTGATTTCAACCTTTTCTGGCTCGCCCTCAAAGCTTGGCAGGGGATTTCCGTTTCCCATGTAGGTGTGGATGAAGTGTCCTTCGCCCTTCTGGGGATTGTCGTAGGTGTAAGTGAAGCGGAGGGTATTGTCGCCGTTCCCAGAGTCGCTTTTCAGGATTGAGATTGCGTAGTCGTATTTTCCGCCCTCTACATTGAGCAAAGAGGAAATGCGGGGAGTGAAATTCGGGGCGTCGTGCTCGTATTTGCGCACTCGGAGCGACTCTTCAAAAGTCTCGCCTTTTTTGAGTCCTTCAAAGATTGTGTCTGTCTGGTCGCCGTTAGTGACGATTGTTTTGCTTCCCAGCTGGCGGACAGCGGCATAGATGATAAGGCTTGGGTCGCCTGCAATGAGGCTTTCATCGAAGGCCTTTGTGCGCACGACCTCGCTTCCGTTTTCATTTTCGGTCACAAAGACGCGGTTTCGGCTGCCTGCGCTTCTGCCCATTGTCCAGTAAGCTGAGACGGCGTATTTTCCGTCGGCTGAAAGCCCGGCCACGATTCCACGGCCGGGATATTCATTTGCCTTTAAAATTTCATCAAGTTTGTTGATTTTCATATTATTCTCCATAAAAATTAGTTTTTGTTTTTCTGCCACAAAGTTTGCCCCACTCGATTGATGTGGTCAAGTAGGGCCTGATTTTTTAATTCTGATTTTTGACTGATGTCCGCCATGTAAGGCAGGTCGCTCTCATAAAAATCATTGCAGATTTCAAGAAGCGTTTCGTGCTTGAAGCCGGAAGTCGTTTCCAGTGTGATGTCGATGTCGCTTCCGGGACGAAAATTTCCCTTTGCCCGGCTTCCGTAAATCACAGCCCTGCTTACGGAAGGGTATTTTTCAAAAATTGAGCCGATTATTTCAAGAGAATTATCCGAAAGTCCGAATTTCATTAGCTTTCCTTTGAAAAGTCTTCCATTTTTTGAGAAAAAGCCTTGAAAAGACCGAGATATTTTTCTTTTATCATGGAAAACAAGCTCTGGGCTGTCTTTTCGTCATAGGTGTGTGACGCAAGATTTCGGTCGGAAATCATTTTCATCCACGACTCACCATCTGAAATCAAAGAATTTGAAAATGCCAGACGAATCGCATCCCTGCTTCCGATGATTCCAGAAATTCCCTGATTTGTAAGAAAATCCTTCATTACATTCCATGAAAGCTCAAAGGTGAATTCAAAGGCTTTTATGAGGCCGGAAATTTCAAGTTCTGACAAATCCCGCTTTTTGCTCAAATCAACAGCGGTTTCAAGCTGAGAAAAAGCTTTTTTGAAATTTTCGAATCGTTGTTTCCAGCGAATATCAGCAGTGTCGCCCAAAATTCAATTCCTTATTCTTCGCTTTTTTCGTCTTCTACGGTCTCAACTGAGTCGGGAAGAACTACTTCCGGGCGGCTTTTCCACTGGATTATCAGAAGGCCGATTCCCACGACCAGCAAGGCGATTCCGAAGAGGCGGATGATAAAATGACCCGCTGTTTGCGCCGGAATCACGAAGAGCACCAAAGCAATCAAAAGGGAAGATGCGACTTCAATCATTGACTGGCGCACCATGATTCCGTTTCGGTGAAGTTTTGTAATCGTGTAGATTTGCATTCCAGCCGAGATAATCAGGTAAATTGCCAGAGTGTAAGCCATTGCCTTCCAGACGACAGCCGCCACCGCAATTGGCAGAATGACTGCCAAGAGACCAACGACTATGCTTAAAACTCCGCGCACCGTGACAATGAGCTTGTACTGAGGATCGATAATCAAATCACGGGTTGCGGTCAGAATGAAAATGCCGTCGATAATTGCCGCCACGCCGAGAATAATCACGAAAAATGATATGAAAGTGTCTGGCGAAATGAGCAGGAACAGGCCCAGTGCCGCCGTTACGAATCCAAGAAAAACTTTATTCTTATCCATAAAATAAATAATATGAAGAAAGAAAGAAAAATTCTAGTGGAAAAAAATTAAATTTTTTTCTCATATCGCTTGACACAAATATCGAAAATTCGCTATATTATCTAAGCATCATTTATGGAGCGATGGCAGAGTGGCTGAATGCACCGGTCTTGAAAACCGACGTACCGCAAGGTACCGGGGGTTCAAATCCCTCTCGCTCCGTTTTTTTTGATTGCGCTCTGGAGGTGTGGTAGAGCGGTAATACAACGGATTGCTAATCCGTCAGTTCCTTTTCGGGCTGGGCAGGTTCAACTCCTGTCGCCTCCGTCAACAATCACTCTTCAAAGTGTTGTTAATCTGAGATTGTAGCTCAGTTGGATTAGAGCGCCACCCTGCGGAGGTGGAGGTCGCACGTTCGAATCGTGTCAGTCTCAAGTGCATAGCTCATCGATAGGATGGGCTTTTTTAATTTTAAACACATTATGTCAAAATCAAAAATCATACTTGGTTCTCAAATAATCTAAAAATTATAATTTGCTGAGTTTGTTTTGAAAGTCTTTTTTAACCTTTCGTGAAAAGGCTGATTCTAAAGGCTTTTGGACATAAAAAAAGGTCAGGGAGACCATGCACAACTCTTAACTTCATAGTGCTGCTGCTTCCGCCCTGACACGGTTTTGAAGAAAGAATTTGCTGGCGCCTGACCAACGGAATGAATATATCACAATGCGTGACGAAAATCAACAGTCGGCTGATTCAGAAAAATTCGCTTTCAAAATGTTTTATTTTCTGAGAGCGGCAATTCGTTCCAATAGCGGTGGATGGTTGTAATAGAATATGCTGTATATTTTCGGAACCTGTATTTCACTGAGATTTTCTTTGTTGAGCTTTATAAGTGCCGTGCAAAGGGCTTCTCCGTTTCCGCAGATTTGTTTTGCGAACGCATCCGCTTGAAATTCATCGTGGCGGCTGAAGAAATTTGCAATTGGAGTGAGCAGTGTGCTCCAGTTGCCGAATGTCAGCGCTATAAGGAAAGTGCCGATGAACATCAGTTGGTATGGAATTTCCTGAGGAACGACGAAGCCGAATCCTTCGTAGAGAAAAGGAAGCTTTATGAGGAGACTTATCACGAACAGCGTTACAAAAACTGCTGGAATCATGAAAAGCATTTTTTTGAGAATGTGGTGATGCTTGTAATGTCCGAGCTCGTGTCCAAGAACAGCTTCGATTTCTTCGGGGGTGAGCTGCTCAATCAGGGTGTCATAAAGGACGACACGTTTTGCTTTTCCGAATCCTGTGAAATAGGCATTTGAGTGACCTGAACGGCGGGATGCATCCATCACAAAAAGACCGCTGGCTTTGAATCCACATTTTTTGAGCAGATTTTCGAGACGGGTTTTAAGTTCACCGTCTTCAAGGGGAGTAAATTTGTTGAAAATCGGGGCGATAAAAATCGGATAGATGACAGATATCGCAATGCTGAATACAAAGTAAACGCATCCCAGCAGAATCCACCACCATGAAGACGCGTATTTAAAGAGGCCTGTCATTGCGAGCAGGAGCGGGGCCATTATAACGAGGTTTATTAAAAATCCCTTGATTTCATCGCCAATCCACATGCCGAAAGTCATTTTGCTGAATCCGAAGTGTTTTTCGATACCGAATTCAGAATAAAGTGCAAAGGGCACTGACAGAAGCACTCCGGGAACGCTGGCGAGGATTAAAAACAGAATCGCGGCGAAAAAAGAGTTGTCTGTCCATGACCAGATTTGGGAAGAAAGGGCAGGGTAGAATCCGCAAAAAACAAGGTACAAAGTTAGAAGAAGTTCAAGAATCGTGCTTGGAATCCAAAGACGATATTTCGCATTTTCATAAAGACAGGTTTTTTTGAGCGTTTCCGTTTCGACATAGCCGCTTAGGATTTCTGGAATTTCGGTGCCATGCTTTTTACGGAAAGAAAAATCAATCCGCTCAAGAATCATATCAAGCAGAAAACTGAAAAGCGTTCCGCTGACAAAAATAATAAAAAAAATGTTTGAAAGAGTCATGAAAAGACTGTAGCATTTTTAGAAGAGAGGCGCAATTAAATGCAATGGAAGGGATAGCCCCTTCCGTAAGATTATTTTCCGCCGAAAATTGCGCTCGCAAGCTTTCCGATTGGGTCAAAATCGAGAAGAAGCAGGTCAAATGCGAAGAATACTGCGAATCCCACAACTGCAATGAGCAAGAGGACAGCGATTCCGATGAGCATCTGGACTGCGATTGGAAGAGAGTCGAATTTTGAAGTCTTATTTTCTGAAGCCATAGTGTACCTCTGTTAATTTCAAGTCTTTATTATATTAAAGGTTGGAAAGTCTACCGTCAAGGAAAAAAACGACCTCTATTTGAACATATCGAACAAAAACTATATGATATGAAGTGGAGGAATTATGCTCTTTTCACCTAATGAAATTCAAGAAACTGTAAATATGTTTTTGCGCCACAAACTCGACGTGCGCTGTATCACCATGGGAATTTCCCTTTTGGATTGTGCCGATTCTGATTCAAAAAAGGCCAACCAGCGGATTTATGACAAAATCATGAGAAAGGCCGGAAATCTGGTAAAAGTCGGGCAGGATATTGAAAAAGAGCTGGGCGTTCCTATCATCAACAAAAGAATCTCTGTTACGCCAATCGCCCTTGTCGCGGGAGCCAGCGAGGCAAAATCTTATGTGGAATACTGCAAGACCTTGGACAAATGCGCGAAAGAGCTTGGAATCAACTTCATCGGCGGATTCTCGGCTTTGGTTCAGAAGGGAATCACCCCTGCCGACCGCATTTTGATCGATTCAATCCCGGAAGCCCTTGCCACAACTGATTTCGTCTGCTCAAGCGTGAACGTAGGCTCCACAAAATCCGGAATCAACATGGACGCCGTTAAGCTCATGGGCGAGACAATCAAAAAGACCAGCGAAGCCAGCGCTCACTGCGCGGTAAACGGCTGCTCAAAGCTGGTGGTTTTCTGTAACGCGCCTGAAGACAACCCCTTCATGGCGGGAGCTTTCCACGGACCTGGAGAAGCTGACAGTGTAATCAACGTGGGAGTATCAGGCCCCGGCGTAATCCTTGCCGCCGCCCGGGAATACAAAGGCCGGCCCATTAACGAGCTTGCAGAAGGCATCAAAAAGATGGCATTTAAAATCACCCGCCTGGGTCAGCTCGTCGGAAGCGAGGCCGCCAGCCGCCTTGGCGTAAACTTCGGTATTTTGGATTTGTCCCTTGCCCCGACTCCGGCCGTGGGTGACAGCGTTGCCCGAATCCTTGAGGAAATCGGTCTTGAAGGAGCCGGATGCCCTGGAACCACGGCGGCTCTGGCAATGCTCACTGACATGGTTAAAAAAGGCGGCGTAATGGCTTCGACAAGCGTAGGCGGCCTTTCGGGAGCCTTTATCCCGGTTTCTGAGGACGAGGGCATGATTAACGCCGTAAAGCAAGGCTCTATCTGCCTTGAAAAGCTTGAGGCCATGACAACTGTCTGCTCGGTCGGCTTGGACATGATTGCAATCCCAGGCGACACGCCTGCCACGACAATCTCAGGCATCATGGCGGACGAATTCGCCATCGGTATGGTCAACAACAAGACAACCGCAGTCCGCTTGATTCCGGCTCCTGGCAAAAAAGCCGGAGACTGGATTGAGTTCGGAGGCCTGCTCGGCGGCTGCCCAGTTCTTCCTGTAAGCAAGTTCAGCTGCGCGGACTTCATCAACCGCGGCGGCAGAATCCCGGCACCAATTCACTCATTCCGTAACTAGGATTTCTCACAGAGGGCACAGAGTCCACAGAGAGATTTTTTGCAAAACAAAACTTTATACCTCAATCTTGTTTTCACTGCTAACTTGATTGAGGTATTAAATTTCTTATACAACAGACTCTCTGTGCCCTCTTTAACTCTGTGAGGAATTTAAAAATCATGACAAATAAGCAACTTCTTGGCGGTTTTTACAAAACACTTTTCTCGATTGCGATTCCCATAATCTTGCAGAACCTTTTACAGACTTTCATCAATATGATGGACACGATTATGGTGGGGCGGCTCGGCTCTGTGGAGATTGCGGCGGTGGGGCTGGGAAACCAGATTTTCTTCATGCTGATTATGGTGGTTTTCGGCATTTCTTCGGGCTGCTCGATTTTTATCTCCCAGTTCTGGGGGGCGCACAACTTCAAGGGAATCAGAAAAACTTTCGGAATCATGGCTCTTGTCTGCATTTCAGTCTCGCTGATTTTCATGGCGGGAGGTCTTTTTATCCCGGAAAGGCTGCTTGCCTTCTACACCAAGGACGAAGCCGTTATTTTTGAGGGAGTTCGCTACCTGAAAATCGCGGCTCTGAGCTATCCACTTTTGGCAATCGCTTCTTCCTGCCAGATGGGCTTCAGGAGCACGGAGCATGTCCTTCTTCCCATGATTACGACGGGAATCTCTTTTGTCTCAAACGTCATTCTAAACGCGCTTTTTATTTTCGGGTTTGAGCCGCTGGGAATCCCCAGGATGGGAGTTGCGGGCGCGGCTCTGGCCACCGTGATTTCCCGGTTAATCGAAACTTTTATTACCGTCATCGTGGGATTCGTCAAAAAATACGAGGTTTTTGGTACGGTAAAAGAATTTTTCAGCTTCGACAGGGCTTTCATCGTCAAGCTGCTTAAAGTCGGCACTCCTGTCCTTCTTTCTGAGACTTTCTGGGGCTTGGGAATCACCACGCAGAATTCCATTTTCGCCCATGCCGGAACAGATTCTTTCGCCGCTTTCAGCATTATGAATACCGTGAGCCAGCTTACCTGGGTCTTTTTCATCGGCATGGGAAGCGCTTCTTCGGTCATTCTGGGAAAGAAAATCGGAGCGGGCGACGAAGAGGGGGCGAGGGCTTACACCCACCGCTTCTGCTGGTTTTTCCCGCTGATGGGCGGCCTTATCGGACTCATTCTTTTTCCACTTTCCCGCCTTTTGCCCCTTGTCTTCAACGTGGCTCCCCATATCATAGCCATTACCCAGTCCATGATGTTCGTGCTAATGGTCATGTATCCGAGCCGGGCCTTCAACATGCTGATTATCGTGGGCGTATGCCGTTCCGGGGGAGACACGGTTTTCGCCTCCCTGATTGACAACGGCTGGATGTGGCTGATTGCGATTCCCCTGGGCTGCGCGGCGACTTTTTTATGGAAGCTTCCCCCCTGGGCGATTCTCATCTGCCTTGAAAGCGAGCAGATGCTGAAGACTTTGTTTGGCTTGTGGCGCGTCCGTTCGGGTAAATGGCTGCACAGTGTGATAAAAAACTAGGGATTTTGGGGCGCAATTTTTTGTTCAAAAAATTTTCTTACTTCAAAAGCACTTTTATCAAATCCCTTCTACTGGCTTTTTCCAGGGCTTCTTTTACCAGAGGCCAGTTTTCGCGGCGGTTGAACTGAAGGAGGGCGCGTTGTAAGCGGCGTTCGTGTGCTCCGCGGGCAACATAGACTTCCTCAAATTCACCGTTTTCAAGGCGGTTCCGCGGATTTAAGCCCGTCCAGTACATGCAGGTGGAAAGGCTTCCCGGCGTGGGGTAAAAGTCCTGCACCTGGTCTGGCACGAATCCTGTTTTCTTTAGATAAAGTGCGACTTCAATTGCTTCGGCAAGGCCTGCTCCCGGATGCGAGCAGATGTAGTAGGGTACGAGATACTGTTTTTTCCCCATTTTTTTGTTCCAGTCGGTGTACTCGGCGGCGAATTTTTCGTAAAGCTCGTGGTTGCTTTTCCGCATGAGGCGAAGGACTTTGTCGCTCACATGTTCCGGCGCGACTTTCAGCTGACCTGAAATGTGATGCTCGACCAGTTCCTTAAAGAAAGATTTGTCTTCGTCCATCATCAGGTAGTCGAATCGGATTCCTGAGCGGATAAAGACTTTTTTGACTTTGGGAAGGGCGCGGAGTTTGCGCAGCAATTCCACATATTCGGTGTGGTCTACGTTCACATTTTTGCAAGGATTTGTTCCCATGCAGTCCTTGTTTGGGCAGGCTCCCCGTTCTTTCTGGAATTTACATGCGTCGTGCCGGAAATTCGCCGTGGGGCCGCCCACATCGTGAATGTAGCCCTTGAAGTCGGGATTTTCGGTGATGACTTTCGCTTCTTTTATGAGGCTTTCGTGGCTCCGTGCCTGAATGCGCCTTCCCTGATGAAAAGTTATGGCGCAGAAAGAACAGGCTCCGAAACAGCCCCTGGAGCTTACAAGGCTGAACTGGACTTCACTCAAGGCAGGGATTCCAGTCTTGCCGTTTTCGGCGGGCGCGTCGTACATGGGATGCCATCGCCTTGTAAAGGGAAGCTCGTAAATGGCGTCGAATTCTTCTGTTGTAAGGGGAAGGGCGGCCACTTCCTGCACTATAAAGCGGGCATCCACCGGCTCTATCAAAATGTGTCCGTTAATGGCATCGGTGTTCTGCTCCTGCACGAGATAGCTTTCGGCGAAAAGCCGCTTGCTTTCCGGCGTGTTTTTGGAGATTTCAGCATAGGATGGAAGCATTATGGCAACGGATTCCCGTGTCGAGCACGGGAATGACATCTTTTGTCCGTCAGTCACTGACCGCGTTTGCCCGTCTGTCATTGTCGGGCTTGACCCGACAATCTTTTCATCCCATCGCCGGTAATTCGGCAATTCATCCTGTTTACTTGTGTACCAGACAGTTCCACGCACGCCGCGAATGGCTTTTGCAGGAATCCCTTCCCTGAGTTTTTCGGCTATTTCAAGGATTGAGTGCTCGCCCATGCCGTACATGAGCAGGTCTGCCTTTGAGTCAAGCAAGATTGAGCGGCGCACAGTGTTTGACCAGTAATCGTAGTGGCTGGTGCGGCGAAGGCTGGCCTCAATTCCGCCGATGAGGATATTCACGCCTTTGTAGGCTTCTCGGATTTTTGCAATATAGGTGATTAAGGCCCTGTCCGGCCTGTGACCTGCCACTCCTCCGTGAGCATAGACATCTTCGCTCCGGGGCTTGTTGTTGGCGGTGTAATTGGAGACCATGGAATCCATTGCCCCCGCGCTGACCAGAAATCCCAGGCGAGGACGGCCGAATTTGCGGAATTCTTCCACATTCTTCCAGTCGGGCTGGGGCAAAATCGCCACCGTGTAGCCGTTGGCTTCAAGAAGACGGCCAAGCAGGGCAGAGGCAAAAGAGGCGTGGTCAACATAAGCGTCCCCTGAGACAAAAACAAAATCAACTTCGCTTATGCCGCGAGCGAGAAGGTCTTCTTGTGAAACTGGAAGGAAGGAATTTTTCATCAATAAATACTTTATAAGAGAAAAGCTTTTTTGTGTAGAGAGCTAGAAAAAAAGATTGAAAACAAAGGCTGTCAGTTTTATTGCGAAAGTTTTGCACTAATCTATGTTAGACATTGCTAATTTTTTGATGAATTTGTAGTCTTTGCCGCGAGGTAAAAATCATGATTAAAAAAAGTATTGGTATGCTCGCCATCTCACTTCTTTTTCTTCCATTATTTTCACAAGAGAGCAATGAAGAAGATGTGATTCTAGTGAGCGCAGCAAAAATCGACGAAGATTTTTCCAAAACAACGGAAAATGTTCATGTGATTACGACCGAAATGCTGAAAGATGCAGGAGCCCACACTTTAAGCGATGCCTTGAATTCTGTGCCCGGCGTTAGCTTTATCGGAAAAACCGTTGGAAACTCCGAGCCTCTTCAAATGAATGGATTCACGGACGAGTACGTGAAAATCCTCGTGGACGGGGTGCCGGTTTCCACGGGGGGCAGTTCGGCAATTTATTCATATCTTTCTGTGGATAATATTGACCACATCGAGGTGATTGAAGGCTCCTCTTCGGCAATCTGGGGTTCGGACGCAATTGCCGGAGTCATTAACATAATCACGAAGAAGCAGAATTCAGAAAAAGTCTTCACGGGAAGCATTGAAGCTGAAGGACGAACGGACAAATCCTATTTCGGAAGCGGAAATGTGGCTGTGAATTACGCTGGATTTACGGCTGAAGGAAAAGCCAGCTACGACTACAAGCGGGGTGATTACGACGAGGCTATTTTTACAAATCCCATTAGCGGAAAAAAATATTCCTACGACAATTACAATGTTCCTGAAGAAAAAACATGGACGGCCGGGGGAAAAATCGGCTGGAATCACGAGGATAGCCTGAAACTTTCCCTGAGCACTGATTACTCGGAGGGCAGCTCTAAGGATGTGTCTTCGACCCAGCATGATGACGGCTATTACCAGCCTTTCACCAAGACCCTGAGCGGACTTTTGAAGGGAGAATGGAAAATCACTGATGAACACTCCCTTTCAAGCTATTTTTCTGCCAGAAGGTACGAAAGCGGGAGCCACAATCAGAATTTTTCTGGCTCCTGGCATGACGCGACATCAAAAGAATTCGTCGATTTTGAAGGAGAAGTTCTTTACACTGGTTACATCAGCGAAGACCAGCAGCTGATGGCGGGCTTGAACTCCCAGTATTCGGGCTATAACGATGACAATGCTGATTCCGAGACTGAAGCGAGCTTTAAGACGGCGAATTTAAGTCTTTTCGGGCAGGATTCAATCACTTTTGACAGCCTTGTGCTGGTTCCGGGCTTCCGAGCCTTTTTCTCCCTGCCCATAGATGAAGACCACGATGAGGATTTTATCTTCAATTTTTCGCCAAAACTCAGTTTCCGCTATGAGTTGGACGAAGACTGGACTTTTAAGCTCTCTGGTGGCTCTGGATTCAAGCTTCCTACCCTCACCCAGAAATACAACGACCATTACAAGGGAAAGGGAAATCCTGACTTGAAGCCGGAAATCTCTTATTCTGTGAACGCGGGGGCGGAATGGAAGGCCTTCTCTGGCTTTTCTGCCTCGGCCGGAGCTTACTTCACTTATCTGCGGGATATGATTGACGCCATCGACTGGTACAAAGAAGATGGAAGTTGGGGCGGAAGAAATTATGAGAATTTTGGAAATGTGATTTCAACTGGAGTGAATTTTAAAGCTGAGTACAAAAAAGGTCCTTGGAATACATATTTGACTTACAATTTCCTCTTTATGCGGCAGATTGTAGACGGCGACTTGGAAGAAATCACCGGGAAAATCCCCCACCAAATTAAAGGTTCTGTCACATATTCAATCGAAAGAACAAAAACTGACCTGAACCTGAATGCATTCTGGTACGCGCCCCGAAGCCGCAGCACAACTTATGATTACGGAAGCGGTGTCAGCGCGACCAGAACTTCTGACTATCTCAAAGTGAACTTCCGCCTTGACCAGCACCTGCTTAATGACCATCTGACTCTTTCGGCCGGCGTAAGGAATCTTCTGAACAGTTTTTCTTTCATAAAAAGCAATGCCGGGCAAACCATGGAAGAAAGCTTCGGAAGCGGCGACGGAATCACCTTTTATCTTGGCGCAAAATACGCCTGGTAATTGCAAAAAAGATTTTTCTTATTGCAAATCTTCTGCAATAACATGCTTGCAAAATTTGAAAAGTAGATGTTAGATTTTGCTAACAAAAAAATGGGGCTTTCCCAAGGAGTTAAAATTATGAAAAAGTTTTTAAAAGCTTCGGCTTTCGCATTGATGATTCTTTCGGTCTTTGCATTTGTCTCATGCTCGAACGATGACGACGATGATGATTCTTCATCTCAGGCAGCTTCCGACCCTATCTCAAAAATCGTGGGCGTTCGCTTCGGCACCGGAGTTTCCACAAAGGCCATCTTCAAGTACTACACGGTTCTTGAGGGAAACAAGGTCCGCTACGAACAGACAAAGTTCGGAGGCTACACTTCCGACGTGACATGGGACTACACCGAGACCGTCAACGAGGATGGCACGATAACGCTCAATCTTTCAAACGGCGTTCAGAAGGTGGAGGATGCCGCTTACGGTAACGAGCCTATCACCTACGACTTCTCCACAGGATACAACACGCCCACTTTGACTTCTACATACTACGAGCGTGGAGAGCCTGTGGAGACGACCGGGCAGTTCACCCGCGTCTACAGTGGAATCGAGAAGGTGATTGGAAGCACCTTCCAGCACGCCGTTTCTGGAAAGTCAATCGCCTCTTCATACGCATTCAACGCCGACGGCACTGCCGAGTACAAGCTGATTAAGTACAGCAAGACTACTGATTACGGCCACTACAAGTACCAGATAACCGCATGGAACGTGCTCTCAGCCGACGAGGTTTACTCAACTGCGGATGCCGAGACAAAAGTGCTCGCCTTCGACAAGACTTCCCTTGCCCACGCCCTGAACACCTACGCCGTCCACTTCGTCTATGCCGCCACCGAGACCTACACTCTTGAAGCCAACGACTACTCTCAGGGCTACGGAAACGCCTCTGTCACAAGCACAAAAGACGTTACCGAAGGCGCGGAGCCAGAATCTCCCTACATCTTCATCACTTTGGTAGACGACGGCGTTGCAAAAATCAATGTAACTGCCGCAAAATCAACGACTGCCGAAGACGGAAGCGTCACCTGGGCCATGTCTGAGTCTGAGGACGACGTGACTGAGTACACCCTCTACACTGAGTAGGAAATAAACCGCAAATTTTTTTGCAATAAGGAGCTTTTGAGAAAAAAACAGCGATTTTTTATTTGACAAAAGTCGCTGTTTTTGTAAAATATGTTTTCGTCGGTTTTTAGTTAGTTGTTGCTAACTAAAAACTTGTCTCGCTGGTAGTCGAATCGCTCCAATTAATAAGCTCATTTTAAAATGTAATGGGTACTTTGGAGGTGTACCATGCAAGTGACAGAACAATTTGTAATTTCAAAACTCCGTGATTTCGGACAGAGAATAACTAAGCAAAAAAGCATTGTAATCAAAAATATCCTTGCAAATCCAAATTCTACAGCTAAAGAAATTTACTATCTTTCAAAAGAAAGCCATCCGAATATAAATCTTTCTACGGTCTACAGAACGGTAAAGACACTGGAAAGTATTGGGCTTTTAGGAAACAGGAATATTACTTTTTGTTCAGTCTGCTAGCATTGCCAGCATTAGCAGAGAAAGGTGAAAATGCGGCTTGCGATTGATTATTCGCTGGAGTAAAAAATGAAAAAAATCAGCATTACTGTCATTCTTGCCTTATCACTTTTCTTTTTAAGCTTTGCCTCCCTTTTTATCGGTGTCATCGACGTGAGTCTGCCCGGTCTTTTTACTGCCGATTCCCTTCAATGGCAGATTTTCCTTTCTTCCCGCTTGCCCCGTCTGCTGGCCATTTTGTGTACCGGAGTGGGAATGAGCATTGCGGGACTTATCATGCAGCAGCTTTGCATGAATAAATTCATTTCGCCTACAACGGGAGCTACAATCTCTTCGGCTCAGCTGGGAATCCTTTTTGCCCTGCTTTTTATGCCTTCATCTACCCTTTGGGGGCGGGCTATTTTCGCCTTTTGCATGGCACTGGTTGGAACCTGGATTTTCGTGCTCTTTATCCAGCGCATTCAGTTTAAGGATGTGATTATGGTTCCCCTTGTGGGAATCATGTTCAGCGACATAATCCGCGGGGCCACCAGTTTCCTTGCCTATAAGTTCGACATGACCCAGTCCCTTTCCAGCTGGCTTGTGGGGCATTTTTCCCTTGTTATTCGGGGAAAGTACGAAATCGTCTATCTTGTCCTGCCCCTGGTGATTTTAGCCTGGATTTTTGCCAATCACTTTAACATTGTGGGCATGGGGCGGGATTTTTCCCGGAATCTTGGTCTTTCTTATGATCTGGTGCTTTTTTTCGGCCTTACAATTGCGGCAGCCATTACGGCAAGCATTGTTGTGGTCGTCGGCTCCATTTCCTACATAGGCCTTATAGTTCCCAATGTGGTTGCCCTTTACAAAGGCGACAGAATCCGGGGAACGCTGATAGACACGGCTCTTTTTGGCTCCCTTTTTGTCCTTGTATGCGACATTCTGGGGCGGCTGATTATTTTCCCCTACGAGCTTCCCATCGAGTTGATTATTGGAGTTCTCGGCTCCCTGCTTTTTATTGTCCTTCTTTTTTACCGTCTTAAACACGGAAGGCGGGCAATCAGGCTGGAAAAGAAAAAGGCTGGAGGAATGTAAGATGCAGATTTCACACAGAAAAAAAATCCTGATTATGGTAGCTTTAACTCTTCTTGTGGCGGCGGCCTATACGCTTTTTGGCCTGCGCTTTTCAAATCCAAGACTCTTGAACTACCAGCTTTCCAAGCGGATTCCAAAGCTGATTGTAATTGCCCTTACGGCTTTTTCCATCGGAAGCGCGTCCATTGTCTTTCAGTCTGTCATCAACAATACCATTGTCACTCCCTGCCTTTTGGGAATGGATGCCCTCTACACTCTGGTACACACTCTGGTCTACTTTTTTGCAGGAGCCGCCAGCATTCTTGTGACAAAGAGGCAGCTGGCCTTTGCCGTTGACTTAGTGATTATGGCGGTGGTTAGCGTGATTATCTACAGCTACATATTCAGGAAAACCGGCAGCAATGTTCTTTATGTCATTTTGATTGGCACAGTCCTTACTTCCTTTTTCGGAAGCCTGCAGTCTACAATCACAAGAATTATGGATCCCTCTTCCTACGAGACTCTTCTGACCACCCTTGTGGCAAGTTTTGACAATGCCAACACCAGCCTGATTTTTTTCAGCATAATCGTGCTGGCCGCAATCGCCCTCTTTTTCAAAAAAGATTTGCGCCTTCTTGATTTGCTTACCTTGGGAAAGGACAAGGCCGTAAACCTTGGCGTGGACTATGATAAAAGCATACGCCGCCTCCTTCTTGCGGTGACTCTTTACATGACGGTGGCCACAGCCCTTGTAGGCCCTCTTGCCTTTTTGGGGCTGATTATCGCAAACCTTTCCCGCCAGCTTATGCAGACCTACCGCCATTCTTATTTGATTGCCACATCGGTGCTTTTCGGAATGATTGTGCTTTTTGCAGGCCAGTTTCTTGTGGAGAGGATTTTCTCCTACAATCTGCCTGTCAGCGTCTTCATTACTACTGGCGGCGGCATCTACTTTCTCTACCTGCTTCTTGCAAAGCGTAAGCCTTATTAAATTCTGATTCGAAAAACCGAGGAAAAAATGAAAGTTCAGAACCTTAGCAAAAAATATGATGAAAAAATCGTCCTTGACGGCGTGACCATGGAATTCCCCGAAAAATCGGTGATTTCCCTGATTGGCCCCAACGGAGCCGGAAAATCCACCCTCATGGGAATCATTTCCCGTCTTTTGGAGAGGAGCGGCGGAAGCGTAGTCTTTGACGGCAGGGATTTAAAGGACTGGAAGAGCAGCGAGCTTGCAAAACGCCTTTCCATCCTCACCCAGAGCCACAACGTGCAGATGAAGCTTACGGTGAGGGAACTGGTGGCCTTCGGCCGTTTTCCCTACAGCGGAGGAAGGCTTACCGGGGAAGACAATAAAATCATAGACCGGGCTATCGCCTACATGGAGTTGGGAGAGCTGGAAGAGTGCTTTATCGACGAGCTTTCCGGCGGACAGAGGCAGAGGGCTTTTATCGCCATGGTCATTGCCCAGGACACCCGTTTTATCCTTTTGGATGAACCCACCAACAATCTGGACATTTACCACGCCACCCAGATGATGCGCATGGTACGCCGTTTGTGCGATGAGCTTGGAAAGACCGTCGTCCTGGTCCTTCACGAAATAAACTACGCTTCCTTCTATTCTGATTATGTCTGCGCCATGAAGGATGGAAAAATCGCCCGCTTCGGCAAGGTAAATGAAGTCATCACAAAAGACGTGCTTTCTTCAATTTACAATGTTGATTTTGAAATCATGGAAATCAATGGAAAACCCATGACCATTTACTACTGAAAAATCAGGCGCAATGCCTGTAGGAGTTTTTATGAAAAAAATTGTTTTACTTGTGCTGGCTTTTATGGCCGCGTCTTCATTCGGAGCCTTTGCAAAAGCAAAGACTGTCACGGTAGAAAGCCTCAACGGCAAAAATGAAAAGACCAGCCTTGAAGTTCCCTACAATCCAAAGCGCCTTGCCATTCTGGATCTTGCGGCTCTGGACATTCTTGACAATCTGGGGCTGGGAGACAGGATTACAGGCTGCGCCACCACCAGCATCGACTATCTTTCCTCATATTCCCCTGACAAAAATAAAAAAATCAAGAATATAGGCAACATCAAAAGCCCGGACATGGAAGCGGTTTTCGAGTGCGAGCCAGACTTGATTTTTATTGGCGGACGGCTTGCCACAAAATATGACGAGCTTTCAAAAATCGCGCCTGTCATTTATCTTGCTACGGACATGAACATAGGCCTTGTGGAAAGCGTAAAAAAGAATGCCTCAATAATCGCGTCGATTTTCGGAAAGGAAAGCGAGCTTTCAAAAAAGTTTTCGGGCTTTGAAACTAGAATTTCTGCCCTAAAAGCAAAGGCCGGCGGTCAGACAGCAATTCTTGGCATGGTCACAAGCGGAAGCTGCAATCTTCTGGGAAATACAGGCCGCCTGAACCTGATTACCAGGGAAATCGGCTTTAATAACATTGGCGCAAACCTTTCCAAGGGAAATGACCCGGCAGCCCGTGGAAGTCAGGGCGGAAAAGGCGGCCGTGGCGGAAACAGCGGCCGGGAAGGAAAAGGCAGCCGGGGTGGCAGGGAAGGTCTTTCTGTGCAGGAGGCCGCTTCCCAGGCGCACGGAGAGGAATCTTCCTTTGAGCTGATTGCAAAACTGAATCCGGCCTATATTTTTGTCCTTGACCGAGACTCTGCCATCGGCACCAACGGGGCAAAACTTGCCAAAGACATCATGGACAACGAGATTGTAGCCATGACCGATGCGGCAAAAAATGGAAAGCTGGTCATTTTAAGCTATCCTGCCGTCTGGTACACTGCTGAGGGCGGAATTACAGCTCTGGACTACATGCTTAAAGATTTAGAAGCGCATATTTAAAAAATTGGGGAGCAAGTAAAAGACTTACTCCCTTTTTTTATTTAGGTTACTGTTCCTGAACGACTTCTGTGACTTCCGGGCAAGCGTCTTTTAAATAACGCTCAACGCCCATTTTGAGGGTCATAAGTGCCATTGGGCAAGAGCCACAAGCTCCTGTGAGCCGCAAGTGAACTCGGTTCTGCTCGTCGATTGAGACGAATTCCATATCGCCGCCGTCTGCCTGAAGCTGGGGGCGGAACATATCAAGGGCTTCCAAAACGGTTGCTTCTTGTTCTTTTGTCATATTGGACTCCTAGATTTTCTTTCAGTCTGAGGCTTGCTCAGAATCTCTCTATAAAGATAACCGAAATTTCTGGAAAAAGAAAGGAAAAACGCTTATCAAATTTTAAAATCATTGAAATAACGAAGGTTCAGTCTTACAATTAATCTATGGATTTTCAGTCTTTTGTAGATTCTTATGGAATGGCGGCTGCAGTTATTTCCGTTGAAAAAGCAGAAAACGGCCATTGCGGTGATATTCGGATTGTTCGTGCAAATGATATGTACAAGCAGATAATGGGTCCGAATTACCGTGACAATATGGTTTATTCTGAACTGATACCGAAAGAGCCAAATTTTGAAGAGTTTTGTTATCGTTGTGCTGTCAATAAGCAGCATCTCCATGCTTATGTCGATACCAAATCAATGGGTGTTTGGACTGATGGCACATATGTTCCTCTTTCTCCGGAATTTGATACCGAAAAGCTCTACTATTTTCTCTTTTTCTTTGAATTCACGAAAGCTCCAGAATCAGAGAAGATGTCCGATATTTCCATCTCAACAGCTCCCTTTGTCATTCAGACTTGTATAAATCTTCGCGGCTCCGATAATTTTTATGACAGCATGAACAAAGTCATCGCGGACATACAGGACAGGACCGATTCTTTTTGTAGTTGTATAATCATGATTGACAGGACAAATCAGAAATATGCGCCACTTTGCTCAAAATTCAGAAATGATGAGGCTTGCATGTCTGACTTTATGCCTTATATTACGCCAGAGGTTGCCTTTTCTTGGGAAGAAACTTTGGCCGGTCGCGATAATATTATCATAAAAGACGATTATGATATGGGCAGCCTTGAAAAAGAAAATCCTGTCTGGGTTAAGAGTCTTCGTGACGCTGGCGTCAAGAGCCTTGTCATTGCGCCGCTTTCGCAGGGCAAAAAAATGTTCGGGGTACTTTTCATCACGAATTTTAATGTCAAAAGATATGTCGAGATTAAAGAATTCATCGAACTTACGGCTTTTTTCCTCTCTAGTGAGATTGCAAGCAACGACCTTATGGAAAGGCTTGAGTACATGAGCAATATTGATTCTCTCACTGGAATCAGGAACCGAAATTCTATGAATGCACGGGTCGACTGGCACGTCAAGAAAGAACGGCTTGTTCGCACGCCATTTGGAATCATCTTTGCGGATTTGAACGGATTAAAAAAATGCAATGATAATGGCGGTCATGAGGCTGGAGACACGCTTCTCAAAAACGCGGCAGAGCTCCTTAAAAAACATTTTGGTGATTATGAAATCTATCGTTCGGGTGGTGATGAATTCGTAATAATTGTGCCGGACTGTGATAAAAATGAATTTGAGCAGAAAGTCCAGGCTCTGCGCGCTGAAAGCGGGGACAATTCCAATGTCAGCCTTGCAATTGGAGCGTCATGGAGCGATGACGCGGACAATCTTCGATATTGTATGCATCTTGCCGATGAAGCCATGTATGCCGATAAAAATGAATATTACAGGCTACACCCTGACAAGGCACGGTGATTTTTTAAGAAACTATTTTAAAATGCCTTTGATAATCAGATCTATGCTCATTTTGACTTCGGAGACATCGCTTTTGTTGAGGACGGCGATTTCAAAAATTGCACTTTCAATGAGGGCATAGAGCATGTTGTTTATGGTTTTGACCGGCATTTTCTGGAATTCCCCCCGTTTTTGCCCCTCGATGATAATCATGCTGAGGAGATGGCGGATACGGATGACCCGGCGGTTGACCCGTTCCTCTGCACTTGCACCTGTTTTCTGAAGATTAATCAGATAGACGAGAAGCACATTGAAGAGAGGGCGGTTCTGCTCGCAAAGGTCTATAATCCAGTACATGATTCGGCGCAGGCACTCTTCGGCGGTAAGATTTTTGTCGCCCAATATTTCCATGAGGCGGCTTTCAAGCTCGCCCGTCATCTGCTTAATACTCCAAGTGAAAATTTCTTTTTTGTTCTTGAAGTAGATGTAGAGCGTGGTGCGGGTGATTCCGCATGCGTCGGCGATTTTTTGGAAAGTTACATCATCGTAGCCTTCGCGGGTAAAGAGTTCCAGCGATTTTTCAAGAATCTCGTGCTTTCGCTTGTCATGTTCGACGACTATCGCCATTCTTTTTTGCCTCGATTGGAAGAGAATTTACGGCTGTTCGGCTTGTACCCGCCCTTCTTTCGGTCACCGGCTTTGTCGAAGTGTTTTTCCTTTTCACTGCCGTTGTAGATGTAGAAAGTTGTGTCCAGATTTCCGGCTTTGAGGTCTTTGAGGGTGCTTGCGTAACGGGCGATACATTCCTGAAAATGTTTGTTGGCCGTGATTACGCCGATTTCCCAATTGGGGAAGTCCGTGAAGAGGGAAGCCATGCTGCGGTAAAGTTCTTTTGCCTGCTCTTCTTCGCCCAGTCGCTCACCGTAAGGAGGATTACAGATAATGAGACCTGATTCGTAAGGAGCGTGCAAGTCCTTGAAATCAGAGACTTCAAAATCAGGTCGCTCGATTCGCGCGTCGCTTCCAATCATCTGAAGGGCGCGGCCTGCCATGACACAGGCGTGTTCGGCATTTGTTCTTGAGCGCTGGATTGCAGACGGGTCGATGTCGGTTCCTGTGATGCGGCACTCAACGTCGGTGCGGATTTTTTCGGCCTCGGCACATTTAATTTCATGGGCGCGGTTTGCGTTAAAAATAGGAAGATTTTCCAGAGCGAAGCGGCGGCCAAATCCCGGAGCCACATTGTGGGCGTAAAGGCAGGCTTCGATTGGGAGAGTGCCTGAGCCGCAGAATGGGTCGTGAAGGGGAGTTTTTCGCCGCCAGAGCATGAGTTGCAGCATGACGGAAGCCGTTGTCTCGCGGATTGGGGCTACTCCTCCGTCTGTGCGGTAGCCTCGCTTGTGGAGGGGCAAGCCGCTTAAATCAAGACAGATTTGAGCCTCGTCTTCGGTGATGAATACGCGGACATCGCTTTCTTCGCCTGATTCTGGAAGAGAAGACATTCTCCATACATCGCCCAGTTTTTTATAAATCGCTTTTTGCACGATTCCCTGAATGGCATGTTCTGAATTCAATTTTGATTTGTAAGTCCTGACCTTATCAACCGTAATTTTCGAGTCTTTTTTGAAAAAATCCTGCCAGGCGATTGAATAAACGCCGTCAAAAAGCTGGTCAAAGTCCTCTGCATGGTAGCGGGCAAGCTCCAGGTAAACCCGGTCAGCCGTGCGTAGGCAAAGATTTGTGCGAAAAAGGGCGTCGTCATCGCCGATAAAGAAGACACGGCCAGGAGCGTTTCCGTTGAGTTTGTAGCCGAGAAGTTTGATTTCGTTTCCAAGAGTTCTTTCTGCGCCAACCGCGCACAATGCGACAAGATTATTCATGTCGTCAGTGTATATTAAAATGACATTTTTGTCAAAAGTGTCATTCAAAACAAAAGTCCATCCGGCTATAGGATTTTAAATTTATAGGAAAGCGTAAGGTTGAAGTATTTTGCTCCGGCACCGCCATCAGCCTCAGATGATTCTTTGTAGGTGTTTGATGAGGCTTGCTTAAAGTAGTCTTTGCCTCGAAGCACGCGCATATAGAGATATTCAGCATTCAGTGATACTGAGTGTTTGGGAGTGATGTTGTATGTCGCGCCAAGATTCCATTTGAAAGCGCCAAAAAAACCGATAGTCAAGTCAGCGAAATCAATTGAGCGTGTCAAATGTCTGTCATAGGAGACAGCATATATGTAGGGTGTAAAGAAAAATCCTGTGTTGACTTCAAAATTTTTTGGCAAGTCAGCAGAAAAATCGCTTCCAAGCCAAAAAAAATAGGTGATTCGATTGTAGGTTGCTATCCTCATTCCGTTATAACTGACTCGATATTGATTTTCAGTATCCTGGTATTGAGCATAATAGCCGTTTTTTGTTTTGAAAGTCTTGTCTGTGCCGTATCCGTATTTGCCATATCCGTTTTTTGCCGTGAATTTTATGTTTGAATAGTCAAAGGCAAATGCCGGTAAAATTTTGTATTTTTCTTTGACAGAAAAGTCGTAGCCCAATTTGAATCCAAAATTGAGGTCGTAGTCAAGGTGATTGTCATGCTCGGAATATGCGGTTTTATAATCATGACCGGCGGCTTTTTCTGCCGAAACTTCGCTTGGAGATGTGTTATGCCAGTCTGAGTCTATCATGAGACCTGTATTTTTGGGGATTCCGAAAGAAAGTCTTGTATTTGCAAAAAACTGTTTCCATCCGCCGTTGAGTTTGAATCCGTAATAAAATTCTGGCTTGATTTCCCAGTTCAGTTCGCTCAATTTATCATCGGAAAAATTCGCATTTTGAGCGAAAACATACTCGTCAATCTGACCGTATTTCATGCCGAAAAGCGGCTCCACGGAAAGGGAAAAATCTTCAAGACTGACCGCGAACGACGAAAAGGCGAAAAATATGAATGTAAGCGAAAGGATGATTTTTTTCATTGATTTAATTTTTCGTTTTATGAGAGTGGGTCAACGCCGAAAATGTTGCTCAGCTGCTTGCGGGTGGCTTCCATGTCCTTGGGATAGGGCGCGGTGAAGGTGATTTTTTCGCCTGCCTTAGGGTGGGTCAGAGTGAGCTTGTAGGCGTGAAGGGCAAGACGGCTCAAAAGAGGGCGTTCCTGGCTTTCGTCTCCGTTCCAGCGTTTTTTGAGTTCAGAAAGAAGAACCGGGTGCTGGTTGCCTGAGTAAAGAGGGTCGCAGACGATGGAAATCCCCAGAGACTGCAAGTGGGCGCGGATTTGGTGAGTGCGGCCTGTGTGGGGGCGGGCTTCAATCCACGAGTAAGGACCGCAATTCCCCAGATTTTTGAAGTCTGTGATGGCGACTTTACCGTATTTTTGATTGAGCACCGTGCGGTGGCGGGCGTCTCCGTCAACCAAAAGCTTTGAATCCACTTTTTTGCTTTCCCACAAGGGATGGCCTAGCACCAGGGCATGATAGATTTTCGTGACTTCCCGGTTTTCAAACTGCATGGAAAGATTTTTGTGGGCCTCGGCATTTTTGGCGTAAATTACGCAGCCTGATGTGTCCTTGTCGATTCGATGGACAGCGAAAAGTTTGCCGAATTCTTTTGAGGCCTCAAGGTCGAGGCGGGGCGCGTCCTCATCGTAGCGGTCAGCGGCAATCAAAAGCCCGCTTCGCTTGTTGAGAACAACGATATCATCATCATTATAAATTACTGTGTAGTTTGGTGTTATTTTCATTTCACATGATTATATCATAAAATTCTGAAAAAGTCAGCGGTGTAAAAAATCAGGCAGAACATGAATTTCCTTGAGCCATGGCAAGAGTTTTTCGTCGTTCCAGTGACTTCCTTCCATAATAAAACTGTTTTCCTTCATGCCGAATCCGTGCCCGCCTTTCGGATAACTGACAAAAATATGCGGAATATTTTTTGCAGCAAGGGCTTTTTCCAGACGCACGGAATTTTCGTAAATAACAACAGGGTCATCCTCACAGGCCAAGATGAACGTGGGCGGCATGTCGTCGGGAACATTCAGCTCCATGGAGAATTCGTCTTTGAGGCTCTGAGAATAGGCGTGCCCCCAGAAATTTAGCGGACTCCAGCCCTTTGTTGCATTCGGTGCGCTCCATTGATGGCCGAGAAGGCTCTTCCGGCTCCATTTGTGGGCTATATCGTCCTGCATTGTAACCACCGGGTAAATCGGCATTACGAAGTCAGGGCGCAGGCTTTCCTTTGTCTCGATTCCGAGTTTTGTAAGCTCATTGTGACTAGAGGCAAATTCCCCGGCCATGGTGACCAAGTGGCCGCCTGCGCTGTAGCCGATTGCGCCGACTTTATTTTTATCGATGTTGAATTCGCTTGCATGCTCACGGATATAGACTATTGCCATCTGAATGTCTTCCAGCTGGTCGGGGTAGTGGTGGCAGTTGTAGGCGACACGGTAGCGCAAAACAAAGGCCGCAAATCCCTGTGAAGAAAACCAGCGGGCAGAAGCAAAGCCTTCATGGCTCATTCCCAAATGATGATAGCTTCCCCCCGGGCAGATGATTACGGCTGGTAGGGAGCGAGAGTCAGCATTTTGGGAAGAGATATTTTCATCAGAAGCCTCGCATTTTGGCGGACAGTAGTAGAGAATCGTGTCCCGCTTTTGGGTTTCCATTTTGGGAATACCATCCCAAAGGTAGATTTTTTGCGCATAGTCTTTTGCAGAAAGCTGCGTGCAGACAGAAAGTGAGATGAATATAGAAAGAATTTTTAGCAAGCGAGGGGTTGAAGAATGATTCATAGATAAAAGTATATCAAAATTGTGGAGAAATGTCTGAAAGGGAAATATATGCAATTTCAACAGAAGTGTGATAGAATATTTAGCGGTAGAAAAATGTAATTTTTTGGGGGTTAAAAATGAGAAAAGAATTTTGTGTAAAAGACGGAATTTTGATTACTTATACGGATTCGGATGTTTGTTTTGAAGATTGCAAAACGGCAGGATCTATTCTGCTCACGAACGATGGCGAAGTTATACATTCCAATTTTGATTCAGAAAAAAATGAATATTTCAAGAAGTACCTAAAACAAATTTACTCTTCGATAACAAGTTTCAGAAACTTAGATGCATTGGAGAGCGCATAATGCCAGAATATCTAAGAACCGCAGGTTATAAAATCTACAGATAAAGATTTAGCCCGTATTTTTTCTGCTATGCAAGGCTATTATTTTGATTTCATAGACTTTTGGAAATCATATTTTCATTCGGAAATCAAATTTCATGATTAGCAGAGGGGGGATTTTGCGTTCCCCTCACTTCGTTCGGGTCGCTATGTCCGCCCTTCCGCTTCGCTCCATACCGCAAGCGGTACGCCTTCGGCGGGGCTACCAGCACTAACGCCTGGGTGTGTGGATGATATTTTTCTCATATTTGCCCGATTTTCACCTTTCCATTTTCAATTTTCTGTTTTCCCGCTATAATTTCTGCATTATGAAAGAAAATTCACTCATTTACATAAACAACTGCCGCGTGCAGGACTTGCATGGAACGAATATCGCTTCGCTGGACTGGAAAATGGACGCGGGCGAGGCTTGGCTTGTAATCGGGCCGAACGGTGGCGGAAAGGCTGATTTTTTGCGCGCCCTGGCCGGAGAAAAGCAGATTCTGCCAAATGATTCCACGGGCAGCTATTCCTCAAAATTCGCGGACTCTGTGGAAATCGTTTCTTTGGAGCGGGCGGCCAGCCTGATTCAACAAGAGCGGGATTTGGACGAAAGCGAGTACATGAACAAGATTGACGAGGGGCGAACCGGACGGCGATTTATCTGCGAGGTTCTGGGCGGGCCTGACGCTAAGCACCGAAATCTTCCCTTGCCGGCCATTGCCCAGCGCCTTGAGACTCTGCCTGAAGTAAAGCTCTGCGGCGTTGAGAAAATCCTTGACCGGGGGCTTAAATTCATGTCCACTGGCGAAATCCGACGGACTTTGCTTTGCCGCGCCCTGCTTTCAGGGAAAAAACTTCTTATTTTAAGCGATCCTTTTGCCGGTCTTGACGCTCAGAGCCGTTCGATTCTCCTTGAATTTTTTAAGACAATTGTGGGAAAGCAGAAAAATTCATCGGACAGCGAGCCGCGCACAACGATAATCCTTGGAATGGAGCGATACCACGAGATTCCCGACACGATTACAAATGTGCTTGAATTCGCGGATGGAAAAGTCTCTTTCTGCGGTACAAAATCGGACTACGAAAAATTGATTTTTGAGCGGGAGGAAGAAACGGCGAAATCCCGCGAGGCCGAAAAAAATGAATTTGTCAGGGAGTTAAAGGCGATTCAAAAAGACACGGAGATTTTGCAGAATGACAGCGGAAAAGACTCTGCCAGTCATGCGGATGAATCTCTGGTTAAAATGAACAAGGTGAATGTGGGCTGGGATGACCACCGCGTTCTGGTTGATTTTACATGGGAAGTGAAGCGGGGACAGCACTGGCTTATCCGAGGCCCCAACGGAAGCGGAAAAACCACTCTGCTTGAGCTGATTACCGGCGACAATCATCAGGTTTTCTGCAACGATGTCTGGCTTTTTGGCCGCAAGCGTGGCACCGGCGAGACAATCTGGGACATTAAAAAGAATCTCGGAATCGTAAGCTACCGCTGGCATGTGGAATACCGCATGGTGGGCGGCACGGACTTGGAAAGCGTGATTATCTCAGGTTTTAAGGATTCAATCGGCTTGTATGAGCAGAAAACTGATGTTGAGATTGCGGCGGCCCGACTCTGGCTCAAATTGGGCGGATTTGAAGGCCGGGAGCACGAGAGCTTTGGCAATTTGAGTTACGGCGAGCAGAGGGCGATTTTGATTCTGCGGGCGGCGGTAAAAGCCCCAAAAATCCTGATTCTGGACGAGCCTTGCCACGGTCTTGACGAAAGCTACAGGCAGAAAATCCTGGACTTAATCGAAACCGTGGCCGAGACAGGAACCACGACGCTGTTGCATGTGACCCACGACCCCAGCGAAGCCCTCCCCTGCGAAAAGCATATTTTGGAACTAAAGCCGGGTGAGTCACCAATGTATCAAGTGATTGCTCGCAGCGAGAACTAGGATTGTTGTTCTCGTTTGGATGCGAGCTAAAGACGGTTGACCGCGAGAATTCCGTCAGGAATTCTCGTCACGACATGGATGTCGAAGAATGTATCAAGTGATTGCTCGCTAGACTTTGAACAAATCGATTTGGCTTCCGATTTGCTGAATGGAATTCTGCATTGTCTTTGAAATATCCGTGAGAGTCGTTCCGTTCATTTCGATTTGGTTAGCCCCCTCGTACATACGGCCAATGCTTTCTTGAATGACTTTCGTAGCTTCCTGCAGGATTTTTACTTCGTCAAGAATTGCCTGATTTCCCTCGGACATCTCATTTGATGAAGTTTTGACTTCATTTGTTGAATCATTCATGAGCTTGAGGGCATCCGTAATCTGGTGGCTGCCGACTTCGCTTTCTTCCATTGCGCCGCGAATCTGCCTGACGAGCTGGTCGGTTTCATGGACGTTCGCGCTGACTGAGCCGAATGCGGATTTTGCTTCTTCTGAAGATGCAACGACTGTGATGATGGAGTGTTGGATTTTCTTTAATTCGGCTCCGATAACCTTTGACTGTCTTGCCGATGTTTCAGAGAGCTTTCTGATTTCATCTGCTACAACGCTGAATCCGGCTCCGGCAGTACCCGCGTGGGCCGCCTCGATTGCAGCATTCATGGCGAGAATGTTTGTTTCACTTGCAATCTTGCTGATGGTTTTGTTTGCCTGCATTAGCGTGTGGCTTTGTTCCTCAATATTTGCCAGCTGCTCGTTCACGATGTTCTGTTTTTCGATACCATTTTTCGTAAATTCTTCAAGCTGGGCGAATGACTGGGCCATTTTCTCCGTGCTTTTGGAGACGGATATGATATTGCCTAGCATCTGTTCAACTGCGGCGCTGGCCTGATTTACGCCGTTTGACTGGCTTTCAATCATTTGGTTCAGATTCTCAATGTTTTTGGCGATTTGCGTGACGGATCCGACGGTTTGCGCTACGCTGGCGCTCTGACTGTCAATTTGCGATGAGACGTTTGCCATGTCAGCGGAGATTTGGTCGATGGAAATTCCTGTGGCTTTTGTCGTGAGTTGCAGGTTATTGTCGACAGACTGCAGCATGTTTTTCGAGCTTTTGATTTCACTGATAATCCTGCGTAAGTTTTCGATAAAGGTGTTGAAACCTCGCACGACTCCGCCGATTTCGTCTTTGGATTTGATTTCGAGCCGCTTGGTTAAGTCTGCGTCTCCCTTTGCGATTTCCTTGATTGAATGATTCAGCAGCAAAAGAGGCTGGAGAAGCCTTCCCATGTAAATTGCAATGAAAACAATCAGGAGGATAGCGATAATAAAACTGACGCCGGCAATGTTGTAGCCGCTTTTCCGGGCAGAGGCAAGCACTTCTTTTTCCGGGAGAGACAGGCCGAGAGACCAGTTTGTTTCATAAATCGGATAATAGTAAACATAGTCGGTTTTCTTGGTCTGTAGATTTTTTATTTTTGCTTCGCCGTTGTTTCCCATGACCATGTTGTAGGTTAAATCTTTGAATCCGAGCAGGCCTGTGATTTCATCATCAGTGTTTGAGATATTCTGCATCAGCTGTGATTCATCGGGATAGGCGATTGTGGTTCCATTTCCGTCAAGAACAAAGGCAAAGCCATGCTCACCCACATTGATTTTGGAGATTTCTGTCTGAATGTTGTCAATATTGAGGGCACCCATGAACAAGCCGAACAGGCGGCCGTTTTTATTGACGGCTGGAAGCGCGACACAGAACTGGAAACCCTCATCCTGACTGAATTTTTCTGGATTCGTGATGCTGCTTCCGTGGCCGTTTTCGATAATGTCAAAGAAATAGTCTGTCTGGCGGGCGTTCAGTTTTTCGTTGTTTGATGTGTAGAGAACTCCGTCAAGTCCGCAGATGCCAACGTAATCAAAATCGTCACCGATGAGAGTCTGGTTTTCTAGGATATACTCCCTTATAAGCTGTATGTCACCTTCAAGGAATACTTCGTTTTTGGTAAAGACACGGAGATCCTTGAAATATCCATTGAGCCAGTAGTTAAGTGCGGTGGAACTTCGCTCTGAAAGGGTGCCATAGAATCCTGAAAATGATTTTATGCTGTCGTGGCTGGTTGTCAAATTCAGAAGAAAGACAAGAATGGAGAAGAAGAACATAAGAATGAAAAACACTGCGACTTCAAATTTGAAGGCAAGAGATTCGGAGAATTTGTTTTTTTCAAGTTTTATTTTCTCTTTTTTGACTTTCGGGGTTTTGATTTTTGCCTGTTTATCTCGTTTCATAGGTGTACCGCCTTTTTCAATTATATATCATCATTTATATATGTCAAAAATAAAAAAATGAATTATAATGAAAGTATAATTTTTGCACAATTAAAGGAGGTTTAGCAAAAATGGCAAAAAAATCGGGTACACTCAGTTTGTATCTTATAGGCATGGTTCTCGTTGTAGTCGGTTGTTTCTTACCGCTGGTTGCAACAAAGTTATTTGGCGGCGGTACAAGCGCATTCAGGGCAATTACTGATGGCTCAGGCGATTTAAAAGTCGGCTCAATCTTTGCGCTGGGCGGAGCCATTGCCGGCATTGTGTTCTGCTTTCTCTCTGTTAAAGGCAAAATTCCGGTAAAACTTCTTTCGCTCGTCGTTTCAATCGTCGGTGGTTTGTATGTCTGGATTTCTTATATGAACGGCGGAAAACTGCTCAAAGGCGTTGTAAAATTTGGTCTTAAAATCTCTGGCTCTAAACCCGGACTCGGACTCATACTGATTGTCATAGGCTGGGTAATCGCTCTTGTGGGCTGGCTCCAGAGCCGTGATTAAAAAATCCCCGCACGTAGCGGGGTAAAAACTTTTAAAAATCTGTTTGCCCATGGGTGAGCAGATTTTTTTAGTAATGGGGCGGCTTACGGTTCGGAATTTCCAGATTTTCGGACAAATCCTGAATCCGCCCTGCAAGAATCTGGTTTTCTTCCCGCAGGAGCCGGATTGTTTTTTGATTCTCGACCGTTTCTTCCTGAAGTTTATTGATAAAATCATCCATGTAGGCGATTTTCGTTTCCAGCGCCATAAAACGGTCTTCTGCTTCTTTTTCCATAATCATTTCCCGGCCGCACTCGCCTTTTGTTTTTCGATGGTCTGCTTGACTCGCTCCGCAAAGAGTTTGTTCTGGTCGCTTCTTGTGGGAACGCTGAATGCAGGCGCTCCGTCTTCCTCGTTGACCCTGTAGATTTTTGTCGAATCTGTTGAATAGGCAGGACTAGCCGGGCTGTTGACCCACCAGTCCAGAACGGCAATGATAAAGAGGGCGTACTTGATGAGGTTTGCATTTGTGGCGGCGGAATCGGCTTTTTTGGCTCCGAGAAGCACATCCATGCGCTTTGAGATTGCATTGGGGATGTCGAATTTGTATTTATCCCAGGGATTCTGAATCCCCATGACCATTCCCTGTCCCTTTGCGGCATCAATATTCTTGGCCAGCATTGTAAGGTAGCGGAGCAGGAATCCGATTCGGATACAGAGTGGCCTGAACTGACTGTCATTCTTGGGTTTTTCAAGGAGAAGCTGCTCGAATTCAAAATATGGCAGGAAATTGTATTTTGTCTGCCATAGCATTGATGTAATCATTTTTTTGCCGAAGAGCGTTGACTTGTAATCTCCCTGAGAGTATTCGTTGTTTACGAAATCAGTAATCTGGTCCGCGTACTGACGCTCAAAAAGAATCTCGCGGTAGACAGACCATTCGCTCAGGACGGTCGAGAGTTTTTCGCTTGTCTGGGAGACATCTTCTTCGTTCTCTTCAGTGAATACGATGTTTCGGCATCCCTGGAAAATATCCTCGGTTATGCGCAAGAGCGTAACGGTGATTTGAAGCGGATTTTCCGGGGCCAGCAGGTTGTAGCCGTCGCGGAACTGATAAATTGGCTGGAAATAAGGGTACATGTCAGGCATTTTTTCGAGATGGTTAAAGCCTGCCTGAGGAAAGAGATTGTCCAGCAGTTTTATGCCGGCCTCCACAAAATCTGATTTTTTATCTTCTTTTTTGGATTCGGCTTTTTCAGCGGGTTTTTCTTCGGCGCTCTTTTCCTCCGGCTGGGGAGCGGCAGGTTTTCCGCTTTTTTTGTTGGGTAACAGCAGGTCGAATTTTGTCAGTTCAAGGAAACTAAGGATATTTCCTGTTTGAACGAGGAAGAAATCCTGGAAGTAGTCGAACTTTGTGCTGGACATACGCATCAGCAGCGGATACAGCCCCTTGATGACCTGACTGTAAATATAGAACCATTCTGTTATGCCGGTTTTTGAAAGCATCTGGGCTTTTTTCAGGTCGAATTTGGGATATTTTGCCAGATCCGCGTAGATCTCTTTGAAATAGTTGGAGATTTTTGTCTCGCCGAGGTAGTAAATCTTGATTAAATCTCTGTAAACTTCCTTGACGAAGGGAATCATCATGGCAACCGTACATTCATCTGCGCTGTCCTGAAGCTCAAACATATATTTTTTGATGTCCTTCATCGTCCATGAGCCGACGGTTTTGAGGAATTTGAATTTGTCTTCCGTGCCAGTCAGTATTTTTGATTTGTATGTGTCTGGCGAAATCTGGATGATTGATTTTACGGTGGTTATGAATTCCTGCAGATGCTCGACATGCTTTTGCAAGTTGTATTCAATGAAAGATTTTCTGACAAGCTCATCGCCGTTCTTTTTGAATTTCCGGACAAAATTGAAGAGACCATAGTTTGTCTTGATTTTGTAATCTTCGCTCATCATGAGCCTGTCCATGAGATGTCGTTCCCTTGACGTAAGCTCTGGAAGGCTGCCTATGCGGGTCGGTTTTTCTTTTACAGCGAATCCGACTTTTCCGCCTTCCGGGATGGTTGGCTTAGTTCCGGATGCTACGCTTGATGCAGAGCGGCCCACAACGCGCTTTGAATATTCCCGTGCTTTCGGGAGCGCAGAATAATCAATTGGAGCAGATTTTTCGACGAAGACTTCTCCGCCGAGCTTTTTCATCATTTTTTTTGCTTCATCTTCATCAATAGGGCCGATGTTTCGCCTTGTGTTGTCAAGGGTTCCCGGTTCCCATTTTGCTTCTGGTCTGTCTCCCATAAAATTCCTCAATAGTTGCGCAGAAAAGGACTACAATTTTAAAAGCTGATTTTTTGCGATGCCTTCAAAATTGTGAAGAATGATGTCTTCTCCGTCTTTTGTTTTGATTACACCCTCGAATGTTCCGAAAAACGTACGGAGCTGGCTTTTCATGACCAAAAATGAGACATCGCGGCGGTTGTCCGATGTTGGCGTGAAAGTCAAATCAACCATGTTTTCGAAGTCCTGAATCACCCACTTTTTTGAAAGCCCGAAGGGATGAGTGATGGTGACAGGTGGTAAGGGCGTACATTCTCCGTTAACGCAAAGAATGTTACTATTTATATTGTCGGAATCTACGGCATTTTCTTGCGTAGTAAAAATTTGAAAAGTGAATTTTTTTCCGTCCAGCTCGCCTGTTGCAGCTACGAATTCTGAAACGGAAGAGAGGTTGTAATAGGCTCTGTTTATTGAAAGAAGGGCAGAGCCGTCCAAATCTTCCTGGCTGACTTCTTCAGAGCGTTTTGTTTTGTCCAGGGAGATTGTTCCGTGAATCTGGGGAGTTGCGATATATGTGGCAGAACAGCGTCGCTTTGACGGGAAGGGAAGAACGGAAGCCATTTCGCACATTGACGGGGACGAGTAATGGGATACAAAAGCCGCCTGTGCGCTTGGTCGAGACGAATCCCCTTTCAGATTGAAAATCATTGAAAGCCTGTCCCTGTGGTGATCCCAGCCTACACGTATATAGCGTTTTTTGTTGAAACTCGCGCAGAATCCGATTTCCATATTGTGGGGAATAAAGCGTCGCCGTGGCCCCATGAAAGAGCGGTATGCGAATCGCCGGCCGGTTTCTTTGTTCCAGAAGACGACATCGGCAAATCCAAAGACCTTGTGGTCAAAAAAATCAACAGTTCCGATATAAGAGCCGATGTTGAACATGAACATGAGTGAGCTTTGAATGCGGAAGTTGGTTATGAATGTTGGAAATGGGAAACCTGCGAATGGAGTACGTACGCCACGAATATCAAGACGCTTCAAAAGTCCTTTAAAAGTCCCGAATTCAATTTTGCCATTGTGAATGATTTTTTCGGGAGGCGTTTTTATTTCTCTGGTATACAAAATATCCTCTAAAACAGTTTTTTAATGTCTAATTGTAAAAGTAAAAAGAATAAAAGTCTAGGTGAAAAATTTTCTTGTGAATTTCAGATTTATGGGAGAAAATTAAAGAAACCGAATTCTTTATATTGAGCAATATCAGTTCGTAATGGCTGATGCGTATGGAGGTGTTGCTATGTCTGTTACAGTTTATTCACTTGGAGCTGCTCAGGAAGTCACAGGCTCAAAACATATTTTTGAAATCAATGGTCGTTCATACATGATTGATTGCGGAGCTTTTCAAGGAAAGCGGGCCGAATCAGACGAAAAGAACCGTAATTTTGAGATTCCCGTCGATAAAATCGAGTCCGTAATCCTTACCCATGCTCACTACGACCATGTGGGGCTCCTTCCTCTGCTGGTAAAAAAAGGATATAACGGAAATATTTACGCTACTCCTGCAACCCGAGATTTGACCGACCTGGTCATGATGGACAGTGCCCGCATTCAGGCCCGAGATGCAGAGTATCTTCGCAAGCAGGCTCAGAAGAAGGGGGAAAAATTCACCTGGGAGCCGATGTTCACTGAAAAGGACTGTCTCAAAGCCGCGAATCAGATTATCACGCTTTCCTACAACCGCAAGATGTACATTTCTCCGGAAGTCGAGCTGGAATTCTTTGATGCCGGCCATATCCTCGGCTCTTCTTTCGCTTACATCACGATTAAGGGCCAGAGGGACGAAAACGGAAATCCGATTAAAGAAACTGACAACAAATCTCTCCGAATCTGGAACAAGCTCTTTGGCTGGAAAAAGGACGATAAACGCTCCACGCCTGACCGGCGCAAGGCAACCCCGGAAGAGCAGGCCGCATACACAGGCCCCGAGCGTCGCAGCGGACATGACCGACGTGCCGGAAAAGATGAAATCCGCATCCTGTACACAGGCGACCTGGGCCGAAAAATGAAGCCGATTATCCGCGATCCTTCGGTGAATGTTCCGCCGCCAGATTATATCTTCCTTGAAAGCACATACGGCAACCGCAGGCACGAGGACACTGCAATCGCAATGGACGAGCTTCGTAAAATCGTGCATCGCGCCGTCGAAAAGAAGGGAAAAATCATCATTCCGTCTTTCGCCATCGAGCGCACGCAGGAAATCGTTTATTATCTTCATCTTTTGGTTGACAAGAAAAAGATTCCGAATATTCCGATTTACGTGGATTCTCCGATGGCAATCAACGCCACTTCGATTTTCCAGGTTCATCAGGAATGTTACTCGGATGAAGTCCATGAGGCTTTCCTGCAGCACCACAAAAATCCTTTCGGATTCGGCAATCTTTCCTTTGTAAACAGCCTTGATGAGTCAAAGAGCCTGAACAAAAAAGAAGGGCCGATGATTATCATCTCAGCCGATGGAATGTGCGAAAGCGGACGAATTGTCCATCATATCGCCAACAACATTTCTGACCCGCGGAATACCATTCTTATCGTCGGCTACATGGCGGAAAACACCCTTGGCCGACGAATCCGTGATGGTGCGAAAGTCGTAAAAATCATGGGTGATGAATACGATGTCAAGGCAAAAGTCGAGCAGATAAATGCTTTCTCGGCTCATGCCGATTACGAGGAAATGACAAAATGGCTTAACTCTATCGATACGAGCAGACTCAAAAAGATTTTCCTTGTTCACGGTGAAAACGAGGCTCAGGAATTCTTCAAGGAGCATTTAAAACAGAAAGGATTCCCTGAAGTGCAGATTGTAAAGTACGGCGAATCTTATGAAATTGAATAAAAGCGAATAAATTTGAAAAAAAAGGAAAGTGATAGTATCGCTATCACTTTCCTTTTTTTTGTTTCTTAGTTATACTGATTTCATGAAGAAAGAAACTCTTGCTCGTATCAAACAAATTGCAATTCCCCTTGGAATCCTTGTTGGACTTTTTGCCTTGATGGTCCTTGTCACCTATTTAGCGCTTTTCAAGCCGAATTTTATGCGCGGAAACGGAAAGCCTACGCCGATGGACAAAAATCACTTTCTTACAAAAGAAAATGAGGAAAAAAATGTTGCCGATACTGAGTGGTTTTATGCCCAGAATCCTGATGAGATAACGGTTCAGTCTTTTGACGGAATAAAACTCGTTGCTTACAATCTTCCAGCCGAGAACGCAAAGGGAACATGGCTTATGATTCATGGCCATCAGTCTTCTCCTTTGCGGGAATATGCTGGACTTGCCCGTTTTTTCCATGAGCTAGGCTATAATGTGGTTCTGCCATACCAGCGCGCCCACGGCAAGAGCGAGGGAAAATACATCACTTTTGGCGTGAAGGAACGCTATGATGTTCGCGACTGGATTCTTAAAATCAATGAAATTTACGGTGATACCAGTCCTCTTTATCTTGAGGGAATTTCGATGGGCTGCGCTACGGTCTTGATGTCTCTCAGTTTTGATTTGCCGGAGAATGTAAAATCTGTGGTGGCTGACTGCGGCTACACTTCTCCTTATGAAATCATGTGGAAGGTTGCCAAAAAAGACAAGAATGTGCCTCTTCCCCGCTTGATTCTGGGGCTCGGAAACATTATGGCAAAAATCCTCGCCGATTTTGAATTTGACGAGTACGATACGTTCAAAGGGCTTCGTTACAACAAGCTTCCGGTTCTGTTCGTCCATGGAACCGCAGATGCTTTCGTTCCAATCGAAATGACGATTTCAAATTACCAGTATTGTACCAGCGAAAAATATCTGTATCTTGTGGAAGATTGTCCCCATGCGATTGCTTATATCGTTGATGAGGACAATTATCACAAAAAACTTATTGATTTCTGCAAGCTCGGGCAATAGCTTCCCGTACTTTCCCCGTTCCGCTTACCATGAATACGAAATTATCGCAGACTTTTTCATAGAGCGGGGATGCAGAGACATCAAATCCGAAAATCTTTTCCTTTGAAAGAAGGTTCTGCAGCTTGGGTTCGATTTCCTCTCTTGCAGAGCCGAAATGAATTCCTTGGAGAATTGTGCAGACTTCTTCAAGAAGAGGATCACTTGAAAGTTCGAAAGAATTTCCCTCGTCATCGATGGCGAGCAGATAGCGGCACCAAAGTGCGAGCACGAGGGGAAGGATTTTGAGCGTTTTAACATCGAGAGCAGGATTTGCAATGTAGGCTTTTACGGTCTCGCCGAAGCGAATCGAAAGCTTCTGTGACGTATCGGTGGCGATTCTCTGCGGCGTATCCGGCATGAAGGGATTTGGAAGTCGCATTGTAATCACTTCGTCAATGAATTTCTTCGGCTCGATGATTTTCGGGTCTACTACGACAGGCAGGCCCTCTTCGTAACCGAGGATTTCCACCATTTTCCGCAAATCCTTGTCTTTCATTTCATCGCAGATAAGCTTGAAGCCAAGCAAGCATCCTGAAACGGCGAGTGCCGTGTGGAGCGGATTCAAGCAGGTGCAGACTTTCATTTTTTCCACTTTGTTTACGGTTTCACGGTCCGTGAAGAAAACGCCGGCTTTTTCCAGCGGCGGGCGACCGTTCGGGAAACTGTCCTCAATCACCAGATATTGGACTTCTTCTGCGTTAACGAATGTAGAGCAATATGTTCCCTTGCTCGTTACAATCAGGCTCGTGTTTTCATAGCCGTCTTTCTTAAGGAGTTCTGCGACTTTTTCGTTCGGGCGCGGCGTGATTTTGTCAATCATTGACCAAGGGAATGAGACTTTGCTTTCATCGGAAACATAGTTAAGGAATTCAGCGGGAACAAAATTCTTGATTTTCCAGAATTCAGCGATTTTAAGAACGGATGACCGGAGTTTTTCGCCGTTGTGAGAACAGTTATCCATTGAAACGAGTGCCAGCGGATGTTTTCCTGCGTTGAAGCGTTCCAAAAGAAGCGCGACCAATCGGCTGAGGAACATCTTGGCCTTAGCTGGCGGATTTTTCAAGTCTTCTTCAAAGGCGGGAAGAAGCTTGCTGTCCGAGCCGTAAATGGCATAACCTTTTTCTGTGATGGTGAATGAAGCCATCTTTAGCGATGGATTTTTGAACGCATTTACAAGGACAGCCCAGTCTTCCGGAAATTCAGGCGAGCATTTTTCTGCCTGCATGACGGAAGCGATGATTTCCTTTGAAATTGAGCCGTCGGCTTTGAGCGTAACGCCGAGGGTAAGATTGTCGTGGGGCCGGAACAGCTTGTCAATGATTTCAAAATCATAGCAGTCGCTGCAGACAATTCCCGTGTTCATCTCGCCTTCGTTCAGGAGACGCTGGCAAAGTGCGGCCGGAAAGATGCGGAAAATGTTTCCGGCACCGAAGTGAACCCATTCTGGATTTGCAGCTGTTTTTTCACGTACTGACGGAATATCAAATTTCGGAAACACGACACCGGCTTTTTCCCAGCCAGATTTGTCTTTTAATCCCTCTAATGAAAGTTTCATATATATGCCTCCTGTTTTATTTTCGAGATGCGTTTTTTTCGATTGATTCCCACAAGCCTGAGATATATGCGGCTCCCAAAGCCCGGTCGTACAAGCCGTAGCCGGGCATTGCTTTTTCGCCCCAAATCATGCGTCCGTGGTCAGGGCGGATTGGGCCTGTAAAGCCTATATCGTAGAGAGCCTTGACGATTTCGTACATGTCGAAAGAGCCGTCGCTTGAAAGATGGGCCGCTTCCTCAAAATCTTTTCTGCCGTCATTGAACTGGAGATTTCGTACATGGGCGAAATGAATGCGGCCTTTGAGAGCGCGGATCATGGCCGGAAGGTCATTGTCTGGATTCGTGCCGTAGCTTCCAGCGCAGAAAGTGATTCCGTTATGAGGATTGTCCGTATTCTTTAACATGCGCTGAATGTTCGGGAGTGTGTTGATGATTCTCGGAAGCCCGAATACGCTCCAGGCCGGGTCATCGGGATGAATCGCCATGTTGATATCGTACTTGTCACAAACGGGCATAATCGCGTCAAGGAAGTATTTGAGCCGGTCAAAAAGCATGTCTGCTGTTGTGCCCTCATACATCTTGAAGAGTTCTTTTATCTTTGCCATGCGCTCAGGTTCCCAACCCGGCATTACAGTGCCGTTCATGTCTCCTGCGATACTCTCAAACATTTTTGACGGGTCAATGGAATCCACTGTCTTCTGATTGTATGCCAGTACGGTTGAACCGTCGGGCCGGACTCGGGCGAGTTCCGTGCGGGTCCAGTCGAATACCGGCATGAAATTGTAGCAGACCATGTGAATGTCATTTTTTCCGAGATTTTCCAAAGACTTGATGTAAGCGTCGATATCCTTGTCCCTGTCCGCACCTGCTGTTTTGATTGCATCGCTTACGTTTACGCTTTCAATTCCTTCGACAGTAAGTCCCGCTGCCTCAACTTCCTCTTTGAGCGCCTTAATCTCTGATTCTTCCCAGACTTCTCCCGGCATTTTATTATAAAGTGTTGTGATGACACCTTTCACGTAAGCTGTCTGTCGAATCTGCTGCAAGGTAACGGTGTCGTATTTTGAGCCGTACCATCTCATTGTCATTTTCATAGCAAAAATCCTCCATAAAAACTATTAACTATATTCTATTATATTTAACCGGCAACACCAAAAATCATATTCGGAATGAATAGGACTAGATTCGGGAAGAATACAAGAATCGCCAGTTCAAGCAATATCGCAAAGAAGAATGGCAGGCTTTCTCTTGTGTATTCTTCAGGCGGACAATCTATTATACCACAAACTGTGTATAATGCTGAGCCGATTGGCGGGGTCATAACGCCAAGAGTGACGATTGTTGCCATAAGTACGCCAAAGTGAACAGGATCCATGCCTGCGCTCGTTACCATGGGAAGGAAAATCGGAGTAAGGAGCAGAAAGTTTACATTGCTGTCAACAAACATTCCGGTTACAAAAAGGAAGCCCAGCATAATTAAGGTTAAGAGTTGTCCATTTGATGTGATTCCGAAAATGAATGTGCTTAATGCGGCTGGCAATTTGACCCAGGTGACGGCATAGCTGAACGGACCGCTCATTGCAATTATGAGCATGATTGCTCCATTGTCTTTGAGCGTGGTGATAAGAGCTTCCTTAAAATTCTCCCAATTCAGTTTTTTGTAAACGAATTTTCCGACGATAAGAGCATAGACTACTGCGAAAGCTCCTGATTCTGACGGCGTGAATACTCCGAAGCGGATTCCGACAATCAAGATGATAGGGAAAAGCAAAGCCCAGATTGACTGCTTGAGATTCTCAAAAATTTCACGCAAGGTTAATTTTGGAGCATCAACAGCCGGCGGATCAAATTTCCTTATTCGGCTGGTAATCGTTGTGGTTGCCATAAGGAAAGCCATCATGAGAATTCCAGGAATGATTCCGGCAGCGAACAAGCGACCGATTGAAACCTCACCGACGAAACCGAAGATAATCAGACCTAAACTTGGCGGAATTGTTGCCGTGATGAGTGCTGTAAGACAGTTCACGGAGCAAATGTATCCCTTTGTGTAGCCGCGCTTCATCATCTCAGGGGCTAAAATCCTTGTCTCCATTGCCGCGTCAGCTGTAGCAGAACCGGAAACACCGCCCATAAGTGTAGACATGACAACGGAAATCTGTGCCGTGCCGCCATACATTCTCCGTGTAAGAAGACGTGCAAGGCTTAAAAGCTGCTCAGTGATACCTGAGACATTCATCAAATTTCCGGCAAAGATAAAGAAGGGGACGGCGAGAAAAGCAAAGGACTGACTCTGAAGGACAACCATTTGTACGGCGGCTTCAAAGGGAAGAATCGGCTGGCTCATGAAGAAGGCAAAACCTGCAATTCCAATGACAAAAGCGATTGGCATTCCCATCAGCAAAAATATAACAAAACTAATCAGTAAAAGACTCATATTCTCCTCCTAGGCTTGCTCAGCAGCTGTGTCTTCAGTTTTAGATTCTGTATCCTTAAAATGTACAATGCACTGTTTAATTTTTCCGATTGTAGAAATTGACATGGAAAAAGTCGCAACTACGAGGCTCAGGCTCACAAGAGAATACGGAATTGGGATTGATTGATATGTGCGTACCCGCTCGACCCATACAAGGCGGCAACCATAAAGGCAGGTGAGGACACACAGAGCTAAAATAACAGCGTATACAGCAATCAATACGATTTTTTGCAGTTTTTTGTGAAAATAGCGTGTAACCAGGTCTATTCCGATGAGCTGACCGCTTCGCCACGCGACATCAGCTCCCAAAAATGCCGTCCAGGCCAAAAGAAGCAAAGCAAGATCGATATTCCAGGCCATTGAAATTCGCATAAAGCGTAGAATGGCAGAAGCAAAGATAAGCGCTACCAGGAGAATAAAACCGACGCAACAAAAGCCTACCTCGATTTTACAAAAATAATCATAAATCTTTTTCATACTGATTTCCGTTTTGGTGATAAATGAGTCGTGAAGACGAAAGGGAAAAATCTGAGCTTCCCGAAAAAAGAAAGCTCAGATACTGTTTTTATTTTGCGAGTTGTGTGAAGAGACGCTCTTTTAGACCGTCAGAAAAACCAAGTTCGTTTGAGGCGTAAAGTGGCTCGATGGCAGCTTTGAATTCATCGATGTTCACTTCGCGGATAGTTACGCCGTTTTTCTTCATGTGGTCATAGAAGCCTTCTTCTTCTTTCTGAATGATTTCACCGTACTCAATAGCGGCTTCTCGCATTGTCTTTGTGAAGAATGCCTTATCTGATGGAGAAAGGCTGTTGTAGAATGAAGCTGAGCAGACGAATGCAGACTGGAGCATGTAGTGCTTTGTTAATGCAAGATTTTTTGTAACTTCATAAATGCGGCTTCCGTCAGCGGTGGCAACCTGAACTTCGCAGCCATCAAGTGTTTTTTGCTGGATTCCAGGGAATACCTCGCCCCATGAAATACCGATATTTGCAAATCCCAGATATTTTGCAAGCTTATTTCCGATTGTGTTTCCGAATCCGCGAATGCGCAGACCCTTCAAATCAGAAACATGCTCGACAGGAATGTTTGTGTAGAAGCTTCTGAAGCCATTGTACATATTTGTGATGTATACAACGCCCTGTTTTTCAAGTTCAGCAGACCATTCTTTAAAAATCTGTGTGTCGGGGAGTCTTTTTAGAGACTCTGGGTCTGTGAGGATGTATGGAGCCATGAGAATGTTCAAGTCTGGAATATTGAACTGACTTGCAAGACGGCCGGGGTCACTGGGAACCACGAGGTTGATTCCGAGTTTTGCCTGCGTGACAAGTGCGTCCGTATCTCCTGAAAGAGCACCGGCAACCAAAACTGTTGCGTCAAATCTTCCTGTCTCATTAAGCCGGTCAGCTACAGCCTGCATCATGCGGCTCTGGCCTGTTGTGGCAGCTTCTGTACCGGCAAATGTGACAGAAATTTTTTTAGGGCCTGAATTTTTAGAGCAAGAAGAGAATAAAAGCCCGAAACATAAAGCGGCGCCTAGTACGCCTAATGACAATTTTTTCATGTGAAGCCTCCTTTTCACTGATATGTTAGTATATTAGTTCATAAATACTGACCTGTCAAGGAAAAAAAATCAAAAATCTCTTCCTTGACATATTTGTATGTTCAATGCAAAATAGACTAACTGTAAGGGAGAAAAAGAATGGCAGCAGAAAAGACAAACTCAACGGCGCAATCGGCGATTTACAACGCGCTCAAAAAAAATATAATGTCGCTGCAGCTTAAGCCTGGAACTGCAATGAGCACTCAGGAAATCGCCGCAAAGCTGAATGTCAGCCGAACTCCGGTTCGCGAGGCTTTTATCCGCTTGCAGCGTGATGGTCTTGTGGATATCTTTCCTCAAAAAGAAACAGTAGTTTCTAGAATTGATTTTTCGAAAGTTGAGCAAGAGCGTTTTATTCGCGAAAGTCTTGAATGTGCGAATCTTGATTTGCTTGTTGGCAAATTCACAAGGCAGGACCTGTCGGTTATGGAAGTCAACCTTGAAAAACAACTGGCGGCAATGCATGCGAATAATCAGACCGAGCATATTGCCTTGGATAATGAATTTCATCACTATATGTTTAAAATTACGGGGCAGGAACTTGCCTGGCAGACCATCGAGAACACAAGCAATCATTATGCACGAATACGTCTTCTTTCTGTATCAGATGATTCTGTAATACACGAAACTATTTTGCAGCATCAAAAAATTTTGTCAGCCGCATTTGATGGCGATGTGGAACACGCAAAAATCTACATGAAGGCTCATCTTCACCGGCTTGAAGGTCAGCTGCAGCAGATTCTTCAGACATATCCAGAATATTTTGACCAAAAGCTTATTCCTGACGAAGAAAGATTCAGCGCGCTTTTGGCCGAAAATTAAATTTTTATGCTGAGAATTGCCTCTGCCAGTTTTTAGCGATGCCTTATTCAAAAAAATCGGGGAACTTCCGTTCCAGCTCTGAGATTTCTCCGTACAGTCGCGAAAGGTGTGCTTTTTCCAGCTCAATGAGCCTGTCCCTGTCATTCTCTTTGATTGCGTTGATAATCTGCTCATGCTCAGTTTCAACGAGTCTGGGAATTTCATTTGTGCTGTAACTCAGAATCCTTATCCGATGGTCGTTGCCTGTATGCGCTGAGACTGTTTCCCATACCCATTCACAACCAGCTTGTGTGTACAGCAGATGATGAAGTTTGTCATCAAGCCTGAGAAAATTGATTGTATCATTATCGAGCAGGCTGGCATGCTGTGCGACAAGCGTCCCCTGCATTTTCGTGATAAAAATCTCGCGTTTTGTAGAATCTGAAAGGGTTTTCATGCATTCATCAAGCACGCCAAGTTCCAGACTGAGCCGCATGAATCTCTCCTGACGGAGGATTTCCTTGTTCAGAAGAGAGACACGCGTACCCTTTTGTGGAAAAATGTCCACGAGTTTATCACTCGCGAGCCGCAAAAGGGCATCACGAACCGGGGAACGGGAAACTCCCATCTGCTCGGCAAGAGCGTTGATGTCGAGTTCCTGTCCCGGTTTATACAAGAGATTTGTAATCGAATGGCGCAATGTGTCGTACACAGATACTTTCGATTCAAATTTTGCCATTTTTACACCGCGAATCCCAAAATTCTTGGAAGGAAGAGTGAAACCTGCGGAACGAATGTGACAAGCAAGAGTCCTGCAATCATGGTCAGATAGAAGGGAATCATCGCTTTCGTTGTCTTTTCAATGCTGATTTTACCAACACCGCAGCCGACGAAGAGCGCGCTTCCCACCGGAGGTGTACACAAACCGATTGCAAGGTTGAAAATCAACATTACGCCGAACTGAACGAGGCTCATTCCGCATACGTTCTGAACTACGGGAGCCAGAATCGGCGTCACAATCAAGATGAGTGGTGCCATGTCCATGATGCAGCCAAGGAAGAGGAGCATGATGTTAATCAGAAGCAAAAGCACTATCTTGTTGTTTGAAAGGGCGAGCAAAGCGTTGGTAATCATCGTAGGTACTTTGAGAAGAGCAAGAAGGTAGCCGAAGCCGCCTGCCGCCGCGATGAGAGAGAAGACCATGGCAAGGGTTTTGACCGTGTTCATCAGAAGACGGGGCATTTGTGAAATCTTGAGTTCCTTGTAGACGAATACTGAAATGATGAATGAATAAATACAAGCGATTGCTGCTGATTCGGTAGCCGTGAAGAAACCTGCCGTAACGCCAACCAAGATGATGACGGCCGTAAAAAGAGCAAGAACGGCATCAAAACAGACTTTGACGACTTCTTTGAAGCCCATTGCGTCGCCTTTCGGATAATGTCGAAGGATGCTCATAATCGCGCACACAATCAGGAACAGAATGCCGAGCGTGACGCCCGGAACAAGACCCGCCATGAAGAGCGCGCCTACTGAAACGCCGCCTGCCGCAACGGAATAGATAATCATGTTGTGGCTCGGCGGAATGAGGACGCCCTGACAGCTCGTTGCTACTGTAACAGCTACAGAAAAATCCCTGTCAAAACCGGCTTTTACCATCATCGGGATTTCGATTGAACCAAGGGAAGAGACATCGGCTACAGCGCTGCCTGAAAGGTGTCCGAAGAACATTGAGCCAAGTACGTTGACGTATGAAAATCCGCCCCTGAATCGGCCAACTACAGCGTCCGCGGCCTTTAAAAGACGGTCTGAGATGCCACCGGCGCCCATGATTTCGCCAGAAAGGATGAAGAATGGGATTGCCATCAAACTGAATGAATTGATGCTTTTTCCCATCTGCTGAATGAAAGCCATCAGCGGAATGTTGCAGTACACCAGGGTAATACAAGATGAAACAGCCAGCGCGAATGTGACCGGCATCTTAATCAAAATGAAAAATACGAAAGAACCCAGCAGGAGCCAGATTGCAATAGTAGGATCAAACATTGTCACCCCCTTCTGTCTCGGCAGAGTCTGTAACAGCATTTTCTTTTTTGCTTGCGCGCATTTCTTCGATAATCTGCTGGTCAGTCTTGTCAGAGCCTGCTTCGCCTTCTATTGAAAGATGACGATATTTTTTTGCTCCGAACAAGTCAAGAATCGCAAAATACATGATGAAAATTCCTCCGACTGGCATCATCATATATGCGGTTCCCGCAGGAAGCTGGGTTGCTGGAAGCGTACTCGTCATCGTCATGGAAGTGAGCTTGATTCCATAGATAAGAAGAATTCCTCCAAAGAAAATTGCCGCGACCGTGTTGAGTTTTTCGATGATTTTCTGGCAGATTTTTGGAAACATGTTGAAGAAGAGTGAGATTGAAATATGAAGTCCTTTCTCAACGCCGATTGCCATTGCAATGAATGCCGTCCAGACCATGAGCAGAAGAGCCACTTCTTCCGACCACATGATTGAGTGGTGAAGCACAAGTCTGGCAAATACTTCGCAGCTGACGATAATGACGATTACTAAAATTACGAGCTTTGAAAATTCAAGCAGAACCCTGTAAATGCAATCGAATACAAATGTGAATGCTGAAATGATTTTTTGGAATGTATTGAATCCAGGCTTGCAGATTTCAGCAGGAGCAGACGTAAAAAAGCCTTTTATCTTTTCGATAAGGTTCATTGTGTGTATCCTGAAAAATTGAAGCGACAGTAATATACTAAAATATTACAGATTTTAGCTGATAAAAGGGACTGTTTTCCCAGTCCCTCTCAATCAGAAATTATTTGCTCTGAATCTGCTTAATTAAATCTTCATAGCCTTTTCCGAACTCTGTGTAGAGCGGAGCCATGGCTGCCTGGAATTTCTCTTTTTCACCAGGTTCGAGAGATGTGATGACTGAACCGGCTGCCTTGACCTTAGCTTCAGAAGCGCCTTCTTTTGCGGCCCAAAGCTCACGCTCGATTTTTGCTGATTCGATTGCACATTCTTTGATGATTTTCTGGTCTTCCGGAGAAATTTTGTCCCATGTGATTTTTGAGACCATCTGCATTTCCGGAACCCGTGTGTGCTCATCGAGAACGAAGTATTTTGCGACTTCATAGTGTGAAACTGAATCGTAAGAAGGCCAGTTGTTTTCTGCACCGTCAATTACGCCAGTCTGGAGACCAGAGTAGACTTCTCCGTAAGCCATCGGAGTTGCGCTTGCTCCGAGAGCTTTGACCATACCCATCATGAGCTGTGATTCCTGAACGCGGATTTTCAAGCCTTTCAGGTCGTCAAGTTTTGTGACTGGTTTTTTGCTGTTGTAGAAATTGCGTGCGCCGGCATCAAACCATGAAAGACCAATCAGGCCTGCCTTTTCAACGCCTTTAAGGAAGTTTTCGCCGATATCGCCTTCAAGTACTCGCCACATCTGAGCGGCATCTTTGTAAAGATAGGGAAGCTGAAGGACATTCAGGGATTTGTCAAATTCTGCCAATGGTGAAATAGAAACTCGCGTGAAATCAATTGCGCCAAACTGAAGCTGTTCGATCACTGCTTTCTCGTCGCCAAGCTGGCCGCCATGATAAACATCAATATGGATGCGCCCATCTGTTTTTTCTTCGACAAGCTCGGCAAATTTGTAGGCAGCCTGTGTTGTCGGATAATCTTGCGCCTGATTCTCTGCGTAGCGAAGAACCATCTTCTTTACTTCTGTTTTTTCGGCAGGTTCGCCTTTTTTGTCTTTGTTACAACCGGTAATTACCAGTCCGGCAGCAAGAAGCGCACAAGTGACAGCAGCCAATGTTTTTTTCATAAGTATATCCTCCTCAAATAATAAACTATGAAAAAGTACTGAAATATTAGTATTTTAGAAAATGGTAACGCTCTATTATTGATTTGTCAAATTTTATTTTAGAACCGGAGCCTGTGGCAGGGTGATTCGTACGCTCTGAATGCGCCGTTGGCTCTGCTCCTCGATTTTGTAGATTACACCATCTTTTTTAAGAATAGCACCAATTTCAGGAAGCTCCTCGAATTGCTCCAAAAGCCAGCCGCCGATTGTGGTGTAATTCTCGCTTTCCAAATCCAGGTCAAGCATCTCATTTGCATCATTTATTTTGATGTCTCCGGGTACAAGATATTCAGTGATTGAGACCGGATGAATCCGATTCTCAGGAGGAGTTTCGTTGTGAATGGAGTTGATGCTGCGCCCGAAAACAGCGCGTAATATGTCATCCATAGTGACAATTCCGGAATTTGAGCCGTTTTCATCAATTGCTATGGCGAAGTTCTGTCTTTCTGCCTTGAATTTCTGCAAAAGCTCGGTGGCCAGCAGTGTTTCTGGCACGAAAAGAGTAGGGCGCATGAATTTCCTGGCGAAAGATTTTTTCTTTCCTGACTTAGCTGCGTCCGGTTTTTTGCCGGAATTTGAGGGGGCATTTAAAAGCACGCTTTTGTAGAAGAGCATTCCCTCAACTTTTGAGAAGTCGCCGTCACAGACAGGGAGTTTTGAATATCCGGAAAGAGCGAAAATCTTTACGATTTCGTCGTAGTCCGCGTCAATCGGAATGAACTGAACCAGACTTCGGTGGCGCATGATATTCTTGATGTGGAGGTCAGTGAAGTCAAAAATCTTGTACAGCATTTTCTTTTCACTTGATTCGAGGGTGCCTTCTTTTGCTCCGATTTCAATCAATGATTTCAGTTCGTCTTCCGTGATAAGTTCCTTTGAATTCTTGAAGAAATTCTGCAACAACTTTGTGATAAAATTCGTGATTTTTGAAAAAATCCATACGATTGGGAAAAGCAGTCTTTGCAGGAAAATGAGCGGACTTGCGGCAAGGGAAGCGAAACCGACCGGGTGGGCTGCTGCTATTGTTTTTGGCACAATCTCGCCGAAGATAATCAGAATGAAGGCAATTACAAATGTCGCAATTGTGGCGCCTTTGTCTCCCATGAGATTGATTGCCAGGGTCGCCGCAAGACCTGATACCAGCGAAGTGACAAAATTGATGCCTATGAGAATCAGTGAAAGCAGTCGGTTGGTGTCTTTTTTGAGAAAGGTGATTTTTTTAGCGGGAGAATTCTTCCGGACCGATGTGTCCTTTTTCTGCAGGTGACGCAGCATGAGACGGGTGATGGAGAGAAAAGCCGTTTCGCTGCCGGCAAAAAAGGCGACGACAAGCACAAGCAGCACTATAGCAAGGGCGGGAAGGGCAATTGAAAACAACAGGTTCATTCCTCGTAGTCCTCCACGTCTGATTCTTTTTCGATGGCCTGCTCCACATGAATTTTTGAGATTCTGTGGCCCTCGAGCTTTTCTACTGTAAAGATAAAATTGCTTTCTTCGATGCTCTCGCCGATTATCGGGATTCTTTCAAGCTTTTCACAGATGTAGCCCGCGATAGTCTCATTCATCTTGGATTCCAGTTTTATGTGAAGTGTGTCCTCCAAATCTATCAGGCGGGTTGAGCCGTCAATCGAAAGCGATATGAATTCATCAAATTCGCTCTTTTTTTCTTCGGGCTCTTCGATTTCGTGGTAAATGTCATCAATGACGGCTCCAAAAATCTCCTGCTCGATGTCTTCGATAGTAAGGATTCCGTCTGTTCCAGAATATTCATCAATGACGATTGCAAAACTCTGGTGATTCTCATAGAGAAGTTCCTGAATCGATGACATCTTAGTCGTTCCTGGAATGAACAGGGGCGGACGCATAATCTTTTTTACGGAAAAGTCGTCCATGAATTCTGTGAAGAAGAGCATGTCTTTTACATACAGAACTCCGATTATATTATCGATGTCATTTTCTTCGCAAACCGGAAATTTTGAGATTCTGGCTTTTTGTGAGAGCTGGACAATTTCGCGATATGACATGGACGGATTAATGGTAATTACCTTGAGCCGCGGAATCATGATGTCAGTGGCATTCAAGTCAGTGAATTTGAACACGCGGTTCATCATTTTTTTTTCGCTGCTTTCAAGAACACCTTCCTCGCCACCAACGTCAATGAGCGTCTTAATCTCATCCTCTGTGAAGGAGACGGATTTTTTTTCAGTGTTGATTCCGAAGATTTTTAAAATACAGCGTGAAATGAAGGTAAAGAAAATAACGGGAGGGCGCAGGATTATGAAAAAGAATCTGACGAAACCGCTCAAAGCGAAAGCACAGATTTCCGGATGGGTGGTGGTTATGCTTTTTGGAGTTATTTCACCAAAAATAAGCAGTAACACGGTTGCGATTGATGTCGCGATTCCAAGCCCGGCAGGTCCGAAGAGTTTTAAGAAGATGGATGTGAGAATGACCGAGAGGGCGACGTTTACGATTTCATTTCCGACAAGCAACATATTGAGCAGTTCTTCTTTTTTTTCGAGAAGCTCCCCAGAGCGGATTGCCCGTTTGTCGCCTTTTTCACGCAGAAAATGAACTCGAAGCTTGTTCAGCCCAAGAAAGGCGCTCTCGCTCGCCGAAAAAAGCGAGGAAAGCGTGATACAAATTGCAGCGAGTATGAATAAAATGACGAGCGTACTGGATGGATAATCGTCCATAATGCCTTTTTAGTTCTGAGCAGGAGTTTCTGCTTCTTCGCCTGAGGGTGGGAGTTCATCTCCTTCACCTTCCATAATCATACGTACGCGCTGGATGTCCTGCTTGATTTGCGCGGCCTCCTCTGTATCTGGGGAGGCGTCGTAAGCTTTCTGGAAATAATCCATGATAGTGGCATAATCCGTGCTTTGGCTCTGAACCATCAGGAATCCTGCCGTGTAGTATGCGATTTGCTTTTCATAATCTGCAAGAAGTTTGTTTCCTGCCAGCGTTTCAAATTCTTTGCTTGCTTTTTCAGGTTGATTGTCCAGAAAGTAATCCTGTCCCTTTGAATAGGCCAGCGTGAACAGGTATTTTGAGCACTGACCGGATTTATTGTTTTTGTCGAGGGAAAGATACAGTTTGCCGAGGGGTGAAAGAAGATAGATGAAGTTTGGTTTTGTGTTGTCAAAAATCTGGTTTATGGCTTCGAGACGCTCTTCTGTGCTTCCTTTCTGGGTTTTTTCGATAAGTTCATCGAATTTCGCGACATCATCGTCAGTCTCGCTGAACGTAAGCCGGACAGTATCTGCGTCTGCGCTTTTGTCAAAGGCCAGCTGAGAAATGACGTATCCTTCTTTTGAGAGAAGATAAGCGCATGGGAAAGAGTTGACATCGTATTTTTCAGACAATTTCATGTCGGTAATGAGACTTTCCTGTTCTCCCTCATAACGTGAATTTGAAAAATCAATGTTTACGAGTACATATTTTTCAGTGTAAGTCTTCAGAAAATCTTCTGTATTGAAGACAGCCGACTTCAATCCGCTGCTCACTTCGTCGAAATCGTCACCGCTGAAGAAAAGGAAGATTTTTTTATTTTCTGCTTGAGCCGCCTTTTTTCCGTCTTCAAAATTTGAGAGCCAGACAGAAGAGTCGATTTTCTTTCCGCAAGAGATTAAAGACAAGGCGAGTAAAACTGAAGCTGCAAGAGTTACGAGTTTTTTCATAGACTTTTCCTTAAAAATTAAACTACCATTTAATTATAGCAAATTTATTTTGATTGATATATAGGAAAATCAGACCTAAAACGAATATTGACTGTCAAGTTTTCCCTCTGGCGCATCATAAAAAAAATTTCCCCGTTTTTCTTCCATACTTTTAATCTCTTCTTCCAGTGTTTTTTCAAGGGCCTTTTCGTAGCCTGTCAAAGCCGAAAAGGGAAGAAAAATCTTTGCTCTTTGATATAAAGGCATTCTCGGGTGGTTTAAGTCCGGTTTTTCCGGTGGCCAGCGGGTATTGATTATGTCATCATAGTTTTTCATGCTTTATGGCCTCCAATCTGCCTGTTTCTTTCTATAGTCATGGCGCTTTCCTGCAAGTCCGTTCCCTTCAAAATCGCGTTTTTCCCGAATTTCTTGATGATTGCAAGCCGGGCCTCCTGAAGACTGTCTTCTTTTTTCCCGGCAGGATTCTCTTCAATTGAATCAAAAAGAGTCGGCTCCCTTTCATTCTGGTTTTTGACGGCGTTGGCCGAGATATTGAACCTTCTGACCTTTAGCTCCGGATTTACGACTCGCTCGTAAAGGCTCACAAAACCTTCGGTTATCGTCTTTGCCGAATTGGTGTCGTTTCCCACAAAAACAGAACCGTGGGCGGGGCGGGGAACAATTCTTCCGTAAAAATCCTTCACAAATTCTCCGTTGAAATTATCAGGAATTCCTTCTATGTCGTAGCCCACTTGCAGAGTCACAGAGCTTGTGATAAGGTGCTTTTCAAACAAATCCAGAGCCAGTTGTTCCGCCATTTCCCGGACGATGATTTTCCCTTCATCAAAAGAATATGGCCGTTGGAGAACCTGTCCGCTGGTGACGGATTTTGCCGAGCTTTTGTAACTCTTGATATCCTTCATGGTCACATTTTCATAGCCCCATGCGTGGTCAATCAGAATTTCGGCATCGATTCCGAATTCATCATACAGAATGTTCGGGTTTTTAAGGGATGTGCGTGCGATGTCTCCCATAGTAAAGATGTATTTTTTCTCAAGGCGCCTGGAAATCCCCTTGCCTATCCGCCAGAAATCTGTGAGCGGCCTGTGAGACCAAAGCATTTTTCGGTAGGAAATTTCGTCAAGCTCGGCGATGCGAACTCCATCATTATCGGCAGGAATGTGTTTTGCAACGATATCCATGGCAATCTTGCAGAGATAGAGATTTGGTGCGATTCCTGCGGTGGCCGTGATTCCTGTCTCGGAGAGAATTTTTTTTATCACCTTTATGGCAAGCTCCCTGGCCTCGATTTTGTAAAGGCTGAGATAGGAAGTGGCGTCAATGAAAACTTCGTCGATGGAATAGACATGAATGTCCTCTGGAGAAAAATACTTTAAGTAAATGCTGTAAATTCTCGACGAGTACTGAATGTAAAGAGCCATGCGGGGCGGCGCGATGATGTATTCAAGTTCCTTACCAGTCCGTCTTTTGATTTCCCGGGCTTTTGCCTCAACCTCAAAAAGCCGGCTGCGCCCGGAAAGACCGTAAATTTTCAAGGCGGGTGTGACTGCAAGACAGATGGTTTTGCTCGTGCGGCTGGAATCAGCGACAACAAGCTTTGTGGTGAGGGGATCAAGTCCGCGTTCACGACATTCGACAGAAGCATAAAAAGATTTCAGGTCAATGGCGATAAAAGTTTTTTTCTGTAGCATTAGTATAGTTCTTAACTGTTGATAGTATAGCATATTTTTCAACAGATGCAATGGCATAAGAGATTGAGACGGAATTTGATTTATTTACTTTGCTTTATTTTCAAAGTGATTTATAATTTGAAATTAGATTTAAATCATACATTTTATTGGACGGTGGATTTTATGAGTGAATATTCAGGTACAGAACATCTTCGCCCTGTTATAAATGTGGATCCAGAAAAATGTTGTAACTGTCATCGCTGTATAAGCGTCTGTCCTGTCAAAATGTGCAACAATGGTTCCGGAAATCATGTCTCTATTAATCACGACCTTTGTATCGGTTGTGGCACTTGTATTGACGCCTGCGTACATGGGGCTAGAACGGGAATCGATGATATGGAGGAATTCTTCCATGATTTGCAGAACGGAGTCCCAGTCGTGGCAATCGTTGCTCCTGCAGTCGCTGTAAATTTCCCTGAGCAAGACTTGAATTTGAACGGCTGGCTAAAATCCATCGGCGTGAAAGCTGTCTTTGATGTGGCTTTCGGCGCGGAATTGACGACCAAGAGTTATGTCGAGCAGATAAAAAAAGAAAAGCCCAAGATTGTAATTTCCCAGCCCTGTCCCGCACTTGTAAGTTATATAGAAATCTACCGTCCCCAATTGATTGACTACCTCGCAAAAGCAGACAGCCCCATGGCCCATACCGTGGAATGTATCCGTCATTTTTATCCCCAATACCGAGATTGCAAAATTGCAGCTATTTCCCCATGTTTCGCCAAGCGCAGAGAATTCGATGAAAACGGCAGGGGAGACTACAATGTCACGATGAAGAACCTTGGCAAATGGTTCAGGCAAAATGGCATCGATTTGAACTCTTTCCCGAAAACTGACTACGATAATCCTGCTGCAGAACGGGCTGTACTGTATTCAACTCCCGGCGGCCTCATGCGTACGGCAGAGCGATTTGTTCCCGGAATTTCATCAAAGACGCGCAAGATAGAAGGTCAGCCTGCAGTGTTTGAATATCTTGAGGGGCTTGACCAAACGATTTCCTCTGACGGCATCTCCCGTTATCAATTGATAGATTGTCTTAACTGCGAAAAAGGCTGCAATAGGGGTGGCGGAACCACAAACAACAATATGACTCTCGATGAGATTGAAGATCTGGTAGAAAATAGGGCAAAAGACAGACAGGAAAGGTGGAAGACAAATCGTAAAAAGCTGAAGGTCTTTTCCCTGAAAAAACTTGAAAGGACGGTCAATGCCTATTGGAAACCCGGTATTTACGAACGCAAGTACACTGACCGAAGTATCTCGTCCAAAAAATTCATCAAAATTCCGGCAGAAGAAGAATTACAGCAGATTTATATCAAAATGGGAAAGCGCAGCAAGGATGAAATCTACAACTGTGGAGCCTGTGGTTATAACAGCTGTAAGCAGATGGCAATCGCCATATTCAACGGGCTCAACCGCGCGGAGAATTGTCACCACTATATGGCTAAGCTTGCGAATCAGGACCATGAAAACGAGATTCGCGAGGCCATCAAAAAAATCAATGAAGCAGTACACTCTGGCAATGAAGCCCTGCGAAGCAATGTAAGCGATTTGCAGGAAATCAAGAACATGAACATGCTCACGACAGACGGAATCAAAGAGTTGAACCGAAAAATGTCCGGAATCTGGGACATCATGGGAATCATCAATAATGTAGCTGACCAGACAAAAATCATAGCTTTTAATGCCGAGCTTGAGGCCTCAAGATCCGGTGAATCCGGCAAAAACTTCCACATCGTCGCTACAGAAATCCGCCGTCTTTCCGACACCATTCTTGACAGCATAAAGGAAATCAAGATTATTATCGATGAAATACAGATTGCATCAAACAGACTGATTCTCGACAGCGAGAAAGGAACCAACCAGATAAATGTCAGCTGGGAAAACGCAAAGACGCTGGAACAAAACTTCGGAAATATCGCAAGCTCGTCTTCCCAGTTCATTGATGACAAATCAGAAAAAATCTCCAATGCTTTGCAGCAAATTGCCGAGGTGACCGAGAAGCTTTAGGATTGACAAGAAATCCCGGCCAGAATCATCCAGCCGGGATTTCAGTTTGCCGTCTTCCGTGCAGTACTGGCTGTAGACCTGTCCGTTTGCGAAGAACTCCTGAGCCAGCTTTTCTGAGATGAATTTGGGCGTTCCCTGCCTTCAGCGGGTCAGGCTTTTCGCCCTTCCGCGCTAACCGCGCTCCATTGCCTACGGCAACGGCTAAGGCCGCCCCGCTACGCAACGAAGTTGCGACGCATCCTTAACGCTTCTGCTAAATCTATCTTCTATCATACAGAATAATTTCGTTTCCGTTTTTCTTGTTGATTTTCTTTTTATACAAAAGTGTCCATGGCGTTTGTCCTATGCTGTAATCAGTTTTTTCTTGTGGAAAAAATGAGCGACAAAAATACTTTTCGTTTTTAGTTTTGGACAAAAATGTAAACACATTTTTCGACAGTATTTCATTTTTCAAAAGATACTCGAATTTTATCAGTGAAAATTATTCATTGCTTCGTTGTATTTGAAGATTGTTTTATTGTCATCAAAGATTTCTTCTAGATATGGCAGAAAATCTACTCTTCCTTTGATTTTCTGATGTGATTTTTCAATATGTGTAGCGGAGATTTTTCTTTTCTTCAAATCGTTAAAGACTTTTTCCCTGTCGTGGTTAAGTTCAGGTCGGTCAATAAGATGTTGAAATCCCAAAAGGTGATGTAAATCAATTTTGCGGAATTCAATTTGTAAAGTTACATTCTGACTTTTCCTTCCGAGAATAATCACATATTCGATATCCAGTAGTTTTGAAAAAGCATCGACACAATCGTATATTGAACTCACCCAAATCTCCATAAAAAAAGCCCTGCCGACGAATCAGCAGAGCCTGTCGCTCATAAAGAGCAAAGCATTTTCTTTCAGTCGTTCAAGACGACCTGAGACCAGCTCTTGGTAAATGCTCAAACCTTTATAAAGCTCCCCAAAGAACTGCTTTCCTGGTCACAGAACTTTGGATTATCACTTGAAAGGCACCCAAGTTGCCTACGCTTATAATATCGCATTAAACTGACGGAAAATCAAGGGAAATTTAAATAATCGACATTTTATTTCACCGTGTATGTTGCGATTCCTTCGTAACTTCCTTTTTGGGAATTTGCGACAGATAATTTTACCTCTTTTACATTTGAAGGAATAGTAACTTCGCCAGAAAACAATCCGTTTCCGTCATTTTCAAGCTGAATAAAATCTTTTCCACAAATCACAGCAACAAATTTTTTGTTTCCGATGCGGACTGAAAATTTATATGACTGAGCTTTTACCTTATTATTTGAATTTTACTAAGAAATGGAATTTCACGAATTTCATGTCGGGCAGCACAAACAATTCCAAAAATCCAAAAAATAATAATAAAAATATAAGCAATGGAGTATAAAAGTTTTATTCTAGTAACATAAGAAATAAGCCAAAATACAATTGTTGCTAAGTGTAGAATAAATGCCTGATTCTGGTGGAATTTCACAAATTCTGAATCCTTATCTCCGAGACAAACTGATACAGCAAATCCAATCAAATAGATATAAGAAATAATTGCTGCAGCACGCTCTCCAAGTGGAACATTTTTCCCCGAAGCAGATTTATATTGGCGTTTACCACATTGCGGACAAAATTTTGCATTATCAGATAAAATTTCACTGCAAAAATTGCATTTTCTCATGTTTTTTCCCCATATTCATATCAAGCAATTTTTTGCATAATCCTATTTTTCAACACCATAGAACCATAAACCGTTGTAATTTTTCCCGTTCTTTGTGCCGTATACTACGACATTCTCGACTTCCCCTATTTCAAGTTCTGCCGAATATATGCCTTTAGCATCTTTTTTTAAGGGGGTTAGGGAACCAGATACATTTACAGCGATTCCTGAAAAATCCTTGCTTGAAATCTCGAACCTCACCTTGTCGCCTTTTTTAAGAATTCCACCGAGAGGAGAAACAAGCCTGGTATTCGTTGCACTGTCATAGCTTGCATAACAAGACGGGTATTTCATTTCGTTTCCAAAGCCATTGTAGGAAGAATCGGCATTCAATTCAAAATCAAGCACTGGATCAAGAATTCCAGATGAAATTTCAAGAAGCTTGAAAATCTTTGTGATTGCGTTATTTCGCTGAGTGGCGAACAAATCTTCGTAAAGATAATATGAGCCGTTTTCTTCGACCTTGAAAAACGCTTCCTTGAAAAAATCGTATTCTTTTTGCATGATTTTCTTGCCTGACAAAATCGTAAAGGCGGGATTGATTCATGTTCCAGAAGGACGCCGCGTTTTTGCTAACCTCACAGTCAAAGAAAATCTTGAAATGGGCGCGTACTTGCGAAAGGATACGGCACAGATTAAAGCCGATTTGGAACATGTCTACGAACTTTTTCCACGATTGTGCGAGAGGGTAAAGCAGCTTGCGGGCACTCTTTCTGGCGGCGAACAGCAGATGCTTGCGATGGGGCGCGCCCTCATGTCAAAGCCGGAGCTTCTTCTTTTGGATGAGCCGAGCATGGGTCTGGCTCCGATTCTGGTCGATGAGATTTTTGACATTATCCAGAAAATCAACAAGGACGGAACGACAATCTTGCTCGTAGAACAGAACGCATTCAAGGCGATGAGCATTGCAAACCGTGTTTATATTTTGGAAACTGGCGAAGTCGCATCTTCTGGAAATTCTGAAGAAATGATTCACGATGAGGCTGTCAAAAAGGCTTACCTGGGCGGCTAAAGCGCTAGGGTATGGAGCCCCGAAGTTGCCAGTTCACTGGCAATGAGCGTTAGCGAAGGGCGGAACACCCGACGGCGAAGCCGTAGCGCCCAAATGCTAAAAATCTCTGCTTCCGAAACTTGCAATCAGCTCCTTGTGGGTTGAAAAGCCTGTCTTGTTGTAAATGCGGCTGATGCAATTTTCGACGGTGCGCTTGTTAATCCCAAGTTCTTCCGCAATCTGAACGTTGGATTTATTCTGCAAAATCAGGCGGAGAATCTCGTTTTCGCGCTGAGTGAACTGGGAGAGGGTTTTTTCAAAAGTAACGAGATTCGGGGCAATTTCCGGATCAACATAACGCTTTCCCAGAACGGCATTTTCAAGGGCGTTTTTGAGTTCCGCTTCGTCGCTCATTTTGGAAACAAAGCCGTCACAGCCTGCTTCCAAGGCTCCGCTCACAATGCTGCCGGCTGAATGCATGGAATAGACCACAATCCTTACAGACGGAAAGGCGGATCGGCAATTTTTAATCAAGGAAAGACCGTTTTCTACGCTGCCTTCGATATTCAAATCAGTAATCAGGACAGAAGGAAGACCGCCTTCGCCCTGAGAGCGCATGGCATCAAAAAAATCCCTTGCATTTGAAGAGTAACCGATACATTCAAAATCAGAATGTTCCGCGAGAAAGCCCATGATTCCCTGCCTCATGAGGCTGTGGTCTTCTACAACATAGAAAGTCTTGTTCATTTTTCAAAAACTCCAATGGGAATAAAAAGCAGAATCCTTGTGCCAAGGCCTGGTTCAGAAAAAACAGAAAGCGTGCCACCCGTCTGAGCCGCACGCATTTTCATTCCCTTTAAACCGAAGTGAGAAGGTTTATCCGATGTCAAAAGATTTTCGGGAGTAAAGCCCCTGCCGTCATCCTCTATATATAGGTATAGCCCCCCCCCGTTCGTTCTTATAGTCTTTTCTGGCAAAAACCGAAACCTCACAAGTGCCGGCGTGTTTCTGGATATTCGTAAGCGATTCCTGCACAATTCGGTAAATGCTCAGTTTCTGCAAATCGGAAAGAAAGTTTGAGTCCAAAAGTCGGGAATCCTCTTCTTTAAAGAAAAAAGAAACTTCAAAGCCTGTTTTATTCTTAAAATTATAGCACAAAGAATGTAGGGCGGAAGAAAGTGACTGACCCGAAAGCTCCGGCGGAACAAGGGAATAACACATCGAGCGGATTTGTGTAATGCACTTTAAAAGAAGCTCTCTTGTCTCACAAACTGGCTTGTCACTCTCTAAAAAAGTAACGGCTGCCTTTAAATCCTGAGCCACGGTGTCGTGAAGTTCGGCGGAAATTCGTGAGCGTTCTTCTTCCTGCGCGTTAAGAACATGCGAGGCATATTCCGCAGTTTCCTTCTGGCTGTCATCTGCAAGCCGCATTTTGATTAAAACGGCAATAATTGCAACGAGAGCGAGAAAAAACACGACTGAAAGGATGATAAAAAACAGGATGAAAGTCTGGACGATGCTGTACAAAGCCTGGGCATCGTTGGCAAGGTGCGGCATATCAATAAGATTAGGCATAGTTCATTCTAACACGGAAAGCGGATTTTTTTGAAGATTAGGTACAAAAGCCAGCCTGCGAAAGTGCAGATAAGGCGGTCCAAAACTGTAATCGGGATTCGTGTAATAAAACATGCGAGAAACAGCCCGAAATTGCCGTCGAGAAAAGCCTGAACAAAAAGCGTTACAGGATTTGAATAAATATGATTGTTAAAGATGATTCGCTGGGAAGTTTCAATTCCTGCACCAATCAGGCTTGAAGCAAATGATGAAACAAGCACAATCAAAAGAAGATAAAGGACGGTAAGAATCGTTCCGCCCCTGAAATTAGAATTTTTATAGATGAAAACCCATGTGCAAAAAACGATTGCAAGACCGCAGAGGGAGTACATCATATCCCACGGATAGGCAGGATTTCCCATTGCAACCATGAGCAAGACCCGGAACACATTATAAAATCCCGCAACAAAAAGAGCCGGCACAAGCCCCGCATAAAAAACGACCGCCACCGTACCTATTGTATCCAAAAAAAGCGGAACATGAAGCATATCACCGAAAATATAAGCGGCTGCAAGGTTTATGATTTGTGCAATCACACAGAAGAGGATTGTGTTTATTGGAGAAACGGGGATTCTATTTGCAGAATAGCACATGGAAAGATTATACATTTTTTTACTGAAGTTTTGGAAGCTACAAACCAAGTTCCGCGTTGATTATTCCGCAGAGATTTTCGATTACCTCTTCGCAAATATCGGTTTTTACGGGAGAATCTGGCTCCTGCGTGCTGTGGCTCGTGGTCTTTGCCGACGGAGCATAGCCGTTTGCCGCCTGCAAAATCGCGTCGTACACCTTGTCGTGCCTATCGGCAATTCCCTTGCAGCCACAGATGATGATGTCGCAGTTATGTGAGACGAGAAGCGACACCCTTTTTGCCGTTTCTTCCGCAAAGTCACCCGCCGTGCAGATACCGATGACGATTTTATGCCCCTTGTATTCTATCGTGATGATGCACATGAGCTCGTGGCTTTGCACCGTGCCCCAGATTACATCGATGGTGATTCTGAGTTTTGCGATGTTCCGTGTAGAAATCTGCTTGCGCATATAGATGAGGACGATTTGCTCCGCGATGTGACCGATTGTGTGAGTCTTTCCGCTGTTGGAAACGCCGCGGACGACGATGATTTGTTTCTGCATAAAAATACCCTGCTGATAGAATGATTGTGCAGGCTGCCCGAACGACAGCCTGTGAGTGTTAAGAAAAATGGCTAGTTGCTATTGTTTCTCATAGTCAGAATAAGAATAATAAAATTTTCCATTTTCTATTGTTTCTGTTTTAGAATATGGAGTACTAACTGCATACCATTTATCACCGTATAAGAAATGTGTTTTTGTAAATTCAATCGAGCCAGAATCAAAAGTGCCAGTCAGTTTGTATGTACCTTTCTCTTCCACAGTTGTTGTATCGAGATATTTTTCGACTTTACCATTTTTATTTTTGTACTCACACTCATGCTCGAAAACAATATATGTACCGTTTTCATAAAAATATATAAAACCCTCTTTCCACATAGAAACACTATTTTCATCAATCGTCTCTGCACGTTCTTTCGCTTCTTCGTCTGAACTGTAAGAGTGATCCACATCCTTAAAACTCGCTGCAATTCCTTCTGTTGGAATTGAGCCGCTTCCAGGATTTCCGTCATTGTCATCCTCTGGATCTCCACACGAAACGAAACCAAATCCAAGTGCCGCTACCGCCGCAAGCACTGCCAATGTTTTGAAAATCTTTTTCATAATAAAACCTCTTTGTAGTTTGTTTTAAAAGACATACGCCCTTTTCTAAGAAAAATATCAGATTTCAAAAAGATAGTGTTAGTGTGAACGCACAGGTTTTTAGTGCGTTTACGCACGGGTGGGAGCGAGTGTGTTGGGGGGCATGTCTTTGTGAATCTTTTGTTGAAAAAACGAATATGCTGTGCTATATTGAAGTTAAGGGGGTGTCAGAATGCCTTTTGCAGTTTTGGAAAAACAGATAAATGCGTTGCCATATGAAGCACAGCAGGAAGTCGCGCATTATGTTGGCTATTTATATTCAATTTACAACGCCAAAAAAAAGCAGCAGTCTGTCTCAGAGCGCATAAATGCATTCATGAAAGCTAATCCTGACGCATTTAATGAATTTGAATCTGTGCAAAATGCAGGCCTGGAATCAATTCGGGAGCTTACAAAAAATGATTCGTGGTGAGATATGGTGGGTTGATTTCGGCATTCCGTTTGGCACATATGTTGCTTACTGCTGATGAAACAGCTCTTACAAAAGATTCAGTTGCCGTTACGCCTCAGATTACCGTAATTGACAGGGCACGACTGTAAGGACAGCAATCGCGCGGTGGATATGACCGAATTGATAAAATACATTGACGCAGTTTTGCCAGAGCGAAGCCGAAAAACCTATCTGCATGAGCAAAAAGCACGGGTAAAAATCGGCGGAAACAGCGACACGGTGCTTCTGCCCCTCACGGAAAGCAAATAAATAATCTTGTAATAGGTGATTCTAAACTTCCCTTTCCAATATCGTCTCACAATCCCGCCGTGCATACAGAACGCGCACAATACGAATCTGCTTGTTTTCGCCTTGCTCGTCAACTACATAAAAGACTTTAAAATTCTTAACGAGCAAAAATCTGAAACCATAATTTGAAAGGAATCTATCTTGAACAGGAGTGCCACTGAACGGATGTTTTTCCAATGAAGAAATTTCCCGCGTAAACAAGTCGGCGAGATTTGAAGCGGCACTGGGATTTTGAAGAGAATCTTTTATATAGAACAAAATCTCTTTTATGTCTGCTTTCGCTGATTCAGAAATTTCGATTGCGTTCATTAAATCCCCAGTTCGCTTCGAATATTGTGCATTGCGGTATCGAAAGGCTCGTGCTTTCCGTTCTGAAAATCTTTTAAGCCCTCTGCGAGTTTTGAATACAAATCAAGTTTTCCCAAAAGAATATCATATTGAGCGATGCTCATAACTGCCAAGTCGCCCTGCCCATTCTTCGTGATGAAAACAGGCTCGTTTGTTGTATGACAATAATTTGAAATTTCAGCGTATTTGTTGCGTAAATCGGCACTTGCCCTAATTGCTGGCATATTCACCTCATTTAAAAATCTATCGTAATTATATCATAATTTGCGTATAGGACAAGAGTTTCAGATAAAAAATACAAAAAAAACTCGACCAAGAATCTCTCAGTCGAGTTTTGCATTTCCGTCATTGCGAGCGAAGCGAAGCAATCTTTCACTTTTAACAAAGATTCTTCGCTTACGCTCAGAATGACGACCTGATTACGCGTTACCCGAAATAACGGACTCCCGCTCTAAACAAATTCTGGCATGAATTCGCTTCCTTGTTGCAGGCGATGTTCTTGATCAAATCCTCTGTGTAGCCGCCGATGCCAACCGTTCTCTCTGAGTGGCCCATTTTACCCAAGACCAGGCCGTCCGGGCTTGTGAGGCCTTCGATTGCGAATGCTGAGCCGTTGGGGTTTTCTGGCTCAATCATGGTCGGCTTGCCGTCTTCCGTGCAGTACTGGCTGTAGACCTGTCCTTTTTCGAACAATTCTTTTGCGAGCTGCTCAGAAATGAAGATTTTGCCTTCACCGTGGCTTACCGGAATATAATGCGGTTTTTCTTCGAGTACAGAAGCGTCCAAAGCCCAAGGAGAAGCGGCGCTTACCATGCGGGTCCATACAACGCGGCTAATGTGCCGGTGGATGTCGTTGAATGTAAGTGTCGGTGTCTCTGCGCTTGGCTCAGTGATTTTTCCGTATGGAACGAGACCTGTTTTAATCAAGGCCTGGAAGCCGTTACAGATACCGAGGACGAGGTTCTTCTTGCTTTCGAGGTGAGCGGTGATTGCGTCTGAGATTCGTTTTTCTCGGATTACATTTGCGATGAATTTTCCGCTTCCGTCCGGCTCGTCACCGGCAGAGAAACCGCCTGCGAATGCTACAATCTGCGCTTTTTCAATCTCGGCCTTGAAGGCTTCCAGAGATTCTTCCAGATCTTTTGGAGTGCGGTTCTTGAAGACGAGGATGTGTGAGTCAGCACCTGCAAGGTTGAATGCTCGTGCCATGTCGTACTCACAGTTTGTGCCAGGGAATACAGGAACGATTACCCGTGGTTTTGCCTTGCTTGAATCGAGTGTTGTGAATGTACTTGCTTTTGCTCGTGCTTCGCCCAAAGATGCGTGCTCTGCTTTTGCCCAATCCGGGAGATTTTCTTCTTTTTTAACAGAAGAAACTGGCGGGAATACTTTTGCAAGTTTAGATTCCCATGCTTCGTAGAGGTCAGAAAGCTTGATTTCTGCTTTTGGAAGCGGAGCAACACCCTTCATTTCGAATGAAATAATCGGATCTTTCTGTGTGTTACCGATTCGGATTACAGTTGTGTTCACGAATTCGCCGTTCTCGAACTTGTCATCGTCTGTCTCAACGATGATTGAGCCGTACTGCGGTGTGAAAAGGTCGGCGATTGTGTCGTTTGCGTTGCGATGGAAGCCGATGATTGTTGCACTTGTCGGAATCTGTGTGAGCTGAACGCCGATTTTGTTTCCGAATGCCATCTTTGTGACAGCTTCGGCAATTCCGCCTGCTCCAACCGGGTACATAGCGTTGATTTTACCAGCTTTGTTAAGCTCGTAAAGTGCGTTTGAGTTCTTTTTGAATGCTTCCCAGTCCGGGGCGAGTTCTTTTGAATATGGAATCTGAACGAGATAGATGTAGCTTCCGCTCTTTTTGAATGAGCCTGACTGAACATTCTTTGCCTCGTCGTGTGCTACTGCGAAAGAAACGAGTGTGTGAGGAACATTGATGTGCTCGAAAGTTCCGCTCATTGAATCTTTACCGCCAATTGAAGCACAACCCATCTCACGCTGAGCATCGATTGAGCCTAAAAGGGCTGCTGCAGGGTAGCCCCAGGTCTTTTCGCTGACTGCGCGGCCGAAGAATTCCTGATAGCTCATGCGGCTTGTGTCAGCCTTACCGCCGATACAAGTGATTTTTGCAAGAGAAGAAAGGATTGCTGTCTGAGCGCCGTGCCATGGAGACCACTGAGCAACACGAGGATCGTAGCCGTAAGACATGAGTGAGACAGTTGAAGTCTCGCGAGGTGAAATGACTGGAATTTTTGCCGACATAGCACATTCCGGGGTTCCCTGATACTTTCCGCCGAACGGAAAGAGAACTGTGCTAGCGCCGATTGAGCCGTCGAATCGTTCCTGAAGACCACGCTGAGAACAACATGCCAAATCCCGGATATTTTCGATGAATGCGTCTTTAATCTGCTCTGCGCTTGGTTGCTCGCCGCCTGCCTCGCCGGTTGCGCTTGCACATTTGCCCAAAACTTTTGCGACAGAATCAAGCGGCTTAACGAGCGGTGAATCATGCGGTTCTGCAGGAGACTCGATAGAAGCTTTTGCAACATGAACGGCACCAGCCGAATCAAGGAATGAGCGGTCAAGGTCAACGATTGTCTTTCCCCGCCATTTCATGGTGAGTTTGTTCTTGCTTGTGACGGTTGCCACGACGACGGCGTTCAGGTTTTCGTCATTACAGTATTTGATGAATTTATCTACATCGCCTTTTCGGACGACAACGGCCATTCGTTCCTGTGATTCAGAAATTGCAAGCTCTGTTCCGTTCAAGCCTTCGTACTTCTTTGGAACAGCGTCAAGATTAATGTCCAGTCCCGGGGCAAGCTCGCCCACAGCAACAGAAACACCGCCTGCACCAAAGTCGTTTGAACGGCGAATCATGTGGCTTACTTCAGGATTTCGGAAAAGACGCTGAATTTTTCGCTCTTCAACGGCATTTCCCTTCTGAACTTCGGCCGCCGCTGTAGTAACTGATTTTTCTGTGTGGACTTTTGATGAGCCTGTAGCTCCACCGATACCGTCTCGTCCTGTTCCTCCGCCAAGAAGAATGATGATGTCACCTTCTTCCGGAGTCTCGCGCATTACGGTCTTGTAAGGAGAAGCCGCGATTACAGCACCCAATTCCATTCGTTTTGCCACGAATCCCGGATGATAGACTTCTGTTACCTGACCTGTGGTCAAGCCAATCTGGTTTCCGTAAGAAGAAAATCCCTGGGCAGCCTCGCGGCAGATTTTCATCTGAGGGAGTTTACCGTGCAAAGTCTCGCTCAAAGGAACTGTTGGATCGGCCGCACCAGTTACGCGCATTGACTGGTAAACCCAGCTTCGGCCTGAAAGAGGGTCACGGATTGCGCCACCGATACAAGTTGCAGCACCACCGAAAGGCTCGATTTCTGTAGGGTGGTTGTGTGTTTCGTTTTTAAACTGAAGAAGCCACTGCTCGACTTCTTCTTTACCCTCTGGAAGAGGATTTCCCTTTTCGTCAGTGGTGTAGTGAACATCGATGAAAATAGAGCAGGCGTTGTTTTCCTCGCTTACTTCCATGTCGTCCAGCATACCGTGCTTGCGCAGATATTTTCCGCCGATTGTAGCCATGTCCATGAGGGTGAGAGGCTTGTCCTTTCGTTTCGCATAGATGTCTGTGTGCATGGCCTCGTAATTTTTGAGGGATTCTTTGAAAAGTTTGGCGTAAGGACCTTTTTCGATTTTGATGTCTTTAAGAACAGTGTTGAAAGTGGTGTGACGGCAGTGGTCAGACCAGTAAGTGTCAAGAACGCGGATTTCAGTTTCGGTCGGGTCGCGCTTGATAGACTTGAAGTAATCCTGCAAGAATTGAATGTCGGCCAAATCCATAGCCAGACCCATCTTTTCGCGGTAAGCGTCCAGCTCCTTTTTATTGTAGGAAATGAATCCTTCAACTGTGGGAATGTCGCCCGGAACTTCGGTTTTCATTTCAAGGGTTTCAGGAATTTCAGCTTTTGCAAGGCGGGAATCGACAGGGTTAATAAGATATTTCTGGATGCGGGCCACTTCATCGGCAGAAACGCTGCCAGAAAGAATGACCATTTTCGCACATCGGACGCGGGGAGGCTCAGTGCCGACAGTAGCCGTAGAACGCATAGACTCGCGCAAAAGTGAAAGACACTGCTCGGCAGAATCCGCACGCTGGTCGTACTGACCCGGCAAATATTCCCAGATAATCACAGTGTCGGCGGGGTCTGTTGCAAGCTCAGTGTAGACAACCGAATCGCTCTGAGGCTCAGAGAAGATTCGCAAAGCCGCCATTTTTGAGACATCTTCAGAAGTGTTCTCGATGTCATAGCGGTTGAAATAACGCACTCCCTTTACAGAAGAAATGCCCAAAAATCCATTGATTTCACCCAAAATGCTGGCCGCTTCGCTCTGGAAGCCCGGCTTACGCTCTACATAAATACGAAACATTTTATTATTGTAGTGATTTGCAGATGTTTTTGGAAGATAAAAGGGGCGTGGGGAAAAAAGAAACCTTTACAGTAGCGTTTGAAACATCTGTGCAGGAAACGCAATAGCAAATCTGAAGGTGCAGGCAGAATATGAAAAAAGGCAAGCGGAAAAATGGAACAAAATTTTTGCAGATTTGCTCGATTATTTTAATACAATAGAAAAAGAAATTTGGATTGATTTAAAAGACCTTCCTGATGATTCCGATTTTTTAGGAATTTGCGCTGTTCCTTGCCTGTCGGGGGCGAAAAATACTCTGGCAAAGTTCCTGTGCTAAAAAGCATCGCAACGCTCTGGAAAGATGAAAGTCTGTTTTGCGGATAACGGTAATAGGCTTAGATTTGATAAAGAAGCATATAAAGGGGTAAATTAGGCTCTGCGAGGAGATTTTTTCTATATTGTATGCTATAATATCTTCATGGCTCAGATACGAAAACTGCCCATCGGCATTCAGGATTTTGAAAAACTCCGCGAAAACAATTTTGTCTATGTTGATAAAACAGCCTATGTCTATAATCTTGTCAAAAACGAAGTTCCCTGCTTTTTAAGCCGCCCCCGCCGTTTCGGAAAGAGCCTGCTCCTCTCCACGATTGAAGCCTACTTTCTTGGAAAAAAAGAGCTTTTTGAGGGATTAGCCATTAGTGAGCTGGAAAAGGACAATCCAAAGGCCTGGCAGGCCTACCCCGTGCTGAAATTCTCCCTTGCCGCCGGGGAATTTACAAAGAGAGAGGGCTTGAGAGGCCAGCTGGAGGGAACGCTTTCTGATTTTGAAAAGAAATATAATTTACCTGCTATTGACGATACCCTTCCCAGAAGATTTGAAGGCGCATTAAAAAACGCATGTGAAAAAACCGGCAGGAAAGTCGTCGTCCTCGTGGATGAGTATGACAATCCGCTTTTGAAAAACATCGGCGAGAACGAGGAGCAGGAAAAGGCCAACCGAGCCCTTTACAAGGGATTTTTTGCCGTCCTCAAAGACTGCGACGCCTACCTCCGTTTTGTGCTTTTTACCGGTGTGACAAAATTCAGCAAGGTCTCCATTTTCTCTGATTTGAACCAGCTGAACGATATTTCCCTGAACAGGGATTTTGACGCAATCTGCGGCATCACTCAGGAAGAGCTTGAGGCCAATTTTGTCCCTGAAATCGACACGCTGGCTCAGGAATGGGGATTTTCCCACGAAGAGTGCCTTGCAGAATTAAAACGCATGTACGACGGCTATCATTTCTGTATGCCGTCAAAAGACATTTACAATCCTTTCAGCCTGCTTAATGCTTTCAATGAGCGGAAATTCGGCGCATACTGGTTTGCCACAGGCACGCCGACATTTTTGATTAAAAAACTCACCGACATCAACTTCAATCCAAAAGCCTTCGAGGAGACGGTGAAAATCTCCGAGTCGGAAATAAAAGACTACCGGCCTGAAAACCCCGACCCGGTTCCTCTTTTATATCAAAGCGGCTACCTGACCATCAAAAATTGGAATCCAAGGCAGCTTTCCTACAAAGTTGGTTTTCCAAATGCGGAAGTAAAATACGGATTTCTAAACGCCCTCGCCCCGGCCTACCTGCATGTGGAGGATAAGCCCGCCCCCTTCAACATCGATTTGCTGGACGACGCGGTGGAAGAAGGAGACACTGACGGAATCAGGAAATGGTTCACAGCCCTCCTTGCCTTGCTGCCCTATCCCGCGGGAAGCGAAAGGGAGACGCTCACCGAGCAGAATTTCCAGAACGTGATTTTCATCTCCCTGCTGGTTTTGGGAAAATACGTGCGCACGGAAGTCCACTCTGCACTGAGGCGGGCGGACTGCATCATCGAAACGCCGGAATATGTCTATCTTTTTGAATTCAAGCGCGACGGCACGGCAAAAGAAGCCCTGGCTCAGATTGAAAATCAGGAGTATGCAAAGACTTATGAGGCGGATTCGCGGAAAATCTTTAAAATCGGGGTGAATTTCTCCAGCGAAAAGAGAAACATCACGGAATGGGAAGTGGCGGAAAAATCCTCGTAAGAATTGCTTTGCGCCTCCTAAAATGATTGTACTGCCGTTTAATCTCAATCCTTGATTCAAGGGAGCATTGCTGGGTTGAGCTTGACGACCTGATTCCCGGCACGGACATGACATTTTTGGACTGGTTTAAAAGCGTGGCGGAATAAGAGATGGAGTGCCTGCAAATCTCTTTTTTATTGTTCATAAATTTTGTATACTATGAAAAAATACTGACTGCCGCGCGTAAAAACATTTGGCGTCTGTGGCAAAAAAAGGACAATGGAAATGGATAAACTTAGAATATTGTTGGCAAAAGGCAGAATCTACGAGTCTGTTTATGAGCTTTTGAGCGACGTGGGCATTTCCCTCAAACTTGCTGACCGCACATATTTTCCGAGCACCAATCAGGACGATTTGGCTTTTCAGGTTGTAAAACCACAGATTGCAAGCGCTCTTCTGGCCTCAAACAAGGCGGACGTGGGATTTTCCGGCAAAGACTGGGTTTACGAGAACGGCGTTCAGGACGGAGTTGAGGAAATCATGGATTTAGGATTTGACCCCGTAAGAATCGTAGCCGCGATTCCAAACACTGTTGATTTTGAGGATTTGATTCAGAAGCCGGTCACAATCGCCACTGAATATCAGACTCTCAGCAAAAAATGGGTCGATGAAAAAAAGATTGACGGAACGATTTTCCGTACTTGGGGAACCAGCGAGGGTTTCGTTCAGGACAACGAAGATTCCCTTGCTCAGATTTTGATTGACAACACTTCCACAGGCTCAAGCCTGCGCGCAAACAACCTCAAAATCGTTGACACACTCATGACTTCTTCAACGAGGATGTATGCCTCAAAAGAAGCCCTCAAGGACCCGGAGAAAAAGCAGAAAATCATGGAGCTGAAAATGCTCTTCGAGTCGGTCTTGAACGCCCGTGGCAGGGTAATGCTTGAAATGAACGTGGCAAAAGACAAATTCGACGGACTGATTAAGGCTCTTCCCTCAATGAAAAGCCCCACAGTCAGCCCCCTCTTCGGCGACGACGGCTATGCGGTCAAAATCGCAGTCAAAAAGAGCGAAGTCCCCACCCTGCTGCCAAAATTGCAGTCCCTGGGTGCTACGGACATCCTTGAATACGCATTGCGCAAAGTCGTGAGGTAAAAAAATCCACAGATGTGCACAGATTTCCACAGATTGTAAAATTAAAATACGGAGATTTTGATGATGGAAGAAAAAGATTCTGAGACTTATGCAATAATAGGAGCGGCAATGAAAGTGCACTCTGAATTAAAGTCAGGATTTCTTGAAGCCGTTTATCAAGATGCTCTGGAAGTTGAATTTAAAAAGCAGGGAATTTGTTACGAAAGGGAAAAACGGCTGCCAATTTTTTATTCAGGGGTAGAACTTGATTCTTTTTATAAAGCCGATTTTGTTTGCTTTGATTCAATAATTGTTGAATTAAAAGCATTGGCGAAATTGTCAGGAACAGAGGAATCACAAATCATAAACTACTTAAAGGCATCAAAGATGAAAAAAGGCTTGCTGCTGAATTTTGGCACAAAAAGTTTGTTTTATAAGCGGTATGTTTTATAATTGAAAAAATAAAAACATAATCGGTGATAATCTGTGTTAATCTGTGGATAAAAAAGTGAGGAATTTAAATGCGGACGGCTACTATTGAACGAATTACCGGGGAGACTCAAATCTCTCTTACTCTCAATCTTGACGGTACAGGAAAGTGCAGCGTGGAGAATCCCATCGGATTTTTTGACCATCTGTTGCGCTCTTTCTGCAAGCACGGGCTTTTTGACCTTTCGGGAACGATTAAAGGCGATTTGAATGTTGACCAGCACCATACAATCGAGGACACCGGAATCGTCCTCGGCATGTGTTTTGCCAAGGCTTTGGGCGACTGTGCCGGCATTTACCGCAGCGGCTCTTTTCTCTACCCCATGGACGAGGCTCTTCTTCGTGCGGCCGTGGATTTTGGTGGCAGGCCTTTCTTGGTCTGTGAGGCCGGGCTTTCAAACATTCCGCTGGTGAGCGTTCAGGACGGAAAGCAGGGCACTTTCCAGACCGATTGCTTTGACGATTTCTGGAACGGCTTCGTTCAGGCGGCAAAATGCAACCTGCACTTGGACACTCTCCGTGGCCGAAGCGACCACCACAAAATGGAAGGTCTTTTTAAGGCGGCCGCCCGGGCAATCCGAAGCGCCGTTGAAATCGACCCCCGGCGAAACGGCGAAGTTCCCAGCACGAAGGGCGTTATCGTATAAAACTGAAGGAGAAAATTATGGACGGAAAAGAAGAAATTTTGGATTTGTTGCGTGAAAATGCGCGTCTTGCAGTAGAAGACATTTCGGCGATGACAAAAAAATCCGCCGATGAAGTCAAGGCAATCATCAAGTCTCTGGAAGACGAGGGAATCATCTTAAAATACGCCGCCATTGTGAATCCTGAAAAAGACATCAACACAAAGGACAAGGTTCGGGCTGAAATCGAGATTCAGTGCCAGCCGGAGCGGGAGCACGGATTTGACGCCCTTGCCGAGCGAATTTACCGCTTCCCTCAGGTCAAGTCGCTTTATCTGATGAGCGGCGGCTACGATTTGAAGGTCGTGATTGAGGGAGACGATTTGCGCGAGGTCGCTCTTTTTGTGGCGCAGAAACTTTCTACTCTGGAAGGCGTGCGCTCAACAAAGACTCACTTCCTCCTTAAAACCTACAAGGAAAACGACGTTCTTTATGTGGAAGACGAATCTGACCGCCGTGAAGGAGTCATGGCATAGAAAAAACATCCTTGTTTTTTCTATGCCTGCGAGTTTTCACAAGCGAAAACTCGCGGCTTTTATCTGCTAAAATTTGACGGGGCTGTCCAATAAGTATGAGTCATTGCCGTGCTCGACACGGCAATCTCTTGTATTGCAATTAAATGACACTTTTTGAACTTATTGCTCATCCCCTTTTTGGAGAAATAAAATGAACACTAGACCAGACAGACTTTCAAAATCAATGCAGAATATTCCGCCGTCGGGCATCCGTAAGTTTTTTGAGATGCTCATCGGCCATGACGACGTAATTTCCCTTTCGGTGGGAGAGCCGGACTTTCCTACGCCCTGGGTTATCCGCGAGGAAGCCTACTATCATCTTGAAAAAGGTCACACTTCCTACACTTCAAACTGGGGCTTGATTGAGCTTCGTGAAGAAATCGCAAAATACATGGAGCGATACCAGCTTTACTACAATCCCAAGAACGAGATTTTGATTACCGTGGGTGCCAGCGAGGGCGTTGACGCGGTTCTGCGGGCGATTTTGAATCCCGGAGACGAAATCATCGTGGTTCAGCCCTGTTACGTAAACTATACGCCCCTTGCCGAGCTTACCGGGGCAAAGGTCGTTCCAATCGACACCAGCGTAAACGGATTTTACCCTACGGCAGAGCAGATCGAAAAGGCAATCACTCCCAAAACAAAGTGCGTCATGATGTGCTCTCCCAACAATCCTACGGGAACCATGATTCCAAAAGAGGAGCTTGAAAAAATCGCCAAAGTCGTGGTCAAAAATCAGATTTGGTGCATTTCCGACGAGATTTACTGCGAGCTTGCCTACGATGACGCAAAGCACACATCAGTGGGCTCTTTCCCCGGCATGAAGGATTACGCCATTATCCTCAACGGATTCTCAAAGTCTTTCGCAATGACAGGCTGGCGAATCGGCTACATTGCTGCTCCCGCCGAAGTCCTTGCACAAATCGTAAAACTTCACGGCTACAATACAATCTGCGCCCCGATTTTCAGCCAGTACGCGGCGGTCGAGGGCTTGAAGCACGGCTGGAAAGATGTTGAGAAAATGCGGGTCTCTTACCAGCAGAGGCGAAATCTCATGTACAAGGCTTTCTGTGATATGGGGCTTGAAGTTCCTGAGCCGACCGGAGCCTTCTACATGTTCCCCAGCATCAAAAATCTGGGCATTTCCAGCGAAGAATTCGCAACCCAGCTTTTCCAGAAGCACAATGTTGCCGTCGTTCCGGGAAGCGTCTTCGGCTTGGGCGGTGAGGGGCATATCCGCTGCTGTTACGCCACTGCCGTGGACAAGATGAAGGTCGCTCTGGACAGAATCGCTGAGTTTGTCGCAGAATTGAAGAAATAAATCTCCGCACGGATGCGGGGCAAAAGCAAAGAGAGAATTTTCTGTAAAGAAAATTCTCGTACGAACAAGAAATCCACGGATGGATTTCTTGTTCGCAGAATTGAAGAAATAGGCATTTTTTGCCGATAATAGACAAGATATGAGTACTTTAATCGCTGTTGTTATTATTGTCGCATTTGGCGCCATTGTCATGTCTTTTGCCACCCGGAAAAAGTCGGGGAAAGGAGGCAGGCAGAAAAGTCGCGCCCAGATTTTAAAGGAATCGACTCGCAAACTGGCTCAGGACCCGCATAATGCTGATGCGCTCATGGCACTAGGTGACTTGTATTACAATGAGCGCGCTTGGGACAAGGCCTATCCGATTTATGAGACTCAGATGGGAATCGCTCCTGCTCATAGAGAAACTGATATTTTCAAGGCATCGCTTCGTCAGGGAATCTGTGCTGTAAAACTCGACAAAATTCAGGAAGCTTTTAAGGGATTAAGTGCGGCAGTTCAGATTAACCCCAATGATTTTGAAGTGAACTATTATCTGGGAATAGCTTTTTATAAAAACAATGAATTTGAGAAGGCTGTTCCGCGCTTTAAGAAAGTTGTTCTCGTAAAGCCGGAGGCTACCGGAATCAGTTCGCCTCTTGGTTTGTCTCTTTACAAGGCTAAGCATTACAAAGAATCCTTGCCTTATCTAAAACGCGCTCTTGATGAAAATCCTGAGAACAAGGAAGCGCTTTTTGCCATGGCCGATAGTATGAATGAAAGCGGCTATGGTGACAAGGCGATGAAAGTCTTTATGCATTTGCGTCCGGATCCAGAATTTGGAGCGAAAGCCTGTCTTGCGGCGGGAATATTCCATTTAAAGGCTGGTGAAGCCGACAAGGCAATTCAGGACTTCGAGATTGGCCTTAAACATCAGAATGCTACTCCTGAAATCGCGATTGAGACGCGTTACCGCCTTGCTCTTGCATATTTTGCTCAGAAGGTAATTGGAAAGGGTATCGGATATTTGCAGGAAATTCAGCAAATTAATCCCCAGTACAAGGATGTTCCTCAGCTGCTTGCACGTTATTCAGAATTGAATCAGAACAAGAATCTTCAGACATATCTTATGGCAAGTTCCAGCGATTTCGTCTCACTGTGCCGAAGAATCGTTATGAAGTATTATCAGCGTGCAGTTACAAAAATCGTAGATATTTCAGTAAAGCCTGAGAATGTTGAGATTCTTGTCAGTATTGAGTTCGTCCGTTCCGAAGAGACTCATATTTTCAGATTCTACCGGACTACTGGTGCGGTTTCTGATTTGTATATCCGTGAATTTCATGGCCGCATTTCTGAGGCAAAGGCTGACAAGGGCATCTGTATTTCGGCGGGTCTATACAGCGAAGAGGGCCGCAGATATGCAGAAGGCCGCCCTATTGATTTGGTAGATAAGAACGGCCTTGTTAAGATTTTAAAGAAGATTGACAGCTAGCTTTTAACGAATCTTTTCGATTTTTTCGTGCTGTTCGTCAAAAATCTCCATGATGTGGTCTATGACCTTTTGCTTTGGATCTGCTTCGTCAGCAGGAAGCGTTGCAAGGTAATCCTTTCTGAACTGTTTGCAGTCGATTACAGGGCTTGAAGCGAACACTTGAACTGCAGGCTCAATCAAATCAGCCAGCATGTCATCGGGATTGTTCATGTCGATTGTGAGACAGCTTCCGTTAATCGTTACAAGAATCATGACATCAAACATGCGGAGATAGGAGTCTATTTCCCGCAGACCGCGTTTTGTCTCAGGACATCCAGGTCGGTAGCGAGTTCCGCTGGGGAATACCAAAATGACTTCACCGTCCCGCTTGCATTTGTCCATTGCGCGCATTGCGGCCAGGTTAATCGTGCGGGCGCGTTTTTCTTCTTCGAGTTTTTCTTCCTCAGACTGGGCCTTTTCTTCGGCCTTTGTGAGGGAGCGGGTGGGGTAAATGACGACTCGCGTAAAGCTTTCTGCAAAGGCGCGGACAAGGGGATTTGCCTCGTTGAGTTTCATTCCAGCGATTGCGACGATTCGTTTAGAAAGGTCTTTGCCTTCCTCGCCCAAATCATGCTCTAAAAGATAGCAGAGAGCTGGTAAATCTGTGTTTGAGTAATGTTCCATAAGGATAAGGCCGTGCTTGCCGGATTTGACAGCATCCAAAAATGCGCGGAAGTTTTCTTTGCCTTCAAGACGGCTTCCTTCTGCCATATTGTCCGCTACAAGTACATCCATGAATTTGCGCGTGTGCGGATTTTCTTTTTGATAAACGTTCGTCTCGTCGATTTTTCCTGCCGCTACCGACAGATTTGCAATTGTTTTGAGCATGTCGGCATATTTTTCGCGGATTGAAATTGCCATAAATTCCTCTGTTTTAATGTGATTCTATCATTGTAAGTCCTAGCAGAGAATTTGGCAAGTTGTTACAATCAACCTCATGGAAATCAATCATGTTACGGTTATCGGGGTTGGAGCAGTGGGCGCAGTTCTTGCTTCAAAACTTACGAAATATCTCGGAAAAGAGAACGTGGAATGTCTGGCGGACGGAGAGCGAAAGGCGCGTTACGAGCGGGATGGAATCTTCTTGAACGGCGAAAAACAGGATTTTAAATTCGTAGAAAGCTCAAATGCCCGTGAAAGCGACTTAATCATCATTGCGACCAAGAATTTGCAGCTGAATCAGGCGATGGAAATGATGAAAAAGGCTTGCGGAAAAAAGACTTTGATTCTCTCGGTCTTGAACGGAATCCAGAGCGAGCGGGAAATTGCGAAAGTCTACGGCGAGGAAAACCTGCTCTACGGATTCGTAATCAGCCTTAACTCAATCCATGAAGGAAAGAACGTCCTTTGCTCTGATTTCGGAACTGTGGTTTTCGGCGAAAAAAATAATGCTAAAAATGAGCGGACTCGGGCTTTGTGCGAGCTTTTTGAAAAATCAGGGATGCGCTACAAAAATCCCGATGATATTCACTTTGAGATGTGGAAGAAATTCTTCATAAATACGGTTTTCAACACTCTCTCTGCCATTACCCGCTCTCCCTACGGCGGATTTAAATACGAGGTCATGCAAAATCTGGCCCGGAAAGTGGGAGCTGAATTCCTTCGAGTGGCAAAAGCAGAGGGGATAACGCTGCCAGAGACGATTTGTGAGGACGCAATCAATATGATGTGCCACCATGACAGCAGGGGAAAAACGAGTATGCTTCAGGATATGGAGGCCGGCCGCAAGAGCGAGAATGATTTTTTCTGCGGAACGATTGTCCGCCTTGCAAAATCTCACGGAATCTCAACACCTTATTGCGAGTTTTTAAGAGATTTAATCGAGGGAAGCGAGTCTGTGAGGGGAGAAATCAATGGCTGAAAACATTCTCAAGCGTTTGTTCGGAGATGAATATGCTCCGGAAGATGCCAAGATATTTTTCTTAGTTACTGGAATATGCTTGCTGACTCTCATTTTTATCGTTTCGGTAATCGCATATATTTGGCATCTAAAAGATGTTCATGACGGCCGGCAATTTACCGTAACAAGAGAAGGTCTTGGCGAGCAGAGCGGAAAAATCAAGGCGATTTTAATGCGGCATCATGCGACTTTGACAGAAGTAAACTCAGATCTTTTGCTGCTGGAAGAAATTATCATGCGCCTTCAGGAACACGCAGAAAATGCTGTTACCGTGCGAATGATTAATCGCTTCGGTCGTTTTAAGCTTTTTCTCACAGTCCACGGAAAACGCTATAATCCGCTTCTTGAGGATGAAGACCCGAGCGATAACGGTGAAAACTATTTCAGGGGCATGATTCTGCAGGCAAATCAGACGCATCTTTCATACAAACATTTTTTTGGCAAAAATATTGTTGTGATAAAGTATAATTCTAAGGAATAGTATATGAAAAGGTTCTTTTAAACCAATTGAAGTCAGCCCGGTCTCAAACAAACGAGCAGGTCTTGAGCCATATCTTCTAGAACTTGAAATCTTTTTAGATTTACACTAAGATAGTATCAAGTTTTGGGGGCGTAGCTCATCTGGTAGAGCATTTGGTTCGCAATCAAAGGGTGGTCGGTTCGAGTCCGATCGTCTCCACAAAGTTCCGCAAAAGCAGCGGAACTTTTTTTGTTTTAAATGAGTATTTAAAGCTTCATCAAGCAGTTATTCGCTAAGTCGATAATCCGTTGGTTTCGGCTGCCACGGAAGTTAAGCGTCAGGTCTTTCAGGCTTTCCACAAAGGGGCCGTCTACCAGCACGTCGATGCAGGCAAGCATCCTGTTGGTGAAGGCTGTGTGTTTTCGTCCGTCGGCCGGGAGCAAATCTTTGTCATAGAGATATCCGGTGTAGCACCAGATGTTCTTTTTGGGGTAGGCTTTCTTTACAAGCTCCAAAAAAGGTGCGAGAACTTCTTGGTTTTCTTCTTCAAAAGGCTCACCGCCAAGCACTGTAAGTCCGTCAATATAAGAAGGTGCCAGAGCTTCGAGAATTTCCATTTCTGTCATTTCGGTAAAGATATTGCCAAAATTGAAATCCCAAGTGATTTGATTGAAGCAGCCCTTGCACTTGTTCCTGCAGCCTGAGACGAAGAGTGAGACCCTTACGCCCAGACCGTTGGCAATATCTGTTTTTTTGATTGTTCCGTAATGCATGACTTCGCCTACAAGTGGAGCACGCGTTCCTTGATTTCCTGAGTGCGTCCCTGGTTCCAGTATTGCGTACCGATATAACCGCATGTTCTGCGAGCGACATTCATGGTTGCCTGATCTTTATTACCACAGTTCGGGCATTGCCAGACAAGCTTGTTGTCACTGTCGGTGACAATCTGGATTTCGCCGGTGTAGCCGCATTTCTGGCAGCAGTCAGATTTTGTATTCAGCTCTGCGTACATGATGTTATCATAAATGTGCTTTAAGAGGGTCATGACGGCAGGAATATTGCTTTCCATGTTTGGAACTTCTACATAGCTGACCGCGCCACCTGGAGAAAGCTCCTGGAACTGGCTCTCGAATGTAAGCTTTGTGAAAGCATCGACAGGCTCCGTTACGTGAACATGATAGCTGTTCGTGATGTAGTTCTTGTCGGTAACACCCGGAATCTCTCCGAATCGCTTTTTGAGGCACTTTGCGAACTTGTATGTGGTTGATTCAAGTGGAGTTCCGTAAAGCGAGAATGCGATGTTTGAAGCGGCTTTCCATTCTGCGCATTTTGCGTTGAGGTGCTTCATGATTTCGATAGCGAACGGCGTTGCGCTTGGGTCAGTGTGAGGCTTTCCTGTCATGTAGCGCACGCACTCGCACAAGCCTGCGTAGCCCAGAGAAATCGTCGAGTAACCGCCAAAGAGCAGTTTGTCGATTGTCTCTCCCTTTTCAAGACGGGCAAGTGCTCCGTGCTGCCAAAGAATCGGAGCAACATCGCTTGGAGTGCCCAAAAGACGCTCGTGACGTCGCATAAGAGCCTTGTGACAAAGCTCAAGACGCTGATCGAAAATTTCCCAGAAGACCTTGTAGTCGCCGCCTGAAGAGCAAGCCACATCGACCAAGTTGATTGTGACGACGCCCTGATTGAATCGGCCGTAATATTTCGGTTTTCCGTTTTTGTCGAGGTAAGTGGTGAGGAATGAGCGGCAGCCCATGCATGGGTAGCAGTTTCCGTTTCCTTTTTCATCGACTTTGAGCTCCAGCATTTTCTTTTCGGAAATGTAGTCCGGAACCAAGCGACGGGCAGTACATTTTGCGGCAAGCTCTGTGAGCGAATAATATTTTGAGCCCGGCTCGATGTTGTCTGGTTCGAGGACGTAGATGAGTTTCGGGAATGCCGGCGTAACCCAGAATCCTTTTTCGTTTTTGACACCTTGATAACGCTGTTTGAGCATTTCTTCGATAATCATGGCCAAATCAGCTTTTTCTTGCTCGTTTTTGGCTTCGTTGAGATACATGAAGACCGTAATAAACGGAGACTGGCCGTTTGTGGTCATAAGAGTGACGACCTGATACTGAATAGTCTGAACGCCACGCTTGATTTCGTCTTTGAGGCGCATCTCGACGATTTTGTTGAACTGGTCATCGGTGAATTTCACGCCAGTCTGCTCTTCGATTTTTTCGGTTTCGCGCATGATTTTGCGTCGGCTGACTTCCACGAAGGGAGCGAGATGGGTGAGTGAAATTGACTGACCGCCGTACTGGCTTGAAGCTACCTGAGCGATAATCTGTGTGGCGATATTACATGCCGTAGAGAATGAATGTGGCGTGTCGATTTTGGTTCCTGAGATGACGGTGCCGTTCTGAAGCATGTCCTCAAGGTTTACCAAATCGCAGTTGTGCATGTGCTGGGCGAAGTAGTCGGCATCGTGAAAGTGGATGATACCTTCTTCATGAGCCTTTACGATATCTTCATCAAGAAGGAATCTCTTGGTGATGTCCTTTGAGACCTCGCCTGCCATGTAATCGCGCTGAACAGACACTACTGTTGAGTTTTTGTTGGAATTCTCCTGCTTGACTTCTTCGTTGTTGCACTCAAGAAGCGAGAGAATCTGTGAGTCTGTTGAATTGGCACGACGCATGAGCTGATGCTGATAACGGTATGTAATGTATTTTTTTGCGATGTCAAATGCGCTGGCTTTCATGATGGCCTTTTCGACCAAATCCTGAATAGCCTCGACATTCATCTCGTGATTTTCTGCGGCACACTGTTTTTCGATTGATTCTGCGATGCTCGTGATTGTCGCAGAACTCATCTGCTCCGACGGTGGAACCTCGTTGTTCGCTTTTGAAATCGCCGTAATGATTTTCTTGATGTCAAATACGACTTCTTCACCGTTGCGTTTGATAATTTTCATGCCGTTTCCCCTCCAGACTTTACATGATATTTTAATTAAAAAAGGCTTGACAAAAATTAAATTTCGTGTAGTGTCTGTCATTCTTATTATCGACAGAAAACACACTACCTATAGCGTTTTTTAATAACTTTCAGAATGATAGATTTTCATTCATTTTATGTCAATGTATTTTTGAAAGAAAGTTTGTAAAATCAGAATCATACAAAAAAACGGCAACAAAATCTTTCTAAAAAGATACAGAATCAAAATAGAAAAGTATAGACTGATATCAGGAGCTAGAAATGGATATTCGTTATTCAACAGGAAAAGAGCCGTTCAAAAGAATGACTACGGATGAAGTTCGCGATGAATTTCTTATCAAAAACATTTTCATTAAAAATGATGTTACAGCTGTTTACAGCCACATCGACCGAATCGTCACATTGGGCGCAATGCCGACAGACGAGACAATCCGCCTTGACAAAAACATCGATGCAATGAAAGATTTCGGCGTTGACTTTTTCTTGCAGAGACGAGAGCTTGGCATGATTAACATCGGCGGCGACGGAGTAGTCGTTGCAGACGGCAAAACTTACGAAATCAAGCACTACGATGCACTTTACCTGGGAGCAGGCACAAAAGAAGTCACGCTTGCTTCAAAAGACGCGAAAAATCCGGCCAAATTCTACATGAACTCAACTCCGGCTCACTGCACTTACCCAAGCCGCATCATCACTTACGAGCAGGCAAACCATATTCACATGGGAAGCGCCGCAGAATCTAACGACCGCACAATCAACCAGTACATTCACCCGTCCGTTTTGGATACCTGTCAGCTTTCGATGGGCATGACTCACTTGGAGACAGGCTCTGTCTGGAACACAATGCCGGCTCACACTCACGAGCGACGCATGGAAGTCTACTTCTACTTTGACTTCCCGGAAGATCAGGTTGTCTTCCACATCATGGGCGAGCCTCAGGAAACCCGCCACATCGTAATGCACAACAACGAGGCCGTAATCAACCCGAGCTGGTCAATCCACTCAGGCTGTGGCACAAGCAACTACACCTTCATCTGGAGCATGGGCGGCGAAAACCGCACCTACACCGACCAAGACTGGATACGCACACCGGATTTACGATAGTAAATACGGTGGCTTATAATAGTTTCCTTGCGTACGCGGCGGGCTTGCCCGACCGCATATGCACGCCAGATCTGCGTTAGGCAGTTATTTGCGAGCATGGAGCGAGCGAAAGGAAGAGAGAATTTTCTGCGAAAATTCTCGTACGAACTCAAAAATCCATGGAGGGATTTTTGAGTTCGAAGCACTCCTGATCTGCGATAGCTTGCTATAGTCACGATAGGATTTTTCCGATATTCTATATAAGCTGGTTTTTGATTGTGGGTCAGAAACCAGCTCTCTGGAGAGTCCTCACGATGGAGTGAGGCGCCGAAGGGTTAAGATTATTACAATCGATATCTCAGGCACAAAGGACAGGGCGAAAAAGTTCTATTCCTACTCTTTAGAGAGTTTGCTTCATTCGATTATGAGAGGGGCAAGCTCTATTTTATTTTAAAAAGGAAGCATTACAAAATGTTTGACGAAATCCTTAACTCAATCGATGATGTTGTCTGGGGAATCCCGACCATCATTCTCATTCTTGCGACAGGCCTTGTTCTGACAGTTCGTTCCAAAGGTCTTCAGTTTACAAAACTCGGACGGGCTTTCCGCTCTATCTTCAAGGAAAACGAAGGTCACGGTGAGCTTTCAGGTTTTTCTGCCCTTTGTACGGCACTTTCTGCAACGATCGGAACTGGAAACATTGTCGGTGTCGCAACGGCTATCGCTGCCGGCGGTCCTGGCGCTCTCTTCTGGATGTGGATTGCGGCAATTTTGGGAACGGCGACAAAATTCGCTGAATGTATGCTTGCAATCAAATACCGTGAAGTGAAAGAAGACGGTCATGTCTTGGGCGGTCCTTTCTACACAATCGAAAAGGGCATGGGAAAAAGCTGGAAGTGGCTTGCGATTCTCTTTGCTGTTTTTGGCGTTCTTGCAGGTCTCTTGGGTATCGGTACAATGACCCAAATCAACGGAATCACATCTGCCGTCAACATGGCATTTGACCCGAAAAACGCAAACATCGCTTTCACAATCGGCGAAAACTCATACACTTGGGCCACGGTTATCGGCGGCGCAGTTGTCACAATCTGTGCGGCTCTTGTAATCTTGGGCGGACTCAAACGAATTTCAAAAGTTGCAGAAAAAGTCGTTCCAGCAATGGCAATCATCTATGTATTCCTGGGACTTTCAGTAATTCTCATGAACGCGACAAAGGTTCCTGCCGCATTTGTCCTTATTTTCAAGTCAGCGTTCGGCTTCAAGGCTGTGGCTGGCGGAGCTATCGGCTGGACAATCAAACAGGTGACAGAATCAATGCAGAAAGGTATCGCACGAGGCATCTTCTCAAATGAGGCCGGCTTGGGTTCTGCTCCAATCGCTGCGGCTCCTGTTCAGACAAACGAGCCTGTTGAGCAGGGCTTGGTCAACATGACTGGAACAGTAATCGACACTCTTATCGTATGTACGATGACTGGCTTGGCAATCGTCATCGCTCTCTGTAATCCGGCTTTCAATGCAGCAGATTTGAAAGGAGTTCAGCTCACGGCCGCAGCCCTCTCATTCAATTTGGGCGGCGACGGCGTTTCAGTTCAATTCCTTCTCATGCTCTGTCTGGCCTTCTTCGCATTCACCACGATTCTGGGCTGGGACTACTACTCAGAAAAGTGCTTGGAATATCTCACCAATGGCCGCATGAAGCTGGTCTTCATCTACCGCTTGGTTTACATCGCCGCAATCGCAATCGGCCCCTACTTTACGGTCAACGCGGTCTTCACAATCGCCGACATCACAAATGGTCTCATGGCAATTCCTAACTGTGTTTCGCTGATTGTTTTGAGCGGTATTGTTGCTGAAGAAGTCAAAAAATACTTCGCGAAGTATCCGACTCTTTAATTAGTGCAGAATTTCCAGGCGTCGGCTAATTCTTTCGCGGCGGCATAGGGGCTTTCGGCTCCGGCTACTGCGGAAACTACAAAAAATCCGCCGACGCCACTTTCTTTAAGCGGGACGATGTCTTTTAACTTTATGCCCCCGCCTACTACCACTGGAATGGGGCTTTTCTTTCCAAGCTCGGCCAATTCCTCAAAAGTCTTTGTAATAACTTTTCCGTTTTCGTCCATGCCGCAATCGGGTTTTGTGGCCGTCTCATGGACAGGGCCTGCCCCAAAATAATCAATCTGGCTTACATCAGCGGACTGAACATAATCAATCAAATCTTTTGTGGGAGCAGAAAGACCAATAATCGAGTCTTTTCCCAAGAATTTCCGGCAAATTGAAACCGGAATGTCGCTCTGCCCCACATGGAGGCCGTCAACTTTGATTCCCATTTCACGGGCAGCAAGCACGATGTCAAGGCGGTCGTCCACGAGAAGGGCAACTGAGTCAGATTTTCCAAGCCCGGCGATTGCTTTTGCAGATTCCCGCAAATCCTCAATCATCTCTTTTGCGCTGGCTGTCTTTGAGCGAATCTGAACGCAGGTAAAGCCAGAGCGAACAGCGTCGGAAACGATTTGTGCGACGGGGCGGCCGTTTGTGTTTTCCCGGCCGACGACAAGATATGCGCTTATATCAACTTTCATTTTTTATTCCTTTTGTTTGCTTTATTTGAGATGCTCTTCAAGTCTAGCTAATTTTCCGCTCATGGTGTCAGTGTAACCTGGTCGGATATCCATTTTAAGCACGACTTCGGTGCGGATTCCCTTTTCGGCAAGAACGAAGGTCGCTTTTTTGACGACTTCCATAACCTTGTCGTATTCTCCTTCAATTTCGGTGAACATTGAGGAAGTTTTGTTGGGTAAGCCTGATTCCCGAATGACTTTTACGACTTCGGCCACCTCTGCAGAAAGCTCGTCTCCGGTTCCTACCGGCGCAATGGCAAGTGCAATCAATGTGTTCATTTTTGTCTCTGGCTCCTTATTTTACAGTGAACGGATTGTTGGCCACATCCTCAGATGAAGCAAGATAAAGCTCGTCAAGGAAGGCGACTTGGAAAGAAGCCGGGGCATTTACTTTTGACTCAGCCCGCTTTCCCGCAAGATTGTAGATTTGTGTTGCTGAGAGAGCGGCAATGAAAGGAGAAGCCACTCCTGCATAAACCGCGCAGACACCACCCAAAGAACAGCCTGAACCGGTGATTTTTTCCATGAAGTGAGAGCCGCCCTTGCAGTAAACGACAGTTTTTCCGTCAGTGACCAAATCCTCGATTCCGCTTACGGCAACGGCTCCCCCAAGTTCGCCCCGCTTTTCATTGATGAAAGAAGCCAAGGCTTTTGCGGCGTTTTCGGCCATTTCTACGCTGTCAACGGTATCGACTCCCTTTGGACCGGAAGAAGATGTTCCTGCATCGATTCCCCAGAGTTTTGCAAGGGCGATGACTTCCGAGGCATTACCGCGGACAATTGATGGCGGAAAGTCCTTAAAGCCTGAGAGCAATTTTGTGCGGAGAGAGCCGATTCCGATTCCCACAGGATCCAAAACCCAGTTCCTTTTAAGCTCGAAAAGGCGTTTTGCCGTGCGAGGCAAGGTCTCTTCGTAGACAGGGAACATGGTTCCCGCATTGATGTAAACCGCGCTTCCAACCTCCGAGACAAATTCGCCCTCGTCTGGAAGATAAACCATGGCTGCAGAGCCACCCACGGCGATCTGGGCATTGGCGACAAAATTAACTGTGACAGTGTTTGTGATTGAAGGCGCGAGAGGCTTCTGAGCGCGGACTGCTTCGGCAGCTTTTTTTACTTGTGATTTGATTTCGCTTTTGGTCATTTTTAACTCCTGATTTTGATTTTTGGAGCCACCGTATCGCCTGAAAAAAGAAAAGCTCTCCGAAGGGAGAGCCTGTGATTTTTAAGTTGTACAGTGCTTCCTACGTCGGTATTAACCGGACAGGTTCAAAGGGTTGCACGTCATTACGTTTTTCTCAACGGTTAAGCTTTCGCTCCCGTTCCCCTGCAAACTGTCATCATTTTGCTGATTTGCACAAACATTGTCAAATAAAAAAATCGCAGAAATGTCCTTGCGGAAAAAACTCAAAATCGCTATGCTTCTCCAAAGCACATACACGACATTCACTATCTTACACGGGAGCTGAATATATTCAGCTGAGAGGAAATGTGTGACATTTCGACCGCACCTGATTTGGATAATGCCAACGTAGGGAGGAAAAATGAAAACCGCACTCACTATCGCCGGAAGCGATTCTTCTGGCGGAGCCGGAATCCAGGCAGACATCAAGACCATGACCATGAACGGCGTTTATGCCATGAGCGCCGTCACCGCACTGACCGCACAGAACACAAGCGGCGTTACGGCAATTCAGGAAGTCTCGCCTGAATTTTTACAAAAACAAATTGAGGCTGTCGTCACGGACATTTTCCCGGACGCAGTAAAGACCGGCATGGTCGCGTCTGCGGGCCTGATTCGGACAATCGCAGCCTGTATCAAAAAATTCTCACTCAAAAATATTGTCGTCGATCCTGTCATGGTGGCGACCAGCGGGGCAAAACTCATCAATGACGATGCAATCGAAAGCCTGAAAAAAGAGCTTCTCCCGCTGGCCACAGTGATTACGCCCAACATCCCTGAAGCGGAAGTTTTGCTGGAAAACAGCCTTCTTTCCGACCTTGACTCAAAAGGCCTTAAAATCACTTCTGAAAAGGAAATGGAAGAGGCGGCTCAGAAAATCCACGAAAAATTCGGCTGCTCGGTTCTGGTAAAAGGCGGTCACAATGTAAACGATGCCAGCGATTTTCTCTACGGAAAGAATGAAAATGGCGAGGTCGTCGCAAAATGGTTCAAGGGAAGGCGAATCAACAATCCCAACACCCACGGAACCGGCTGTACCCTCTCAAGCGCAATCGCCTCAAACCTTGCAAAAGGCGAGAGCCTTGAAAACGCGGTGTCAAAAGCCAAGGAATACATCTCAGGTGCGCTGGAAGCCGGCCTGAACCTAGGCAAAGGAAGCGGCCCTTTAATGCACAACTATAAATTAAAAATGGAAAAATAAAAATTCCTCACTGATAGGGAGCGTTAAAAAATTGCAAAGCAATTTTAGCGACTCTCCCGAAGAGCTATGCTCGTAAGGGCACAGAGGACACAGAGAGGTGGTTGGTAAAAGCTAGTCTTATACCTCAATCTCGTTGTGTGAAATACGACAAGACTAAGGTATGAAACTTCCCAGTCATGAAACTCTCTGTGCACTCCAAAGCTCTGTGAGGAATTCAAAAAAAAAGGAAATTATCATGGAAAATAAAAAAACATCTGTATTTAACAACGCGCTGATTTGGTTCGGTGCGGGAGTTTCTATCGCTGAAATTATCACCGGTACTTTTTTCGCTCCTTTGGGATTTGTCCGGGGAACGGCGGCTATTTTGCTGGGTCATGTGATTGGATGCGTCCTGCTCTTTTTTGCCGGATACATCGGCGGAATTGCACGAAAATCTGCCATGGAGACCACGAAATACAGTTTCGGCTCATGGGGAAGCAAATTCTTCGCACTTTTGAATGTCTTGCAGCTCGTGGGCTGGACTGGAATCATGATTTATGACGGCTCCCTTGCCGTAAACGAGATTTTCTCCTTCGGAAAGTGGATTTGGGCAATCGTCATCGGTGCGCTGATTATTCTATGGATTGTAATCGGAATTACGAACCTTGGAAAAATCAATGTGGTCACCATGAGTCTGCTCTTTATCCTCACTCTGGTTTTGTGCAAGATTATTTTCTTCGGCGAAAAGATTGCAGACTCTGCCATTGAAGAAGCCATGTCCTTTGGCGCGGCGGTGGAACTGGCGGTGGCAATGCCCCTTTCATGGCTTCCCCTTATCTCTGACTACACGAAAGAAGCCGAAAAGCCCTTCCGCGCCACTCTTGCCAGCTCTTTGATTTACGGAATCGTCTCTTGCTGGATGTACATTATCGGTATGGGAGCGACGATTTTCACCGGCGAGAGCGACATCGCACAGATTGCTGTAAAATCAGGCTTGGGAATCGCAGGACTTATCATCATCGTCCTTTCAACGGTTACGACTACCTTCCTTGACGCATTCAGCGCGGGAATTTCTGCCAAAACAGTCTTTGAAAAGCTGGACGGAAAATGGACTGCCGTTGTGGTCGCTCTTCTGGGAACGATTGGCGCGATTATCTTCAATATGGACAACATCACCGACTTCTTGTACTACATCGGCTCGGTTTTTGCCCCCATGATTGCCATTTTAATCGCAGATTTCTTTGTGGTTAAGCGAGATTCTTCCGAGAAGAAAGTGGACATTGCGAAAATCATCATCTGGATTCTAGGATTCGTGCTCTATCGCCTGCTCATGACTGTGGATTTTATACTTGGCTGCACGATCCTGGACATGGTGGTGACATTCGCCCTCACGGCTCTTTGGGGGAAAATCAAGAATTAATGAAGAGTGTAACGGTAGCCTGCTGAGAACAGGAAAGCGGAACGTCGGGCAATTTCATCGCCATCGACCTTGAGTTCATTGAAGTCGTACATATAACGCATGTTGAGCATCAAGGCAGAAGTCTTTGAGAAATTGAATGCAAAATCTGTACCGATTGCCATTCCGACGATGACGCTGGAATCTATCTTGTCCTTTGTAGTTTCTGAATCTTTGCCGCTGTATCCAAGAGCTTTTACTTCAGTGTCGATTTCTTGCTTGCATTTACCAATAGGGAATGAAAGATAAAAGCCACCGTGTGGAATAAATTCAAAGAATCCACCTTTATTCACTGTATATGTCATAAGAATTGGAAGTTCCAGTGTTGTATAGGAAAGTTTGTCCGTGACTTTTATTGATGCCCCTGTAGTTTTTGATTCAGCAGTAATTTCTGTTCCATTGTTGAATAAAAATCCAAGTTCTCCCTGAATTCCAAGCGCGGGAATCGACGGAAAGCTGTAATTGCCCCAGAATGCGAATCCGCCGCACGCCAAACGACAAGTATTCTTTTTGAATCTCTGCGAACGAACTTGACACTAACAAAATTCCAGCAGCCAACGATGTAATCAATTTTTTCATATAAAACTCCTTTTTGTTATAATTTGCGTAATAACTTTGAATATTACTTAAATATAACAATCTGTTATAAGGATAGCACACATTTAACAATCATTCAATCGGAAATTACGCACTTTAGCGTATTATGAAAACATGAGTTTTAGAGAGAATCTAAAATCTGAATTGGTTTTCCGTGGTATTCTGGTAAAAGAGCTTTCTGCCAAAACAGGAATAAATAAAAGGACTCTGGACAATTATCTGCGGGAAAAAAGCAGTACTCCTCCCGCAGACATAGCCGTAAAAATCGCCGATGCTTTGGGCGTTTCCGTGGAATTTTTAGTTACAGGCACGGATAAAAAGTCTTCGCTCAGCCCGGAAGAACGCTATTCAGCAGATGTGCGAATTCTCGCCAAAAAACTTTCAGCAATGACCGAAAACGAGAAAAAATTAGTCACTGCCCTTGTCGAAGAAATTGAACGGCAGAGAATTTGCTAGTAATCCCCGCTAAAATTCGCTATATTAAACTCGCGGGTTTTATTAGCTTTTTAATGACGCACATCCATGTGCTAGGTGGAATAATGATAAAAATACAGTCTTATGAAAGTATCGAGCCGTCTTTTTTTGATGGTCGTGATTTTGGAGCTTCCATTGATATTGTAAAAGATGTGCTTTCCGATGTAAAAAATCGGGGAGACGCGGCTTTATCTGAGTACGGCGCAAAATTCGATGTGTCGGCGCCTTCTTCCCTTGAAATCCCGCAGTCTGAGCTAAAGTCGGCTGCTGAAAAAATGCAGAGGGAAAATCCTGAGCTTTACAAGGCGATTGAATATTCTCACGATTTGGCCCTTCGCTTTGCAAAAAAACAGCGTGAGTCTTTTGATGATTTTGAAGTTGAGCTTACCGAGGGCGTTTTTACGGGGCAGAAAAATATCCCTGTTGACCGTGCTGGCGTTTATGTTCCGGCCGGCCGCTTTCCTCTTGTTTCGACCGTTGTGATGACCATTACTCCGGCGGTGGCGGCAGGTGTTAAGGAAGTGATTCTTTGCACGCCTCCTCGTGTTCACCCGGATGACAAGGCTGCGGCCGAAAAAGCCGGCACTGGTCTTCCAGGAAAGCCTTTTGTGGGCGGAAAGCCTTATGCTGACGAAAACATTATGGCGGCGGCCTACATTTGCGGCGTAACAAAAGCCTTTGCTTGCGGAGGAGCTCAGGCAATCGGAGCGATGGCTTTCGGAACTCAGTCAATTCCCCGCACTGATGTAATCGTAGGCCCCGGCAACAAATTCGTTGCAGAGGCAAAAAAGCTGGTTTACGGCACTGTTGGCATCGACATGGTGGCAGGTCCCACAGAAGTCTTCATCATCGCGGACAAATCGGCGAATCCTTCTTGGGTTGCCGCTGACCTTTTGGCTCAGGCAGAGCATGACATCGTGGCTCAGCCGGTCATGGCCACTGATTCAGAAGAATTGGCAAAGGCCGTTGCGGAAGAAATCGAAAAACAGCTGGCCACGCTTCCCACAAAGGCAACGGCAGAGCAGAGCATAAAAAATTGCGGAAGAATCATCATCTGCAAGAATCTTGAAGAAGCGGCTGAATGTGCCAACAAAAAAGCCCCTGAGCATCTGGAGCTTGCCATGGAAGAGGGAGCGGTGCGGGATAAAATCGCTTCCCTCGTCCACAATTACGGCTCGCTTTTCATCGGTCACGGAAGCGCGGAAGTCTTCGGCGACTATGCGGCTGGCCTCAATCACACTTTGCCAACCAGCGGAAGCGCGCGATTCACCGGCGGTTTGAGTGTCCGAGTCTTCTTGAAGACCGTAACTACTTTGCGCACAATCCCCGGCTCAAAGGGCGCGGTGGCTTCGGCAGAGGCTTCAGGCGTTCTTGGAGATGCGGAAGGACTGGCCGGTCATGCGCGGGCGGCACGAATCAGACTGTAAGATTCAGAAAGACGAATTGGAGAATATTATGAAAATTTACAAATTAGGGGAAGCAATTATCAGACAGAAATGTCTTCCTGTTGAGGCCGAGGAAATCAATGACTCAATGCGCGAACTTTTTAATGAAATGTTCGAGACCATGCTTGATGCTGACGGCGTAGGTCTTGCTGCTCCTCAGGTCGGAATCGCAAAGCGTTTTTTCGTAGTCATCGCCGATGATGAGGTTCGCCGGGTTTTCATAAATCCCCAGATTATCGCCACGAGCAATGATTTGTGTGACTATGAAGAAGGTTGTCTTTCGCTTCCAGGTTTCAACGAGAATATCAAGCGTCCTTCAAAAGTCACTGTTCAGGCTCTCAACGAATTCGGAAAAACATTTACGCTCAATGCTGACGGTCTTCTGGCACGAATCATCCAGCACGAGAACGACCATCTTGACGGAATCGTGTACATTGACCGTGGTGATCCTCAGATTGCTGCAGAAATCACCGAAAAGATGAAAAAACGCCTTGAGCGCGCTGCAAAAAAAGAGGCCGAAAGAGCAAAAAAAGCCGCAAAAATCGCAGCTAAAATTGCCGCAAAAGAAGCAAAAAAGTCAAAATAATACTAGGAGGGAAACCGCCTATGAAAAGCCTTAAAATCTTATACGCGGGAACTCCACTTGCTTCCGCAATTGTTTTGAAAAATCTCATTGCAGCCCAAAGCGAGTGTGGTTTTAAAATCGTGGGTGTGCTAACGAATCCTCCTGCAAGCCGGGGCCGGCACTCTGAGCTGATTCCCAGCGAAGTTGCCCTTGTTGCCCGCGGAAGCGATATCCCGGTTTTTGAATTTGACCATCTTATGAGCGAAGCCAGGGATGCAGTTTCTCCACTTGGCGCGGATTTACTAGTTTCATTTGATTACGGCCGCATTTTCGGGCCGAAATTTCTCGCTCTTTTCCCTTTGGGCGGAATCAACCTGCATCCAAGTGCCCTTCCAAAATACCGGGGATGCACTCCGGTTCCGGCCGCTCTTCTCAATGGCGACAAAAGCCTTGGAATCACTGTGCAAAAACTAGCTCTGGCAACCGACGAAGGCGACATCCTTGCTCAGACAGAAATTCCTTTGAACGACAGCGAAACAACACTTTCTTTGATGGACGGCGATGGCAAGTCAAGCGCAGTCACGGACGCGGGAGTCAAGCTTCTCAAAAAAGTCCTCAAGGAAATTTCCAATTCTGATTCAGAAATAATAGGAAAAAAGCAATCTGGCGAAACCAGCTACACGGAATTCCTCAAAAAAGACGACGGAAAAATCGACTGGAACGAAAGGGCAGAGGTGATTGAACGAAAAATCCGGGCATACACTCCATACCCACTCTGTTTCTCTTCATTCAATGGAATCCGTGTCATGATTCTTAAAGCAAAAGTCGGGGGGGCTGAATCTTCCGAAAAGCCCGGCACTGTCCTTCCATATAAAAAATCCGTGGGAATCGAAATTGCCTGTGGTGACGGCTCAATTCTCGTGGTGACGGAATTGCAGCAGGAGAAAAAAAAGGCAATGGATTATAAGTCTTTCCTTAATGGTGCTAGAAATTTTATCGGTTCTATATTAGAGTAGACAAGAACTTTTTATGAACATAAATACGGACTAAAAGAAATGAAACTTAAAAATCTTAAGCCCAAAGAACTTGCGGAAAACCTTAAAAATGAAGGAATAAAAACGATTTCCGTGCTCAATGATAACAAAAGGACTTTTTTTCTGGTCGTAATCCTTGCTCTTGTTCTCATGTTTGCAATCTGTTGGATTACTTTTTTTGCTACAGTCCGCGGGCCGGAGCAGGTCATGGTTCCCAATGTCGAGGGCAAGGAACTTACCACGGCTCTTTTGGAACTACAGGCAAAGGAACTTTATCCGAAAATTCAGCTCAAATACACCGACAATCCAGATGACGCAGGAAAAATCCTCGTGCAGAATCCGGAAAGCGGCTCAATCGTCAAGGCTGGCAGGCGCATCAATCTCACCGTAAGCCGCGGTACAATTCTTGACCACGTAGAAAACTATATCGGTCAGAATTATGATGATGTCAAAATCAACCTGCAGACCATGTTCACAGGCTCCACACGGCCGCTCATCGTTCTTGCAGAGCCATCATACAAGTCTGACCAGAGTGTCGCAGGTACAGTTCTGGCTCAGGACCCTCCAGAAGGAACGATTATTTCAAATCCGGTTACTGTCAAGCTGATTGTGAGTCGGGGTCCCGAATACGAGAACACCAGAATTCCAAAAATTGTCGGCATGGATTTTGCAAAGCTGCTTCCGACGCTTGCCTCTTCAAAGGTCGTCTTTGATTTTACGGCACACATTGCAGAGGGCAAAGAAGCCGAAGGAACAGTAGTAAGTCAGGAAGAAAATGAAAGCCAGTTCGTGCCGAATTACTCCCGGGTCAGCGCGGAAATTGCTCTTCCCAAAAAACAGAAAGATGATGAAGTTCTCGGTCTTTTCACGGCACAACTTCCCTCTTATCCATATGCGGTTGAAATGTCGCTGGATTCTTCAAAAGGCGGCGTAAGAAAAACAATCGTTACCATCAAGCACAAGGGCGGAAACGTCACTATTCCTTATATTACAGAAAAAGACAGTGAATTGATTCTTTCGATTGCAGGAAGAACTGTTGCGCGACAGGCGGTAGAGTAAATGATACTGAACATAATCAATTTCGCCGGAAGTCTCTGTTTTTTGCTTTATGGCATGAAACTCATGAGCGATGGAATTCAAAAAAGCGCTGGCCAGAAATTACAGGCAGCCCTCGCTTTTATGACCGGGAACAGATTTGTCGGGCTTTTGACAGGCTGTATTCTTACGATGATTATCCAGTCGTCAGGTGCTACTACGGTCATGCTCGTCAGCTTCGTAAACGCGGGGCTTGTCACGGTTACTCAGGCAATAGGCGTCATATTTGGCGCGAACATCGGTACTACGGTCACGGGCTGGATTGTCGCCCTCGGCTCAAGTTTTGAAATCAAAGACTATGCGATTCCAATCTTTGGTCTTGGCTATCTTCTTTATATTCTAAAACGCTTTAAATCAAGAGAAGGCTTTTGGCTCGCAATTATGGGCTTCGGTCTTCTCTTTTTTGGTCTCGGAGGACTTTCTGATTTCTTTGCCGAGCCGGCCGTAAAATCTATTGTCATTCAGTTCATCAGTATTGTGAACGGTTTCGGTGTCATCAGCTACGCAATCGGGCTTTTCATCGGAATAATCCTTACGGCCCTTATCCACTCTTCTTCCGCAATGTCGGCAATTGTCATCGGTATGGCAGTGGCAATGTCTAAAGAAGGAAACGCGAGCGTCGAGGAACTGAACGAATTCTGGCGTTTCGGTGCCGTCATGATTATCGGAAGCTCGGTCGGCTCAACGGTGGACGCCATTCTTGCCGCAATCGGAGCCAATGCAAATGCCCGGCGTACGGCTGCTGTTCACGTTCTTTTCAATGTGGCAACGGTTATTATTGCGCTTATTTTCTTCCGCCCCTTCATTCGTTTTGTTGAGATTGTTTCGCCAGGGCATAACATCGTATTCAGAATCGCCATGCTCAATACTGCATTCAAGCTCATGGGAACGGTGATTTTCATTCCTTTCGTAAATCAGATTTCCCGCTTTGTCGAGATTATTATCAAGGACGACAAGATTCCGGAAGAAACTGTCTACAAGCTCGAATTCAACGAGCGCATGGCAATTGAGTCGCCCGAAGGCTGTGTTTTCCGCGCTCAAAGCGAAGTCAAGCTTTTTTCCGACATGGTTGCCCAGATGTTCGATGAGCTTCAGGCCGGATTTGCCAATTTTAGCCCGGATTTCATTACCGGCGGCTATGAGATGATTGTCAAGACAGAAGACTACTGTGACCAGATGAACGAGCAGCTTACCCAGTATCTGGTGCGCTGTACACACCTTCATCTTTCTGACGAGGCAAAAGACAACGCCGCCCTTATGATGCAACTTATCGCCGAAATGGAAGCAATGGCCGATGGTTGTCTGAACATTGCCTACCAGCTCAAAAAGGCAATCGAAAAAGAAATGACCTTCAACAAGGAAGACTTTGATCGCCTTCTCCCATATTTTGAACTTGCCCGACAGCTCATGTTCTTCATTTACAAGAATGTTGCCCGCATACAGCGTCTTACCCCGGAGCAGTTCCAGTTTGCCAGCGAGCTTGAGCAGCAGATTGATGACGAGCGCAAGGAACTCAAACGTATCGCACGGAAACGTCTTGAAAGCGGAAGCGACGTTCGCTCTGAGCTTTTGTACATGGACATTATCCGCCAGATTGAGAAAATCGGTGACCGCTGTTTCGATGCGGCTGGTGATTTGCGATAAATTTGCGCTAGTCCTTTTTTTCTGTTAAAATAAGCTAACCAGTTAAATCGGAGGCAAATAATGTACGAAAGTGGTGAAGATTATCTCGAGGCGATTCTGCGCCTGCAAATAGAAAACGGATTTGTCCGCTCGGTTGACGTGGCGAATAAGCTTGCTGTTTCACGTCCGAGCGTGAGCCGTGCCATGGGTGTCCTCGAAAAAGAGGGATTTGTTGAATTCGGCATGGGAAACATGCTCAAACTTACAGAAAAAGGCAGAGTTAAGGCGGAGGATATTTACAACCGCCACAAACTGCTGACCGTATTCCTTCAAAAAATCACGGGGCTTCCAGAAGACCAATGCGAGGAAAACGCTTGCCGCGTCGAGCATCAGATTGATTCAGATGTTGTGGCAGGAATCCAAAAATGGGTTGATGAGAACAAGTAGCAGCGTAAGAATTTCCCGGCTCCGTTATGTTGCCGGGATTTTTTTATTTTGCGTCGCCTGTGAATTTTAATGCCGAGTCAGCTGCGATTTTTCCGAATATACAGATGTCAGCGACTGCGTTTCCACCGAGACGGTTGGCTCCGTGAATTCCGCCTGTAACTTCACCGGCTGCAAAGAGACCTGGAATCACTTTATCATTTTTGTCCAGAACCTGAGCTTCAGTATTTATTTTGAGACCACCCATTGTGTGATGAACTGCCGGCTCGATTTCAATGGCGTAGAAAGGCGCCTTTTCAATCCTGCGCTCCATGCTTCCGGCATTCCTTTCAAAATCAGCGTCCTCGTGTTCTGACGCATAGTGATTATAAAGCTGAATCGTTTGTTCCAGTTCGTCAGGATTGATTTTCAATTTCTTCGCCAGCTCTTGAACCGATGAGCCAGTGACCATCCATGGCTGTTTTATGTAATCACTGATGGCTTTTAGGGAATCCGTTATGCCCTGATCAAAAAGAAGAAAGGCTGATTTTCCAGGAGATTTTAGGATGGCTGAGGATACTATATCCCTGGTTTCCATCTCGTTTACAAAACGCTTGCCGTTCCTGTTGACAAGAATCGCTCCGTTGCCGCGCACGGCTTCTGTTATCATGAAGCCAGTGCCTTTTACGACTGTCGGATGTGTTTGAATCTGTTCCATTTGTGTGAGAGCGGCGTTGAATTTTTCTACCATTTTGAAAGCATCACCTGTGGCACCCTTGTGGTTTGTGGTGGAGAATCCTGCCAGAGAAGGCTGGTACAGCTGGACAAGCTCAGAATTCGCTCCGAATCCACCGGTCGCGATGATAATGGCCTTGGCTTTTACAGTGTATGTCTTATCATTGTGGCTGACCAGAACACCGGCAGGTTTTCCATTTTCGCTGATGATGTCAATTACGCGATTGTTCAAGCGGATGTCCGCTCCCTGTGTGATGGCGGCCTTGTGGAGAAGGGGAACAAGATGCGCTCCGATTGCACCTCCGCCTTGAGGACGGTGAATACGCTTGTTCGTCGCGCCGCCAAAGATTCCGACATCGCTTAAATCTGCTCCAATCATTGGCGACTGGAGCCATTCCACGATTCCCGCTGACTCATCAACCAGCTTTTTGACAAGTTCCGGGTTGTTCAAAAATTTGCCGCCCTTCATTGTGTCTTCAAAAAAAGTTTTTTTTGAATCAATGATTCCCAGCCTCTCCTGCTCTTTTGTGTATGCCGCGTTTATGCCGCCGGTTGAGAAATTGCTGTTTCCTCCGACTATTCCCATTTTTTCGAGAACGATGACCTTTGCTCCTTTGCTTGCGGCCTCGGTTGCTGCGGTAAGACCTGCTCCGCCGGCTCCGATGATTGCGATGTCACATTCTGAGTCGTGATAAGTGATTTCTGATTGTGTTTGCCCTTGTGCAGAGGCGACTGCCGCATCCAAAGCGTCTAGCAGCCCGTTTGAAGTCATTGTTGCGCCGCTGACGACGTCAAGATTTGCCGTGCTTCCGTCTTCAATAAACTGACTAAGAATCTGGTTTTTTGCGAATTCTGCGATTTCTGGAGTTTCCTGGTCTCTTACGACATGAGCCTCAGCAATCTTCCCGTCATGAACAGTGATAGAAACTTCTATTATACCGTTTCGACCGCTGCCCTGGCCGGTAAACGTTCCTTCGTTCAGATTTTTTAAATCCTTGTTACAGGCAGGAAAAGCGAATAATGTGGTTAGTATAACAGCAGAAGCCAATAGATTTGATACTTTCATTTTTTACTCCAAAAAGAGATCTTAAAAATATCTATAAATTTCTTGAACATATTATCAGCAAATCAGTGACTTGTAAACTAAGGCTTACATCATGAGATTCCACTGCACTTGAAAATTGAGAACGATTCCCATATTGACAATTTACGGATAATCCGTATAATTTGAGACCAATTCTTAAATTCTGACATTCTAGCCAAATCTTTTGCATTTTGACCGCAACGGAGAAATAAATGACATACAACACTGAGCAGCGGACGGCTCTGCTTTCATTTCTGACCGAAAATCCTGACAAAACTTTTTCCGCAAAGGAAATCGCTCAGGCTCTGGCGGGCAGGAACATCAGCAAAAGTTCCGTTTACCGTAACATAGCCGAGCTTGAATCAGAGCAAAAAATCAAGCGGGTCACAAAGGCGGGGAGTCACGAGTCCTTTTATCAGTTTTGCGACAATTCTTCCTGCAGGAATCACATTCATCTTTCCTGCACCAAATGCGGCAAAATCTTCCATATGGAGCACGAGCAGACCGAGCGGCTGGTAAGCGAACTGGAATCCAGCGACGGCTTTGAGGTGAGCGTAGGGGAGACCACCCTGTATGGGGTTTGTAAAGAGTGCATAATTCAGAATGCATGATTTAATGCATAATTTATAATTCATAATGCATAATTTGGAGTTTTATTTTATGAGAAAATTGTTTTTAGTCTTTGTAAATCTGTGTTTGATTTTATCTTGCTTCGGCTTTGTTTCTTGTCGTGAAAAATCGGCTTCGGCTCAGGCTTCGAAAGCGGAGAAAATCACCGTGCTTGCCAGTGTTTTTCCGGCTTACGACTGGGCTAGGAATCTTGCGGCAGGCAGCGATAATGTCTCGGTGGATTTGCTTTTAAAGGACGGCGTTGACTTACATTCTTATCAGCCATCGGCAAAGGATATCGTAAAAATCTCTACGGCTGACATTTTCATTTATGTGGGTGGCGAGTCTGACCAATGGGTGGGCGATGCCCTCAAAAATGCCGGAAACGAAAATCAGATTGTCATCAATCTTATGGAAGTGCTAAAAGGCTTCGTCAAAGAAGAAGAAGTCGTGGAAGGAATGCAGGCAGAGGACGAAAGCGGGCACGAAAACGAAGGGCATGAAGGTGAGGCGCATGTACCGGAACTTGCCGGCCATGAGCACGAGGAGCGCGCGGAGCGCGAATTCGATGAGCATGTCTGGCTTTCCCTTAACAATGCAATCGCATCTTCAAACGAAATTGCCCGCGCCCTCATGGAAAGAGACGAGTCAAACGCTCAAATCTACATGGCAAATCTCGTAAGCTATGTTCAGGCTCTTTCTTCACTCAAAGAGGCTTATGCCAACGAATTCGGCGGAAAGACCATTATCGTCTGTGACCGCTTCCCCTTCCGCTATCTCACCGACGAATTCGGGATTAAATATTACGCCGCCTTCACAGGCTGTTCTGCCGAAACCGAGGCCAGCTTTGAGACAATCGCTTTCTTGGCAAAGAAATGTCAGGAATTGAACGCAAAGGCGGTCTTCGTAACCGAAAGCGCGGACAAGAAAATCGCCCGGACTGTCATTTCAAGCGCAAATCGGGAAAGCGCGCCAATCGTCACCCTGGACTCAATGCAGTCTGTCACGCTGAAACAAGCCAAAAAAGGCGCCAACTACCTGGACATCATGCGAAGCAATCTGGAAGCGTTAAAATAATTCCCTCACAGAGGGCACGGAGAGCACAGAGGAATTTTCCTGGTAAGAAATATCTCTGTGAACTCTGAAGCTCTGTGAGGAATTTAAGGAAATTCTATGTCACAGTTGACTTGTGAAAATCTTACTTTGGGGTATGACTCTAAGGTTATTGTTAAAAATCTCTCTTTTTCGGTGAATGCGGGGGACTATCTCTGCATCTTGGGCGAGAACGGCTCAGGAAAATCCACCCTTATGAAGACTATTCTTCACCTGATTAAGCCTCTGGACGGAAAAATCACCACGGGCGACGGACTCCTGGCAGACGAAATCGGCTATCTGCCCCAGCAGACTATGATTCAAAAAGATTTTCCTGCCAGCGTGCGTGAAATAGTCCTTTCCGGCTGCCAGTCCCGTTGTGGCAAGAGGCCTTTCTACATCAAAAGCGAACGGCTCCTTGCCGCCCGTGCCATGGCAAAAATGGGAATCACCGACCTTGCAAAAAAATGCTACCGGGAGCTTTCAGGCGGTCAGCAGCAGCGGGTTTTACTGGCCAGAGCCTTGTGCGCCACACAGAAAATGCTCTTTTTGGACGAGCCGGTTTCTGCCCTTGACCCAGCCGCTCAGGAAGAAATGTATGCCCTCATCGATAACCTTCACAAGGAGGGAATCACAATCATCATGATTAGCCACGATGTGGAAGCTGCCCTCCGCTATGCGACCCATGTTCTTCACATCGGCGAGAGTATTTTCTTCGGAACAAAGGCCGAGTTCATCCACAAAACCACCTGCCCGGACTGCAACGGCCAAATCAAAAAAATAATCGGAAGAGTGCCGGTGTCATTATCGGGCTTGAATCGATAATCTGGGAGGACAAATGTTTCAGGATTTAATCACTTTCTTTCACTTCAATTTTCCTTTCGTGCAGCGGGCTTTTATCGTCGGTATTCTGGTGGCTCTCTGCTCTTCCTTGCTGGGCGTTACCCTTGTTCTCAAACGATTCAGCTTTATCGGCGACGGATTGAGTCATGTGGCGTTCGGGGCTATGTCAATCGCTGCCGTGGTCAATCTTTCCAACAATATGTATCTCGTGCTTCCGGTTACTGTGATTGCCGCGATTTTGCTTCTCCGCACTGGAAAAAACACCAAAATTCAGGGAGATGCCGCCGTAGCCATGATTAGTGTGGCTTCCCTTGCTTTGGGCTACCTGATTATGAACATCTTCAAGCCCTCAAACAATCTTTCTGGTGATGTCTGCTCCACGCTTTTCGGCTCTTACTCGATTCTTACCCTCACAAAAGGCGAAGTCTGGCTCTGTGCCGGCCTTTCCCTTGCCGTAATCGCCGCATTCATCATCTTTTACAACAAGATTTTCGCCGTCACCTTTGACGAAGCCTTTGCCCAGGCCGTAGGAACTCATGCCTCTGTCTACAATCTGGTCATCGCAATCATAATCGCCGTGATTATCGTCCTTGCCATGAACTTAGTCGGCTCCCTTCTCATTTCCGCCCTGGTGATTTTTCCCGCTCTTTCGGCAATGCGGGTCTTTAAAAGCTTCAAATCGGTAACAATCTGTTCGGTCATCGTCAGCGTCACTTGCGCTCTTACGGGGCTTTTGATTTCAGTTCCTGCAGGAACCCCGGTCGGCTCAACAATAGTGGCCGCCGATTTGCTCGCTTTCATCATATTCTACATCGTGGGAAAAATTAAATAGAATTCCTCACAGAGCTAAGGAGACCACAGAGGAAAAAGTCAGAGCTTAAAATTCCTCCGTGAACTCTGTGCCCCTACGAGCATAGCTCTTCGGGAGAGTCGCTAAAATTGCTTTGCAATTTTTTAACGCTCCCTATCTGTGAGGAATTTAAAGGGGTTTTGTCTATGAAAAAATTTTTTTTAATCTGTGTAAATCTGTGTAATCTGTGGTTTTTTATTTCCTGCAAAGAAAAATCTCCTGTCGCGACCAGCTTTGCCATTCCTGAAAATGCGCTCACCATGGAAGAAGCCGCTGTCGCCGCCAACAATGCAACTTCTGCCAGTGCCGCCACATCTTCTGACGGCACAAAAATCGACTACGACCTTTCTTCAATGAACGCGAATATGGTTTATGCCGAAGTCTTCAACATGATGGCTGAGCCTGAAATTTATGACGAAAAAACCGTCAGAATGAAAGGAAAATTTGCTGCGTATCCGAATTCACCCACTGCAAACGGTGGCACGGCTTATGCGGTAATAATTACGGACGCCCTTGCCTGCTGCCAAACTGGAATCGAGTTCAAATATGATTTTGGCGAAAAACTCCCGAAAGAAGGCGATGAAATCACCGTTACGGGAAAGTATGTCACCGCATTTCTTGACGGAGATGTCGCCTACAATTATGTAAAAGCTGATTCTGTGGAAATGTAGGTCTTTTCTGCCGATAATTTCAGCATGAAGAAATCTGCTCTTATTATCGGGGTTTTCTCGTTTTTTCAGGCCTTTGTTTTTTCTCAGACGAAACTGACTTATTCAGGCGACTCCAGCTATAAAATGGTGGAGAGAACCAATCTCCGCCGCTATGTGAACGGAAAATATTCTGGCCTTACCAGCCGTGAAGTGCGTTCTTTTATCAGCCGAAGCGATGCGCCTGACGGAATCCGCTCTTCAAAATCAGACCGCTGGTATGACGGTAATTTCTTTGTCGTGGAAGAGACTCTTCGCAATTCTCAGGCGACGATGGCGGGCATTCATGACGCTATTCCTTCTGTTTTTAAAATCTCTGCTGACGGAAAAATGACCATGATTTCCGATAACGGCTATCCCACATTCCGAAGTTTTCCTTCTTACACCACCGAGCAGCTAAAACCGGGCGATTCATGGAAAGGGGAGGGAGAGAGGGCTGTTGACCCCATGAACAAAGGTATTTTCACCCGGATTCCGATTTTGGTGCGCTACACTTTTGAGGGAGCGGAAGTCTACAAGGGCGAGAATGTATATAGAATAAAAGCGATTTGGCAGACGAATTACGGATTTTCAAATTTTGACCGCGATCCCAAAGGCGATGACTCTCTCAGGCAGGCAACTGGCGGCCACAAAGCGGACATAATCGTGCGGCAGAGCACAGGCGAGGCGATTCTTATTAGCGACAATGTTGACGAGACTTTCACCTACACCGACGGAACGCAAGTAAATCTCAAAGGAACGATTACCATGTTCACCGAATATCCGCCTGCAATCGACCGCGACAAGCTGATTTTTGCCCTCAACCGAATCGCAAAAGCCGATGACAAGCCGAAAGCAGGAAGCACAAGTGGCACAGGTCTCGCCGGAGGAAAGGGCTCTGGTGGCGGAATTTCCGGCTCATCAGGAAGCGGAGCGGCCATCGCAAGCGCGAAAGGCACTTCTTCTGGTAAGGGCACGACGGGCACAGGCGGAAAATCGTCCGGCTCGACAAGCTCAAATAGCACAATTTCTGGATTTGGTGGCACTGGCTCAAGCACAGGCGGAAAATCTTCACTTTCTGAAAAAATCGCTTCTTCAAAAGGCAGCGGCACAAGCCCTGACGGAAAGCCAAAAAACAATATGGTCTTTGAGGAAACTCCTGCCGGAATCCGACTTTCCGTGCGTGACATAAAATTCAAGGCGGACAGCGATGAAGTTCTCGCCACGGAAAAATCCCGCCTTGATGAAATAGCAGAAGTCTTAAAACTGGCGCCAAATTCCCAGTTCTTGATTGAAGGACATACGGCGGCCGTGGGAAAACCCCAGGGGGAGCAGGCACTTTCTGTTCAGCGCGCCCGCCGAATCGCCGCGGAATTGTCGAATCGGGGAATCGCCGCCGACCGCTTTATCTGCAAAGGACTGGGCGGCACAAAACCCGTCGCAAGCAACTCCACCGACGAAGGCCGCGCCCAGAACCGTCGCGTAGAAATCACGATTCTGGAGTGATTTTTAGCTCTGCAAGTTAGCTCTGGAGCGATGTGTTCTTTACGATAACGTCGTGCGCTCCGCCCTCTGTGATAGACACGGAAGAAACCAGCGTGAGCTTGGCCTTTTCCTGCAGCTCTGGGATTGAAAGGGCGCCGCAGTTACACATGGTGTGAGTCACCTTGCGGAGAGTCATGCCGACTCCGTCATGCAAGTGACCGGCGTAAGGAACGTAAGAATCAACGCCCTCTTCAAAAGCCATTGATTTTTTGCCGCCCAAGTCGTATCGCTGCCAGTTGCGAGCGCGGTTGCTTCCCTCGCCCCAGTATTCTTTTACGTACTGACCGTTTACGACCAATTTGTTTGAAGGAGACTCATCGAATCGCGCGAAGTAGCGTCCAAGCATTACGAAATCAGCGCCCATTGCAAGAGCGAGAGTTACGTGATAGTCATGAACGATGCCGCCGTCAGAGCAGATTGGAATGTAAATGCCTGTCTTTTTGTAATATTCATCCCGGGCCTTTGCCACTTCGATTGTAGCCGTAGCCTGACCGCGACCGATACCTTTCTGCTCACGGGTGATACAGATTGAGCCGCCGCCGATACCGATTTTGATGAAGTCAGCGCCCGCCTCGGCGAGGAAGTTGAATCCGTCAGCATCGACTACGTTTCCGGCTCCGACTTTGACGTCTTTGCCGAATTTCTCGTGAATGTCTTTGAGGGCCTTTTCCTGCCAGTAAGAGTAGCCTTCGCTGGAATCCAGAACGAAAACGTCTGCCCCGGCCTCAAGCAATGCCGGAACGCGTTCCATGTAGTCACGGGTGTTGATCCCCGCACCCACGATATAGCGGTGCTGGCTGTCCAAAAGCTCCAGCGGGTGAGATTCGTGTGTTGAATAGTCCTTGCGGAAAATCAAAGAGACGAGGTTGCCGTTCTTGTCAACGACCGGGAGCTGGTTGACCTTTTTGTCCCAGATAATCTCGTTTGCCTCGCTCAAAGTGATTCCTTCCTGACCTGTCACCATGTCGGCGAGGGGAGTCATGTATTCAGAGACTTTTGCGCCCGGCTTACAGTGAGAGATGCGGAAATCTTTTGAAGTGATGATTCCCACCAGCTTTCCGTGAGCCGTGCCGTCCTCAGTGACCGCACAAGTTGAGTGACCTGTTTTTTCGCTCAGGGCGATTACTTCTTCAAGAGTCTGATCTGGGCGGACGTTTGAATCAGAAGTGACAAAGCCTGCCTTGTAAGATTTGACGCGGGCAATCATGGCGGCCTGGTCCTCGATTGATTGGCTTCCGTAAATAAAGCTGATTCCGCCTTCTTTTGCGAGGGCAATCGCCATCTTGTCGTCCGAAACAGCCTGCATAACGGCAGAGACCATCGGAATATTCATGCTGATTGGAGATTCTTCCCCGGCTTTTTTATTGAATTTGACGAGCGGTGTGCGCAGACTTACATTGTCAGGAATACATTCCGCGCTGGAATATCCTGGCACCAAAAGATACTCACCGAAAGTGTGAGACGGCTCTGAAAAATAAAACGCCATTGTTTTCTCCTGTTTTTTCTATCGAATAAAATTGAAATAGTGTATCAGAAATAAAAATAATGTGGAAGTAGCGTTTTTGAAGCAAAGAAAAACGTTTTCGTATTGGAATTTTTGGAGATATTTAAACTGACTTAAAAATTAAGGATCTTTTTCAAAAAAAATGCAAGAAATTTCGTTTTTGTAACAAAACTAGACGGAAATAGTTACAATCCGGTGCGAATTTTTTACAATTATTTGTTGACCTCGGAAAATCCAAGTGGTAAAGTGTTAGCCAAAGGAAATTAAAAAAACCGTTGGTTTAAAATTTCCAATTAAAAAAGGAGGATTTTTTCCTATGAAAAAAATCGTATCAGTGCTGTCTGTTGCTGCATTGACCCTTTCAGCTGTCTTCGCGGCAGATGTTTCTTTGAATTACAGACTCGGTGGAAGTTTGTATTCAGAAGAAAACACCAAGAAGATTGCAGCTGACGGATCGGAAACAGCTACACAGACGCGCGAAGCTCTTAACCTCGAAGGTTACGGAGACTCAGGAATTGGAGACCTCAAATTCACGGCGATGAATGACTTCGCGGGATTTGTGCTCAAGGTCAATATTAATGATAGTGATGCTTACGAAACAAGAGAGGTCAGCGAATACTACGGCTGGCTGAATTTCTCAAACATTCAGGTAACTGCTGGTAAATGGGACAGCCGCTACGTTGGTCTTCTCACTGATGATGCAGGCGAATGGGAAAACAACGAGTATGCACGCTACAAACCTGGTGTTATCGGCGGTAAATACGCTTTCGATATCGACAACCTCACAAAGGTAAGAACGTCAGCAGGTGATTGGGAGCAGCGTCTCGGTACAGCAGTCGCTTACACAAACCATCCAAACGAGGACTCATACTTCATGGTTAAGGGTGTGCTCTTCGACAGCGATTGGGGCTCAACACTCCGCTTGGACAGCGATCGCGCATACGGAGATGATTACGCTGTTGGTAACGGCGACCTCAGCTTCTTCTCTGGATTTGCAGGTGAAGTTGCATTCCGCACAGCTGCATTCGACATCAACTTCGTTGCAAAGTCAATGTATCGTGACGAACTGGGCTTGGGAGCATTCTTCCGCACAATCGGCGATAAATCAAACCTCTTGTTCGGTCTTTCTGCCGGCTTGGATCTGGCAGAACACAAAGACGCTAATGGCGATAAACCCGACCACAACTACCGCGAGTTTGCATTTGACTTCCGCGGTCGATTCAAGCTCTCTGAGCAGCTCACGCTCACTACAATGAACAACCTTTCTGCCCTTAACGAGGCAAAAGCTAAAAACCAGGACTACGATGAAATGGACTTCCATCTCTGGGATATGGTAAGCCTCGCTTATCAGGCAAACGAGAAAGTGCTCGCTCAGCTCACTCTTGAGACTGAATGTGACCTTCTCAAAATTCATGCAAACAGCGATAACGATGGAAATGAACTTGACGGCCCATTCTCACAGGGTGGTTTCACAATCACCGTTGTTCCGGGCGTCACATATTCACTTAACGAAAATGCTACTATCACAGCAGGTGTAGCCGTTGAATGGTACAACATTGGTGCCTCACCGGCTTATCAGGATAGCTGGAAGGGGGACGATAAGGACCATGCCACTTCAACAATCCAGATTCCTGTTGTGTTCAAAGTAGATCTGTAATGGTGTAGGAGGAAAATAGATTATGAAAAAGATAATTACGGCTCTGACTGTTACAGCTTTGGCTTTCTCTGCAGCTTTCGCAGATGTGGCACTTGAATTCACACAGAATGCTTATATCCTCTCCGACAAGGCGGTTGGTGCTAACAACACAGGAACTCTTGACTTGTTCACCGGCTACAAAGGATATGATACCCCGCAATCGGGACAGACTATCACCGGCAAATCTTCGGTAGGCAAAGACGGAGTTACCGAAGGAAATCTCAAATTCACTGCAAAAACAAAGGTTGCAGGTGTTGAATTTACAGTAAAGCCAACGCTTAACAATAGCGGAAACACCATCGTATGGAGCACTTACTACGGATGGGCGAAATTTTTTGAAGGTGCCATGGAACTCCGCGCTGGTCGATGGGAATCTCGCACGGTAAACCGATATACGTCTTATCAGGGAAAAATCCCGGGCACATTCTACGAGCGATACAAGCCAGGAATCGGGGTAAACAAAGCCATTGGCGCAGATATCAACAATCTTACCCTTAAAGCAAAGGCCGCTCAGCTCAAATATTCAATGGACGGTGGCGTTTGGGTCACAGGCGCACTTATCAAGAGTGCATACGATGCTGCTTCTGGTATTAACTCACAGTCTGGCTGGGCAGCAGAATTCGGAACACCGATTGGCGAAGGCTCAAAGCTCATCATTGACTTCAAGAACTTGAAGCAGGATCAGTATTCTCTGGCCGCTTTCTTTGAGAACACAACACTCAAGGAAGGGCTTGATTTCCAGGCAGGATTCATCTTTGACCGCACTGATGCAACAACAAACAACATGATGTGGGCAGGTGATTTCCGCGCGAGCTACGAGCTTGCTGATAATGTGACGCTCATCACAATGAATAACCTTACCTATGACGGCACAACAAGTGTAGGGGGAGTCTACCGACTGTGGGACATGGCTAGCCTTGCAATCATGGCTTCAGACGCAGCGATACTCAACCTCACCGTTCACTGGGAGCATGACGACCTCTTGAACGCTTACGATAATGAAGACAACGCAATCGGACAGATTGATTTCTCTCCGATGATCAAGTATCAGGTTGGAAAAGGCGTTGACATCACGGGCGGCGTGCATATCGCCGTTTTGGGCTGGAGCAAACCGAATACGACTCTGTTCAGCATTCCGTTCGTGCTTCATGTGTCAATGTAATGTAGCGTAAGGATAATGGAGGAAAAAAGATAATGAAAAAGATTATTAGTACTTTAGCCCTTGCTACATTGGCATTTGGCTCACTGTTTGCCGATGTTACATTCACGACAAACTATAGAACTCGCATGGCTGCTTTCAGCCGTGTAATGAATGCTGACGATTGGACTGCAACAGCTAAGGCAGACCGCTTCAACTCATATCTCTTCGCTCAGCGTGGTTATGATTCTGCAAGCGACGACTTCAAGATTGAGGTTGCAAACGATTTCGGCGGAGCTGGCGTGCGAATCGACCCAAGTCTCGGCGACAATCAGGATACAAGCGATGACCGAAATACCCTCGCAGAATACTATGGCTATGTGAACCTCGGTGCAATCAAAATCACCGCCGGCCTCATTGATGGAATCAGCAACGGTACCTACCGTCTCACTGACGAAGTCGGAGCTTCAAACCTCTGCGGTGAGTCAACTGATGCTTATGCGCCAGGCTCAATGCACGGAGCAGCAATCAGCTTCAAGGCTGACGACATCACTTATTTTGATGGTGAAAGTCGCCCGGTTGGTATGATTACCTATACCGGTGATTTCGGCGACACAGTTCTCACTGCTGATTTAGTTGCCGCAGCAATCGACAACAACAATGGTTCAGCCACATGGGATGGCTCAGAAATGCACGCAGCCCTCGGTGCTCGCGTTGACTTGAAAATCCCTGCTGCTGACATTCAGTTTGTCTTTAAACAGCACACAAACACAAGTGCTGTTTCTAAGCGCTCTGTCGCCTTGCACGTGGCTCCGGCTATCAGCGAGAATTTGAGCCTTGCCCTCGGTGGTGCTGCCGGCTTCTATAACGGCGACCTCAGCGAGTTCAACGCCGACATCCGCTTTATGTTCAAGAGTGGCAACATGAGCATCACTTCTCTGAACACAATCGGCTTTGTCACTGACAACGGCGTGAGCAATGGCACATCAGTTGGATATGACACGCACGTTGGTCTTGTATTCGTAGACTCAACTGGAGCAAGTGCATCGCAGGATAACCGAGCATCTCAGTCATCAATGTGGAACCTCTTGGCATTCCGCATGGAAGCATCTGAGAAGCTTGCCGTATTCTGCAACATCGGCGATATCATCGGATTCAACGCTGCTCACAAAGAAATTGGTGACTACGGAATGGAGTTCTTCCTGGCTCCTGGTTTCTAGTTCTACGCAACAAAGAACTGTTCAATCACATCAGCTCTCCGAGTTGGTGTGAGCAACCTTCTTATGGACGACGATACCTACACAGACATCGAGCCTGCTTACGGCATCCTCGTTCCTGTAGTGCTCCGCGTACAGCTCTAATCTGATATGGCAATTCCGAGACAAGGACAAGCTTCCTGCTCGGGATTAGCAAACAGGGAAACGAAGCCCGGGAATCTTTCTCAGGCTTCGTTTTGTTTTAAAACTCTTTAGCATTTATCACTTCATTTTCTGTTGATTTGCAATTTTCCGACCTCAGTCTTCTGTAACTCGGTTCTGTCTGGTTTGTTTTAATTTTAGTCGCATCTTGTTGAAGTCGTCTCTATAGCATATAATAGAAGAAAATCCTAGATGCATTAGACAAGGAGAAAAAAATGAAAAAAAATGTTGCATTGCTTCCGGTTTTTGCGGGAATCGCTGTGCTTTTTGCAAGTTGTGGTTCTACAAAAATACCCTTGCAGGAACACTCGCCGGTAGCTGTCATTACAATAACTGGAAATGGCCAGGTTCCGTGGCTTTCTGACGGAAGTGACGAAACTGAAGACGGTACTTCGGACGGCATCCTCTCAACCATGGTCAATAAGCTCATTGACGGTGACAATCCAGAAATCGTAACTTCAGTTGACCGCCTCGACTACGCCAACGATTCAATCTTCCAGATTGTTCCGGAACTTACCGGCGCAGAATTCCTTCCCAAGGATAAATTCATTCAGTCAGAAGCCTATGATGAGCTTGACTCAACCTATTTCAACCTGCTTTCTTCAGTAAAAACTGCTACAGGTTACAAGGATTTGACTGCCCTCGGTTCAAAACGTCTCCGAATGCTTCTTGAAGGCACTGGTGCAAAATCGGGCATTTTCTTTGATTACACTTTCCAGAAAAAACTTCTCAAGGGAAACAAATGGAACGGCTATCTCTGCGGTCTGGTCACTCTCAAGGCAAAAGTCGTAAATGAGCGCGGCAAAGTTCTCCTCAACAAGACATTTGTTGCACAGTCTTCTGAGAAAATCCGAATTTCCAGCCATAAATACGACAAAGACGCATTCGTCGCAAGCCTGAACGAAGCCATTGATTCTACAATCCGTATGTTCTCCATGGAATTTGCAGGTGTAGACGAAGGCACTGAGGCTCTTGAAATCGATGATTCGGTTCAAGGAGATGCAATCGCTCTTCCAGTCCGCACTGAACAGAAATCAGAAGTTTCCGAAGAGACTGCAGAATCAGAGTCGGTTACAGAATAAAATAATCAAAAATTCAATCGAAATCCGTCTGATTGTGAAAACGTCCTCATAGTCAGACGGATTTTTTATTTAAAAAATATCCGGGCAAGATGCTTGTTCAGAGTTATCCATGAAACTCCAAGTTCTGCCGCAAGCGAACGCTTGCTCCTGCCGATTATAATCTGCTGTTTTATGTAATCATCGTAAGGGGAAAGTTTATACGAATCTGACTTCCGGCCTGCGCGTCGTCCGATGTGTTTTCCATCAAGCCGGGCGCGTTGCAAGCCCTGTTTTGTCCTTTCTGAAATCAATTGGCGCTCTATTTCCGCTGACAATCCGAAAGCAAAAGCCAGCACCTTTGACTGAATATCATCTCCAAGGCGGTAGTTGTCTTTTATAGTCCAGACTTTTATGTTTCTTTCGAGGAAATATTGGAGCACATTCATAATCATAATAAGGGAACGGCCGAAGCGGGAAATTTCCGTGCAGATTATCAAATCACCCTCCTTGCTTTGCATCATGAGCTCCTTGCCAAGCTTCCTCGTTTCCGGGCGTTTTGTCCCGCTGATTTTTTCCTCAATCCATTTGTCGATTATAATTCCATTCTGACGAGCGAATTTTTCTATTTCCAGCTGCTGATTCTCTAGATTTTGGTGGGCTGTTGAGACTCTGATATAACCATAAACCATAAATAATTCCTCCACACATATTTGTACGGAGAAAATCATGATTAAATTGAGCGTTTTTTTTGATAATTTGACGAGTAAAAAAAGTGCACTGCCAAAGATTATCAGAAACCACTGGAGTGCACTTAAAATCAATTTCAGATTTTTGTCTTTCACTGATTCCGAGCCATGGAAAATCCAGTGACTCAGAATCTAGCGCTAGACTAGAGCTTGACGCGGAGCACTACAGGAACGAGGATGCCGTAAGCAGGCTCGATATCCTTGTAAGTTTCGTCGTCCATAAGAAGGTTGCTCACGCCAACTCGGAGAGCTGTTGAGATTGAGCAATTCTTTGTTGCGTAGAACTGGAAGCCAGGAGCTACGAAGAACTCCATTCCATAGTCACCAATTTCTTTGTGAGCAGCGTTGAAGCCGATGACATCGCCGATGTTGCAGAATACTGCGAGCTTCTCAGATGCTTCCAGTCGGAATGCCAAGAGGTTCCACATTGATGACTGAGATACAGCGTTTGTCTGTCCATTCACAACACCATCCTTGTTAAGGTACAAAAGACCTACGTGCGTGTCATATCCGACAGGATTGTAGTTCGATACACCTGCATCTGTGATGAATCCGATTGTGTTCAAAGAAGTGATGCTGATGTTGCCGGTCTTGAATACGAAGCGGATGTCAGCGTTGAACTCAGTAAGCTCACCGTTGTAGAAACCTGTTGCTCCACCGAATGCCAGGCTGATGTTCTCGTTGATAGCCGGAGCTACGTGCAAGGCGATAGAACGAGCTGAAACATCTGTAGTGTTTACGTGCTGCTTGAATACAAGCTGAATTCCTGCTGCAGGGAGTTTTGCATTTACTCGGAAACCGAGAGCTGAATGCATCTTTGAGCCATCCCATGTAGCGGTAGAATTCAAAATGCTTTCGTCTGTGTGAACATCAATAGCTGCGGCAACGAGGTCTGCAGTGATTTTTGTGTCACCGAAGTCTCCGTTGTAAGTGAGCATACCAACCGGGCGATTTGCACCGTCGAAATAAGCGATATCATCAGCCTGGAAGGTGATTGCTGCTCCGTGCATTGAGCCTGGCGCATAAGCATCTGTTGATTCTCCGCCGAGATTTGACTTTCCAACCTCATCTGTAAGGCGGTACTCATCGTTAGAGATTCCGTCAATGAGACCGGCTGTAAGCGTTACAGAACCGATTGTTGCGTAGCCATAGTATTCTACGAATGAATCATTACCAGCTTCTGCATTTGGATCTACACGGACACCTGCTCCGCCAAAGTCGTTTCCGACTTCGACTTTGAAAGTATCGCTTGCTGAACCGTAAGCATTATGCTTGAACAGGTATGATGTAAATTTCTCAGCCTGTGTATCGGTATCGGTATATCCATCTGCGTTCATTACACGGCTGAAACCAACCATGCGAGTTCTATAGTTTGTCGTGAATGTAACATCGGCAAACACTGAGCCAAATGCCAATGTAGCAAGGGCTAAAGTACTAATAATCTTTTTCATTATCTTTTTTCCTCCATTATCCTTACGCTACATTACATTGACACATGAAGAATGAACGGAACTTCAAAGTTCATTGTATCCGGACTTCTTTCATCCCAGCTGGAAGTTCTGATGTTAAGACCTCCAGTAAGGTCAACACCCTTTCCAACCTGATACTTTACCATTGGGGCAAAATCCAAAGTTGCTTCTCGTCCAGTTGCTGCAACTTTCATCAAGTCGTTGTGTTCCCAATGAACGATAAAGAGTGCTGTGAGCTGGTCAGAAAGCTCTGTAGACAGGCAGACCATATCCCAAAGGTTGTAAACCGGGACAGTACCCAAGGTATTGTAAGTAAGGTTATTCATCGTTGCGAGACGGAGATTGTCTGCAAGATCATATTCACCACGGAAATCAATTGCCCAAGAGAAGCTGCCAGTAGCCTCTCGGCCGAGTGAGAATCCAGCTGTGAAATCAAGGCCTTCTTTGAGGGTTGAGTTTTCAACAAAGGCAGCGACTGAATACTGATCCTGTTTGAAGTTTTTGAAGTCTACGATGAGACGTGAGCCTTCGCCAACTGAAGTACCGAATTCAGCAGCCCAACCAGCTTTCTGCTGGGTTCCAGATGTTGTGTCGTAGTCACCCTGATGGAGAACGCCTGTTACCCAAGCGCCACCGTCCATATTGTAGGTAATCTGAGCGGCAAGCTGTTTGTCTGTAAGACGGTTTGAATCTGCGGCTGCAGATGTATTGCCGAGGCCTTTTACGACACCCATCTTATAGCGCTCATACTGAGTTCCCTGAAGTTTTCCGCCGTTTGCGAATCGCTTTGCAGTGCGTGCTTCCCACTGACCAGCCTGGAGCTTCATTGCGCCGTCGAAGAAGTTTGTCCAACCGACATATTCTGATGCCTTGACTGCATCTGGATTGCCATCCTGCAAACTCGGTTTTACTGTGAGCCATACACCGGCATTCTTATTCTTGATGGTGAATTTCCAGTTTCCGTTAGCGGTTGCATTACCATCAAATTTTCCTGAATATCCGTTGAAATCAAGGTTTCCATTATCGCCGAGCAGAACTGCATACTGCGTGAATTCGAGAGACACATCAGCAAATGCCGCAGCGAGAGTCAAAACTGTAACAGTCAGAGCCGTAATTATCTTTTTCATAATCTATTTTCCTCCTACACCATTACAGAGCTACTTTGAATACGACTGGAACCTGAATTGTGGTCGTTGTCGTATGTACAGAATCTCTGAACTTCGGTGAAGCACCGATTTCAGCCCATTCAATTGCAACTCCGGCAGTGAGTGTAGCGTTTTCATTGAATGAATATGTTACACCCGGTGTAACGGTGATTGTGAAACCACCTGTAGCACTAGCTCCGAAAGTCGTTGAACCTTTTGCGCCGTTGTTAGTTGCTGTCCAATCATCTCCAGGCTCTGTGTTTTCAGCACGAATCAAGAGAGGGTCACACTCGCTTTCAACAGTGAGCTGTGCAAGAACTTTCTCGTTTGCCTGATAAGCGATGCTTACCATGTCCCAAAGGTGGAAGTCCATTTCATCGTAGTCCTGGTCTTTAGCTTTTGCATTGTTAAGAACAGAAAGGTTGTTCATTGTGGTGAGCGTGAGCTTCTCAGAGAGCTTGAATCGACCGCGGAAGTCAAATGCAAACTCGCGGTAGTTGCTGTCGTTTACGTCCTCTGTATCAGACAGATCCAAACCGGCAGAAAGACCGAACAAGAGGCTTGTGTCTCCGATTGTGCGGAAGAATACTCCCAAGCCCAGTTCGTCACGATACATTGACTTTGCAGCGAAGTTGATGTCGAATGCAGCTGTGCGGAATGCAACTTCACCTGCGAATCCAGAGAAGAAGTTGAGATCGCCATTACCAACAGCGTAATCATCTCCGTATGTGCGGTCGCTGTCAGTGCGGAGTGTTGAACCCCAGTCGCTGTCAACAAGAACGCCCTTAATCATGAAGTATGTGTCATCATCCGGACGGATTGTGTAAGCAAGTGCTGTTGAAAGGCGCTGCTCCCAGTCAGTTTCTCCTGCGGTGTTTGTAAATCTCACTTGCGTGAGGTTGTCGATATCGTAAGCGTATTTACCGCCGATAACACCCGGTTTGTAGCGAGCGAACTCATTGTCTTCCCAGTTTCCACCGTCGTCATCAAGCAGAGCCACATAGCGGCTTGTCCATTTGCCCGAAGTAAGCTGGAGACCAGCGAAGTTGAGCCAACCGTAGTATGTGTCAACGTCAAAAGCAGTGTAAGCAGTATTTACTTTAGGGTTTAATGTGAGTGCAAAGCCTGCAAAATCATTCTTTGCCGTGAATTCAAGATCACCCGACGGCGTTGAAGAGTAACCGTTCAGGTCAAGAAATGTGCGTGTTGAACTGAGCTCTGGATCGCCACCTTCAGTTTTAATCTCCTTGGTATTTGTTTCTTTGTAGAGCGTTCCCGCCATTTTGTAATTCAAAGAAACATCTGCCGCGAAGACAGCTGAAAGGGTCAATGCAGCAACAGACAGCACTGATACGATTTTTTTCATAGGAAAAAATCCTCCTTTTTTAATTGGAAATTTTAAACCAAGGATTGATGTGCATAATGCGTTTTGAGCTTGCTTTTTCGGATTTTACAGGTGAGTGAATTTTGTCTTATTTTAGGTCGGAAAAGTCTAATTGCTTTAAATCCGCGTGAAAGTACAAAACTGTGTCATTTTTGTATTGAAAAATCGGTGAATTAAGCATAAAATACTTGATAACTCATGCGTATTCGCGCTGCTTTTAAGGAGCATTCCTATGGAAGAAAAATTCGATTTTACTATTGAACAGCTTGGTGAGTGCAAAGTTCCATCACCTATCGAGCTTTCAAAAGAACATGGTGAATTCCGTGCCAACTATGTCAAGGATACTTCCTTTGTTCGCTATAAGGTAAATGTTTTTGATGCAAACTCAACAGAAAATGAAAGGACCAAAGGCAATCTCATGCAGAAAGCCGGTCCTCGTGAATTCATCTATTTTAACCCGGCTCACGTAAATGCTGGTATTTGTACTTGTGGTGGTCTTTGCCCTGGTCTCAACGACGTAATCCGCGCTGTCGTCCGCTGTCTTTGGTATCGCTATGGCGTCAAACGAATTCGCGGCTTCCGCTATGGTTTCAAGGGCTTCTTCCCGGAGCAGGGCTACGATACAATCGAGCTTACTCCAAAAGTTGTAGACGATATTCACAAAAATGGCGGTACATTCCTTGGTACAAGCCGTGGTGGCGGCAACCGTGTCTCTGATATCGTTGATGCGGTTGAGTCACTCAGCATGAACATGCTTTTCATCGTTGGTGGTGACGGAACTCAGCGTGGTGCCCTCGATATCGCCCGTGAAATCGAAAAACGCGGCCTCAAGGTTGCCGTTGTCGGCATTCCGAAAACCGTTGATAACGATCTTCTCTTCATTGACCGCTCATTTGGCTTTGAAACAGCTGTCGAAAAGGCTCGTCAGGCTGTTGACGCAATCCACATGGAAGCCGAGTCGCAGATTAATGGTATCGGTGTCGTCAAGCTCATGGGCCGTGAGTCAGGCTTTATTGCTACTTCCACTACGCTTGCAAGCCACGAGACGAATTTCTGTCTTATCCCGGAAGTTCCATTCGACATGGACGGTCCGAACGGATTCCTCTCGCACCTTGAGAAGCGTCTTGAAAAGCGTGGCCATGCGGTTATCATCGTTGCGGAGGGTGCTGGTCAGGAGCATTTGCAGTCAACAAACGAAACAGACGCTTCTGGCAACAAAAAGCTTTCAGATATCGGCGTGTTCCTCTGCAACAAAATCAATGAATACTTCGCAAACAAGCATATTCATGTCAATCTCAAATATGTTGACCCAAGTTATCAGGTTCGTTCTTCTGTCACAACGGCAAACGATTCAGTCTACTGTGAGCGTCTCGGCAACAACGCAGTTCATGCGGCTATGGCAGGCAAGACAAAGTGCGTCGTTGGTCTCGTTCATGACAAATATGTCATCATCCCGACTGAGATGGTAACGCGTAAGCGAAACAAGGTTGATCCAGAAGGCGCATTGTGGCGCGATGCTCTTGATGCAACTGGTCAGCCGATTCTCATGGTGAACAATATTCAGTCGGTCATTGACCACATGAAGAAGAACGCCGAAGAAGAAGAAAAAAAGGCACAGGAGAAGGCTGGTAAATAATCCGGCCCCATAACAAAAAAGCTGACTGCTTTGATAAGCGGTCAGCTTTTTTTATGCTCCAAAACGTTAAAAGTGTAGTTTTCCCCGCGAGTGTTTCAAGGGCAAGCCATGGGACCCTTACAGGGCTACAGTTTGTCGATGAGCATTGAACACTTTCCGGATGGAATCGGAAGAGTTTTCTTTTTTTGGTCAAGAATATTGATTGTGAAGTAGTAGAGCTTTTCGCTTTCCATTTGGATGCCCCAGCCACGAGGCGTTTTGTGGCTGAGAATCGTGATGAGGTTCCGTTTGAGTGAAAGCTTTTCGATACCCATAATCTCAAGGTTCGGGATAATCCAATCGACCGTTTTGCGTGGCAGGGAAATTGAAAGCCCGATGACGTTTTCAATCATGAGCGCTATGGTTGAAAGACCTATGGTAATCATGCAGTGTTTGCGAGGGAAGGATTCATCTCCTGATTTGATTGCCGGGCCTTCCTTGCAGGGCAGATAAGCTTCGTATAAATCACCCTTGCTACCGTCCGCTGGCTGCAGGCCCTCAAGCACGAAATAGAGATGGCGTATTGCACATTCGCGGGCCAAATCGTATCGCTGATACTTTTCGAGGCCCTTGATAACCATGAAATTGTATATTGGATATACTGAACCGTTGTAGCCTTCGCCGTCAGCGCTGAAAGTCGGGCTGTCTAAGCTGAGGGTCGGGAAGGGATGTTCTGAGCCGAATGTTTCCGGATTTGAAATGTGGGCAATAAGAGAATCCGCCTTGTCGGCGTTGGGAATTTCTGCAAGGAGAGGCCAGAAACCGGCGATTGTTTTGACAGGAAGCTGAGACCCGTTTTCGTCCAAATCGTGATAGAAACCTGTCTCTTCGTTCCACATGTATGAGTTGATTCGGGTTTTGAGGCTGAAATACATGCGCTTGTACTGAAAACTGAGTTCCTTGTCGTTGAGAATGTCACCGAGAGAACTCATATTGAGGGCGTTGATTGCGATACATGCGTTAAAATCCACCGGATAGCAGACGTTTTCGCGCGGAGAGTTATCCATGCCACAAGCGATGGCAGGAACTGAATAGAGACCGTTCTCGCGCTTGAAATTTGCGTCAATCCATTCCATGAATTTTTGAAGGACAGGCATGACTTCTTTGACGCGACGCTTGTTTGCAAGCTTGTGGTAGAGGTTGAATTCGGCCCACGCAAAGAGAGGAAGCCCGATTCCTTCAGGATTTCTGCTGTCAACGACCGGAGCGCCCGTTTTTAAATCGTACATCCAGCGGATTGCGCCGTTTGATTCTTGTTTTTTATAGAAATAATCGAGATTTGTTTCGGCGGCATAATTTTTGTTTGAGTATACTAAGAAAAATGTTGAAAAAATCGATTCCGCCTGATTTATGGCTAACTGAGAATCCCCAGGATGGACGAAAAAACCATCGGTTGAGACTTCATTCGTTTTGGGATCAATCCATGAATCAGAAATCCAATTCCATGTTTTGTCATAAATATCGACAAAATCTTGATCATAAAAGTGAATCTTAGGAAAATCTTTCTTGCTCACAAAAACTCCGCGTTCCCAATGGGTTGAAGATATTACACCTTTTGGGAAATCCTTTACAGTATATCATACTTTTTTAAAAATTGCGCATAATTTTAGAAAAAAAAGTGTTTTTTTACCAATTTTGGGTGGATTTTATCGGTATGTCAGGCGTACGATTTCAGTTTCTGATTTATGCCTTGATTTGAGGAAAAGCGTATTTTTGTTTTCCCTGTAAATGAATCCTGATGAATTGTAAGTCTCAAAGCGAGGGGCAGAGTGGAATGAGAGACCGTAAATCTCGATTTCGTTGAAAGGCGTGATGCCACTGATAATCGCATAGTTTGTATCGCCCTTGGGGAAGGTGACTGTAATGGTTGCGACGCTGTTCTGAAGTGAATAGGTCATAGATTGCGTGCAAGTCCAGGCCCAGATAGTTCCCGCCGCATTTCTAGAAAGCACTTTATAGTGTGGATAGAATGAATTGTTTACGAGAATCGGGTAAATATCCGTGAGTGTCATTGTATCAAGGGAGTTGACCGAGAGAATCGAGTTGATTAAGGCGTATCCAGTTCTTGAACATTCTGCTGAATTATTGAATTCTCCCCATTGCACGAGGGCATTGCCTGTAGAAAGGGCGATGTAATTTGATACAGGTACATCTTTTTCCATGAGCGTAAGCAGGGTATCGTTGAGCACACACTTTGACTCAATGATGTTCAGGCATTTTTGCGCAGCCGGAAGAAGCAGGTCTGCAAGGTTGGAATGGAGTGCGGATAGCTTGAGATATGTTATAAGGATTCCGCTGGCCTGAGAAAGCTTGACCTGGTCATCGGAGCTTTCAATGTTTTCAAGGAGCGTTTCCGGAATCTTGAGAAGAGAGCGAACTTTTGAACCGTCTGGAAGAATGTCCAGATATTCAGCAAGCCCTTCCACGGTGAATATTGAAAGTGAATTGTTCTCGATGGCGTTTGAAATCATCTCTGACATATTGTTGTTGTGCATTTCCAGCGAGGGAGCCATGGCTTCAAGTGTGTTGAAATATGGTGATGACAGATAGGTGCGTTTGTTTCCCTTTTTAAAAGAGTCTGGTATGTATGCGACGGCTTCTGTATATCGCCCCTGTGAGGCAAGCTCCGCGACGTAAGCGATGGCGGCTTTTTCGGAAAGGGTTTGGTTTGTTTTTATGATGTTCGAGACTGAATCAACAACTGTTTTTCGGAATTCCCTGATATTTGTGTCGTAAGTCGATTTCTGTGCGATAATCATGTCCGAATCGAGGGATGAAAAAGTGAATTCGACAGAAGGATCATAGGCTACGTAGTACGAGATAAAATTCTTGTCAGAAAGGAAGATTGTCGTGTCATCAATCTGCGATGCCGTGAAGGCATAGGAAAGACTTTTTGAGTTGATAATCAGCTTCGTGCGTGTTTTATCTGTAACTGAAAAGCCGGAATTTGGTTTGTAATGCAGGTAGAGCCCGAGAGCGTCGTTTGGCAGTGCTGCTGTAATTGAAAAAGCGGCATCTGAATCGGTTCCTGTGGTTGCAAAGGTAAGGGATGTGTCATGAGTAAAATGAAATGTATATGACAAAGCTGTTTTTTGCTCATAGGAAAGCAGAGTGAGATTTTCCTTGACCTGTGAGCCGTCCTGATTTTTAACGTAAAGCTGTGCCGGAGTCATTTCATCGGCGACAAAACTTATGCCCTTGAATGAAACCTGCAGGGAATTCTTGAGAGAAATCTCACCGCTGTCATCCTGCGATTGAGCATAGGAAAGTGAAAGGAGACCTATGTTTTTAGAAACAACGGATTCATTCCTAAATTGGAGAACAAAAATTCCGATAATTATAATACTATAAAGAACGATAAGCCCGAATGATTTTCTGATTGGATGTCTGTACATTTTATTCAGTTTATCAAACCGAGCGGAAAGTTAAAAGAGGGCAGACAAAATCGTCTGCTAAAAATCAACATAAGGGAAAAATGATGAAATTCACGAAAAAAATGACCGTTCTGATTCTTGCTGCCGCCATGCTATTGTCTGCCCACGCCTTGTATGCGGCATCAAACGCAGAGATGTCTTTTGTCCAGAACCTGAACTCTGTGCTTGCGAATGGCCGGCTTGATGAAGCCATCGCGCTTTTTGATACAATCCCCGAAAACCTGCAGGAAGACATTGATTTGCGCACGTTGCAGGCATCCCTGCTGCTTTCAGCTGGAAAAACAGGCGACGCAGAGAAAATTGCCGTAAATCTTCTTGCAAAAGAGCCAAAAAATATAGATGTTCTTCTATTGAATGCGATGGTCGCAAAGCAGAAAAAGAATTCGGCGAAGAAACAGCAGTACCTCAAGCAGATTCTTACGATTCAGCCTTACAATCCCGATGCAAATATTGAGCTTGGCGATGAGCAGGCTGTAAAACGCAATTATCGGAATGCTCGCGATTATTATCTGAAAGCGCTGAAGGGCAATCCCAACAACATCGAGGCGCTTTTTGGTCACGGAAAGATGTCCTATTATCTCCAGCGGGATGATGATTCAAAGAAGAGCTTCAATAAAATCCTTTCGATTGACCCGGATTATGCGCCGGCTCTTTCTTATCTGGCCAAATTCGAGGCGGAAGGGCGTCGCTTCAAGAAAGCTGTGGAATATGTGTCGCGGGCAATTGAAATTGATCCTGAAAACAGCGATTACTATTTTGACTTGGGAAATTTCAACCGTGAGGCCGGAAAATATGCCGATGCAGAAAAGGCATGGAAGAAAGCCGTGGAGCTAGACCCAGATTATTTTTTGGGCTATGCGTATCTCGCTGGTTTGTACGATGAACAGAATAAATTCGATGAAGCTTATGAGAATTATAAGAAAGTCGTTCAGAAGAATCCCAATTATTATTACGCTTATGAATCGATTGGAATGCTTGCATGGAGGGCTGGAAAATACTCGGAAGCACGTCAGGCCTTTAGCGCGGCATACAATGGAAATCCCGGCAATACATCCTATGCTCTTATGATTGCCTGCTGTTATCAAAAAGAAAAAAATCCTCAGGAGTGCAAGAAATTCACCGAGAAAGCGATGAGGAATCTTGACCGTAATTCTTTTGAGTATCTTTCATTGCGCCTGATTCACGACATGACAGGCGACTCAACCCTTGCGCTTAAAATTCAGAATGAGGAAAGCAAAAAAAAGAAAGGAAAATACCTTTACTATCTCGCCTTTTACTGGGATATGAAGGGAAATTCAAGCCTTGCGCATAAATATTATGCCGAGGTCACAGAAATTCAGGGAGCGGATTTCTTTGAATACCGTCTTGCTGAATGGGCTGAAAAGGGAATTGATTAATTCACAATGCATAATTCATAATGCACAATGAATAATTCTTAATGCAGAATATTGAATTGTAGTGGAGAATATTTTGTCACAAAATAATTTGAATCTTAACGGAAAAGAAATAGTTTTGCTGGGAACGGCACATGTCTCACAGGCCAGCTGCGAGGAAGTAAAGGCCGCAATTGCCGAAAAAAAGCCCGACTGCGTGGCCATTGAGCTTGACGAGCAGAGATTTGCTTCCCTTAATGACAGTGAATCTTGGAAAAATCTTGATATAATCAAAGTCCTGCGTGAAAAAAAGGGATTTTTGCTCCTGGCGAATCTGGTGCTTTCAAGCTTCCAGAAGCGGATGGGTGCCAATGTGGGCGTGAAGCCGGGCGACGAAATGCGCGCGGGAATAGAGGCCGCAAGAGAGCTTAATATTCCTTGCGAGATGGTTGACCGCCCGATTCAGACGACGCTTCGCCGGGCCTGGGCAAAAAATTCCGGCTATGGAAAAATCAAGCTGCTTTCGGCTTTGCTTGCCAGCGCGGCTTCAAAGGAAGAAGTTTCCGGCGATGAAATCGAAAATCTCAAGAACAAGAGCGAGATGGACGGCATGATGAACGAGCTTGCCCAATTCATGCCGGGCGTAAAAGAAGTTTTGATTGACGAGCGGGATTTTTACCTGGCGGCTCACATTTGGGAAGCCGTGCAAAAAGATGATCGAAAGAGCGTGATTGCTGTTTTGGGCGCTGGGCATTTACCGGGCGTGCAGGCTCACCTTGAGAAAATCGCGGCCGGAGCAGAAGGCACGGACACGACCGAGATTAGTTCCCTTCCCGCAAAAAAAATCGGCGCGAAAATTCTTGGCTGGGCTATTCCCGTGATTATAATCGCTTTGATTGCGGCGGGCTTTGTCTACGGCGGCATGAAAAAGGGCGCGGACTTGCTGGGAGCCTGGGTTTTCTGGAACGCAATTCTGGCTGGAATCGGAGCTTTGATTGCAGGCGGTCATCCCCTTACGATTTTGATGGCTGCTGTGGGCGCTCCTTTCACTTCTCTTTGCCCCCTTGTGGGCGTGGGAATGTTCGCCGGAATCGTGCAGGCCTTTATTTGTAAGCCCAAAGTTGCCGACATGGAAAGCGTGATGGACGATGTTTCAAGCGTAAAGGGATTTTACAAAAACCGCCTGCTCCGTGTCCTGCTCGTTTTCTTCCTTTCAAGCCTTGGAAGCTCAATCGGAACTTTCGTAGGCGGCTCTTCAATCGTGGTGGGCGTGGTGGCCTTCTTAAAAGGATTGGTCAGCTGATTTTTGGCTTAATATGCAAAAAAATGCCCTGCGCTCTGGCAGGGCAAAAGTCAGTTTACGACAAATTATTTTTTTGTGAAGGTGAGGTTAGTATCAGGATCGGTGAAACTTCCGTTTGTAACCGCAAATGCTGCTTCGTCCTGTGGGTCTGCAACGAGTTTGTCTTCATCATTTGCTTTGTGGGTGCGCGTAATCGCAATTATGCCTGTGTTCCAATCTCCGCTCACGATTCGATATGTGCCTTTTCCGTCAACATAAGAATAGTTTGCCTCTTTGACTTTCATAATGCCTTTGTAAGTTTTATTGTCGTAAAAATTGAGCGTGTATGTACAGTTGTAAGTTGTGTCTTCGCCTGGATAGGTAAATTCAGTGACATACGCTGCGCTTACAGACGGACCATCGTCATCATCGTCGTTATCAGAACAAGCGATAAAACCGAAAGAAAGCACTGACAAAGCGAGCAGTGCCGCAAAAATGTTAAAGAACTTTTTCATAGTAAGTTCCTCCTAAAAATGAAATTTGCCATCTAAGATGACCTTTTACTATACAAAAAAAAAGCATTTTGCCAAGGTTTCGCAGGCTCTTTGATTCTGTTTTCTTCTGTGATATAATTTTTCTCATGGAAGCACCACGAAAACTGCCGATTGGCATTCAGGATTTTGAAGATTTGCGACAAAATGCTTATGTCTATGTTGATAAAACCAAGCATGTTTATAATCTTGTCACAAAAGGAAAGCCTTATTTTCTGAGCCGTCCCCGCCGTTTCGGGAAGAGCCTTTTGGTCTCCACGCTGGAGGCATATTTTTTGGGAAAGAAGGAGCTTTTTAAAGGGCTTTGGATTTATGACGAGGAAGAAAAGTCCGAAAATCCGTGGCAAGTCTATCCCGTGCTGAAATTTTCGCTTGCGAGCGGTGAATTTACCGAGCCTAATGGTTTAAGGAACAAACTAAACGACATTCTGAAAGATTTTGAAGAAAAATATTCTCTTCCTTTTGATGAAACTGATTTGGTTTCCCGCTTCAAAAATGCGCTCAAAAACGCTTATGAAAAGACTGGCAAAAAAGTCGTGGTTCTTGTTGACGAATATGACACGCCTCTTTTGCGGAACATCGGCGAGAACGAAGAGCAAGAAAAGGCAAACCGTGCGCTGTACAAAGGATTTTTCGCCACGCTCAAAGATTATGACGCATATCTCCGATTTGTTTTCTTTACCGGTGTCACGAAATTCAGCAAGGTCTCGGTTTTTAGCGATTTGAACCAGCTTCAGGACATAACTTTAGATTCAATATTCAGCTCAATCTGCGGAATTACTCAGGCGGAGCTTGAATCTAATTTCGCTCCTGAAATCGAGGCGATGGCAGAAAAATTCGGAATGACGAAAGATTCTTGCCTTGCCGAGCTTAAAAAACGCTATGACGGCTATCATTTTACGCAGGAAAAGGAAGATGTTTACAATCCGTTCAGCTTGATAAACGCATTTGCAAAACAACGATTCGGAAATTATTGGTTTGAGACTGGCACACCGACATTCTTGGTCAAGAAACTAAATGAAATCAACTTTGATATGCGTAATTTCGAGGATAAAGTAAAAATCAGTGAAGACGAAATCAAGGATTACCGTCCCGAAAACGACAATCCGATTCCGCTTTTGTATCAGTCGGGCTATCTCACGATAAAAGGTTTTAATGCGAAGCAAAATTCGTATAAATTAGGCTTCCCGAACGAGGAAGTCAGATACGGTTTCTTAAAGGCTCTTGCTCCGATATATCTTAAAATTGAAAAACAAAGTTCGCATTTCAATGTGGATATTCTCGATGATGCCGTTGAAGAGGGCTACACGGACGGAATGAGAGATTGGTTCACTTCGCTTTTCGCGATTCTGCCCTATCCTGCGAGCGGTGACACGGAAAGCCTGACCGAGCAGAATTTTCAGAATGTGATTTACTTGTCGCTTTTGATTTTGGGAAAATATGTGCGAACCGAAGTCCACTCTGCGAAGGGTAGGGCAGACTGCATAATCGAGACCGATGATTTTGTTTACGTGTTTGAGTTCAAGCGTGACGTGAGCGCGAAAGAGGCCTTGAAGCAGATTGATGAGCAAGGCTATGCAAAACCTTATGAAGCTGACAAACGCAAACTGTTCAAAATCGGCGTGAATTTCAGCACGAAAGAAAGAAATATTGTCGAGTGGGAAGTTGTCAGTTAGGAAGGAGCGTTGGGGCGTTGCGGGGCAAAAAACAAGTTGATTTGCCCCGCAGAAGGGGGTGTGGGTGAAAGCGAAGCTTGAACCCCAGGGGGAAGGCTTTCCCCCTTTGTATAAAAATTTTCTCAGATTTTATAAATCCTTGTTTCTATTAATGAAATCTTCGTTGCTTTTTTCATGAAAAGACTCCTTTTTGTAATTACTATACAAAAAAAAGCATTTTGCCAACTTTAAAATTTTTATTATATAACAATAAGTTATGATTTCTTTTGATGAAAGGTTAAGCGATTTTCGGTAGAATGTTCCTGTATGAAGAAAAACAAATTCTTCTTGATTCTGATTTTTTCCTTTCTTTTCTCGCCGGGATTTTCTGAGAGTGATTTGCCATCTTTGCTTTTCGGCTATCTTAAAAATGATTTGACCCTTCAAAAATACACTCTGACGGCTCAGGACAAGGCTCTTTCTTACGATGCGTCAAAAATCGAAAATGGAATCGAACTGAATCTTTCCACTGGAACCGTAAAGATTCAGGCTTCTTCGGACGGTTCAAAATACACTTTCACGCCGTCGGCTTCTCTGGCTCTGCCTCAGCTTCATGACACCACTCTTTCAGCTTCCTTTCCCATGACGAAAAAATCAGGCTTTGAAACGGAAAGCGAGAACGGCACTTTTTTGGACAACGGCTCCCTCAAAATCTCCACGGCTATTGTCAGTTCCAAGCCGCTGAAACGAAAAGTCACCTTGCTTGAGGCAGAGCGTTCTTACATCGAGGCTGAACGGGCGGTTCAGAATCAGGCTCTTACGGTTGAAAATGATTTCTACACGAATCTTAAAAATCTTTATTCTTACGTTCAGAAGGTTCTTACGGCAAAAAATGACTTGTACGATGACGAGATTGACCTGAAAGTCCTCAACGCTCAGGGCTACAGCAAAACAAGCGCGTCTTATCGAAAAAAATATCTCGAAGTTCTGAGTGACAGGCGGAGTGTGGCTGAGAATCTCCGAAAACTGGAGCGGGAGACAGCGATTTTTGCCGTAAAATGCGGCGCAGAGTATGAGCAGGTCTTCAAACCAGAAAATTTTGAAAAAGATAAGATTCAGGATTTGGAAAATCAGGCATTTGAGAGCGTGATGGCTTTTCTTCCCATGGAAATCCCCGGAGTAGAGATGGAAGACGTGCTTTCCTACAAGTCTGATGACTACACAAAGACAGAAAGCGCGGTCTGGTCAAAATACATCGGTGACATGAAGCGGAAAACTGATTATTCTTTGGAATTGGGAATTTACGGAGGATACACTTTCAATGAATCTTCCTCAAAATACGATACTGTGGACGGAGGCCTTACCTTTGACTGGCGGGGAATTACGGCAAGCGCAGGCGTTTCTCTTCCTGCCGGGCAGAATCTTTTCCCCCTGGAATCTTCAAGTGCTGGCACTCCTTCTGATTCTCCGGTTTACACTTTTTCCCTTACGCTCAATCCCAACACATGGAGGCTCTCTTCCATCGATAAAAAGCAGGACGAGCTGAACTCAAAAATCGATGAGATTTCAATAAAATCAGCGGCGGACGATTACGACACGGCGGTTTTGGACAAGCTCACTGAGCGTGGAGATTTGCGCTGGTCGGAAAAATCCTATGCCGAGGAATATGACATGTATTCTCAGCTGGAGTACGATATGGACAAGTGGCTGGAGCAGGGAAGCGTCACAAAGAGCGATTATCTGGACGCGGCCAACAACCGGGACAAGGCACAGATGAATATTCTGATTAACGCCGTGGAGAAAATTATCTACAACAACGAAGTGAAGATGATGTTTGTGAAAAAAGAAAACTGAAAACTGAAAGTGGAAAGATGAAAGTTGGGGGGCGAGCGGATTTTATGAAAATAAAAATATCTAAACGAAAAAAGATTCTTCTCAGTGGATTGATAGCGCTTCTTTTGCTTTTGGTGATTCTGCGGATTTCTCGCGGGATTGCGGAAAAACGGGCGGCTTCTTCCCAGACTTCTTATGTCGTTCGCAAAGAGACTTATGAAAATGTGATTCAGATTGCGGGAACCGTGGCGGCGGCAAAATCCCAGACGCTGAAATCCCTGAATGACGGAACCGTGGTGGGCGTTTACAAAAAAGAAGGCGACCGGGTGAAGGCGGGGGATTTAATCGTTCAGCTGGACGACACCGAGCAGCAGTACAATCTCGCCAACCTTGACTATGAGATTTCCGTGGCCCGGCAGAATCAGACGGCGGGAAAAATCAAGCTTATGGAGACTCAGCGCACTTCCCTTGTACGAAAAATCGCTGACCGTAAAATCGTGGCGACTTTTGACGGAATCATCGCGAGCCTTGACGTTGATCCCGGCGATTATCTTGAGGCAAAGGATTCAATCGGCACCCTCGTTGATACAAGCTATCTTACGGCGGACGTTGAGGTTGCGGAAACCGACGTTTCAAAGCTAAAAGTGGGGCAAAAAGTTGATTTTACTTTTCCGGCCTATGACGGCACTGTGGAGGGCTACCTTGTCTCTTATCCTGCCATTGGTGAAGTGACGAGCCGGGGAGCCACAATCGTGAATGCAAAGGTCAGAATTGACGATGTGCCGCAGGGCGTCCTTCCAAATTTCAGCTTTACCGGCAAAATCCAAATCACCGAGCCTGAGCAGAAGCTTGTGGTGGAACGCTTTGCAATCGGACGGGACAAGGGCACGGCTTTTGCGGAAATAATGAACCGGGACGGAAGCACAACCAAAGTCGCGGTGGAAGTCGAGCCTTACGGTCTTGAATACGTGAACGTGCTTTCGGGGCTTGAGGGTGGCGAAATCCTTAAAGCCCAGAGTGATGTCTCAAAGAGCGGCAGAATGAGCGTGAGCAAAAAAGGCCAGAAGGCGCAGAAAAACAACAAGAATCAGCAGCAACAGCCACCCATGGGCGGAATGCCTCCGTTCTAAGGATTTTTATGTCAGAGCCAGTTATATTAATGGAAGATGTTCGTAAGATTTACTCGATGGGGGAGCAGGAAGTCCACGCTTTGCGGGGGATTTCTTTTTCCGTGGAGCAGGGGGAATTCATGTCCATAATGGGACCTTCCGGCTCAGGAAAATCCACCTGCATGAACATGATTGGCTGCCTTGACCGCCCCACCAGCGGAATCGTGAAAATCGGGGGCAAGGAAACGGCCAAAATGAGCGAGAAAGAGCTGGCCGTCCTCCGCAACAAAACAATCGGCTTTGTTTTCCAGCAGTATCATCTTTTGCCAACGATGACGGTGCTTGAGAATGTCATGGTTCCCCTCCGCTATCAAGGAATCGAGCGGCCCCTCCGCCGGGACATGGCACTGGCAGCCCTTGAAAAAGTGGGTTTGTCCGAGCGAATCAATCACCTTCCCAATGAGCTTTCCGGCGGACAAAAGCAACGTGTGGCAATCGCGCGGGCGACGGTCACTCGGCCTGCGATTATCCTCGCTGACGAACCCACGGGAGCCTTGGACTCCAGCACTGGCCGGGCGGTCTTGGATCTATTCGGCGAAATCAACGCCACAGGAACTACAATCGTCATCGTCACCCACGATCCGGGAATCGGAGCCAGCACGAGAAGATGCGTGCGTATTCTGGACGGAATGATACAGGAAGATAAATAAAATTCCTCACAGAGGACACAGAGGGCACAGAGATATTTTCGTAAAACAGCATTCTCTCTGTGGCCTCTAAGAGCCTTCGCAACACAGTTGCTACGGAGAGTCGCTAAAATCGCATCTTATGCGATTTTTTAACGCTCCCTATCTGTGAGAAATTTAAGGAATATTATGTTAGAAGATTTTATTGACTCTCTTAGGAACTTTTCTCGCTCTAAGACACGGACTTTTCTTTCTCTGCTGGGCGTGATTATCGGTGTGGCCAGCGTTATTATCATTACCAGCATTGGCTCCAGTTCCGCCAAGCAGATTCAGAATCAGTTCGGCTCTTCGGGCTTGGATTTGGTGAGCGTGAGCGCGGGCGGATTTATGAGGCGGAACCGGGATGCGGTCACTCTGAAATTCGACGAAGCCTTGCGCAGCGATTTGTTTGACAGCGTGCGCAATATAAAAAAAGTCTGGTACAAGAATTCGGTGAGCTTTGCGGTCTCTTACGGCGAAACCACGGTCACTTCAAATGCCACCGCCATTGAGCCCGGCTACCTTGAAATGTACAAGCTCCAACTTGACACAGGCGAATATTTTACCGTCACGGACGATGTTTCCGGCGCGCAGAAAATGATTATCGGAAGCGAGGTCGCTTCCTCCCTTTTCCCGGACGGAGACGCTGTGGGTAAGGGGGTTCTGGTTGTTTCCTCGAAAGTGCCTTTTGCCTTTACTGTGGTGGGCGTGCTTAAGGAGCAGTCCAGCGGCATGGAATCCACGACGACGGGAATCTACATTCCCCGGGGATTCTATTCCAAGAAAATCACTCCAAACCCCACGGCTGACACGATTATGGTGCAGGCGACAGATTCTTCGTTTTGTTCCCAGCTGGTCACGGATTTAACGGCCTACATGAACGAAAAATCCGGCACGGAAGGAAGCGTGAACATCATGTCCATGCAGACAATGATTGAGCAGGTTCAGAGTGTCATGGGAACTTTGTCACTCATGCTTTCAGGAATTGCTGCTATTTCCCTTTTGGTAGGCGGAATCGGAATCATGAATATTATGATTGTCACGGTCACTGAGCGAAAGCAGGAAATCGGAATCAGAAAAGCTTTGGGAGCCAGCCCCTTTGCGATTTGCCGCCAGTTTTTGGTTGAGAGCGCAAGCATCACTCTTTTGGGGGGCATTTTGGGAATCGGACTTGGAATCGCCATCAGCCTTGCCATTGAATATGTGGCGACCGAGCTTCCTTATTCGATAAAGTTTTCAGCCTGCGTGATTTCCTTCGTTTTCAGCGTCTTCGTGGGGATTTTCTTCGGACTTTCCCCCGCCATGAAAGCCAGCAAACTAGACCCGGTGGAAGCTCTGGCAGGCTAGGGAGGGGAAACTTATGCGAGTTTCAAAGATTCTTTTCGCAATTTTTCGAGCGCGGCATTTATAGAAACACGATTTGTCAGGCCGTTTTTTTCAAGCCAAATGAGATTTTCCTTGTCGAAAAGATTATAAATTAGTTGAAATGCTTTTCGTAAACTTCGTGGGTAGAATTCTTTCGCTTGTTCTGGAGTCACTTCGGGAATGTCTGATAAATCAATTGGTTTATTCTGTAATTCAGCTATTCTTTCTTGAGTCATAGTATAATTTCCTTTCTGATTCTGTAGCGAAACGAGCAGAAATTAATCGTGTTCGTTCTCGTTCGGTGTAAGCGGTCATATATCACGGCCTGTTTTTATCCGCAAATTGATTTTAGCTCAGACACTTCCTTTGCGTACATTTCGATTCCGCTTTTCCAGAAGTCTTTTTGCGTGATGTCAAAGCCTGCCTTCTTGCACAAATCCTCGCAAGACATGTTGCCCGTGTTGGAGAGCAGTTCTGCGTAAGTTTTGGCAAAGGCGGCTCCTTCTTTCTGGTAACGGGCGTAAAGACCGGCTGCAAAAAGCTGTCCGAAAGCGTAGGGGAAGTTGTAGAAATCCAGTCCTGTTGAGTAATAATGGGATTTTACCGCCCACATGTATTCGTGCCGCTCGCCGTTCAAGCCGCTTCCGTAGGATTTTTCCTGGGCTTCTTTCATGAGCCGGCAGAAATCGCTGGCGTTAAGCTCGCCCTTTTCCCGCTCATCAAAGACGCTTTTTTCAAAGTAGAAGCGGCAGAGAATGTCCACCAAGACTTGGCTCACATCCTGCAAGTCCAGGTCAAGAATCTGGATTTTTTCGGCGTCGGAGCATTTTGAAATCATGTCCTGCTTTACGATTGTTTCGGCAAAGGTTGAGGCTGTTTCGGCCAGTGTCATGGGGTAGCTGAAAAATGCGGCCGGCTTTCCCTTCATGCAAGAAAAATGATATGCGTGGCCGAGCTCGTGAGCCAGTGTGATGATGTCGCTGAAAGCCCCGGTAAAATTGGTCATGATTCGGCTCTGGTGGCCCAGTGCAAAGTCCTCGTCGTAAGCCCCGCCTACCTTTCCTGCCCTGACTTCCGCGTCAATCCACTTTTCGGCAAAGGCTTTTTTTGCAAAGTCGCCCATTTCCGAACTGAAAGAGGAATACCGCTGTATGATGTAGTCTCTTGCCTCATCGAAAGTCCATGTTTTTGAGAGAAGAGATTGTCGGGTCAAGCCCGACAATGACAGGGTGTCGCTGTCATTTCTGAGCTTGTTGTTACCGTCATTCCCGAGCTCGACTCGGGAATCTGTTGCCATAGGCGCGAACAAATCGTAGAAGGCCAGGCCTTTTTTGTCCTGTGAGACCGTAAGATTGTGCTTGTGCAGGAAATCTGCCTTTAAATTGAAATATTCCCGCCAGAGGGGCAGGCTGTCTTCGATTGCGCCGATGAGGGCGTCCAGCGTTTTTTGCGAGAGTCGGGCAGCGGCAAGGGCGCGGTCAATGGGCTTTTGCCATTTTCGGCGGCGGTTCAAGGCCAGAGTTTCGCCTTTTAGGTTTCCCAGGCAGGCGGCAAAGGCGATTTCATTCTGCTTTAAAAGCGCGATTTCTTTTAAATATGAAGATTTTCGCACATTTGCGTCGGCAGAGTAGGCATCGTTACGAAGCTCATTGAAAGTTTTGCCGCTTTCCTCGTCTTTGAGATTTGAAATCAGCTGCTCGTGAAGGCGGTCCCAGGCGTCTCCTCCGGTCTGCTGCAATTCGCCTGCAAGTTTTTCTTCTGCCGGGCTCATCTGGTGTTTGGTTTCTTCGAGAGTCTCGTTCAGAAGGTAGCGGTAGCTTTCAAATTCAGGGAAGCGTTTGTAAAAATCATCGAGACGGCCGGAATTTGCCAGCAAAACCGACTTAAAGCCCAAGTCAATCTGCCTGTAGCGGAGGGTAAGGTTGTCAATTTTCGTGATGTTGTTGAGGTAAGCCGTGTTTGTGGTGTCAACGGAGTAAATTATGTAGGCGTAGGCGTTGAGACTGCCGCAAAGAGAAGAAACCTTGTCGTCCGCCTCTAAAAATCCTTTGAGCCAGACAGGAAAATCGAAATTCTCTGTGGCCTGAGTGATGAAAGTGCGTGCAGATTCGAGAAGGTTTTCAAGGTTTTCCATGCCAGCCGTAAAATCAGCGAGGGCCTTCTGGTATTCAGGAGAATCAATAGAAGAAAAAATAGAATCCAAGTTCCAGCGGGGGATATTGTTTGTCATAGAATGCTCCTAAGTTCTGAAATTTTTTCGCTTGTACTTGCCCAGCTTGTTGCGAATCGTACGACGGTGTGGCTTTCATCGTATTTTTCCCAGAAAGAGAATTTTACGCTTTTCTGCAGCTCCTGCATTTTTGAGTTTTCAAGAATCACGAATTGCTGATTCGTCGGAGAGTCGATGAAGAATTTGTAGCCTTTTTCGCTGAAGGCTGATTTGAGTTCTTCTGCCCGGTCAATCGCGTTTTTGCTGATTTTGAAATAAAGGTCATCGGTGAAGAGAGTGTCGAACTGAACTCCGAGAAGCCGCCCTTTTGCAAGAAGCGCGCCATGTTTTTTAACAAGATGGTCGAAGTGGGCCGGCATATTTTTCTTTGTAAAAACAACGGCCTCACCGCAAAGCGCACCGACTTTTGTTCCGCCGATATAAAAAACATCGCACAGGCGGGCGACATCATGCAAAGTTACATCTGTCTGCCTGCTCGCCAGTCCGTAGCCAAGCCTTGCCCCGTCCATAAAAAGCGGAATCTCGTGCTTATGGCAGACTTCGCTGATTTGAGTAAGCTCTTCCTTTGAATAAAGCGTGCCATATTCGGTTGGATGGGAAATGTAGCAAAGTCCCGGAAAAACCATGTGCTCATGATTTCCGTCTGCATAAAAATCTTTGATAAAAGAATCAAGCTCGTTTGCATCCATTTTGCCGTTATGTGCGGGAATTGTGAGGACTTTCCGGCCTGTGTATTCGATTGCGCCGGCTTCGTGAACGCTGACATGGCCTGTTTGAGCCGAAACTACGCCTTCGTATTGGGCAAGCATCGTGTCGATTACAATCTGATTTGTCTGAGTGCCGCCTGTGAGAAAAAAGACCTGAGCTTCCGGCAAGCCACAGACTGCGGCGATTTTTTCTTTTGCACGCTCTGTGTATTTATCGCTTCCGTAGCCGGAAAGACTTTCCATATTTGATTTTGCCAGTGCTTCTAGAATAAGCGGGTGAGCACCTTCAATATAATCACTTTCAAATGAAATCATAAAAACTCCTTTTTTTTTACATTACTCACAGAGGTCACAGAGACCACAGAGAGATTTCTTGTGTAGGAATATTTTTCCCATTCAACATGCTCTTTGTGTACTCTAAGCCCTACGAGCCTAGCTCTACGGGAGATTCGCAAAAATTGCCGTGCAATTTTTTAACGCTCACTATCTGTGAGGAATTTATAATTCGTGATTAAAAAAATATCAGTCCGAGAATTCCAAGCGGAATCAAGTAGCAGGCAAACCATTCCAATTTGCCTTTGCGAATCAGTTTCATCAAGATTGAAAGGGAGAGGTAGCCCCATGCGAATGCCGCAAGACAACCGCAGAAGACTGGAAGAACACCAATCTGACTTCCGACTTCACCCAAATCTTTTGCTTCAAGTACAAATGCGCCCAGAATCGCCGGAATCGAGACAATGAACGAAAATTCGCCTGCCGCAGCCCGGTTTACGCCCGCAAGCTGCGCTCCTGCAATCGTGGAGCCTGAGCGGCTGATTCCGGGCAAGGTTCCGACTCCCTGCATAAAGCCGATAAAAAGCGACTGCAAAATAGAAATGCCTTTTGGCTCTGCTGCCTTTTTCGAGTCCTGTTTTTTTGACCAAAGCGAAGAAAAAATCAAAAGACAAGCCGTAACGATAAAGCCCGCGCAAGTGACTTTTAGCGGAAGATCCGGGATGAGCTTGCTGGTAAACACGCCGATTATGCCCGTGACGAGAGTTGCGAAAATCACGGCGAGAATGGTCTTCCGCCCAAGTGCGTCACTGCCTGTGAGAAGGTCAGCTTCTGGGGTCTTAGGGGCTATGCCCCTAGGAGAAGGGGTAGGCGAAAATGGCGAAGCCATTGTAGCCGAGGGGAAGGCTTTCCCCACCTCATTTTCCAGTTCCAATTTTCCTCTTCCAACTTCCATCTTTCCGTTTTCAGTTTTCCGCTTTCCACTTGGCAAAATCCACCTGAACAAAATTGCGAAGAGCCGGGCGATTTTCTTTCGGAAATACAAAATTACCGCCGCGAGCGTTGCCAGATGAAGCATTACATCGAACAAAAGTGGCACATCCTCAAGGCCAAAAAGTCGCTGTGCAACCGCCAAGTGACCGCTGGAAGAAATGGGAAGGAACTCGGCGATTCCCTGCACCACGCCAAGAATAATTGCTTGAAAAACAGACATAGCGGTAGTGTATCATAATTCTTCAATTTGATATACTTTTATCCTATGAAAAAGTTTGTCGTTTTTACACTTATGCTGGCTCTGTTTGCCTCATGCTCGTCGGTTGTAGTTCCAAATTATATAGTTGATTATTCGGACAAGGGGCGTGAGGAGCGTCGGTTGGAAGAAGAGCGTATTGCCGCCGAAAAAGCCGAAAAACGAAAGGCTCGTATGCAGGGCTATTCCGATGAGGGTGAAAGCGACGTGTCGCAATATATTGCAAAAAAAGAGATTAAAGTTGACCGGGATAAATGCATAAGAATCGTCCAGATTTCAGATTTTCATTCCGCGATGTTCGGAAGCAATGAGGACACGCTGATTCAAAAAATCAAGGATGCCAGCCCGGATTTGATAGTTTTGACCGGCGACATTTTTGATTTTGAGACGAAATATGCCCGTCCTGTTGAGCATGTGCGCTATTTGATTGACGGTATCAAGGATATCGCGCCATTCTATTATGTTTCTGGAAATCACGAGTTCTACGCATATCATGAAGAGGAATTCAATTACATCATCACTGACAGGGGCGGAATCGTTATCGAGGGAAAAGCCCTGGCTCTCACTGTTCCGCTGGGGAAAATCATCCTTGCGGGGCTTCCCGATCCTTTCATTGACCTTTCCATTGAAGAGCGCAGGAAGGCGAAGGACAATAAAGAAAAATACCTTGAGCGCATCTCCGCTTTGAAGAGTGAGACAGAGGCGCTCCAGCAGAAAATGGCTCTTGCAGGGGAAAAAGTTCTCTGTACGGTTCTGCTGGCCCACCGCCCAGAGTATATTGACGATTACAAGAAGGCCGGATGCTTTGACCTTGTTCTGAGCGGACACACTCACGGCGGCCTCTGGAAATTCGGGAAAATCATCAAGGGGGTGTACGCTCCCAATCAGGGATTTTTCCCGAAATATGCCGGCGGGCTTTACGAGTTCTTTGATGAAGAAAAGCCCTCCGCGCTGGTAATCAGCCGGGGGCTTTCATATCAGAAGCCTGCGATTCCGCGAATCGGCAACAATCCGGAACTTGTCGTCATCGACATTGTTCCCCATGAAAGCCGATTCTAGTCTTTTAGAATCCGAGGCGAACCCAAATCTTCTGGCAGTCAATTACGACCGTCGTTGAAGACTGTTCGTGTACGTCATCATAGCAGAATCCGTATGCAAGGCCGTTGTTTGTGCTGATGCTGTGCCAGAATCCAGAGTAGTAGTTTGCCGCACCTGTCTGATAGTAAGCATCGTTATAGCTTGCCGGTGCTGGTGCGCTTGTGTAGCCCCAGGCCGGATTGTCAGAGCGTGTAGCAACGTGGCGGTTGAGGGCAGCGCAGACCCATGCCTGAAGAGCCGGTTCCATGCCGTTACCCTTGGTGTCTGTTGCAAGGCAGCCAGAGCCTTCAAACGCCTGCTCTGTTGTTGGCTTGCCGTATACCCAGTATGTTTCGCCCACGCGGCACATTGCAGGATTGTATGTCTCCGTGCAGTAGAATTTGAGATTCGTTCCGTCGCTTGTAAGGATGAATTTACCCTGAGCATGATTTACGGTTGTTGAATGTGTGGTCCAGTAGTTCCATACTTCGTTGATGTATCCGTCAAGGTAATTCTTGTTGAATTTGCTTGATTTTCCGGGGCATACGATGCGGTAGGTCTCAGCCAGACAGTCGAAATCATTTGAAACGCCTTTTTGAGCCATGTAATTGCGGTATGCCTGGTAAACTTCTTCACGAGAGGCTGTGACACCAGTCTGTGTGAAAAGTCCGTCGCCGTTTGAGCGTACAGAGCCGTTTGAAGCGTAAGCTGTGATAAGAGCCGGGAATCCGAACTGGTCAACCTGAGTTGTGTTTACCCATGTTACGCCGTCATTGCGGATTGTGTACTCAAGCCAGTCATAGTATTTGTTGTAATCCGGGTCTCCTGGATTTGCGATTGACGGGAATACAACGCCTACTCCGTTCTCCGGGCCGTGAATGCTCATTTTTGAACCGTAAGAGTAGAAGATTCGTGCGCCGTTGGTGTTTTTAGGAATGTTGAACACTCGTCGGCCGTTTGTTCCGTTGTTATCTTCGATAGTGTATGAATAGTTGTCGCAGTATTCATTTGCGCCGACAGCCTTGTAAGTTCCGTCCGGGCGGCCCCAGTAATAGATACCGTCATTTCGCTGGTAGAGGACTACGATAAAGATTTCATTGTTCTTGAATTTTCCGTTTGTTACGTTTTCAAAAGTGAATGAGACATATCCGTCGTTTTTAGGAGCGGCAAGGCTTGAATATGCAGAAACAGCCTGGGCTTCAGTAACAGCGAGTGCTCCAGAAAGACCATAATCCGGCTGTGGCTGAACTACTGGAGACGTAGGGTCGGAACCGACCTTCTCGACTTTCCAGAGCTGGGCGTCACTGCCGTTCCAAGTCCACTGCTGGACGTTTGCGCCGTCATCTGTTGAGGCAGCAGAAACATCGAGGACTTTTCCTGAGTGCTTGTTCACGATTTTGTAGTATCCGCTGCTCTGCTTTTCAAATTTCCAGAGCTGGTTTGCAGTCTTATTGTTGTCCCACTGAAGGACGTTTACTCCGTCTCCAGTGCCCCAGTCAGCAACGTCAAGACAGAATCCTGAATGGACAGAGACGATTGCGTAATATCCGTCTCCGGCGTTTTCGAGCTTCCACTGCTGGTTAGCCTGATTGTCGCCGAGTCCCCACTGATGGATGTTGGTTCCGTGGGTGTTTGACCATTCTGCAACATCAAGGCCTTTGTTAGAGCACTTTGCGACGATAGTGTAAGCGGAAGTGCTTGAAAATTCTCCAGAATCTGCTCCAGAGCCGGTCTCCACACCGTAAGTGATTCGTGACCATGAAGTCGTATCAGCAAGAGTTCCCTGAGGAACGATTTTTTCGACTCCGCCGTCATTTACGAGAACGCCGACATAGATTTTTGCGTCGCCTGTGAATGTAGGATGGCTCAAGGTGTAAGAATAGACACCATTGCTGTAGCTCATTTCCTGATTTGCAAGGACAAGACCCGCGCCGTTTCCTTCACTGACAAAAAGACGGGCGAAATTCTTCTGACTTCCCGCATTATAAGAGACGGTAAGGCTTCCGTTTGTCATTCCTGTGACAGAAAGCTCCCCGTTCGAGCCTGAATAGAGCGTCCGTATGACTCCCTGGTTTTCATCGGAGCTGTTACCGATGTCGCTGCAGGACATCATGCCAAGTGCCGCGCCAGCCATGAGAGAAAGGGCCATACACTTCATAAAACGATTCATATAATCCTCCACATTTTTGTTTTATCTAGATTTTCAACCGGGATTTTAAAAAAAGAAAGTAGGCTGGATTTTGGAAAGGTTTGAATTTATGGTGAGAAAATTTTCGGTTTTTGACTGATTTGAAGAAAAAAAACGGCAGCGCTTGCTACACTGCCGAAAAATTTCAATTTTTTTTGCGCCCGTAAAGTTTGCAAGAATACAGGCACTATCCCCGCCGTACCAGAGGACACTGGCCGATAGGCCGGGGATTTGTTTTTTGGATGATGAGGGGTGGTTACTCGACTGTTTGAACAGCTGAGAGTTTCTGGATACGCAATGCCCGGTCATTTGCTAACGTTACAGTATCGTCAGTTGTTGTAGTATTCATAGCTGTAGCGATTTTATATGTACCAGAAGATAAATTACTATAAGTGTAAGTTACTACGGTGTCTCCTTTTATGGTTGATTCCGTGAGGTTTTCGTTAGATGTATCATATGTGGCTGTTACAGCATTACCTTCCGAATCATATACAAAAATATCACTTGTGTTCGATGAACTTGTGCTTCGAGCAGAAATAGAAAGATTCGCAGTTCCTGTTACTGTGAATTCAATGTAGTCTGTCATATTAGAAACTACGCCATTTCCACAAGATTTATTAAGATTAATGTATGTTACCTTCGTCTGCTGACTGTTGATAACCCATGTTGAAGTATTACCAGCAATTTTGAAATATTTCTTGTTGTCTAAAGTTCTGCCATCGCTTATTGGAACATTTGTCATGCCTTCTGAGATTGTGTTTAGTTCAGTGGTTGTAAGAATCGTATCTTTTGCTGGAGAACCTGACAAATCCAATTCAAACGTTCCGCTTTGAATCGTCAAATCCTCAGTTACTGTAATCGTTGCTGTAGCACTGAATGAACCGACTGTAGCTTTGATTGTTGCGCTTCCTGCCGCTGCACCTGTAACAGTGATTTCAGCACCTGTTGTCGCGCTAAGAGTTACCTTTGTTTCACCTTCGGTAATGCTCCAAGCGACGGTTTTATCTTCTGTGGTTGTTGAAGGTGTGATTGTTGCAGTTAAAGTTGTGGAATCACCAACTTTGATTTCGTCAGAACTTGCGCTGACAGACACTCCCGTGATAGGTACCGGCGTGACTTCTTCAACGTCGTTTAATGCGCTGAGTCTAAAAATTCGGCAGCCCAACGCGTAAATGTAGTACACGCCACCGTCAAGCTCACCCAAATCAAACTTTTCGGCATTTACAATGGTATTAGCTTCGCTTGTGAATGTCTTTTGATCGACTTTTGTTCCGCTTGAATTTGTAACGACAATCCAGCGACCGTCGTTACTTCCGTTTCCTGCTACCATAAGTTCAACATTTGCTTTGTATTTGATAGTGAGAGCAAATTTTCCTTTGTAGCCAGTTCCTGCATCGTTTACGGCGTCAGTTCCGCCCGTGACATAAATTCCAGCTCCTTTTGTCGGTTCTTCTGCTGATGTCTTGAATTTTGATGCACTTCCGTCAACAAATTTGAAAGAAGCACCGATTCCGCTTTTTGTTGTGTCATTATTCAGCGTTGCAACGCTTGTAAAATCAGCCCCTGCTGCAAGTGTTGCAGTGATGCCTGTCGGCACTGCACTAGCATTCACGAAATCCCAGAGAGCGTCAACTTTTGTTGGTGTGTCGAAGTCTTCCTCTTGTTCTCCAGAGCCGGATCCTGAGCCAGAACCAGAGCCACCACCATTGTCTGTTGCGCTGTCAAATGCTCCGCCTGCGCCATGTGGGGTACATGAAATCAATGCGCCCAAAAGAAGAGTGCCGGCTGCGAGCAAGGCAGCGGCTTTTGTGAGTCTTTTCATTTTGTCCTCCATTTTTGTGTAAAAACACAGACCAAAGGAATTTTTAAGCAAGATGAATCCCTAGGTCATTTGGATTATATTTTAATATACGGGGGGGGGGTAATATTCTGACTGAAAGTTGTAAACTTCTGCTAAATTTGGAAAATAACGTTATGATTACTTAGACTCGCGATATGGCTTGAACCAATTCTGGAAAAGAAGCGTCCATGACTCACATTCTTTTTCCGAATTGTTTCCGTCGGGATTTGCTGTTTCTTCTGTTGCCAAGGCAAGGGCGTGTTTTCCCCTGTTGAAGAGATGATATTCAAAATCAATTCCCCGCTCATAGAGGGCGTTCGCAAGCAGCAGGGTGTTTTTTGCCGGAACGGCTTCGTCCTGAAGCGTGTGCCAGATGAATGTGGGCGGAAAGTCCTCCGTGATGTTTTTTTCTATTGAAACGACATCGCGCATTGTTTCTTTGCCAAGCATCCTGCAAATCTCGGCCGCCTCTTCCTGAGAAATTGAGCCGATTACGTTCTGAATGGAGCCTTCATGGCAGAAAGGCTCATCGGCGGTAATCACCGGATAGCTCAAAAGCAGGTAATTCGGGCGCATCTCTTCGCTTGTGTAAGGGACATATTTTCTGAGAAAAGGAGAATTCCAGAAGCAGCCGAGACTTGCCGCCAGGTGTCCGCCGGCGGAAAAGCCTGCGAGTATTATTTTTTGTGAGTCAACGTGCCATTCCCGCGCTTTTTGGCGTATAAGGGCCACCGCGCCGGCGGCATCGCAGAGGGCTTCTGGATAGCGCATGGGAGACAGCTTGTAGTGAAGGATTGCGGCATGATAACCCATGGAATTCATTCTGACGGCGATTGCTTCTTGTTCTCGCTGGCCGTAATGTGAATATCCGCCGCCGGGAATTACCAGCACGAGTGGCCTGAGCCTGTCAGCGGAAAATTTCGGATAATTTTGAAGAATGTATGTAGTTATGGAAGAATTTTTTGAATTTTCAAGATTGAATGTTTCGTGAATCATGGATTTAGTATAAAATATTGGGGGTGGCGGGGCAAGGGAGACTTCCCCCTTCTTTAAAAAAAGAAACCACCCGCTTAAAGGAGGAGAAACGGCGGGTGGTTTTGGTGACTGCTTCCAACGGAAGTGTCTTGCAACTACGTTGCTTTTCTTGCTGCTGACTATATATTAGACATTTTGGAGATTTTAATCAATAGTTTTTTTGAAAAATATTGAAAATATTACTGTTTTTTACGAAAATAACAGAAAATTATGCGGTTGTTCGCAAGGGGTAACATAAAATGAAAAAAATTGGAATTATTGGTGCTATGGAAGTGGAGGTAAACTTCCTGCGCAAGCTGATGGGGGATTCTGTCACAAAAACTGAAGCCGGTGGAATTTTGTTTGAGGAGGGGAAAATTCACGGTGTGGATGCCGTTCTCGTCCGTTCCGGGGTCGGCAAGGTAAACGCGGCTCTGTGCGCGCAGCGGCTCGCTCTCCAGTTTGCCTGCTCCCACATCATCAACACGGGAATCGCCGGGGCAATGGCTCACGGTCTTGGCGTTATGGATTTCGTTGTTTCCAGCGATGCTGTCTATCACGATGTGGACGCAACCGGATTCGGCTACAAAGTTGGTCAGATTCCACAGATGGACGTGTTTTCTTTTGAGGCTGATAAAAACATGGTTGAGGCGGCTAAAAAAGCTTTCAGTGAATCTGAGCTTGCAGAGGGGCACAAGATGATTGAGGGCAGAATCGCGACTGGCGATCAATTTATCAGTGAAAAAGGTATAAAGGCCAAAATCGCCGAGAATTTTTCACCGGCCTGTGTTGAAATGGAAGGAGCTGCAATCGCTCATGCCTCTTATCTGAACAAAGTGCCCTTCGTGATTTTGCGATGCATGAGCGACATGGCGGACGACCTCAGCTCAAACGGCTACGATTTCAATGAACCTGTTGCCGCAGAACTGAGTGCCCGCGTCGTTGAAAAAATGATTCAGCTGATATAAGGGCAGCTGATAAAAAGGTGCACGGCAGGCTCTTAGGCGTCTGCGAAGATTCTGCCGTCATCGAGGGTAACCTGGAGCTTTGTGTATTCGCTGTGGAAGTCGTTTTTCAGTCGGTCTAAATACCGCTTGCTTTCCCATTTGCACATGGGAAGGTCGTGGAGCAGATAATTTCCGCAGGCTTCCGGGCGTGTGGCGGGAACTTCGTCCTGAGTGAGAATCCATTCAAGGCAGCGGATTGTGAGCTTGCGCATGTCCTGCACGTTGTATGAGCCAGTCATGATGATGTACATTCCCGTAAGGCAGCCCATAGGTCCGACATACACGACGTCCTCTTTTACCTCTGAATTGCGGAACCAGGTGGCCATGAGGTGCTCAAGGCTGTGGATTGCGCTCGGTCCGATGGCAGGTTCCTTGTTCGGTTCTGTGATGCGCAAATCAAATGTAGTGAACCCCTTGTCCTCTCGTGAGACGTAGATTCCGGGCTTCAAATGGGTGTGGTCAATTGTAAAACTTTGAATGACTTCCATAAACATTGCTCCCTGCAGTTTTTTCTATTATTATAGTGATGCTCCGTAACGTAAACAATAGCGAATCCGCGCCTGCCGCCTGATGATTTTAGCCTATTTCCTAATCTTGTTCTTTTTGATAGAATCAATTGAGCGGTTTCCGCTATTTTTATGGAGATTACAAAATGAAAGAACTTTCTAAGTTGATGGATTTCCGACCAAGCATTAAGGTCGTTGACGCGACGCTCCGTGACGGTGGTTTGGTTAATGATTTTTATTTCCCGGAAGGATTTGCAAAGGCACTTTACGAAGCGAATGTAAAAGCCGGCGTTGATTATATGGAATTCGGCTATCGTGCCGACAAGGAAATGTTCGACGAGTCAAAATTCGGGCCGTGCAAATTTTCTAGCGATGACTTTATCCGCTCTGTTGTCGGTGAGAATGACACAGATTTGAAAATTGCGATTATGGCTGATGTGGGCCGCTGCAACTACAAGCAGGATATTCAGGAAAAGGCAAACAGCCCGGTTGATTTGATCCGGGTCGCAACATACACTCACCAGATGCCGGGTGCACTCGATATGATTGATGATGCCAAAAAGAAAGGCTATGAAGTCAGTTGCAATATCATGGCTATTTCTAACGCACAGGAAAGTGATTTGAAGGTTGCCCTTGATTTGCTCGGAAAATCTCCTGTTGACATCATTTACATCGTTGACAGCTACGGCTCTCTTTACCCGGAGCAGATTGCCCGAATCGCTGACCTTTACGGTGAATTCGCCACAAAATACGGCAAAAAACTTGGTATGCATGCTCACGACAACCAGAAGCTTGCTTTCGCAAACACAATCGAAGCTGCTGGCGATGGCGTTGATTACCTCGATGCAACTTATGCCGCAATGGGGCGTGGAGCCGGAAACTGTGCCATGGAACTTTTGCTTGGATTTTTGAAGAATCCGAAATTCAAGCTCTTCCCTGTTATCAAATTTATTGAAGAATACATGAACCCAATGAAAGAAGCGGGTGTGCGCTGGGGCTTTGACCTGCAGTATCTTTTGACTGGCGTACTCAACCAGCACCCTCGTACTGCAATTCAGTTCACAAAAGACAAACGCAAGGATTATTCAGAGTTCTACAAAGAAATCACAAGCCAGGAATAATTTAGAACTTCCCTTTATAATGCAGGAGGTCGTTTTGATTCATTTCAATGCCCTCCTGTTTTTTTCTAAAATCTCTAAAATCTCTAAAATCTCTTAAATCTCTAGAATTAGGCAAAGCTGGCTTAAAAAAACTTGAAATTTTCCATAAACAAGTTATACTATCATTAAGGTTGTTTAATTTTCCCTCTTCTTATGCTGAACGTATAAGTTACTTGGTTCTCGAAAAAACTTATGGAGGATTTATGAAGCGTTTTGCTTATTTGTACGCTATTTTTGCGTTTTCCATTCTATTTATTTCTTGTTTTAATGAACAAAATTCCGGCACTTTTTTAGTCTTTTCGTCAAATGCTCGTGCTGCAAATGCCTCTGTGGAAAATCTTACAAACATCACACTAAAAGGTGAATCTTCTGATGGCGATAAGTTGGAATATTTTTGGGAAAGCTATGAGCCCTTTATTTCTTCAAGAATTGAATTGAATCCGGGTCTTTGGGATTTTACTCTTCGAGCCTTTATTGAAGAAGTTGAATATGAAGCAAATGTGCAGGCAGAAATTCAGGCTGAAAGAGAAAATCATGTGAAATTCATTCTTAAGGCTCTTTCTTCTGAATCTGGTGAAGGTGAGTCTGTTAGCGAACCTGAGTCTGTTAGTGAACCTGAGCCTGTTAGTGAACCTGAGGAAATCAACACGATTTATGTTAGTAAAGAAGGCTCAGAAGAAAATAGTGGCATTTCCATAGACTCCCCTCTTGATTCAATTGATTCTGCAATCGCTGTCATCAAGGATTTGAATAAAAAAATCGACTGGACAATCTCTATCAGTGGCGAAGTTTGTGGTACGCATATCATAGATATTCCTGATTCTTACATGTCTTCACTTACAATTACAGGTGGCTCTGGTGCAGAATCTGACATTCTTAACGGCAATGAAGAAGACACGACTTTAAAAATTTTAACTTCCATTCCAGTTATTCTTAAAAATCTTACGATTACTGGGGGGAACGGAACTAATGGCGGTGGCATATATATAAGTACTTCTTCAACCGTTTCTTTGGCAGATGGTGTAGTAATTTTAGGAAACTCTGCAACATCTGGTGGCGGTGTTTACAATGATGGAAAACTTTTTATGTATGGAAGTGCAGTTATTGGGGACGCAAATGCAACATCTGTAGCGACATCTAGCAATTATGCAAACACGGCTTCAGAAAATGGAGCCGGAATTTATTCTCCAAGTGGTGGTTCAATTTATTTAGGATATAGTAATGAATCTACCAAAACGCCTCTCTCTGGAGGAATATATTACAATTACAGTTCTGGTAGCAGTTGGAGTTCTGGTGCAGGTATTTGTGGAGAAGATGGTTCATACATATATATGGATAGCGGAAATATCAGCTACAATACGATTGATAACAGAATGGGTGGCGGTATTGCTTTCTATGGGACTTTTACTATGTCTGGCGGAAGTATAAGTTATAATAAAACTGCTGTAGTAAGTGGTACCGAAAGTGGTGGCGGAATTCGAGTGGGAGGCACATTCACGATGACAGGTGGAAGTGTTATTAATAACAATGCAGATACTGTTGGGGCAGGTGTGAGTATCGCGTCAAATAGTAATAGTAAATTCACTATGACTGGAGGAATCATTAAAAACAATGAAAGCACAAACGATGCAAATATCCATATCGAAACAGGCTCCCCAGAAATTAAAATTGGCGAAACTTCCGTTACATCTGATAACATTTCTGATTACAACACAAACGGAATAGAACTTTAGCTTCTAAAAGCCAAAGTACAAGAAATAAACTTTGTACCAAACAAAAAACTCCACTTCACACTGAAGCGGAGTTTTTTTATTCATAATGAAAAAAAGTTAATTCGTTTAAGAAATCACTTTGTGATTTCTTGTTACGGTAACTTATAAGTTATCTCTGGATTCGTCCAGAACCGTCGCCGCCTGCGAGCTTGTTTACTTCGTCCTCAGAAACCATGTTGTAGTCTCCGATGATTGAGTGTTTCAAGCAAGATGCTGCAACTGCCCAGTTGATAGAATCCTGTGTGTTCATACCTTTGAGCTGTGAGTGGATGAGACCACCGCCGAATGAATCACCGCCACCTACGCGGTCAACGATCCACATCTCATATTTCTTTGAGAAAGCGTAGTCTTTGTCGTCGACGTAGAGAAGAGCCTGCCAGTCGTTGCGGTTAGCGTTGATTGAAGAGCGAAGAGTGATTGCGACTTTTTTGAAGCCGAATTTCTCTTTGAGCTGGCGTGCAACTGAAACATAACCGTCGTTGTTCAAAGTTCCTTTTGTTGTGTCAGTTCCCTCAGATTTGATGCCGAATACATCGTTTGCATCATCCTCGTTAGAGATACAAACATCAACGTATTTACAGATTTCTGTCATTGCTTTGCGGGCTTCGTCTTTTGTCCAGAGCTTTCCGCGGTAGTTAAGGTCACAAGAAGTTGTGATTCCCATTTCGCGGGCTGTTTTACAAGCTTCGATACAAGCAGTTACCATGTTTGGTCCCAAAGCCGGTGTGATTCCTGTGATGTGGAACCATTTTGCATCCTTAAGGATTTCTTTCCAGTTGAATTCTTCTGGTTTTGCGAGCTGGATTGAAGAACCTGCTCGGTCGTAGATACATTTTGAACCACGCTGAGAAGCGCCTTTCTCGTTGTAGTAGATACCAACGCGTGGACCGCCACGAACGATATACTCTGTGTGAACGCCGTATTTGCGGAGTGAGTTTACGGCAGCCTGTCCGATTTCGTGAGTCGGGAGCTTTGTAACGAAGTATGATTCGTTTCCATAGTTAGCGAGAGAAACCGAAACGTTAGCCTCTCCGCCACCGAAAGTTGTTGTCATTGAATCAACCTGCACGAAACGATAGTAATCAGCCGGCTGGATGCGAAGCATCAATTCACCAAAAGTAACTACTTTTGCCATAGTCTAGACTCCTATTAATAATGAAATATTGTGAAAAGTATATGACGGCATTTTGTATTTCACAATTAAACATTATGCTCTGATTTTGTATTTTAGTGTCCAAGAAATTCATTTGCTTTTTGTACATTTTAGACCTATACTATATTTAATAGCAAAAGGAGGAACATTCTATGAAGAAAAAAAGCGTCATTCGCAGAATGGTCACCATTATTGGAGTTATCATCGCAGCCCTTTTTGTTGCTTTGATTGAATTAAGCGTTAAAGTTGTCAATGATTCATCGCGGGTTACCGCCGATGCTGATATGGATGCTCTTGCCTCCTCTTATGCAACTTATGTCGAAACATGGCTTGAAGAAAACCTTAATCTCCTTGATTTTTATACAAAATCAGACGTGGTTTACAATTTCGGAAGCTATGAGGAAATCGGAGAATGGCTTGCCACAACTCCGAGCCGCCGCTCCCCGGAAATCGACTACGTGCTTTTCATTACCGCTGAGGGAAATACCTTCTATGACTCCGGCAAAAGGGGCAACAACTCAGACAGGGCATATTACAAAGCCATCATGAACGGAGCTGATTTTTACATCACTGACCCCACGGTGGCAAAAGCGACCGGCAAGGTTTCAACAATGCTCGTGCGCCCGGCCTTTGACATGAGCGGCCGCAAAGTCGGAATGTTCGTAGCGGTCAAAACAATCGATAAAATCCAGGAGAAAATCAATTCATTTACCCTGGGGGAAAGCGGCTACGCATTCATGGTTTCAGGCGACGGCACGGCAATGTGCCATCCGGATTCTTCCATCCAAATGAAAAACTTCCTGAAAGAATCCCTTCAGGGGCATGAGGATATGAATCAGGTCGCAAGTACGATGCTGGCCGGAAATACCGGCAATGCCGTCATCAACAGCTTCGTTAAGAGCGATGAAAAAGACTGTATTTTCTACCACCCCATCGGAAAGACGAATTGGTCTGTGGCAATCGCAATTCCCTTGGAGCAGCTGGACGCTTCGGCAAACAGAATCCGCAGCATCCTGCTTTGGAGCAACGTTGCAATCGCCGTGGTCGTTCTTTTTGTGATTATTCTTTTCATGATTGTGGCTTTCAGACCGCTCAAAATCGTGGTTGAGAGCATCATCGGAATCGCCAGCGGAAACGCCGACCTTACCAAGCGAATCGAAGTCAAAAACAATGATGAAATCGGTTCCGTGGGCCTGGGATTCAACCAGTGATAACTGCTTCAAATAATTTCGTAATTTCCAAGAGCCTACGAACTGCCTGGAAGCACTCATCAAATATCGGATACATTTCATTTTCCCTGAAAATTGTTGATGTCAATTCAAACGACTGAACATCAATTCTTATAAAGAAAGATTTTGCTTTTGGCTTCTTTAAAACCTTAATTTCCGTAAATCCATACTTGTGTAATAAGTTTTCTAAAATTTCCATGTCGGATGTTTTAACTCCCAGAGCGGGAATAGTTAAATCAACATTTCCAAAATTGGTTTTATGCGAGATATAGAAATCTTTTATAGTGGTTCTAAAATGTGGCCAATACCCATTTGATGTATCTGCCTTTGTCGCTAAATCTAGTTCAGGATATTTCTGCTTTTGATATTCAACGTATTTATTAAAGAAAGCATTGGCATCCGCATTGAACTCTGTATTACTTTGATGCTTTGCTTTGTCTATTGCTTGTTCCAACTGCTGAATTCTTATTTCGTTTATTGAAGACGGATTCTTTTTAAAATAATCTAGGCATTCTTCATAAAAAACATGATGAGCATATTTCTTTGCTTCCTCATTGTTTTCATAGTACTTTTCAGGGCAGACTATAAAAATTCTAAAATCAGCATACTCGTTATTTTTTATTCCCTTTTTGCCACGAATCGAATAACGATTACACTGTTCTTCCATAGCAATTGCATTGATTTTATCTTCAATCAGCAATGCAATTCTTTGATTACCAACCTTCAATAAAACAGTAATATCAGATTCACCATCTGAATCAGCTTTTGAAAGAATGACATTCTCTACAACAAAGCTACCGTAATTCAAATCTGTTTTTTCTAAGAACAGTTTTACAAAGTTTTCATCTGTAGCAAAGGCAGACAAAAACAATGTGTCCATATCTCTTTCAGTTACAGAGCAATAATCAACTTTTGCACACATTTATTAGCTATCCTTAAACTTTTCTTCTATTTCTTTGAGAATAACGTTTGCATTATCACAAAATACTTCCCATGATTCTTGGCCATCTCGAACTAATTCTAACTCATTGTCTAATTCATCAAAAAGCTTATCCTTTCCAAGCATTGGCAATAGGGCATCATAAAAAAGAGTTCTATTAGGCGACCTTTCACCCTGAATAAGTTCCGATGCTGTTTCAATAAAATCCATTACATCACGATGAATTGAAGTTTCTTCTAATAGGCCATATTTAACTTTGAGTTTTTCTATACCCTTGTTAAGAACGAAATCATTGTCATTGACTTCCCATTCACCACCAAGAGCAAAACTATATATCTTGGTTAAATCATAAAGAGAATACTCTATCGTTTTCTTTACCTTTTCTTCTGTGCTTTCAGGTTTCTCTTCAAATCCATAAGGTATTTCAGGCTCATTATTACTATTATTGATTTCTTTATTTAGCCTAAGCAATGCTTCAATAACCGACTCTGTTTTTTCAGTTAGCCATGCAGACATATCTTGAGTACCAAACTGAGCCGAATAAACTTTATTTTCCATATTTCCACCCATAGATAAATTTATTTTTCAATCGGTAAATCCCGACCATAATAATTTTCAGGTTCTCTTACTTCCAGAATATCCAGACATTTTGTATCAGCATATTTCGAGATTCTTTGATAGTAATCATGTTTGATTTTTATATCGTTTAATTCTTCTCTGCGAGCCTTAGACATCTCAAGAAATTCAGTCTCACGCTCTAGTCCTAAGAATCTACGGCCTAGTACTGTAGATGCAATGCCCGTTGTAGAGCTTCCAGAAAATGGATCTAGAATCCAATCATTTTCTTTTGTAGATGCAAGAATAATTCTAGACAACAACGGTAGAGGTTTTTGAGTAGGATGCTTCCCGCATGACTTTTCCCATTTTGCAATTGCGGGAAGAGTCCATACATCGCGCATCTGGGTACCGCCATTAATTGACTTCATCAAGTAATTGGCTTTTTCCACCAACCCATTTTATAAACGGCTTTGCCAACATATTAAGACATTGTACTCGATTTTAACAAAATTTTCCACAGTATTCTCAATATCATCTATACAAATGCTACACATCCCAAAAACTTTAAGTAAAATCCCCGCATTGACCGTTTGTCATTTTAGCAACCGACTAACGACTTTAAGTAAAAGTTTAAGTAAATGTTGTTTTGTGTTAGATTCCAGACAGTCCAGAACAGAGCAAAAACCTTGAAATTCCGCGAATTTTGGGGTAAATTTAGCAATATCTGGCGGAAAAAACGCTATTTGTACTCAAACAAGTCCAATCTAATCTAGTGCTAGTTGCCAACATGACTATTTCAATCTGAATACAGAAGTTGGAGATTTTGGACTTCCATCCCTAACTATTTTTCCATCTTCAATAAGGGGATTGATTATGTCTTCGAGAAATCGGCTTCTGCTTTTATAAGAAGTTACGGCCTGTAATTCTTTTGTGGATTTTGGACTTTCCTTTAACAGTTCTAGTATTTTTTCTGTATCAGATTTCTCTACAAAGGAATCTTCTGCCTGATACAATTTATCAAAGAGTCTTAAATCAAGGAAGCCTGGATAAATCATGACACATGGCTGTTTTTCTTCTGGTGAATCCTTATAACTTTCAATCATCGTCTGAAAACCAGTTCCTCCACGCTCCATCAAATTTGCAACATCAAGACAAGCTGCTATTATTGTATTTCTTCGAATTGAAGGAATAGCTCCCTGCGGATATTCATTATAATCTTTTGGTAAAAGCCATGAACCTGGTGAAACTATGTCTATTCTGTCAGAATAAATATCAACATCAATCTGCGTTCCGTAAATTGAATAGTCGCGGTGAGCAATAGCATTTACCATAGCTTCACGGATTGCTTCTTTTGGATATGAACGGATTTCTTCTCTACCACCATCGGGAGTCTTTTTCCAGCCTGTTTTAGTATTCCGTTCAATAAATTGCAATGCGAGTTTTAGACCTTTTGATAAGGGGCCTTTTATTTTCTCACTATCAAGAACAGTCCCGGTTTTATCCGTTCCACGCCACAAACGGCAACAAATCAAAGAATCTTCACCTGAATAATCATCCTTGAACATCATCAATCCAGATTTTGCAAAGCCGTCTTTTGAGATTATTTCTTCATTTTGAAGTTCCTTTACAGTTGGTGCGGATTTATCGTTTCTAAATTCCTTGCATAAATCAATATAATCAGACCAGTTATCTTCTGAATAGATGAAATCCGTTGTTTCATTATCAACACCGAATTTTCGTTTTGAAAGAGAAATAATATCTTCCGGTGTTGCAGGGGTAGAATTACCGTCTCCTCGTATATAAACATTTTCATTAAAGTCGCCTTCACGATATCTGACAATGGAATCAGCGGAAAAGACTTTGACGGCAAGAACAAATTTTTCAGCATTATCATCAACGCTTCTCATTCCATATGTTATTTTTGCATGAGGAAAAATGTGACGGTCATTTATCACGGAGATAAGATTTTTTGTCTTGTCTATTTCTTCTATCGAAAGGCCAAATGCATCCCGATTATCAGATACTCCAACAAAGATATATCCACCTTCACCATTTGCATAGGCCACAATTGTTTTTGCCCATTTTAATGGCTCATTTGGATTCAATATTGCCTTGAATTCATACTTTGTGTCTTCTGTCAGGATATCTGAATATAGTTCGTTAATTTTCATAATCAGGCCTCTTTATTTGCATTATAGCAAACATTGCCGAACATTGCCAATACATTGCCCGACATTGCCGGAACATTACCATAACATTGCCAGAAATATTAATTCAAGTTGAATGAATAGGCCGCAGGCCAAAAACCTACGGCCTACGAACTTAAAGTAAGGAGTTTAGGTAAAAGTTGAATTTCAGTGAATTCAGGTGGATTTAATTGATTTGCTTTTTTTAAAATCTAGTGTTATATTGTAGGTGTCTTAGGGCAGAATACCACTATTTTTGACCTTATTTGTCCATTGAGGTTCAGTAAGCTTCAGGTTAAAACAAAAAACCACTCATTTCTGAGTGGTCTGTTATAGCTGGGGTAGGACTCGCCGTTACAGTCGCACACATCGTGTGTGCTCCTTTCACGGCGGCTGCATTCACTAAAACCGCATCCGTGCGGTTTTGCCTGCGCCACTGCTCGGCACGTTCATTTCGCTTCGAGTCCATACTTGCTGAATAAAAAATTTTGTTTACAAAAAAAAATCCACTCGCTGTGAGTGGATTAACTTTAGCTGGGGTAGGACTCGAACCTACGGCCTCCGGGTTATGAGCCCGACGAGCTGCCAACTGCTCTACCCAGCGTCGTAATGTTCGAGTATTCTACTCGGTGGTTTCGTTTTTGTCAATAGCTGAGAGATAAAAAATTCTAGATTCTACGGCCGCAAAGAGAATTGCTATTATAGCCAGCCAGTGGTAGGCCGATGAAAAGCTTACGAAGAAATTGTAGATTCCGTGGAGGATTACTGCGTAAATAAAGGGCATGATGTTTTTTTTGTGGCGGCGAAAATTCCAGATGTAAAGACCGCTCAGGGCAGCGCAGAAGACGTGAATTGCTTGAGCCGAGAAAATACGTTTCAAAAGCAGCTGAACGACGATTTCCTTGCCGCCTTGGCCTTGAATTTCCTGAAACTTCTTGATGACATAAATGACCGACTCAAATCCTCCGACAGTAAGGCCGTAGAGAATCACGCAACAAAAAAAAGCCGAGAGAATTTGCTTTTTTTGCGGGATGAGGCAGAGAAAGAGCATTTTCATGGCTTCTTCGATAAGCCCCTTGAATAAGATTGCCGTTATCATGACCGCGATGAAGGTGTATGCGGTGAAAATAGGCAGTTCGAGGACATAATACTGAATCAGTGATGTGGGAATTACGGTGAGGAGCGCGAGAAGCCCTGAAAGGAGGCAATAACGGATTTTGAGATTTTTATTGAGGATGACTGCAAGGGCAAAAAAAAGCAAGGCGGGAATGAATGAAATTCCTAAAAGAGCGTATAAATTCATGTCAGGTATTCTATCATTTTTTTCCACGAAAAACTATAATCTTTCGTATGAGTTCAATTATTCTTTTGGGAATCAAGCATTGCGGGAAATCCACGCAGGGAAAGTTGCTTGCAAGGCATTTCAAGTGCCCGTTTTTTGATACTGATGATGAGGTCACTTCCCTTGCTGGAAAATCTCCCCGCCAGATTTATACAGATTCAGGCAAGGAGGCGTTTCTGGAAGCTGAGCAGAAAGCCTGTGAAAATCTTGTTGAAAAACTCGCTTCAGAAGAAATGGCGGTGATTGCCACAGGCGGCGGCATCTGTAACAATCCTGAGGCCCTTGAAGTCCTGCACGGGCTTGGAAAATTTGTCTTTCTCAATGCAGACGAAAAAACTGCCGCCAATCGCATTGTCTGGGAGATAAAATACGATTCAGACGGGAGTATGAAAAATTTGCCTGCTTACATCGCCAGCAAAAATCCAAAAAACGTGAGCGATGTCCGCTCGATTTTCCATGATTTTTACGAAGAGCGCCAAAAGATTTATAAAGGCTTGTGCGACCTTGAGGTAAAACTTGAGCACAGCGCGTCAAAATCTGAAAATATGGAGCGAATACTAAGTGCGCTAGCGCTTTAAGCGCGCTAAGCTTCCATTTTTGCCAATTTATGTTCCAGTTCAACAATCCGCGAGTGGATGTAGTGGTCTACGGCAAATTTTTCAAGCATACCCTGTGGTTCATTTGAATCGTTGGTTACGCAGATTGCCTCGGTGTCGTAGTCGCTGAAAAGCTGGTATGCTTCCGGCAGTGAGAGTTCTGGCTGGCAGGTGACCCGGGGTTTCTCCATGATGTCCATTGCGAGCAGGAATTCTCCCATTTCGCCGATTTGCATTGCTTCCTTAAGGTGCTCAATTGAAATCTGGCCGACGAGTTTGCCTTTGTTGGCTCCTTCGTTTCCCCTCACTTCATAGTTTGTGTTTTCATGGTGGGTGAAGTTTGAGATTATGCTTCCCACAGTGTCTGTGTCGTTTACGATTGTGTATGATTCAGCGCGGCAGATTACATGCCCTTTGATTGAGATGTCGCGGACTTGTGCCGTTTTCATCAAATCCTCTGCGGTGATGTTCAAGCCCACTTCACCGGCCTTGCTGACCCCATATTTTACGCAGATTGGTCCGAGAATCTGGACGATGAATGTGGTCGCCGTTATGATGAGCATGATTTGTGGCCCGATTGAGTCCGAGAAATCGTTTCCAGCGGCAATGCTCAAGCCGATTGCGACACCTGCCTGACTGAGGAGACAATACGGAAGATATTTTCTGACACTTTCAGAAGCTCCGGTAAGCCTTGCTCCAAGCCGGCTTCCGATTGTTTTTCCGATTGTGCGGCCGCTCACATAGAGAAGGGCGATGACGGCGATAAAAGGCGTCATAATCCAGATGTTGAGTTTTGCGCCTACCGTTACGAAAAAAAGCACATAAATCGGCGGAGTAAATTTTTCAACCAGCTTGAACATGGCATTGGTTTTCGGGTGGGCGAAATTTGTCATGAAAAAACCGATGAACATTGAGGCGAGAATATTGTCCAGTCCAAGAGAATTGCACAGGCCCGTGCAGAGAAAGAGGGTTCCAAGAGAGAAGCCCAGAACACGGCCATCGTTGTTCATGATATTTTTGAGAATCAGATTGAGAAAAAAACCAAAGGCAAGTCCTAAGATTACCGAGCCGAAAATGTCGTAGGCAATGGCTCCAAGCTGGGCGAGGAAGGAAACTGAGTGTCCTCCAAGCAGGGGAGCTGAGATTGTGGCTGCAATCGCGTAGAGAATCAAAGCCACCGCGTCGTCCATGGCAACGATTCCGAGAATTGTCGTGGTGAGAGGACCCTTAGTACGATATTCTTTGAGAACATCTGTGGTGGCTGCAGGCGCTGTTGCGGCACAGATTGCTCCGAGAATCAAGCCGAATGAAAGGGAATGTGCGACTGATTTTGTGAAAAGATAGGTCACGCTTCCTGTAAGGACTCCGACCACGAAAAATGGCGTAATGGACTCGCCAATCAAGATACCCACGAACTGCTTTCCGTATTTTTTAATCACGTCAATCTTAAGCTCTGCTCCGACCAAAAAACCGATTAAAGAAAGCGAAGCCGTTGAAATCGGGTTCAAGGCTGCCACAGTGTCTTTTCCCAGCAGGACGAAGCCCGAAACTCCTATGATAATTCCAATGACAATGTAGCCGACGACCTGAGGAATCCTTAGTTTTTGAAAAATGCGACCACCGAAGGAGCCGAAAAACATCATGATTCCGACTAAAAGCATAAGTTCTGAGCCGTTGAGGGACATAAAATGGAGCGCCTGCGGCAAAATCTGAGACAAGGGATTTTCCATAAGACCTACAGTATAGCGATTTTTAATGCTATTGGGAATCGAGCCGGGCCGAACGGATTAAAATGATTAGTCATATCGCTTGATGTGTTACCGAATATTTCGTAATATATCAGCATAAATTTCTATGGCAAGCGTAAAATGGCGACACGAATTTAAATATCTCTCCCCGGAGTACATTCTTACGTATCTAGAAAAACGCTCGTCTGCGCTTTTGCATCAGGACAGTCATGTAGGAGAGCAGGGGTATTATGCAATCCGCTCCATTTATTTTGATGACATGTACAATTCCTGTTATTATGAGAACGAGGACGGTTCGGATCCCCGTGAAAAATTCCGCATCAGAATCTACAACTGTTCCAGGGAGCGTATTTCACTGGAGCTGAAGCAGCGCGAAAAATCACGATGTCACAAAATCTCAACGTCCCTTTCCCTTGAAACTTGCGAGGAGATTATGGGCGGAAAAATTCCCCGAATTCAGAATGATTCACCATATCTATTGAAGAAACTTGTCATGCAGATGCAGAGCCGTCTTCTCCGCCCCCGCGTAATCGTGGCTTACGAACGCGTTCCTCTTGTATGGAAGGCCGGAAATGTGCGCGTCACTTTTGACCGGAATATCAGAAGTTCGGCGGATATTGCTAATTTTTTTAATCCGAATCTGGCTTGCCGGCCGATTCTCGAAACAAACACGAATATGATTGAAGTGAAGTTTGATGAATTCCTGCCTGATTTTATCAATGAGGTGTTGCAGACGGGACGACTTTCACAGACTTCATTTTCAAAATATTATCTGTGCCGTAAATACAATCTGGCGGCAGAAAATTTATAGGATTGAGGAGCTTGTATGGGTTTCAAGGATATTTTTAAAAAATCATTTCTGGAAGGATTCTCGCGCTATGATATGTCTCCTACCAACATCATCATAGTCATGGCGATTTCTACAGTTTTTGCGCTCTATATTTTCATGGCATATCGGCTGCTTACCAGAAAAACCTTCTATTCAAAGACTTTCAATATTTCCCTGGCTGCTGTTACGGTCATTACTACGGCTATAATCCTTACGATTCAGTCCAGCGTGGTCATTTCTCTCGGTATGGTCGGTGCCCTCTCTATTGTCCGATTCAGAACTGCGGTCAAGGAACCGATGGATCTGGCCTTCTTGTTCTGGGCAATCAGCACTGGAATCATCTGCGGTGCGGGACTGGCTGAAATTGCCTGTGTGCTTGCCTTTGTCCTTTCCATCGGGCTTTTTATTCTGGACAGGATTCCTGTGGGCCGGGCTCCCCAAATCCTTATCGTCAGCGCAAAAGGCTATGATTCAGAAAAAGCAATCATCGAAATCGTAAAAACTTATTGCGCATACTATACGGTAAAAAGCCGGGCCCTTTCAAACAATCAGACTGATTTGGTTGTGGAAATCCGCACCGTTAAATCCGCAGAAGCGAAATTGATTCAGGAAGTTGCGGCTCTGGACAGCGTGCTTTCTTCAAGTCTCTTGCGGCATGATGGCGAAGTGACGTATTAGATTTTAAAACTGGCGTTTTTTAAGAATCTGTCGTACAATAGATTCGCTATGAAAAAGTTTCTTTGTATTTTATTTGCGCTTGCTTTCTTTGCAGGCGCGGGTTTTGCTTCTTCTTTCAAAACGAATGCTACGGTCTATGTTTCTGTAAAATCCACGAGTCTCAAAAGCGGGGCAGGATTTTTTTCCAAAAAAAGCGGTACGGTCTCTTACGGCGACCAGATGACTGTGCTTGAAAGCAACTCCAAAAAATCCCGTGTGCGATTGTCATCAAATCCCTCTGTTTCGGGCTGGATTTCAAACGGAAACTTGACATCAAAAAAAATCACAAAATCATCTTCAAGTTCGGTGAATGCCTCATCAAACGAGCTTGCTCTTGCCGGAAAGGGATTTTCTGAAGAAGCTGAAAAGGCATTTAAGTCTTCAAACGGAAACCTGAATTATGCTGAAGTCGATGAAATCGAAAAAATTACGGTCTCAGATTCCGAGCTTTCTGCTTTCATCTCAGAAGGGCATTTGAAGGGAGGCGAGTAATGAGTGAATTGAAAATTAAAAGCGGAAAATTTAGAATCGGAAATCTGTTAAGTAAATATTCTTGCGGAAAAACGAAAAATCTTGCCTCTGCATTGTTTCTCATCTCTCAACTTTCAGTTTTCGCTTTCTTGACTTCCTGTGCCACATCAGGCAAGCTTACGAGCGCGCTTTCTGCTGCCAGCGATATTGCCAGTGCGGCAGGATACGGTGAGGCTGGTGCTGTGCTGAATGCCGGGGCCTCTGTCTCAAAGGCAATGGAAGAAATCACTCCTCAAAACGAATATTACATCGGACGGGCTGTTGCGGCGACGATTCTTTCAAATTATAGGGTGTATTCAGCACCGGTGAGCGAAGCCTACCTCAACAAAATTTGCGGCACGATTGTAATCAATTCTGAGAATCCTGAGCCCTACAACGGCTATCATGTGAAGATTCTTGACTCAACAGAAGTAAATGCATTTGCGACCAGCGGCGGCCACATTTTCATCACGAGGGGGTTGCTGGCCTGTACGAACAGCGAGGATGCCCTTGCCGGAGTCATCGCCCACGAAATGGCCCATGTACAGCTGCAGCACAGTCTCAAGGCGATTAAAACCAGCCGCTGGACATCTGCCGGAATTGCTGCCACAAGCGCTGCAGTTTCCGCCGCAAAAAAAGATTCTGAACTTGCGGCTACGATGAATGACATGGTAAGCGATGTCGTCACCAATATGGTGAATAACGGTTATTCAAAGACTCAGGAATTTGATGCGGATGCCCTCGCTCTCACGCTTATGGCGAATGCCGGCTACAATCCCAGCGCCATGCTAGACATGCTTTCCCAGTTAAAGGCGGCTCAGGGCGGAAAATCTGGCGGAATGTACAAAACCCACCCGTCACCCGACCAGAGAATCAGCAGTGTGAATTCGGCGCTCAAAAAAGTCAGCGCACCGGCCGATACCGCGAATTATCGAAAGGCACGGTTCACGGCAAATAAATAGGAAAATTCATGAGAAAAATCAAAAAAATCAGCCAGCGGTTCATTTCGATTGCTGCTCTTGCGCTTGTTGTCTGCCTGCTTTCTTCCACCAGTGCTTTCCATTGGGCCGAAAACAAGTCCTATGACAGCCGCATGGCTTTTTCCGCCGGATATTTTTCTCCTTCGGATGAAATCGCTCTTGTTATCCTTGATCAGGAAAGCCTTGATTGGGCAAAAGAGGAGCTGGGCTGGGGATGGCCATGGCCCAGGGAAGCCTACGCAAAAATGATTGACTATTTCAACCGGGGAAATGCGGCATCCTTTGCGTTGGATATGATTTATTCCGAACCGTCTGTCTATGGCACTTCTGATGATGAAAAATTCGCTGAAAGCGCCAGAAAATTCGGCCGCGTGATTCAGACGATTTTCTATGAGAACAAAGATTCCGAGCCGACCCTGCCTATACTTTCCCTGCGTGACTCCGCGGCCATGCTGGGAAACGTCAGTTCCAGCCTTGACTCGGACAAGGTTGCGCGAAGAAGCCCTGTGGAGCCGGCCGTCAGCGGAGAATACGGGCTTTCTATTGCGAGCTATCTTGTCAAGAACGGCAGAATTGATTTTGATGCCATTCCACGGGCAAAAGACGACGGCATGTATATCCGCTATGTTGACGATTTAAGCCGTTTTGTTCCCTATTCGGCAAAGCAGATTCTCCAAAGCGAGATGAGCCTTGAGCAGGGACTGGCTGATACCAGCGGAAATTTTATCCCGCCGGAGCAGTTCGAGGGAAATTATGTGTTTTTCGGCCTTTATGCGCCGGGACTGTTTGATATCTGTGCAACTCCGCTTTCGGCGACTTATCCCGGAGTCGGAGTGCATTTGTGCCAGCTCGACACGATTCTGCAGGAGAATTATCTCTATGATGTTCCGTCTGCCCTTGAAGTCCTGCTTCTAGTCCTGTCTGTTGCAGGCGGATTTTTGCTTGGCTCCTCGATTTCTCAGGCAAAAATCACTTCGCTTGTAATAAAGACGGCTTTTGCACTGGCAGTCTGCATGGCCTGGTATGCGTTTTCCATCATTCTTTTCATCAGTGGATGGATTCTGCCATCTGCCACGGTTATTTTCGGATTTATGCTCTCGTACATTACGGCTATCTTTGAGGCCTACATGACGGAAGGGCACCAGAGGCGTTACTTGAAGTCGGCTTTCCGCCAGTATCTCAGTCCGGCCGTCATCGAAAATCTTATCGCCAATCCGGAAAAGCTCAATCTTGGCGGCGAAGAACGTGAAATCACGGCATATTTTTCTGACGTTCAGGGTTTCACCTCCATTTCGGAAAAACTTACCCCGAAAGAACTCACCGATTTGCTCAACAATTATCTCAGTGCCATGACGGACATCATTCTTGCTCACGGCGGTACAATCGACAAATATGAGGGAGATGCAATCATCGCTTTCTGGGGGGCGCCTACAGAGCAGGCTGACCACGCGAAACGGGCTGTTGATGCTGCCTTGGCCTGCCAGCAGAAGCTCCGGGACATGCAGGACGAGCTTACTAAAGTGACAGGGAAGCCTTTTGTGCAGAGAATCGGACTGAACACTGGAAAAGCTGTAGTTGGCAATATGGGAAGTCGGAGCCGTTTTGATTACACCATGATGGGCGACACCGTAAATCTTGCCAGCCGTCTGGAAGGAATCAACAAGCAGTTCGGAACATACACCATGTGCTCAAGAGCCACGATGGAAAGCGCAAAGGCCAATGGCTGCCAATATTTTTTCCGTCCCATTTCAAACATCGCGGTTGTGGGTAAAAAAGAAGGCGTTCAGGTCTTTGTGCCTATGCCGAATGAAGAATTTGAATCCAGCACAGAAGTGAGAGCTGCCTACGATGAAGCCTATGCCCTGTTTGAGAGAGGGAATTTTAGTGCTGCCAGGGAAAAATTCGCGCAAAATTCAGAAAATGACGCGCCTTCAGCGAAATTTGTCGAAAAATGCGAAAAACTGATTAAGAATCCTCCTGAAAATTGGGATGGAATTCTTCGCGCGACAGAAAAATAAGGAATATCCTAATACATTATTTCCCGCACGGTTTCTGCTGGTGTCTTTCCATCATACAGATAGGCATACATTGCGGCGGCGGCGATGACCTTGCGCCCGTATTCGCGTGTTTCGGCAAAAGGCAGGGATTCAAGGAACAAATCCATGCTGATTCCCACTGGTTTCTGGGCTGGTTTTCCTGTGGTGGCCCAGTCGTTTCGGAATCGTTTTCCCCAGTTACGCACGTTTGTCAGGCCTGCGTTGTATGCGTAGAGTGCGAGAAGCTCGTTGTTGTCCTCGGTCCTGCCAATCAGCGAAGAAAGATAATGGGTTCCCATGCGGATATTTGTCTCTGGATCAAAAATGTCATATCTGCCGTCTGTTCCGATTTTTAGCTTGCGTGCCTCGTCATCGGCAGTGGCTTCCATCAGCTGTGTCAGACCGTTCGCTCCTGCCTTGCTCGTGACGCTTGCGTCAAAGAAACTTTCGCTCCTCACAAGCGCAAACATCAGATAATCCTGTACGCCGAATTCGCTGGAGGCAGTTTCAATGAGCTGCTTGTAGAAGCGCGGATAAGTGACTTGCAACAGTTCTTTTGGAATGGCTCCCTTTGTGGATTCAAAGGCGCGGGCGGCAATTCTAAGGCTCTGGACATTATAGGAGCTGTCCCTGTTGTTTTCGGCGCATTCGCTCAGGAACTTGCTGGTTTTGATTGTGTCTTCTGTGGAGATGCTGCTGCGGTTTGCGAGCCATTCCGTGTACATTCGCTGGGGGAAGCCAAAGGCGGCGTATCCGGCAAGAAGTTTTCCGGCCCCCTTGTCCTCTGTTTCCTGCCTTCCTTCATTTTGCCTGAGAATGTATGCCTCAACCAGTTCTGGGGAGGTGACATTAAGGCGCTCCAGCGCACAGACTTTGTAGTAAAGCGATGAGGGGCTGTTCAGGACTTTAGTAAAGGCCTCCACCGCTTGACGGGTTTTCAGCCCCTCATCGCCTTGTGCCAGACCTTCCTCTATAAGACGGCCTGAAATATAGGCGTATTTTCCGGCTGTGAGCGGAGAGAAGTTGGAATCTGTTTTTTTCCAGACTTTGAAGAAATCCTGCCAGCGGTGGCTTGAAAGAAGCAGAATCGAAAGTGACTCGAAGAAATCATCAAAATAGTCGGGGGAGTGGATTTTCGAGCCGTATTTTGTAAGTGTGGCGATGATGTCATCAGTGGAAGTCCTAAGCTGAAAATTCAGGAGATACCAGAGACAGTTGTCGAATTGCAGTGGGTCTTCCGTGGATTCAAGGGCTTTCCTGAAACGCGAGACAGTCTGAGTCGGATACCGGCCAGCCTTGTCGTAAAGCCGTGCGGCGTAAAAATAGGCGAAATATGCTTTTTCGGGCGAAAGAGTCTGTGCGAGGCGGTCAAAGCTCCTTGCGGAAGCGAAATAGTCGTTTGTTCCGTAGAGCGTTGACTTGCCGATGTCAGAAAGAATCTGGGATTCAATTTCCTCTCCGCGGTTTTTATAAATCTGGAAAATTTTGTCAATCTGGCTGAAAGTGAGTTTATAGCTTCTGTGAAATACTGCGATTCTGTAATCTATGATTGTCTTTTCAGGGTTTTCCGCGTTCTGCAGGGCGCCGAGAAGCTCCTCAAATCCGCCTTCGGGTATGATGGCAGGCTCTTTTTCCTGCGGTTCTGGATTATCCGATGCATCCGTAGCTGCCTTTGGTTCAGCAGGTGCAAGCTGGCTTTCGAGAAGATTCCGCTTGTTGAGGTTCTTTTGGAATTTTTCTGTTTCCGCCTGGATGTTCTTGTTTTTTTCAAGAATACGGCTGACGTATGTGGAGTATGTCTCAAGATGTTCGCTTGAAATGGGCCGGGAAATGTACCACTTGAAGAATTCCTCGTCAAAGCGGCTGTCTTTTTTTTCGGCAAGGGAGAGAAGCCTGAGTTTTATCAGTTCATTTTTTGCCGTTTCAAGGGAAATGCCGTCAGTGCGCTTTATGATTGAGGCATATTCTCCGTGCAGGAAAAATTCGCGGCAGGCGGTTGTGAGCGAGCTTTCATCGGTGTATGTGTCAGCCAGATAGTTCGCAGATTCAATTCTTTCCTTGACGCTTCCAAGCATCGTAAGGGATTCGGCGCTTCTTTTTGCGATGAGGGGGCTTCCTTTTTTGCGGGCTAATTTAAAAAGGCGAAGTGCTTCATGCTCATTACCTTTGTCTGAAGCCTGAAGCGCTAGAAAATAATTTGAGTCATCGCCAAACTGTTTTTGTGGAGAATTATCGTCCCTTGCACAGGCAGAAAACAATGCGAGCGCAAGGACGATAACAATGAATTTTTTCATCATTCCGCCGGTATAAGGATGTCGCTTCCAGAAATAATCAAATCTGGATTCTTAATATTGTTGTAATCCGCAATCTTCGGATATTTCCACGGTGTCTTATAGTAAGATTCTGAAATATCCCAAAGCGTATCGCCCCATTTGATATGGTACTGGGCGTCAGAGGTCTTTTTGACCTCGACTTTCTTTTCCTCGACAGGAGCCGGTTTCGGAACGACTTTTTCCGGTTCTGGAGCGATGATGATTTTGTCCTCAACTGCTTCTGGAGCCGGCTCGTCCTTGGGCTCTTCAGGCTTTACATTGATAACGGTCATATCTTTCTCTGGTGGCGTGTAGGGCTGCTCAATGACAGTTTCCTTTTCCTTTGAGAAGAAGCGGTCAAGGATAGAGACGCCGTTCGTGTTCCGAGATGCAAGCAGGTTGTATTTTGACGGCACGATGAAGAGCACGAGAATCGTTGCGATTACACAGATAATCGCGCAGATGATGCAGATAATCACAGGAATGCGTGTCTTTTTGTTCTCATCTTCCTCGTCGTAGAGAGAAGCGTGCTCTCCGGCGATGGTTTCCTTGTCGTATAAATCCGAGAAGTCCATTGCGCCGCTTCCTGAGCCAACATCTGTGTCAGCGAAGAGGTCATCGGTTGATGAATTGAAAGCAGGATCGTCCAAATCATCAAAATTGAGACCAGTGGCGCTGGCATCGCTGAGGTCAGAAGAATCTGATGAGAATGAATCCGTGTTTGTCACGGGCGCGTCAAAGTCCGGGAGATCGAAGCCTTCCGGCTCTTGAGTCGTATCGCTGTCGTTGAAAATGTCAGAATCAAGGGAATCACCAGCCAGAGTCGTATCGTCTGAGCCGGAATCATCGGCCAAAGTCGTGTCGTCAGAATCGAAATCCGGGAGAGAAAAATCCTCTGTTGAGAAATTCTCCACAGTCTCTGTTGCGTCCGCCGTTTTTGACAAATCCGGGCTTTCCGTTCCGATGTCATCAGAAACAGTGCCATCAAAGTCTGTGTTTGAGAAATCAACTGACTCAAGGGTCGTGTCCTCAATAGGAAGATCATTGTCAAGTTCCGAATAATCTGGCAATGCACCCTCAAAAGATTCAGGGTTTTTTGGGCTTTCTTCCGGGGCAGCCTCAGGCTCAGACTTGTCAAAGCTGAAATGCATGTCCTCCAGGGCGTCTGATTTAATGTCCGGGAGATCATCCGGAGAGAATGTGCTGTCCTCAACCTCTGTGCTTGCGAGGTTTTCCTCGACAACCGGGGTTTCCTCTGCGGAGTTTGTGATTGCAAAATCAGCAGGCTCCTCACGCTCGGCAGCCGTCCTTGACACCAGGGCAACTTCCGTTTCGCTTTTTTTACCAGTCTCCGGATCAACGACTTCCGCTGTAAGATTGTTGCCTTCGTCAAGACCGACAGAAAGATGAAGCTCTGGCTCGCCGTTGGGATGCGGGTTAAGTTTTGTGACTTCAAGGGTATCGACGTATTCAGCGTCCTCCATCGTACCGTTTTCTGAGCGGTACAGGTCAATCTGAACTTTTGTCTGGTTGTCTTTTGCTGTCGTTAAATCAAGCATTCTTTTTTTGGGAGTTCCTTCTTCGAGAACCGGATAAAATGTTCCGTCAGCAAGTTTGATTCCGATTGTTTTCATCTTATACCCCTAATTAAATCAGTGTTGCCCGCAATAAGCGGATGGATTGATGCCGTTACTTCGCGTCACTTGTTGAAGTACGAGGAGCTGTTGCTGCTGCAGGTGTACTTCGTGCTGTTGCGCTGTAACTGTATTCAGAAATACCTGACAATTCATTTACAGTTGTTCCGAATTTATCAGCGACATTGTATGTCGTTGTTTTGATGATGTTCCCCGTTGAGTCGTATTTGTAGATGACGCGAACGATGAGCTTGTTATCTGCATTGTATGTCTGTTCCTCGGTAATCTGATATGATGCGTCAAATCTGTATACAACCTTTTTCGATGGAGCGCCAACTGCGTTTGAATAGGCGATTTCCGAAAGTTTACCTGCATCATTGTAAGAGTAGCTTGATTTTTCTTCAAGATGACCCTGAGCCGCATACTGGGCGATTTCGACTACGCGGTTCTGGTCATCGTACTTTGTGATGATTTTTGAAAGAAGGGCACCGTCAGCATTGTAATATGATTCGTCAGTCTGCTTCCCGTTGACGCGCCAGATTGTTTTATTTGTGAGCACGTCGCTTGAGTTGAACTCTGATTCTTCGGTTTTGTTTCCGTCAGCATCATAGCTGGCCGTGATTTTCCATGAGACTTTTCCGTCAGAGTCAGTGCATACTGTCTCAACGAGTTTGTCTCCGTCATATTTGTAAGTGATGTGGTCAACCAATGCGTCTTTGCTGGTCAACTCAGATGCTTCAATTTCCCGCCCTGTCGAATCAAATGTGTGGACAAACTTTGCCCGTGGTGAGCGGTAATAATCGCCGAATTTTTCCGTAATCTGATATTCTGTTTTTGTATACTCACCGACTGTTCCGACTGGTTTGAGCGATGCTTCTGAATCAAATGCAAAAGCCTGCGCAGTGAGTGCGGCGGCTGCAAGAATAAACAGTGTTTTTTTCATATATTTCCCCCAAAAAATATTTCACGTTTGGTATTTTGTTTAAATATCGGATTTTTATTGTATAACTAAAGTGATTTTATTTTTCTTTTTCTGCTCTGCACAATAAAACGATGCCCGTAAGTTCCAGTGCGTTTCGGAGTTGTTTTGCTTGGCTCAGGCCGCTCAAGGGCGGATTTTTCTTTGCCGGCATGGTATTTTCCGTACAAAAAAGGGTAGGTATTTTCCTTGTAAGATTCCTGTTTTAGGTTTATCCTTGTACTAATTGCTTTAAAATTTGAGTGTAGAGGATTCTAATCCACTTTTCAGAATCTTCTTTCCATATACATCTTATTTAGGAGGACAAAACATGTCCAGAAAGAAACAGTCAATGGACGGAAACCAGGCAGCAGCTCATGTCGCTTATGCGTTCACCGAAGTCGCTGGTATCTATCCAATCACTCCTTCATCTCCAATGGCCGACTGGGTTGATAACTGGTCTGCTGCGGGTCAGAAAAACATTTTTGGTAACAAAGTAAAGGTTATCGAAATGGAATCAGAAGCTGGTGCTGCTGGTACAGTTCACGGTTCATTGGCATCAGGCGCGCTTACAACCACCTTTACTGCTTCACAGGGCTTGCTCTTGATGATTCCGAACATGTACAAGATTGCTGCTGAACAGCTTCCTTGTGTATTCCATGTCGCAGCTCGTTGTGTTGCCACACAGTCTTTGAACATCTTCGGTGACCATTCGGATGTTTACGCTTGCCGTCAGACAGGTGCCGCAATGTTCGCTGAATCAAACCCACAGGAAGTTATGGACTTGGCTCCAGTTGCTCACTTGGCAGCTCTCGAAGGCAAGGTCGCTTTCATTAACTTCTTCGACGGTTTCCGCACTTCACACGAAATCCAGAAAATCGAAACTTGGGACTATGCTGATCTCAAAGAAATGTTCCCGACAGAAGCCCTCAAAGAATTCCGCGCTCACGCTCTCAACCCAGAGCATCCTGCAATGCGCGGTTCACACGAAAACGGTGATGTTTTCTTCCAGCACCGCGAGGCTTGTAACTCAACATACGAGGCTCTCCCTGCAATCGTTGAGAAATACATCGACAAAATCAACAAGAAGCTCGGCACAAACTACGGTCTCTTTGACTACTATGGTGCTCCAGATGCAGACCGCGTTATCGTCGCTATGGGCTCAATCTGTGATGTTGCAGAAGAAGTCATCGACTACCTCACAAAGAAGGGCGAGAAAGTCGGTCTTATCAAAGTTCACCTTTACCGACCATGGATGCCGAAGAAATTCCTTGAAAAACTGCCAAAAACAGCAAAGAAAGTCGCTGTTCTTGACCGCACAAAGGAACCAGGCTCTCTGGGTGAACCACTCTTCCTCGATGTCGCTACAACTCTCCGCGAGGCTGGCCTCAACGATGTAGTTCTTTCTGGCGGCCGCTACGGTCTGGGTTCAAAAGACACACCTCCAAGCTCAGTATTCGCTGTATTCACAGAGCTTGCCAAAGACGCACCGAAGCCACGCTTCACTCTCGGAATTGTTGATGATGTTACAAATCTCTCTCTTCCAGAGGTTAAACCGGCTCCAATCACAGCCGCTGAAGGTACAGTAGAATGTAAATTCTGGGGTATCGGTGGTGACGGTACAGTCGGCGCAAACAAAGACTCTACAAAAATCATCGGTGACCACACTGACAAATACATTCAGGCATACTTCCAGTACGACTCTAAAAAGACTGGCGGTATCACAATTTCTCACCTCCGCTTCGGTGACAAACCAATCAAGTCTCCTTACTACATCAACCAGGCTGATTTGGTTGCCTGCCACAACCAGTCTTACATCATCAAGGGCTACAAGATGGTTCAGGATGTTAAGGACGGCGGAACATTCCTCATCAACTGCCAGTGGAGCGACGAAGAACTTGACAAGCACTTGCCTGCTGAGTCAAAGAAATACATCGCTGACCACAAAATCAAGGTTTACACTGTAGACGCAGTTGACATCGCAACAAAAATCGGTCTTGGAAAACGAACATCTACAGTTCTCCAGTCTGCATTCTTCAAGCTTGCCGGAGTTCTTCCTGCAGAAGAAGCCATCAAGTACATGAAGGAAAAGGTTGTTGCCAAATTCTCTAAGAAGGGTCAGGATGTCGTTGACATGAACTGTCAGGCTATCGACCAGGGCGCAGGTGCTTTGCACGAAGTTAAGATTCCTGCTTCTTGGGCAAATCCTGCTCCGGATGCAGCTAAACCTGCTCTCAAGGGCGAGAAAGCTACCGTTGATATGGTAGAAAAGCTCATGAACCCAATCGCTTTGATGGACGGAGACAATCTTCCTGTTTCTGCATTCAAGGACATCGCAGACGGTCAGTTCCAGCTCGGAGCGAGTGCTTACGAAAAACGCGGTACTGCAGTCAATGTTCCTCAGTGGGACAGCGCAAAATGTATTCAGTGTAACAACTGTGCATTCGTTTGTTCACACGCAACAATCCGTCCATACCTCCTCACAGACGCAGAAGCTAGTGAAGTCGAGAAGAACGGCGGAAAAGCTGTTGACCTCAAGCCAAAGGCTGGAAAATATAAGTTCACACTTTCTGTCAGCCCACTCGATTGTATGGGTTGTGGAGAATGTACAACAGTTTGTCCAGTTCAGGCACTCACAATGGTTCCACAGGAGACTCGCCTGAGCGAGCAGCCAGCATGGAACTATCTCGTTGCAAATGTTTCAAAGAAGGAAGATTCTGGTTTCGGCGACAACACAGTCAAAGGAAGCCAGTTCAACCAGCCGCTTCTTGAGTTCTCAGGCTCATGCGCAGGTTGTGCCGAGACTTCTTATGCCCGCTTGATTACTCAGCTCTTCGGCGAGCACATGTACATTTCTAACGCTACAGGTTGTTCTTCAATCTGGGGTGGTCCTGCAGCAACAGCTCCTTACACAATCAACAAGGACTCAAAGAAAGGTCCGGCTTGGGCTAACTCACTCTTTGAGGACAACGCTGAGCACGGTTTGGGTATGTACTCAGGCCAGAAATATATCCGCGACAACCTCATCGAGAAGTTGAACGGAATGGAAGCAAACGGCGACCTCAAAGCTGCAATCGACGCTTTTATGGCTACAAAAGACAGCACAAAAGAGAATGCGGCTAAGGCTGATGAACTTATTGCTGCTCTCGAAAAAGATGGTTCTGCAACTGCAAAAGAAATCCTTGAGCAGAAAGACTACCTCGCAAAGAAATCTGTATGGATTTTCGGTGGCGACGGTTGGGCTTACGACATCGGTTTCGGCGGTTTGGATCACGTTCTCGCTTCTGGCGAAAACATCAATGTCATGGTATTCGATACAGAGATGTACTCAAATACAGGTGGACAGGCATCAAAGGCTTCTAACATCGGTGAGGTCTGTCAGTTCGCAGCTGCCGGTAAAGAGATGGGCAAAAAATCCCTCTCTGAAATCGCAATGAGCTACGGATATGTCTATGTCGGACAGATTGCCCTCGGTGCAAATCCTGCCCAGGCTCTCAAAGTCATCCAGGAAGCAGAGGCTTACAACGGTCCTTCACTCATCATCGGATACGCTCCATGTGAGCTCCACGGTGTTAAGGGCGGCATGAACCACTGTCAGGACGAGATGAAGGCAGCTGTTAAGGCTGGTTACTGGAACCTCTTCAGCTTCAACCCGGCCCTCAAGGCAGAAGGCAAGAATCCGTTCACCCTCACTTCAAAAGAAGGCGACGGAACTTACCAGGCATTCCTCAACAACGAGACACGCTACTCTGCTCTTACACGCAAGTTCCCGGAGCGCGCGAAAGTGCTGTTCGACAGGAACGAGCAGGCGGCTAAGGACAGATTTGTTCACTTGCAGAAGCTGGTTGAACTTTATAAATAATTTTCATGCTGACGAGCCTTAGGCTCGCAGCATAAAACGCTTAGTGCCATGATCCACGATTTTGCTTTGCAAAATTGGTGCACATGTCAAATCAGTTTCGAGCCGACACTTCGATGCGGTTCAAACCATTGCGGAAAAAAAAGTGCCCCTTGTGAGGAAATTCCTTGCAAGGGGCGTTTTTTATTGTCATATACAAATCCCAAAAATCGTGCTATACTATACCTATGCAATGCGAAATTGAAAAAAAATTGCATTTTTTCTCAAATCCTCTTGACATGACGAAAACCGCCCATATAATTTCGCAGATTCGCAGATTCGCAGATTCGCAGATTCGCAGATTCGCAGATTCGCAGATTCGCAGATTCGCAGATTCGCAGATTCGCAGATTCGCAGATTCGCAGATTCGCAGATTCGCA
>JAFUFU010000046.1 GCA_017469785.1 Treponema sp.
CTTACAGTTGTGTAGCCCAGATTAAATCCGTCATTGTAGTCATCCAGCATGTCATCCACGGACGTATTGCAGGCCGATGCCAGCACAAGAAGGAGAAAACTGGAAATGAGAACGAAAGCGGACGCCTTTTTCATATCAAAACCCGCTGCTGATAAGGCCCCTTATCGGTAGCGGTTGACAGAAGCTGAAAAGAGATTTTTTTTTGCATGGAAAAAAGCGCGAAGTGCTTTATCCTAAAATGTCGTGATTACAAAGCAGGAGGATTTTATGCGCGCGAAATCATTTGAAACTTATCTTCGAGAACAGAATCTTTCGGAAAATTCAATCCGCTCTTATCTTTTTTCCGTGAATTTCTTCTTGAAAAATTTTGGGAAATTGAATTCGAAGAAAATAATGGAATATAAGGATTTTCTCCTCAAAAACTACAAGGTACAAACCGTGAATCTTCGTCTAATAGGCTTGAACAAGTATCTTAAATTTCTGAAAAAGACGGACTTAGTACAGCATCTCATAAAGGAAAATCCTGTGAACTTTCTGGAAAATGTAATCAGCATCCAGGAATACGAAAAATTGAAAAATTCCCTCAAATTGGACGGAAACCTGAAATGGCATTTTATCGTAAGATTCTTAGCCTCCACTGGAGTCAGGGTCAGCGAGCTGGTCCAGATAAAAATTGAAAACATAATAGAAGGATTTGCAGACATTAAGTCGAAAGGCTCAAAAATCCGCCGTATCTATATTCCAAAAGAGTTGAAAAATGAAATGCTTGAATGGCTCGGACTTCTTGGTAGAAACGAAGGTTTTCTTTTTCTCAACCAAAGAGGCGTCAAAATCAGTGAGAGAGGGATAAGAAGTCAACTCAGACATTTCGCAAAACTCTACGGAATCAATGAAAATGTCGTCCATCCTCACTCATTCCGCCACTTCTTCGCAAAGAAATTCCTCGAAAAACACGCTGACATCAGCTTTCTTGCAGACCTCCTCGGCCACGAGAACCTAGACACAACACGAGTATATCTTAGAAAAAGCAGCAGGGAACAAAATGAAATTATTAATTCTGTCGTAATATGGTGATTTTTTTTGACAAATTGCCAAAAATAGATTTTTTTTCACTATATATATACAGAGAAATTCAAGTTGAAAATTGGAGAAGCCCATGAAAAAGCAAATGACGCTTAGACCTTCACCTACTGCACTATTGAGTCCAAGATGTGACTCGTCTTTTAAAGCAATGTTTACCGCCGGTACAAAAGAGTCAAACGAAGCCTTGAAAGATTTTATTTCGACAATCCTTTCACGCCCAGTTGAAAGCGTTGAACTTTTGCCGAACGAGCCTGTTGTAGAAATAATCGATGAATATCAGATGTCCTTCGATGTCAGCGTCAAATTTAACGACTGCGAAAAAATTGCCATTGAAATGCAGGCACGGAATCGTGGATATGATTATTCGGGACGGGCAGAAATCCAAGTCGCACGGCTTCTAAGCACGAACAATAAAAAGGGCGACAATTGGTTGACTCCACCTGCATTCCAAATTTCTGTTCTTGATTTCAGTTTTAACAAGAGTGACAAATTTCCCCTTTCGTGGTACACTATGAAAGATAAAAATGGTAACGAACTTGCTGGAAAATTAAATGTCATATTTTTTGATTTGGTCAAAATCCGCAAACTGACAGCAAAGCCAATCAAAAATCTGACAAAGCTTGAAAAATGGGGAATGTTTCTGTCTTTTGCTGGCGATGAACAGCAAAAAAACTACATCAATGACATCATAAGTACGGAGGATGGTCTTATGAATGCAAAATCAGCTTTATTAACCGTGAGTCAAGACGAAATAAATTGGGCGCGCCAGAATTCAATTTTCATCGGTCTGGAAGACTATAATGCCCGAGAACAGCATTTTAAGGACTATGAAGCAAGACTTGCCGGTATGGCACGTGATATCACTCGTAAAGAGCAGGACGTCACCCGCAAAGAGCAGGATGTCACCCGTAAAGAGCAGGATATCACCCGTAAAGAGCAGGATGTCACCCGTAAAGAGCAGGACGTCACTCGTAAAGAGCAGGATGTAATACGGAAGCAGGGGGAACTTGAGCAAAAGGAATCCGAACTGAAAAACGAAGCTTTTAAGCTGGCACAGACGATGCTTAAATTCGGTGTGCCAATCGAGCAAATTAAACAGAATCTAAATTTTTCTCCAGACGAGCTCAAGCAGCTTTGACAATGCTCTTACTCTCCTTCCTGCTTTTGTTAAGTATTCTCTAAAAATTCTCTTTTTATATTTTTATTCAAGTTCTCAGAATATTATGCCGATATTAAAAACGTAGAACTCTATTTTTTTGAAAACAGTCCTTGTGGTGCAGTTTAGTTCTTTCAGGCTTTCTGACATTAAGAGGCTCTTTTCAATAAATTTATTGATTTTACAAAAAATAGGCATTTTCATTGATTTTTTCTGAAATTGCGTTATTTTTTTGTGTAAATCATTTCGTTTTAACTGGGTGGGAAAGAGTTAAAACGGCATGTAACGATTCTTCATTATTGGCAAGTTATCGTCTTTTGAACGAGCGACGCAACCGGGGAATCAATTTAAGGCTGTTTTATTGTGTTTTGTCAGTTGCCATCGGTAAAACGATTCTTCTTAAAAAGTCGAAATCTAAAATCCAGTGGCCTGAAAATGTGGTTCACCAGTTCAAAGGCTGTTGAATTCTCTAAGAATTAGGAATTAGAAACCGCTACCGATAAGGGGCCTTATCAGCAGCGGATTTTGATATGAAAAAGGCGTCCGCTTTCGTTCTCATTTCCAGTTTTCTCCTTCTTGTGCTGGCATCGGCCTGCAATACGTCCGTGGATGACATGCTGGATGACTACAATGACGGATTTAATCTGGGCTACACAACTGTAAGCGA
>JAFUFU010000047.1 GCA_017469785.1 Treponema sp.
CATTCCTGAGACAGTTTTTCGTGCGGCGTATTCCCATTCAGATTCCGTGGGAAGCCGGTAGCCGTCCGCCGTAAAATCGCAGCTGCATAAATCAAGGCTTATTGTGTCCGTGGCGTCCTTTAAGATTTTGCCGTTCAGAGTGTAGCATGGATTGAGACCATGTATTTCTGAAAATGCGTTGCACCAGATTACCGCGTCATACCATGAAATCATGGTGACGGGCTGCTCCTTTTCGGATGAGGGCTCAGCACCGCGCTTACCGCGGCTTCCTTCCTGACCTGGATTGATGAATTTGTAGCCCAGGGCCTCGGCGATTTCCCTTGTCTCATACCAAAGTTCATAGGTGGTTTCGTAGCGGTTTATTTCAAAGGGGGTAATCCATCTGGTGGCAGTGTAGGACTGGCTTCCGTCACCGATTACGTAAACGTCATATTGAGCCGGGGAAACAGGACCTAGCCGTACCAAAGACAAGGCGCTGAACTCCTGTGAGAAGGCAAGACTTACGAAAAAGGCGCTTAGCGCAAGAAACAGATATTTTTTCATGTCAAAACTCCTTCTATACGAGCCTCAGCTTGCGGGGCGTTGCGGGCTCTCCCGCAGAGAGGGTAGCGACCAACGGAGTGGGCGCGTAGGGGGAGACTTCCCCCTCCTAATTCTTTTTCTTTCTTTTGTTCTTTTTGATTTTTTTGAGCGTGCGTGCGTTTTTGTTGAAACTCAAAAGCCACCAGCTCAGCATTACGGAAAGAAAACAAATGAGTGTGGCGATGGATACTGGAATATAGCCTGCCATGTTGTCAAAGGGTAGCTTGAAGTTCATGCCGAAAAAGCTCGTGACGAAGGTCGGGGCCATCATGACAAGATTGATTACGGCCAGTTTTTTCATGGCCAGGTTCATGTTATTTGAGATGACGTTTGCGAAGGCGTCCATGACTCCGGTGGTGATTGAGCTGTAGGTGTCGGCCATTTCCATAGCCTGACGGTTATCGATTTCAACGTCGTCCAGCCATTCCTGATCGTCTGAGTCCAGTTTGAGGATTCTCGTGCGGCGGATTTTTTCGAGCAAGAGCTGGTTTGCCTTGAGGGATGTCGTGAAGTAAGTGAGGGACTTTTCAAGGTTCAAAAGCTGGATAAGCTCGGCGTTCTCAATCTGCTCGTGGAGCTCTCCCTGAATGGACGTGACCCTGCGGCTGATTTCCTTGAGGTAGCGGAGAAACATGATGTCGCTGCGAGCCAGAATCCTGATTAAAAAGGCCGGAAAATCCATGAGGGAAAGGTCCTTGATTCTGTTTGCGCTCATGTCCTTGAGAACCTCGCAGTCCGTCCAGCAGATTGTGATGATTTTATCGGGAAAAATGACTGCGCCCACCGGTGCCGTGGAATATGTGACTTCGGAATTAGGCGTGAAGACAGGGAGACGCATGATTGAAAGCACGTAATCATCCCAATTTTCGATTCGGGAAAGCTCGTCCTGGTCCATGACGTCAAGGAGGAGCTCTGCGTCAAGATTGTACTCGTTTTGCAGGAATAAAATTTCATCGCGGGAGACTTTTCTTGCGTCAATCCAAAGCCGCCTGCTTTCGGGAAACTGAGAAAGTTCATCTTTGCTGATTTTGACAAACTGGTTGTCTTCTTGAATCCAGTAGTTAATCATCAATATATTCTACCATAAATTCAACTTTTATGGTAGAATGTCGATAATAAAAACGATGTTCTTTTTTATGAGGGGATAAGAATGGCTCGTGGAAACGGTGGAATCGGAAAAACAATTTTTCTTCTTATTTTAATCATTATTCTTGTTTTGGGCGGACTTTTGTGGTTTGACTATCTGGGAGTAATTCATGCGAAAAAGATGTTCGCTCCTGCTTATAAACTTGTGGGGCTTGCTCCCCAAACTTCTGTGACGGCGACGACTTCCAAGCCGCTTACCGCGGATTTGGACGAAGATCGTCTTGCCAAGCGGATTGAGGCCCTTGATATCCGCAAGCAGGAACTGGACAAACGTGAAAGCGACATCGTGAAAATCGAGGAGCAGAACGAAGCGATTGCAAAAGAACTTGAGGACCGAAAAAAGTCTCAGGATGAGCGCGAGAAGACCTTCAATAATCAGGTCAAAAAATACGATGACAGAAACACTAATATAGAAACAATTGCGTCTTATTTGAACAGTATGCCGCCGAAAACTGCGGTTGAAGAGCTTCTTTCTCATGACGATCAGGATATCATCGATATTCTCCGAAAGGCCGATGAAATGGCTGCCGCGAACAAGCAGACTTCTCTTTCATCAGTTTGGCTCATGAACATGCCGGCTGAACGTGCCGCGACAATCCAGCGTAAGATGGCCAACAAGCCTGAGAGTCTTGATTAAAAATCTGATTAAAAATCTATAGTCAAAAAAATCCCTTAACCTTCTTGAAAATAATCCGATGATAGAAGGGTAGGCATGGAAATTATTGTGACGAAGTGGGAGCGGGCATAATTTCTTGTTTTACAGAATGGGGGTTGTGACATGAATATTCTTTCTGTAACTCAATTACAGACACAAACAGCTCGTGCGGATTTAAGCCAGATTCTTCCGTCTGAACGCGACACAAAAATCGATTCTGACAAGCCTTCTTTTGCCAGAGCCCTGGAAGATGCCCAGAAAACGAAATCCAATGAAACTGAATCTGAAAAGACAGAGAAAGGAGTTTCGGCAGATGAGCGGAAAGTCGCAGAAAATGATGCTCGTCCTGAATCTGATGAAGGTAAAAAAATCTGCGGAAATGAGCGCAAGTCAAATGATGCCAAATCAGAAAAAATCGCAAGAAATGTAGATGAAGGGGCAGAGATTGAACAAAATCCTGCTGCAGTCCTTTCTTCTGCCGACGAGATTGCGGCGAGAATCCAGAATTTCAACAATATTGTGCAGAATGCCGTCTCTATAGAAGAAAATGATTCGATTGACGGCGAAAAGCTTGAGCTGGCCAGCGATGACTTTGCAATCAGCGAAAAAAATCTCTCATGGCTCGTTTCATCTGCCGGTTCGGAAACAAACGATGAGATTTCGGAAGAAGATTTCACAAAGATGATTGACGCTGCTGTGGAATTTATTCCCGGCTTCGAGAGCGAGGAAGAAAAACTTGAGTCGGCGCAGAATCTTGCCGCGAATGATCCGAAATTCTTCCTTGAAACAGTTGAAATTAATCCTTCTCAACTTGCGGAAATGCAAAGGGGGGCGCAAAAAAGCGACTTACCTTTAGACTCAGACAAAAAAATCTCTTCCGCAAAAAATGTTGGTGAAAAAAAGAAGGATTCCAAACTTTCTGTATACGATTTAAGGACACTGCGTATCTCTGACGCTGATACGGCAAAAGTTGATTCGGCAAAAATCGTCCAGAAAGCGGCAGAGAAAAAAGAAATCACTCTCTCAATGCAGCAGCAGAACGAAAACAACGTGCAGATGACTATGGAACTTGCCGCAAAAGCCCAGGAGAATATCACTTCTTCCTCTGCACAGGCGGCGGGGGCTCAAGGCTCTGATTTCCAGGCTATGCTTTCAAATGCCGTCCAGGAAAATGCGCCTGATTTCGTAAAAGCCGGAAATATCGTCCTTAAAGACAATAATCAAGGCTCAATAAACCTTATTCTCCGCCCAGAAGGTTTGGGAAACGTAAAAATCTCCCTCAATCTTGACGACAAGAATCTTTCCGCTCAGATTACCGTTCAGACAAAGGAAGCCATGGACGCTTTCAGGGAGAGCATTCCCTCGCTGAAACAGGCTTTCACAGAGAGCGGGTTTGAGACCGGCAGCTTTGACCTGAATTTCTCAGACAATCAGAATCAGCAGGGCTTTGCCCAGTCTGGCGAGCAGAGGCAGAACCAGCAGAATCCTGGAATTCTCGCTCATAAGAGTTACGGCGAATTCGTCACGGCAGACGCTCTTGCCTCTGGAGAGATGGCGGAATCTTCTTCAGTAGGAAGCTACGCTATAAATATCGTGGCCTAGCTTTTAATAGCTTGTTTTTTGTTAAAGTTCGGACATCCTGTCCTGACGAGTTTTTCTTTGAAAAACTCGCGGTCAACTTACGTCGCGCCGCCTCCTTGCGGCACATAAGCTGAAAAATTTTAGACTAAAGTAGCGGTTTACGATGCCGATATTTGAAGTGTAGCGAATGACGCTACATGTGGGGTAAAAACATGGAAATGACAGCAGCTAACATCAACACAACGATGAGCGCGCAGGAAAAGTTCACGGTGGACAATGTAGTCAACGGCTACAACAAGAAACTTGACTACGAGCTTCGAGAGGGAAGAATCGCAAGCCACGAGCTTGGAAAAGACGACTTTTTGAAGCTTCTGATGGCGCAGATGACGAATCAGGATCCGACAAGTCCGATGGAAAACACTGAATTCATCGCCCAGATGGCACAGTTCTCTTCTCTTGAGCAGATGACGAATATGAGCCAGAACTTCGACAAGATGGCGGCAATGATGAATTCCAGCGAGGCTCAGAGTATGCTCGGCCGCACAGTTCAGATTGACCTTGGCGCGGAACAGACAACAACCGGTGTGGTTGAGGCTGCCACAAGAGGAAACACCCCACAAATTCAAGTGAACGGTATGTTCTACGATATGAATAAAATCAAGGCTGTATACGGCTTCTAATAAAAAAAGAGGGTAGCGATATGATGAGATCACTTTATTCTGGCGTTTCTGGCTTGCAGAATCATCAGACACGAATGGATGTAATCGGCAACAACATTGCCAACGTAAACACAACAGGTTTCAAACGGGGCCGTGTTAATTTTCAGGACATGATCAGCCAGCAGCTTGCAGGCGCTTCAAAACCGACTGAGGAAAAAGGCGGCGTTAACCCGAAAGAAGTCGGCCTCGGCATGACAGTCGCCGCAATCGACACTGTTTTCACACAGGGAAACTTGCAGTCAACAGGCATCTCAACTGATGTTGCGATTCAGGGTAACGGTTTCTTCATCGAGAAAAACGGCGAGAAATCATATTACACTCGTGCGGGTGCTTTCTCTCTTGACCAGAACGGAACTCTCGTAAATCCGGCAAACGGAATGCGAGTTCAGGGTTGGATGGCCCGGGAATTGAATGGAGAAATGGTAGTTCAGACTGCCGCTACCCCTACAGACTTGGTAATTCCTGTTGGTTCAAAAGATCCTGCAAAAGCAACACAGAACATCAACTTTGCTTGTAACTTGAACAAAAATACGCCGGAAATCCCTGAGAACCCCACTGAGGCAGATGTGGCAAAGGGAACCTGGAACACTGAATTCAAAATCTATGATTCATTCGGTAACGAGCATCTTTTGAACGTAAACTTCACCCGCGTTCGGGGAAACCCAAATCAGTGGACGGCTACAGTTCAGATTGACCCGGACAATGCTGACTTCACACAGACACGAGTCGGCTTGGGAACAACTGACGGAGTTGAGAACACCTTCACTGTCTCTTTCGACAACAACGGAACTCTTGCCGCAGTCACTGACTCAGCAGGAAACAACTCAAATCCTGACGGAGAAATCATCCTTCAGGCTTCATACACTGTCCCGGATTCAAACCCAGACGCTGACGGAAACCCATACCGACAGACAATGAACATCAACTTGGGCACAATCGGAAGCATGATTAACACCGTAACCCAGAGTGCTTCAGCAAGCTCAACAAAGGCTTTCTATCAGGACGGCTACACATTGGGCTACCTTGAGAACTTCAAGATTGACTCAACAGGTTCAATCACTGGCGTTTACTCAAACGGCACTAACCGCACAATCGGTCAGCTGGCAATGGCAACATTCGCCAACCAGAACGGTCTTGAAAAAGCCGGAGACAACACTTATGTCAAGAGCAACAACTCTGGCGAGGCAAAAATCAATGCGGCCGGAATCGCAGGCGGCGGTACCTTCCTGGCAGGCGCATTGGAAATGTCAAACGTTGACCTTACCGAGCAGTTTACGGACATGATTGTCACCCAGCGCGGCTTCCAGTCAAACGCAAAAACAATCCAGACAGCAGACACCTTGCTTGAGACTGTCTTGAGCTTGAAACGATAGGTTAATTAGAAATTAGCAGTTTTTGTTCCTCACAGAGCTGAGGAGAACACAGAGAGATTTTTAATGAAAATTATTTCATCCTCTGTGAACTCTGTGCCCTCTGTGAGGAATTTTTTTTATATGGCGGTCCCCTTCGGGTCGCTATGTCCGCCCTTCGCTAACGCTCATTACCGCAAGCGGTAACTTCGGGGCTACCAGCGCTACCGCATTTTTTTCTTTTATTTCTCCTGTGTTTTTACTATAATAATTTCATATTCTAAAAGGAGATTTTAAAATGGATTTTATGGATTCTGAATTCTTTTACTATGCCGCGGCAGTTCTTGCCGCTTTCATCCTGATTCTGTTTTTCGTGGGGTATACAAAGGCTCCGCCTGATGTCGCAAAAATTATTTCCGGTGTACGGAAGCTTCCCCGTGTTCTGGCAGGTCGTGCCGGATGGCGCATTCCTTTCCTTGAGCGTGTTGATGAAATCTATCTCGGGCAGATTTCTGTTGACATCAAAACTGACACATTTATTCCGACTCAGGATTTTATCAACGTAAAGGTCGATGCAATTGCAAAAGTACGCGTAAAAAGCGATCCTGACGGAATCCAGCTTGCCGCAAAAAACTTTTTGAACAAAACGCCTGATTTGATTGCGGATGAGCTGAAAGACAGCCTTCAGGGAAATATGCGTGAGATTATCGGAACTTTGGATTTGAAGACAATCAACACTGATCGAGACAAATTCTCAGATCAGGTCATGGTAAAGGCGGCCCGTGACATGGAGGCACTCGGAATCGAAATCCTTTCATGCAATATCCAGAATGTAGTTGACGAGCATGGCTTAATCAATGATATGGGTATGGACAATACCTCGATGATTAAGAAAAACGCCGCAATTGCAAAGGCTACTGCCGAAAAGGAAATCGCAATCGCACAGGCCGAGGCTGACAAGGCAGCAAATGAAGCCCGGGTTGCGGCTGATGCCGAAATTGCCGAAAAGCAGAACGAACTCGCAATAAAAAAAGCTAATCTCAAAAAGGAATCAGACACAGCAAATGCCATCGCTGATGCCGCTTATGAAATACAGAAGCAGGAACAGGAAAAAACAATCCAGACCGCAACTGTAAATGCTCAGATTGCAAAGGCAGAGCGTGAGGCTGACCTTAAGAGCAAGGAAGTATCAATCCGTGAGCAGGAACTTCAGGCGACAATGAACAAAGTTGCCGATGCAGAAAAATACAAGGCCGAAAAGAATGCAGAGGCAGAACTTATCAAACGCCAGAAAAACGCAGAGGCCGACAAATACGAGCAGGAACAGAAGGCCGCTGCCCAGATGAAGCTTGCTGATGCCCAAAAATATTCGGCTGAACAGGAAGCCGCCGCTGTCAAAGCAAAAGCAGAGGCAGAGGCAGCCGGAATAGCAGCAAAACTCAAGGCTGAGGCAGAAGGTATCGCCGCTAAAGGTAAGGCCGAGGCTGAGGCAATAAAGGCAAAAGGTGAGGCTGAGGCTCTCGCAATGGATAAAAAAGCGGAGGCCTACAAAAAGTACAACGGAGCCGCTATGGCCGAGATGATGATTAAAATCATGCCTCAGATGGCCGCAGAAATCGCAAAACCGCTCGGGCAGATTGATAAAATTAATATTTATGGCACGACAGGTGAGGGTGGCAACGGAGTCTCTCAGGTCTCAAGCTCAATGCCAGTGATTATGAAACAGGTTTTTGATACCATGAGCGAGGCGACTGGAGTTGATTTTACCGAAATTATGAAAGCAAATACTTATGACGCCAAGGTCACAAAAAACATCAATTTGAATGGTTCCGAAGTCGAATTAAAAGCCGGAAAATCCAAAAAATCGGCAGAAAATAAATCGGCAGAGGAAGTTTAAGAGTCCTTATGTTTCCGCTCTCTCAGTTCTATGAGTCAATTTTTGGTGCAAAAACTTACAAGCTATCCCTTGATGCAGGGTGCACCTGTCCCAACCGGGACGGCACAAAGGGCTATGGCGGCTGCATTTTCTGCTCCGAGAGCGGAAGCGGGGATTTTGCGGCTGGAAGAAATCTTTCTGTAAAAGAACAGGTGGAGCAGGCGAAGAAGCGGGTGGAAGCGAAAGTGAAGGGAAGGAGCGGAAATCGCAGGGGAAAATACATCGCCTACTTTCAGAATTTCACTTCCACTTACGGAGACTGGGAAATCCTCGTCCAAAAATACAGAGAAGCCCTTGATTTTGAGGATGTGGCAGGACTTGCAATCGCCACCAGGCCGGACTGTCTTGGCGAGGAAATCCTTTCTAAAATCGCGGAGATTTCAAAAAATCATTTCGTTCAGATTGAGCTTGGCTTACAGACTTCAAACGAGGCGACCGGAAGGCTGATTAACCGCTGCTACAGCAATGAGGACTATTCTGACGCGGTAAGGAGAATCAGGGCGGCAAATCCCAATATCCACATAGTAACTCATTTGATTTTCGGCCTCCCCGGAGAAAGCGAGGCGGATATGATGGAGTCGGTCAGGTTTGTTGTAAGAGAGAATCTTTTGAATTCCTCACAGAGGACACAGAGTTCACAGAGAGATGTTGGATTAGTGAAATCTGTCGTAAATACCAAGGATTACAAAATCTGTGAAAATCTGTGCGAATCTGTGGACAAAACTCTCTGTGAACTCCAAGGCTCTGTGAGGAATTTTTCACAGAGGGCACAGAGTTCACGGAGAGATGTTGGATTAGTGAAATCTGTCGTAAATACCAATGATTACAAAATCTGTGAAAATCTGTGCGAATCTGTGGACAAGGATAAAACTCTCTGTGAACTCCAAGGCTCTGTGAGGAATTTTTTACAGAGGGCACAGAGTTCACGGAGAGATGTTGGATTAGTGAAATCTGTGGACAAGGATAAAACTCTCTGTGAACTCCAAAGCTCTGTGAGGAATTTTTCACAGAGGGCACAGAGTTCACGGAGAGATGTTGGATTAGTGAAATCTGTGGACAAAACTCTCTGTGGGCTCCAAGGCTCCGTGAGGAATTTTTCTGATTTTTTCGGAATTAAAATCACTTCGCTTTATGTTGTTCGCGGAACGAAACTCGCTGAACTCTACGAATGTGGCGAATACATGCCTCTTTCAAAAGAAGAATATTTCGAACTTCTAAAAAAGGCACTGGACTTGCTCCCGGAAAATTGCGTGATTCACCGCCTCACAGGTGATCCGCCAAAAAAAACGCTTCTTGCGCCGTTATGGACAACTGACAAGAAGCGTGTTATGAATCAAATAAAATTGTTGTTCTGCGAACAAAAAATCCATTCATGAGTTTTTTGATTCGCACGAGAATTTCTTTTCAGAAAATTCTCTCATGGCTTTTTCAAGCCTTCGTGCGAGCTCTTTGTTTATCTTCCATGACAGTTTTTGTATTTTTTGCCGGAACCGCATGGACATGGATCATTTCGGCCTACTTTCGGGCCTGTGCGCACTACTGTTACGCCCTGACCTGTGCTTGCTCCTGCCATTGTGCGGCCGGCTGCTTGCTGGGCGTTTCTTGCCATTGCGGCACCTCTGCTCTGTGCGGCTGCCTGCTCGCTCATGCTCTGTGCTTCTGAGTGCTGGGCGTTGCCCTGCATTGCTTGGCGTGGTGGCTGCGGAGCCGGGTTAATCTGGATTCTTACTTTGAAGACACGGCCTGCAATTTCGATACGGATTTTTTCAATCATTGCATCGAACTGGTTGAAGCCGTCGATTTTGTATTCTGTGAGCGGATTGTGCTGGCCGTAGCCGCGCAAGTGAACTGCTTCCCGTAAGCCGTCCAGATACTCCAGCTGATCCAGCCATTTTCGGTCGATTGCCTGAATGTACTGGTAGCGGATGAACATATTGAACTGCTCGTGTCCGACAAGAGTTTCCTTTTCGGTGATGTCGTTCTGCAAAAGGGAAAGAACCTTTTCTTCTACCAGCATTTCAGGAGGCAAAAGAACGCCGAAATTATTCTTGATGTTCTCGGCAAGCTCTTTCTGCGCCTGCGCGCTCTTCTTTCCGTGACGCTCGTATTCATAGAACCATTCGTCAAGGTAATCCTTGGCTGTGGTCATGATTCGCTCGCTCAAATTCTCGTCTTCAAGGATTGAATCCCTCTGCTGGTAGATGAATTCACGCTGCTCGTTCAAGACGTCGTCGTAGTCAATCAAATTCTTACGGATTTCAAAGTTTCGCTCTTCGACCTTTTTCTGGGCCTTTTCGATTCCCTTCGTAAGCCATGGGTGATAAATCGGCTCTCCCGGCTCCATGCCGATTCTGGTCATGATGTTCTTCATTCGGTCGCCGCCGAAAAGACGCATAAGGTCATCGTCCATAGAGATGAAGAATTTTGAGCGTCCCGGGTCTCCCTGTCGGCCGCTTCGTCCTCGCAGCTGGTTGTCGATTCGTCGTGACTCATGGCGCTCAGAGCCGATTACATAGAGACCGCCCAGAGACTTTACTTCCTCGTAGTCTTTAAGCCATTTTTCTTTTTCGGCTTTGACCGCTTTCTGATATTCTTCTGGGCTTGCCTCGGTTCCAACCTTGCTCAAAGCCCTCTGCTCATAGCTTCCGCCAAGCTTAATATCGGTACCACGACCTGCCATGTTTGTCGCCACAGTGACAGCGCCTTTAGCTCCTGCCTCAGCGATAATCAGAGCCTCGCGGGCATGGTTCTTTGCGTTCAAGACCTCATGCTTGATTCCGTTTCGGGTGAGAAGGGCAGAAAGATGCTCAGATTTTTCGACGGAAACAGTACCCACCAGAACCGGCTGCCCCTTTGCGTGGGCCTCACGGATTTCTTTTACGATGGCGTTCCATTTGTCCTCTTCGTTGAGGTAAACTTCGTCCTGCTCGTCAACGCGGGCTACTGGAAGGTTTGTGGGGATTACCACAGTGTCAAGTTTATAGATTTTCTGGAACTCAACCGCCTCTGTGGCCGCCGTACCTGTCATGCCCGAAAGCTTGGTGTACATGCGGAAGAAATTCTGGAAAGTGACGGTAGCCATGGTGCGGTTCCGCTGTGCGATTTTTACATGCTCTTTTGCCTCGATTGCCTGATGCAAGCCGTCAGAATAGCGGCGGCCTTCAAGGATACGGCCAGTGAATTCATCGACAATCTCGACTTTTCCGTCACGCACCACATATTCGTCATCTTTATTGTAGAGCTTGTGGGCGCGGATTGCCTGAGTGAAGTAGTGGACATACTCAAAGTTTTCTTCGTCAAAAACCGTTGACTCAGGGGCAATCAGATTGCGCTGATGAAGAATTGAGTCGATTTTGTTCATGCCCTTGTCGGTAAACGAGACCCGCTTTGATTTTTCATCGATTTTATAGTCGCCTTTGAGGGCAGCCCGCTCTTCGGGAGTCATATCAACTTCATCGTAGTAGTCGTCTGTTTTCGGGTCTTTTTCGGCTTCCTCAAACAAATCGACATATTTATCGACTTCGTAGAATTTGAAAGTATCGTCCTCGCCCGCTCCAGAAATAATGAGCGGAGTTCGGGCCTCATCAATCAAGATAGAGTCGATTTCGTCAACGATACAATAGTTGAAGCCACGCTGGACTTTTCGTGAAAGCTCAATCTGCATGTTGTCGCGCAGGTAGTCAAAACCGAATTCGTTGTTGGTTCCGTAAGTGATGTCGCAGTTGTAGTTTTCTTTTCGGACAGCATTGTCCATGTTAGACAGAATTGTTCCTACCGTAACGCCGAGATAAGAAAAAACAGGCCTCATAGTAGCAGCGTCTCGCTCTGCAAGGTAATCGTTTACGGTAACGACATGAACGCCAAGCCCGCTTAAGGAGTTCAGGTAGGCCGGGGCAACGGCAACGAGGGTTTTTCCTTCACCGGTTTTCATTTCGGTGATTTTTCCCTGATGCAGGTTGATTGAGCCCATGAGCTGAACATCGTAGGCCCGCTCGCCACGGACACGGAAGGCAGCCTCACGGCAGAGGGCAAATGCCTCCGGCAGAATATCGTCAAGAGTCTCGCCTTTTGAAAGACGCTCCTTAAAAATTTGCGTTTGTTTCGGGAATTCCTCTGGGGCAAGGGATTTTGCCCATTCTTCTTTGTCGTTGATTGATTTTACGATTGGAATTAACTTTTTAACATCGCGCTCGTTCTGAGAGCCGAAAATTACGGATAAAACTTTGTCTAACATAGTTCTATAAATATAGCAAAAAAAAAAGCAGACTTCAATATGAAATCCGCTTAAAGTCGGGCTATCGGAATTCGAATCCGAGACCTCTTGCCCCCCAGACAAGCACGCTAACCAGCTGCGCTATAGCCCGATTTGTAGAAAAGACTATATCACAAATCGAAAGTTTGGGGAAGAGAAAAAGGGGAAAAATTTTGCTGACAAAATCTTTCCCCGACACTTTTCTTTCCCACCAAAAGAAAAGTGCGCTTTACAAAAATCAGCCTTGAGTTTTGGCAGTGTCTTCCTTTTCGGCCTTGACTTTACGCCAGACAAAACTTATGCCAAAGACAAGCAAAAGGATGTAAATCGCCGTTTTAATCAAACTCCAGAATCCGTACCAAAAGCTTGTCAGGTTAATGCTTCTCCAGGAAGACCATTCCTGTGCGCGAAGCTGCTTTTCATAGAGTTTTTTCGCGTCTTTTGCAAGGGAATCGGAAATTTTGCGGCCCAATCCGTCATAAAAAACGACTTTTTTTGGCTCGGAGCAGTTTGAATAATCATCGTAATAGGAAAATCCGTAATTTTGCTCTCTGGAAGCGTATAATTTTCCCTCGTTTGAATAATATTTAGTAATCGGAAGTTCGATTTCTTCTATTAAATTGACTTCTTTTGCTGATTCCTGCTCTTGGTAGATTTTTTTTGCGTCTTTTCGAATATTGTCGGCGATAAGGCGGTCAAAATCGTCCCGAAATTCGCCGTAGCTGATTCGGCGGAGGGGAAGTTCGATTTCGGAAAGCTCCGTCACTTCCTTTTCCTTGGGGCTTTCCTCTCCGTCTTTTTTGATTGGGTTTCCCTTTGTGTCGTACTCGTAAACTTCGTGCTTTTCGTAACGGCTTGTCTTTGAGGTGATTTGAGCGTTAAGACTTGCCGCACTAAGGCAGAAGAAGGCAAGTGTAATGATTTTTTGTGCGTGAAAGAATGATTTTTTCATTTCTGTTTTTCCTCCATGGTTTTTTGTGTACTATTTTCTCGATTTCGGACAACGCGATGGGTTTCGTCATCCAAAACCGGGATTTCAATTTTTGAAAGGCGTTCAAGAATGGGAGCTGTTTTGCCTGTCTGAAAGAAGTATTCCTCGCTTTCTCTTCCTGGCTTTCGCAAAAATTGCTCGCATCTTTTGAGCTGGTACAAATTTTCTGAGAGGGAATAGGATTCGATTTGAATCTCTGAGAAAATGCCGTCAGTCTTGTTTTTGGGCGTGATTCGGGTGAACGAGAAGGGGAGAAATTTTTGGTTCTCAGCGATTTTTTCTGTTTCCTCGCCAAGTTTTTCAAGTTCTGCCGAATATCGGGAGACGGAAAGAAATCTTTTTTCCTGATATGCAGAATAAAATCCTCCGTAATAGCATTGTCCTGTTTGCGCGTTAAAGCGACTTCCTTTGAGTGATAAAAAATCAAGGACGCTTTTGCAGCTGATGTCGCGTTTTTCATTCAGAAGGATTCCTGCCGTGCTTCCGTTCGGGAAAAGGGAGGAGATTCCCTGATTTTTAATAAGAATCACTTCGTTTCCATGCTCCAGAGACTTTTGCAGCATCTTAAAAAGTGTGGAATCTTCGTCGCTGAACATTCCCCAGACTTCTGAGTTTTCTTTCTGCGGCTCGGTCAGGAACAAGCCTTTTTCTTCAAAAAATTGCCTTGTATTCATCGTTTTTCCCCCTGATTTTCAATTCTCTGGATTTCTTTTGTGGCTTCCAGCGTTCGGAAATACTTTTTGATTGGCGAGATAACGCTTTCAATCATGCTTTTTTCGCCTTTCAGCATGTCGATTTTGCCCCTGAAAATTTCCTTGCCCCCGATTTTGATAAAAAGACTGAAATCACAGCCCGGAGGAAGCTGACCGATATGAAAGGCCGGAAGAACGATGTCTTTTTTCCAAAGCTCCGCGCGGAAATCTTGCATCTGCTCTTTAAAGCCTTTTTCGCCGAGTTTGCTTTGCCTGTCCTGAGTTAAGAGTGGGAGAAAATGCGGCGAAAGAAAAATGCTGTTCTCACTAGAAAATGACAGCTGCTTTTCCGCAAGTTCTTTTGGAGAAGGCTCTTTTTTAGGAAAAAGTTTTTCGTAGAACTTTACGAGGAGGGCTGCCACAAAGAAAACAAGGCAAAATCCCAGCCCGATTGAGAAACCAATTCCGACCCAGATAAAAATTGATGTTACTGTGTTCATGCCACTTACTAGGAGAGGGATGGAGCAGAAGTTGACACTTTTTATTTTGAAAGGAGAAATTTCTGAAAAAAGCCTTTTACTCTCTTGACGAACTTGTATTTTTTTTTTCAATAATATAGTTACAATAAATTTACAAACAAAATTCAAAAACACGGAGTTTATGATGAAAAAGAAAATTTCACTTATCTTTGCTTCCTTATTTTTGGTCTTTGCCTTGTGGGCGCAGAATCCCACCAAAGATTTTCCCTACTATTATTACAACAGCTCAGAAAAAAATTACTATGATTATGCTTACATTATGCGCTATCCTGTCAAAACTCTGGAAGACAATAATGAGTGGACTGTTACATTGTATAAAAGCGGAAACACTCATTACATCGTCACCCAGTACAAATCAGGGAAGCAGGAGAGCGAGGCTACGCTAAAGAGCGTCCTCAAAAAGCATAAGTCTGTCTACAAAGAGCTGGATTCAAAAATCGACGCGGATAAAGGCACGAATTACAATGTCTGCCTGCTTTTCTTTGATTATGGCAACAATTTGATTTGCTCGGCACAATACAGCGAGAATTACTAAGAAAGGAGCGAAAAATGAAAAAAGTGATTTCTGTGATTCTGCTCGTTACGACCACAAGCTTCTGCCTTTTCCCTGCCGACAAATATGAGAAAATCGCCAGCGAAACCTGCAAAGCCGTAACGGGCGCTCCTTTGAATTCGACAGCCTCTTCATCGGAGGAAAAAACTGGGCTTACCACTGGCGAAAAAGTTGCCGTCGGTGCTGTTGCTCTCGGTGCGGCCGCTTTGCTTGGGGCAGCCTTGCTTTCAAAGGACAAATACGAAAAAATCGCCGATAAAGCATACGAGGCCTCAAAAAGCGAATGAATTTCCTGAAAAAAGCGTCAATTCTTTTCCTCTAGAAGACTAATAAAAAACGATTTATACTTTTTTCAGGAGAAGAAAATGAACAATCAAGAGACGCGGGAAGATTTTATTTCAAAAGTCCTTGCGGAAAAAGAAAGTCTTCGCAGAAATTTCAGAGAAAATGCGGGACAGATCGAGTCATTTTACCGCTCATTAAAGGGGCTTTCTCTTTTTGAATTAAAAGAGATTTTTCCGGCTCCGCGGGCCGTCATTGAGCAAAGCATTTATGACGCTACCAGCGAGATTATTTCAGCCCAGAACATTGAGGAATGTTCCTTCGCTTCCATCTCGCTTTTCCGGCCAAAAACCGTGAAAAAATCGGATCCAGAGCTTTTCAAAAAAGACATGGATTTATTGCAGGCTCTTTTCTTCTTTTTGATTCGGGAGCTTTTCGGCTCAGATGAAAAAACTGAGCTAGCATTAAATGACGGGAGCTGGTGTGAGGCAGAAAAACAGGCCGAAATCTTAAATCATCTTTCTGGTCGTTTCGATTTTTGCAAAAAACAGCCTTTCACGACTTTTGATTTCACCAGCTTTGAGGGAAATCATTTTGAGGCAAATGAAAGCATTCTCCGTCTTTTTTCAAATTTTGCCCCGGATTGCAATGGCTGTCTTCCAAAAGAAAAAATCATCAACGAAGTGAATTTCGTCCGCGAGCAGCAGAAATCCCTGCTTCAGATTTTCCCAAACATGCGGAAAAACGATTATTCTGAATCAGGCGCAAAAAAGGAAATCGCCGGCAAATTTAAGAATCTTGAGACTCTAAAAAATCTGGACTTCGGCTTTATTGTCCCTGATTTTACCCAATTTTTCTTCGCCGGCGATGATAATCTGAAAAATCCCTTTGTCCGTAAAATTACCTGCAAATTTTTTCAGGAATCCGAGATGGAATGGAAGTATGAAAAGCCCCAAATCCGCTACAGACAGAAGGGGCTTAAAATCATAGCCAGAAAATCTGACCGAGCGACCAATAAAAGCGCCCTTCGTACTAAGTTTTTGTACCCGGAGCGAAATATGATTACCCATATCAGCGAGAATTTCGCCGTCTACAATCTCTTCGGAAAGGAATATCTTGATTTTCAGATGCACTATTGGGAGCGTCTGGTTTTGTCTTCACTTTTTGATGCCCGTGAATATCTGAAAGAACTTGGCAAAGAGGAAGGCAAAAAGGAGAATAGCGAAAAACTCCTTAGAATCCTCAATCATTATTTTCAAAAAATCTGCTCCAAGCTGGAACTTCCTTGTGCTTGCGTCGATGAATTGTGGAGCGCGGTTTTTGATGATGACGGGGACTTTAAAATCAACGGAAAGACAATCGGTCAGACAAATTTGTACAACGAGGCTCTTCTGAATGAAGATGAAATCACCCACTTGAGAAAATTTTTGAGCTTCCTTTATTGCACAGGCAACGAAAAAGAAGATTTTTTCGAGAAGAACAAGACGGTGATTCAAATCTACCTGATTTACCTGACTTTTGAATTCGCAAAGATGGATAAAGGCGAAAATACGGAGAAAATTTAAAAATTCGCAAGAAAAAAGCGGAAAGTGTCAATTTTCTGAAATCTTTTTCCATAGTAAATGGCAAGAAGTATGAATGGAGGAAATATGGCACTTAGTTATGATATTTTGCGGATGAAGGAAAGGCAGATTGAGAGTCTTAAAGAAAAACTCGAAAGGGTTGAAAAGGAAGTCCTGAAACTAAGGAAAGAGAACGCTGAATTCAGGAGGCAGATTTTCTGGGGAATAAAAAAATCTGAGTCTGATGAAAGGCTTCTTGACTGCGACGAAGAAAATTGCAGGAAAATCGCGGAACTCAGGGCGGAAAATGAGAAACTCCTTTCGGAAATCGAAGAACTGAAGAAAGAAAAGGCGGCACTTGCTGATTCTGAGCGGGAAAAGGCTTTATCTTCCGGCCTGCTTCTGCTCAAAATCCCATGCGGTGAGAAAAATCTCTTTGAACACGAAATCGAGGATTACCTTTACGATATTTTGTATTCTTCTTTGGAAAATGAAAAATTCAATTTCCCTGCAAACAAGTGCGACGAGCATTTCAGGAAGCAGGATATAATAGAAGAATTGCTTGAAAAACGCACTTTCGACTGGGAAAAATCCGGGACATTCCGCCGCCTCCATGAAATTCACGAAGTCCTGGAGGACAAAAATCTTGAAAAGCTCAAAGGCTGCGGCTTTACCAAGCGGGGAAAATGCAAGAACTACCCCAAATACTTCTTTTTCAGGGAGCGTTATCAGTTCACATTTTCCCTCACTCCCCACGACGGAAACGCCTCAAAGCAGCAACTTCGGGAAATCCGAAAAAGATGCTTCCTGGTAAGCGGCAATCGTAGTGTAAAAATCGCAAAGTAAGTAAACTTTATAATAGAAAATCATATTCGAGGTGAATTTTATGAAAAAGATTGTTTATTTTTTTGTTCCGATGAAAAAAATGGGAGATGAGAATCTTCTTGATTACGGGGAGACGGGAAATGTCAAATCTGCCTGCCACCAAAAAGTCAGATTCGGTCTGAACGCAGCCCTTGCCGGGGAAATCAAGGCTGATGATGAAGTAAAACTCGTTCTCGTGCGAACGATGACCAAAAAGGACGGTCTTAACGCCAATTCGCTTGAAAACATTGACCTTTTTAAGGCGGAACTCTCTTCTTTGACAGGAAAAAAAATCGAGCCTGTGGTAATCGAAGGAGAATTTTCGGAGACAAAGGCCGATATGGAAAAAGTCTACCGCGCTCTTTTGGGAGAACTTGAGGAAGAGGCCGAGATTTACGCCGACACCACTTTTGGTCCGCGGCTGAACCTGATGATAATCATGAACGTGCTCAACTTTGCCGAGCGATTTTTTGACGCGGACATAAAACTGATTCTGAACTCAAAAGTTCTCTTTGACAAGGACAATAAGCCCATCGATGGCAGTCAGGAGCTTTTTGATGTCTCTCCATTCTATTATCTGAACAATCTTACGAACACCATGCAGGCCAGTGACGGAAAGGAGGCCCTCAAGGCTCTGGACTCTTTCTTTAAATTGTAAGGGGCATTTATGGAAGACAGAAATAAAATCGAAGAGAAAATTCTGGCCCTTATTTTCGGAAAGAAAGATGATAGCGGAAATCGTCAGGAAAACGGTCTTATAGCCGTGCGTAAAAGGGCGGATTATAAAAATCTTGCGGAATATCAGAAACTCCAGATGCGAATTCCCCACTTGATTTGGAAGTATGCTGAAAGCCTGTTCCCAAATGGAATTCGTATCGCACAAAAAGGAAGTAAAGGAATTATATGCCGTCTTTGTGACAGCGGTCTGGAAATCAACGAATTTTTGAGAGATTTCGTAGAAAAATTTGAGCCGGACAGTTCAAGGAATGAAGAATATGTCCTTCACTATATTGCAAAAGTTCTCCGCCAGAAAATCCGTACAGCGGGAATAAGAAAGGCGAATGAGGACAGGCGGCAGGGAATAAGACTCACTGACAATAAAAATGATGACTCCCATGACAAGGCTTTTGCCGATTTAGCAAAAATATGTGATGAATACGGGAAAAACATCCGTGAAAAAAATACTGCGGAATGGCTTTCCGCTCAGACCGGGAAAAAGGTTGAGAAAATCAAGTATTTGATAGACTCCCACTCATTTACATTCGAAGCTAACGAAGTAAAAAATAAGGACGGTGACATTTGCTCTCTTTTTAATCTGGTTTCTGAGGAAAACCTTGCCTATTCTTCACGCAATCGCACCAGCGAAGAGATGGAAAAGGGCGAAGATGAAAGAAAAGAGCGTTTTAAAAGCCTGCTTGAGCCGATTCTTGAAAAATATGACGCGCATTATAAGGCCGCCCGCTCCGACACAAAAAAAGGCGGATTTTTGTCAGCGGTTATGACCAATTCGATTCTTGCAAAATTTGACGCCCCATCTGAAGAGCTGAACAGCTTCCGCTCATTTACATGTGAATTGATTTCCAGATGCGAATTTGCCAGGGAAGAAGTGAGCCTGGACATGCTGGAGGAATGGAAAAATGGCAAAAAAACGATAAGCCAGAAAGAACTTGCCGAAAAGTTTGGCCGTGATCCCTCAAAAGTGAGCAAGGCTGCGACTGGATTGAAAGGAATTTGGGAGGAAAACGCTTGGAAATAGAACTGGCACAATTGTAGTGATGAAAGCAGAAAGCAATGCAAGGCTACTTCAATAACCAAAGTTACGAGGAAGCAATCGTGGAATTGGGATTTCAGAACCCCTTAAGATGAAAGAAAATTAACAGTACGAAAAGTGCTATTGAAAATTTAACAGAAAAGTCGACTGAATTTTCTGTTAACATTGACAACTTGAGTATCTCAGTCTACAATTATTGAAAAATCAGTCAATTTGCCGACTAAATTTTCAATAGAGGTGATTATGAATAGGGATAGCTATCTTCAAAAACTTGTCCGAAGAATGCACAACGGTATGGTCAAAGTTGTCACAGGAATCCGAAGGTCTGGAAAAACATACCTTTTGTTCAGTATTTTTTATGAGTATCTTCTAAAAAAGGGCATTCGTGAAGACCACATCATCCTTGTCGCCCTTGACGACTTTGCAAACAAGGAATTACGGAATCCCGATGCCCTCTATCAATATGTAAAAAGCCAGATTACTGATGAGAAGATGTACTACATCCTTCTGGATGAAGTTCAAATGGTAAGCGAATTTGAGGATGTGCTGAACGGCTTCCTTCACATTCCCAATGCAGACACCTATGTTACGGGAAGCAATGCGAAGTTCCTTTCCAAAGATATCATTACGGAATTCCGCGGACGGGGAGACCAGATTCACTTGTACCCCTTGTCTTTTGCAGAATTTTTTCATGAATATGACGGAAGTAGGGAGTCTGCATGGCGGGAATATTCGCTGTATGGGGGACTTCCAAAAATCTACACAATGAGTGCCCCTCAGGATAAGGCTTCATATTTGGAATCAATTTTTTTGGAAACTTATTTAAGGGATATTCTAGAGCGGAACGATGTGCGTAATCCTGCAGAACTTTCTGAATTGCTGGATTATCTTGCTTCAGGTATAGGTTGCCTTTCCAATCCAAAAAAACTTTCCGACACATTCAAGTCAGTTAAGCATGTTTCCATTCATCCTGATACGGTACAGACTTACCTCGGTTATTTTGAGGATTCTTTTTTAATCAGCCGTGCCGTCCGTTATGACATCAAGGGGAAAAAATATTTCAACACTCCATGCAAGTATTATTTTTCCGATATTGGACTTCGCAACGCCCGACTTCATTTTCGTCAATACGAGGAAACTCACATCATGGAAAACATCATTTACAACGAACTGCTTATCAGAGGGTATTCTGTGGATGTAGGCATGGTGGAGCATACAGAACGCACTGCTAATGATAAAAAAATCCAGAACCCGCTTGAAGTGGTTTTTGTTTGCAACAAAGGCTACGAGCGACTCTACATCCAGTCCGCATTGAATCTTCCCACTGCAGAAAAACAGGCACAGGAAATGCGACCCCTTCTTTCAATAAAAGACAGCTTCAAGAAACTCGTGATAGTCGGAGGCCTGCAGCCAACATATATGACTGAGGACGGAGTGCTGGTACAGAATCTCTTTGATTTTCTGCTGGAAAATGATGAGTAATTTGAAGAAAAGTGTCAACTTTGTCATAAATTACTTCTAATACATAGAAAGGAGTTTTGAAATGGAATACACAAACAACGAAACAAAATCACAGAATCTTCACGACAGAATAAAGAGGTTGCGTGATGCACTTACAAACGGTCTGTACGAAAAGGATGAGGCAGTGCGGCTTGCTCTTCTTACCGCTATTGCTGGAGAAAGCGTGTTTTTCCTGGGTGCGCCGGGATGTGCAAAGAGCATGATTGCCCGCCGTGTTGTTCAGGCATTCAAGGCTGACGGCGATAAGGGTGTGAAATATTTTGAGCTGTTGTTGAACCAGTACACGACACCTGAAGAGGTATTTGGCAATATCTCGTTGAAAGGATTGAATGGCGAACTTGAAGGTCAAAACGGAAAGGAAGAATACCTTCATCTTACTGAAAATAAACTTCCAGAGGCGGATATTGCATTCTTGGATGAGATTTGGAAAGCAAATTCAGCTATTTTGAATACGCTCCTTGCGATTACAAATGAACGTATATTCCACAACGGAAGCAAGGTTATGGATGTTCCGCTCAAAGCCCTTTTTGCCGCATCGAACGAGCTTCCTGCAAAAGACCGTGGACTTGAAGCATTATACGACCGCTTTATCCTGCGTCTGTGCGTTGGCTACATAGAAAACGAGGACAGTTTTTTTGACATGATTGACGGTTCCTCAAGTTCCGACTTTGCCCTTCCTGATGAAGTGAAGAACCTTCAGATTACGAGCGAAGAGTTGAAAGCATGGAAAGAAAAGATTGATGCGATTTCTCTTTCAGATGAGGCAAAAGCCGTCATTTCTGCAATCCGCAAGGAATTGACCAGCCGAAATGAAAAACTGACGGAAGAAAACAAGAATTCCAAAGACTTTGAATGGCAGCGGGAACTCTTTGAAGTTGGCGACCGCCGCTGGAAGAAAATCGCTCATATCCTCAAAGCCTCCGCATTCCTGAACGACCGTACTGAAGTTGACCTAATGGACTGTCAGCTCATCGAATACTGCATCTGGAGCACGGAAAAACAGCAGGAGCAGGCCCGCGACATTGTGGAAAAGTGCATCAAGCAGAACGGTGTGGACTGCGATAGCGCGATTGAAGAAATTCAGGAGCAGATTGAGGAATTTAAGGCGTCTGTTGATGAAGCATGGTTTGAGGAAGTGAAAGAGCCGAGAAAAGCTATAATTGTGGATATAAGTGGTCATAAATGCTATGAATGTATTCGCAATGGAACAAGTGAAACTTGGTATGTTTCCATAGGAGAAAATGGAAGTTATCAAACAGTATACAGAGACAATAAGAACAGATATACGGATAGCTATTATGAGAAAAACGGAGATACGATTTCTTGTTGGGCGAATTTCACCGTCAAAAAAAATCCTGCGAAAACCCATGTCGAGCCAAAGAAATTCTCCGACATCGCATACGAAACCCTGCAGAAAAAATTCAAGCAGGAGCGTTATGCGCCAATCGTTGACAGAATCAATGACGAGATTGCTTCACTCAAGACTCAGAAGGAAAAGGACGCAGTTCCATTCAAGGCGAATCTCTTCGCCAATCAGGAATACAATACCAGCATCACCGCAAAAATCGACGCGGCGATTCAGGAACTCGAAGATGCCGGAGTTGCTCTTGATAAACAGCAGAACCGCTATTTTAAGACGAATCTTTCGGCGTCCCTTTCTGTCGGCGATGTGATTCTCAAAAACGGAACAATTTACACGGCGGGTGAAATCACTTCTTTGTCTGCTGAAGAAAAAGAAAATGTGATTGCCGTTGTCTGCCTTGCGGGCGAAAAAGCGTATGCTCTGGGAGTTGAGCAGTACAAGGACACTTGGGACAACACCGCAAAAATAGCCTCTGATTACGGAAGCAAAAACGAACTCCCTTCAAAATATGCTTCTGGCTGGACAGTTCCTGACAAGGATCTGCTTTCAAAAATCTGGGCGAACAGAGAATCAATCAATAAATCTTTGGAGGCTGTTGGCAATGAACTCGCAACTCTGACAGCAGAAGAATACTGGTCGTCAAGTAAAAACGGAGAATCAGCCGCATTCTATCAGCTCTTTGACGATCGCGGACACCAAGACCACACGACAAAAGACCACGAATATGCAGTCTGCCTTGTCCGCGAATGGAAAAAGGAATAGACCTTGAACGAAAATAAATCACGCTTTTCCCTCGCCGCATTGCAGCAAAAATTCCCGGCCGTGCCTGATGTCCGCTCGCTTTCGGACGAACAGAAGGCATGGATTGTGATGAAGATTCAGTCGCTTTCAGAAGAAGCGAAACTTTCCGAAACGGCGGCTCGTCTTCAGAAAATCCGCAACCGCCTTGTTCACGCGACGGAGGACATAAGCGATGGGGAATTGCAGAAAATGGTTTCGTTCGTGTTTGCGAATATGGACGAAATTGAGAAACTGGTAGGAAAACAGGAATAGAAATGGGAAATCGAGATAAAAAATCACGCAGATTTGCTAGAAAGGCATTAGCTGTCATTGAAAAAGTAAATCAAAAATACCCTAATGGAATGCCTGATATTTCTCAGCTGGATGAAGAGCCTCGTGCTTGGATAGAAAGAAGCCAGCAGATTTTGAGAGAGTGTTTGAAGCCACTGTGGAATTTTTTTTCAAGAAAACCATGGTGGGAAGAGCTTCGGCTGGCAAGGAATAAAACATCTCATCAAATGCATTTTTCTGATGACGAGGATTTTTCAAAAATATGTTCTACCTTGTTCTCAAATATCAAAAAAATTGAACACGATGTTTGCTCTGTAATTCCACAGCAGAAAACAGAATCCAAGAAAAAGCGCAAGTTTGAGAATTTCGCTTCGTCCGCATTCGGTTCTGAAAATGACCGCAAGCAGCTTGTTGACGCTATGGAAGACATGATTGCGCCGGTCGAGCCGCAAGAGATGAAAATCGAATTTCCAGAGAACAAGTTTGCCAAAATCGCGGAAGACACGCTCTCAGAAATCCTTCGCCATGGAAACACTCACCCTTACGCACTTTCCCACGAGGGCGTTCGCGAGAACATTCAGACTGACATTCTGGAATGGCTCCAAAAAACTCAAAAGACCCTTGAAAAGGAAAATCCATTCTTCGATGAAGCGATTTTTATTGCCCAGCAGAAAAAACTCAGTGCGCAGGAACTTGCCCTTGATTTGTCCGCCGAGAATTCAAAGATTCAGTATCATTACAAGCGGCTTCCTTCAGTGAGCGACTCTAAACGGGGGAGCATTGCGCCAAGCACGCTGGACTTTGATTTTTACCGAAAGGCATTTTTCGAACAGAAAAAAATCAAAACAGATAAAGACGGAAATGAAACAATCGTTTGGGAATCTGCGGAAAAACTTGATACCTTGCACCGCAATTTTCTTTCCGACATGGAGCAAAACCTCATCGACCGCAAGAACAAGTGGGAAATGGAGAGAATTGACGCACTCAGAAAACTTTTCCTTGAAGAGCTGTACAAGAAAATCGAAAAATTCATGCGCCTTGAAAAACTACTTTTGCCTTTCATCGGAGATTTGGGACGGCTCTGGGATCTGTCAAACCGCCCATTCGAGACAAGCGGATTTGAGATTCTCGAACAGTTCGCAAAACTTTTGGAGCAGGACGAATCTTTGCAGGAACTTGCCAAGATGATTGGAAAGCAGAGCCGCACTCAGGAAATCTTTGAAAAGGAAATGCGTGACAAAGTCGTCATCAAGACCGAGTGGCACCCAAAGCCAGCCTACCGCGGAGAGATTGACGGCTTGCGCTATTCCAACGACATTGCTTCCGTGCTTCCAGGCGAACTTGCTATGATGAAAAACCCGGCGGCAAAGAAACTTTTCCAGCTCAAATTCGCGCAGAAGCAGCTGCTTTCCTTTGCCTATCAGAACGACAAAGCTGAGGACAAAGAAGATCATGAGAGCGAAGAAGTTGAGGTGGCAAAGAAAGATCAGAAAGGCCCCGTCATCATCTGCGTGGACACATCAGGCTCAATGCAAGGTACGCCGGAAAACATCGCAAAGACCGTGACATTCGCCCTTTCAAAAATCGCCATGGAGGAAGAACGCAAGTGCTATCTGATTTCGTTTTCCACAGGAATTGAAACGCTGGATATGTCGGACTTCAAATCGGGCGACGCGCTTACAAGAATCGTTCAGTTTCTCCGCATGAGCTTCAACGGCGGAACGGACGCAAGCCCGGCTCTTCGTCACGCTGTCCAGATGCTGCAGAAAGACGGCTACAAAAACGCCGATGTGCTGCTGATTTCGGACTTCGTGATGGGAAGCCTTCCTGAGACACTTGTAAAATCAATCGAAGAAGAGAAGAAAAAGAACACTGACTTTTACAGCCTTGTCATCGGTTCAAGCGGAAACCAGGGAACAATCGCCTGCTTCAACCACAACTGGGTGTATGACACAAATGATTCCAACGCTTCCCGGCATTTGGTGGAACAACTGCAGAAAATAAAGAAACGCGGGTAAATTTTCTCCCTCTCACGGCAATTCCACTGCCATCCAGTGCTTTCTGTCGGCCATGTTTGCCCTTAAAATTCCAAGGGTAATTCCCTTGTCTATGGTCTCGCCTACGAGATATTCCTTTCCTGCAAGACCGTCATCAACTTTGATAGTCTGCCCCTGCTTGTCGGGGAAATAGACTCCCAGAAGGGCGTGGCTGTACTGGGCTGAGATGAACATGCAGCTGTCGATTGAGCAGTTTTTCAGGATGCACATGAGCAGGAGGGAGCGGCCGTCACAGTCGCTGGAGCCGCCTTCGAGAATGGCGGGGATGCTTTCGATGTCCGCCTTGTCGTAGCTGGAAGATTTTCGCTCGTAATTGAAATCCTGCGCCCAGTTCAAGAGAATCTGGGCAAGGGCTGCGTCAGGATTTTTGGCGTCCTTTTTCTCACAATCCTCTTTTAAGGCCGTGTAAATGTCGAAGGAGACTTTTTTGACTCTTTCCATTGAGTCACGGGCTAAAAGGCGGTAAAAGCGGATCCATGCGTCGAACATTTCGGGCAGATTGTTTGCGGCATAGAAAGAAAAGACAGCAAATTCCCGGTCGATAACGAATTGGCTTGCCTCCGCGTCAACGGAGTCAATTTGAGTCGGGATTTTTTTGGAGTCAATCGTAAGGGAAATCTGTTTGGGGCTTTTTCGCGGATAAAATGCCGAAGTAATCAAGCCCGGCTCACGGAAAGAGCCTGTGTCAATCAAAACTGAGTCCAAAAGGGAAATCAAGACCTGAGCCAAATCGTCGTAGACAGTTTTGGGCGCGTAAGAAAGAATCGTAAGATAGCCTTTCTTTTGGGGAAGAGGAATGCAAGCCGCCCAGCCCTGAGCCGCTCCGTCCGGGAGCAAGACCGGGCTTTCAAAAGAAGCGATAGTGCATTTCTGCCGTCGCCAGACAGCCTCGGAATAGTCGGAAGATGCCTTTACCCTCGAAAGGGTGTCCTTGATTGCATCCATTGAGGAAGAAAATTTTGAATTTTCCCAAACCTTAATCAGCGCGTGGGCATCAAGATACTTGTTTTTAAAAATAACGGTGGTTTCGTCCTGCTCCATGTCTTCGATTTGATAGCCTTCAGGAAAATCGATGGAGTAATTAAACTTCTCAGAAGTGATGATTTCAGAAAAAGCCGAAAGTGAAAGAAAAAATCCACAGATTAAAAAGAAAATTTTTCGCATACAAGAATTATAAATTAGGAATGAGCAATTATCAATTATCAATTTTAATTTCTCATTTCTCATTCCTTATTGCCGATTGCTCATTAAAACTCTTTCCGCTACTATTATCCTATGCGTGAGATTCCTGTTCTTTTTGAAGACGATGAGATTTTTGTGATAAACAAGCCTGCGGGAGTGGCCGTGCAGGGGGGCGAGGGGATTGCCCATCCGCTGGACGAAGAGTTTTCAAGGCAGGTGGGCTTTAAAGTTCATCTCGTTCACCGTCTGGACAAAGAAACTTGCGGTCTTATGGTCATAGCGAAAAATTCCAAAGCCGCCTCAAAATGGATTGACCTTATCGCCTCAAAGCAAGTCCAGAAAGAATACACTGCAATCTGCTTCAACGAGCCCCTTATAAATGGAAAGAAAGTAAAATCCGGCACGATTTCAGGCTCCGTGGTCAGAAAAAACGGCAAGAATGAGCGGGAGCAAAGCGCTGTCACTAATTTTACCGTGGAAGAAGTTTTTACAAGGGAAGTCCCGGCCTTTTCAGAAAATCCCGAAGAAATTGCCTCTAAGCTCATTCCCCTCACATTCTCAAAAATCCACCTCAAGCTGGGAACCGGACGGATGCACCAAATCCGAATCCATCTGGCGAGCGTGGCTTCTCCCATCTGCGGCGACGACAAGCACGGAAATTTCAAGCTGAACAAAATCGCAAAAAAAACGCTGAAAATCAAAAATCTTCTATTATGTTCTTCAAAACTCACGATTCCCACCGGAGACGGAAAAAGCCAGACATTCCAAATCGAATTGCCCGATTACTTTTTATGTAAATAAAATTCGCCACATGGATGTGGCGTAAGTGCTCGTGTACTCGACTTTTTCTCGAAAAAGTCGTTACGACATGGATGTCGCTAAACTTTTTTTCTCAGATTCCGATATTCATAAAGACAGTGAAAAATCTTCGCTGTCGGGGTGTTTATGAAAAGGTGGGAAAAATCAATTCTTTTTGTTCTGTTCGCTTTGCTCTCTTCCGGGGCTTTTGCGCGCTCTCTTTCGATTCAGATTATCCAGAATAATCCTGGACAGGAAAAAGTTTGGGCGACTTCTTATCTTTTCGAACAGAATCTCACGGACTATTTTTTTGACGCGGGCGATATCGTTTCCAGCTCTCCTGTGTGGATTTCTGATACCGATGAAAAAAACCGCGGCGCCCTCAAGGCTTCACTGCAGGAAAATTATGACGGCGGAATGGAAGTGCTTGTCCGCGTTGAGCTTTTTTACAACACCAGTGATTCCTCAAATCCGGAGGGACTTTTGCTTGAGAATATCAAAAAAGTTCAGTGGAAGGCTTACTCAGTTGCCAGCGGCGACCAGATTTTTGAGGGAAGCGCGGTTCCGGAAAAACCTGACGCTAAAACGAACAACGAGATGGGCTTGAGTCAGTTTGCTGGTTTTGTAGCCTATGAAATCAACACTCAGATGAGATATAAATAAGGAAAAGAGGGGAAAAAATGAAAAAAATAACGCTATTTATTCTTACGATTTTTACGGTTGCCACGCTTTTTGCCGCTGCCCGTCCTTCTCTTGATGGTCGTGCTGTTGTTGCTGACAGCGGAACAATGCCCCGGGGACTTTTTGCTCGAACTGTTGGCTATCTTCCTGGTGACAGCGTGACTGTGACGAATCCGGCCACAGGAAGCACAATCGATGTCCTTATTCTTGGCGCGATTGACCCCAGCGAGGGCGTTGCGATTCTTCTTTCACCGGAAGCTGCCGAAGGATTGCGGATTAAGCCGGACTCAAACGTTCAGGTAAAGCTGACAAAACGCTCAGGCAGCCTTGACGAGAATGCCAACGGCTCAGCGGTTTTGAGCGAGGGGGAGAGTGAAAGCCCTGCCATCGCCGAAGACAGCACTGGTTCATCTGAAAGCAATCTGGAAAACACGGAAACAGCTGCCCGCTTTGAAGAGAAAGCCCCGGAGCCTGTTGTGTCAAATGTAAAGCCTAGCCCTGTATCTCCTCTTCCCGAAATTACCGAGACAGAAGAAATCGCAGCGGAGGAAGTTGAAGAGATTCCTGTCATTGCGGAAAAGCCCGCCGTTGAAAAAGCTGTAGAAAATGCGCCGGAAGTTCCTGCTGAAGAAAATGTCATCGCCAATATTCCTGAGGAAGAGGAAGCCTCTCCTCTTGAAGTCGCCGTGGAGGAGCCCGTTTATGCGCAGGCTGACGAGAGCCTTCCTGAGGAAGCAAATCCTGAAACTGTTTATGAAATCCTTCCGCCCCTTCCCAATGGAGAGCGCACTTATGGCAAGCAGAAAGTAGTTGTTATTGAAGGAAGTGAACCTGATTATATTGAAGAGGCTGTGAGCCTTGAAGCAGAAAGCGAAGAGCTTGTTGAGAAGGACATTGAATCTGAAGAGGGAGCAGAGATTCTTGAGGAATTCGTTGAAAGGGAAGAGCTTGCTGAAAACAGCGATGAAGAAAATGTCAGCGAAGAACTTGCCTGTGAAGAGCTTCCTGCCGGAATTGAGGAAGAGCCTGCTGTTGTAGCGGAAGAGGAGCCTGTTGCGGAGAATGTGCCCGTCATTGCCGAAGTTCCTGCCGACGCTTATCAGCCGATTGTGCTTGTTCCTGCTGAACCCAATCCGCCGGTTGCTGAAGAGGTGGCAGAGCCGACTGTGGAGATTGCTCCTGTCATCGCGAAAAGCGAGGTTGCTCCTGCCCCCATCGTTGAAGAAAAAGCGAAAATGCCTGTTTCAAACGACTGGACAAACTATGTCGTTCCGTCACTCAATAACTTGCGAAGCGGAAGCTACTACGTTCAGGTTGCCTCTCTCGGCAACAAGGACAATATCAAGAATTTCGTTGACAAATATTCGACAAAGTATCCTGTTGTCCTTGTCCAGACTTCGTCAAAGAACGCCTATCAGGTTATGGTAGGCCCGCTCAACATTGACGAGTATGGTGCGGTCGGAGAGAAATTCAAGGACTATGGCTTCAAAGACTCTTTTGTCAGGAAGATTAAATAATTTAGGGGATCTTGATTTTTTTTTCGGGGCGAAGTGTATGAGCTGCGGCTGTTCCGCGAGCACTCTCCTTGTTGTGCTCGTTTCTGCTCGCTCTCGCTCGGGCGTCCGCTTCGCTCCCGACTGGCTTCGCCACAGCTCCATATCCGGGCCGCTTTTTCTTTTCAGAATAATTTTTTCCTGCTGTGGTAATTTTATTTCTTTTCCACTATAATCTTTTTCATGTTCAACTCTCTTTCCGGAACCATTACCGGCAAATTCCCTCAAAAACTTTTTCTCGAAACCAACGGCATCGAGTGGGACATTATCGTTCCCGACACCACGCTGGACGATTTGCCAAAGCTTGGGGAAGAGGCCCGTGTTTTCACATGGCTGCAGCACACTGACTCTGCCATGAATCTTTTCGGCTTTGCCTCTGCAAAAGACCGGGATTTGTTTTTTGATTTGAACAAGGTTGACGGAGTGGGGCCAAAATCAGCCATAAAAATCATGAGCTCAATTCAGCGCGACCAGCTGATTCAGAGCCTTGAAAGCGGAGACCTGGCCGCCCTTGAGAAAATTCCGGGGCTGGGCAAAAAAACGGCGCAGAAAATGCTTCTTGCCCTCAAGGGAAAACTCACTTTGGACGAGGATTTACCGGGTGTCAAAGTTGTGGTCAACCGTGGCGGAGAATACGCTGATGTGGTCTCTGCCCTGAGCAACATGGGTTACGACAAGCGGGATGTGGAAGAGTGCATCTCAAAGCTGGTTGATGAACTGAACAAGGAGAAGCCGCAAAACGGAGAAGTAGCCTTCAAGGACAAAAGCCGCGACGCCAAAGAGGAAATCCTCTTCCGCCGTGCGATTGTGGCTTTGGCACAGTAAAAATAAATTCCTCACAGAGCTAAGGAGTACACAGAGAGTGTTATGACTTAAGGAAAATAAACTTCTAAAAACACTCTGTGCCCTCTGTGCTCTCCGTGAGGAATTTAAAAAAAGATTTTTATGAAAAAAGATTTTGATTCTGACATAAACGAATTTTCTCAAATCGCGGAGCAGGCGGCGGGGAGCTTGAACATTGTCCGGGCGAGTGATATTCAAAGGGCAGGAAATGCCAATATTGTCCGCGCTGAGCTTCCTTCTGACGACGACAATGGCGACGGCTCCCTTCGTCCGAAAATGCTGGACGAGTTTTTGGGGCAGAAAGAAATAAAAGAAAATCTTTCGGTTTTCATTCAGGCCGCCCGGGAGCGCCGGGAGCCGCTGGATCATCTCTTTTTAATCGGGCCTCCGGGCTTGGGAAAGACAACCCTTGCAGAAATCACCGCCCACGAGCTGGGAGCGGATTTTAAAGTCACTTCTGCCCCTGCCTTGGACAAGCCCAAGGATCTGGCGGGCATTCTCTCAACAATTTCTCCGGGAACGGTTTTCTTCATCGACGAGATTCACCGCCTCAAGCCCGCCATCGAGGAGATGCTTTACATCGCCATGGAAGACTTTGAGCTTGACTGGGTTATAGGTCAGGGAGCGGCGGCCCGCACCGTGCGCATCCCGATTCCGAAATTCACTCTGGTTGGGGCAACGACAAAGGCCGGCATGGTCTCAAAGCCACTCCAGACACGATTCGGCATTATCCAGCGATTTAATTTTTACACTCAGGAAGAGCTTGCTTCCATTATAAAGCGCAGCGCGGCTATCCTTAACACAAAAATCGATGACGATGCCGCCCTCTTGATGGCACGAAGCAGCCGTGGAACTCCCCGCGTGGCGAACCGTGTTCTCCGCCGCATGAGGGATTTCGCTCAGTTCTACGGTGACGGAAGAATCACCCTTAAAATAACTCAGGACGGCCTTAAAAAACTCCAGATTGACTCCCTGGGCCTTGAGCATTACGACCGGGAAATCCTTCTTTCGATTATCAGGAATTTCGGCGGCGGGCCTGTGGGCGCGGAAACCCTGGCCATCTCCATCGGCGAGGCTCAGGATACCCTTGAAGACTACTACGAGCCTTACCTGATTCAGTGCGGCCTTATTCAGCGCACACCCCGGGGCAGAATCGTCACTGCTAAGGCCTACGAGCATCTGGGGCTTGAATATAAAGCGAAGGCAAACAGTCAGCCCAACTTATTTGAATAAGAAAAATTCCGCATGGAAATGACAATCAATTTGCCACGACAGAATATTTTTAGTCTTTTGAATAGGAAATAGAAATGAAACTATCTGACTTTTACTTTGACTTACCAGAAGAACTCATAGCGCAAAAGCCCAGCGGAATCCGCGGTCAGGACAGGCTTATGCTTTTAAACCGTGAGACCGGTCTACTTCAGCATCTTTCCATGGATGATTTGCCTGATTTGATTTCGCCTGACACCCTTATGGTCTTCAATAACTCAAAAGTCCGCCGCAGCCGCTGTTACGGAATCAAAATTTCTGAAATTGAAGGACAGGGGGGGCGTGAGCAGGAGTTTATGTTCCTCAATCAGATGACGCCGGAAGGAAATCTCTGGCACACCATGGTTAAAGGGGCAAAAAAAGTAAAAGCCGGGAACAAGTACCGTTTTACCGACGGCTCAATCGGAAGAATCATCGCCCATGAAAACGACGAGGGAAGCGAATTCCGCACCATTGAGTTTGATTCCCGCCTTGATGACGACTGGTTTGGCCGCAACGGTCACATTCCTCTTCCCCCCTACATCCGCCGTGAAGACGATGACACGGACTCAGAGCGCTACCAGACAGTCTACGCCAAGGAAACGGGAAGCTCTGCCTGCCCGACGGCGGGCCTTCACTTCACCGAAGAAATGTTCCGCCGCCTTGACGCAAAGGGCATTGAGCGGGTATTTGTGACCCTTCATGTGGGCTTGGGAACATTTTTGCCTGTCCGCACGGAGAATATCGAAGAGCACAAAATGCACGAGGAAGTCTACACAATTCCCTTTGATGTGGCCGAAAAAATCAATGCGGCAAAAAAAGCAGGCCGCCCGATTCTTGCCGTGGGAACAACTTCCGTCCGCACCTTGGAATCTGCCAGCGATGAAAACGGGTTCGTAAAGGGCGGCTCAAGCGCGACCCATATCTTCATGTATCCGGGTTACAAGTTCAAGTGCGTCAACCAGATGTTCACGAATTTCCACACGCCTGAAAGCACCCTGATTATGCTGGTCTCAGCCTTTGCGGGCCGGGAGCACATCCTCAATGCCTACCAAAAAGCCGTGGAGCAGAAGTATCATTTCTTCTCTTATGGCGACTGTATGCTTATAAAGTGAAAAAAAGAATGAGGAGTGACTAGTAAAAATAATGGGAATCTCTAAAAATTGCAATTTTTAGAGATAACTCTGAAAGAGCGATGTTTTAAGTCGTGACATTACAACGACTTAAAACTCGTCGGCATTCTCTGGAAATACACATTAGTGGATTTCTAGAGATGCCCTAATTACTGATTTCTCATTGCTGATTCCTAATTTCTAGGTCAGCTGCTCCAGGGAGTACTTCACCAGGTTCCAGAACTGTTTTTTCAGAATCGGCGCAATCCGCTCTGTTTTTGTCGCCTCGTTGAACGATTCTTCCGCCTCAAGGAGAAAATTCGAAATCGCGGTTTCTGACAGAGGCAGGTGGGCGCCAATCAATTTGTTCTCAAGGCTGGTGTCCCTGAAAGCAAATGAGCCGGCGAATGCGATTCTCAAGTCAGAAATCTGGTTTTTCTGCGAATTTGCGAGGAATACGAATCCTGCCGAAAGCTCATTCAGGGAATTCTGCGGCCCAAGTCTCCTGAACACGGCGACTTCCCACTCTTCAAATGGCAGCCTGACTCGGGAAAGAAGGTAATGCTCAGGCATTGAGTTCAGGCGGCTTATGGCCTGAAAGTAGCTGTTTTCTCCGTTCTGAAATTCAAATTTTGCGTCGAGGGCAAGCAAAGGCGCATAGAGGGTAGTGTAAAAATCCTTGGTGCATATATTTCCGCCGAGGGTTGCTATATTACGTATGTTTTTATTCGCGATTGTAATGATTGCGTTATAAAAGACTCTCGGAAGGTTGGTTTCTCCCAAATCCTCAATGTCAGACAGAGGCAGGGCAGCTCCCAGGTCAATGTAACGCTCGTGTTTGTCGATTACCTTTAGCTCAGAAATATCCCGGATGGAAAGAGATTTTTCAGGAAGGTCTTTTCCGACAAAACTCGTGCAGCCTCCCACGATAGTGAGGTCAGAGATTGTTTTTAGCTGATAGAAGACGTCATTCAGGTTCTTCGCGTAAAAAAAAGACTTAGATGAGGGCATTTCTTCTTCCTTCCCGTTCGTGCTTGTTGGCAGTTGCGTAATATACACCGTTAAGAAATGTCTTGCGGTCAGTGCAGTTGCATTTTATTGAGTCTGCAAGCTGCTCAAGTTCCTCGCTGGACGGACGGTAGACTTTTTTGAGCAGGGCATATGTTGAAAAAATCCTTGAGCTGTTGCAGAATCCGCACATCTGCATTCCGGCCTGCTTGAATCCTGTGATGATGTCCTCGCCTTCTTTTGTGAGCAGGAAAAATTCAAGGGTTTCAATCGTGGCGTTCCTGACGATTCCGACAGGAATAATGCAGGTGGATACCGGCCTGTCATCCAAAAGAACTGTGCAGGAGCCGCACTTTCCTTTTGTGCAGCCTTCTTTTATGGACAGAAGCCCCTGACGCCTGAGAACTTCAAGCAGGGGTTCCGTCGGTTTTGCATCGAGAATGACCTTTTCGCTGTTCAGAATAACCGGAATTTTCATGAGTCAACCTCGCTTTTCTTTAGCTTTGCCAATTCAAAATTCTCCCTGATTTTAAAAAGTGAGTCAGTCTGCAAAGGCAGTGATCGAACCGTGACGGCAAGTGCCTGGGATAGCGCTGATGTATAGGCTGCAGGCAGAATGGAGTAAACCAGATGACCGATTTGTTTGGGTTCTTCATCAGACTGCATGAATTTGATTGAAATATCAGGGCAAGTCAGCGGGTCTTCTTCGACAAGAGTTGACAGGCAGCGCTGGATTGAGCGGTATACGGAATTCTCCGCGGCTTTTGGAGCGAGAATCTTTCCGCCGTCAATGATGACGCATATTTTTCTGAGCTGTTCACGGTAGGTGCATCTGTCGAATTCAATTTCAACGGTGCATGTGCCGAAGGCAGTGTTGTAGTATGGAGTTCCTGAAAAGTCTTTTTGATTCCAGAGTTTTTTCCTTGATTGCGGAAGTGATTTTTTTATTGAGAAGGGGATTCCGTCGATTTTTTTGCGCTTGATGGATTCAACGCATTTTCTCAGGAGCGTCGTTCTGATGCTGACCGTTCCGATTAGGGTTTCAGGGATAATCAGCGCATCCGCATTCTTTTTTCCTGACTCATCGTTGATTTCGTTTGTAAAGACTATGCTTCGTTTGTCGATCTCAAGAGTGTCTGTTATGATTCGCGTCCATATGTCGCGGATTGCAGCGGATGGAGGATATGCGTGAACGATTATTTTTTTCTCCTCGTTCACTGAAACCTGCATGCTTATGCTTGATTTTTCAAAATATGTTCCCAGATAGCCGCTTCCGTCAAAGCTGCATGCCATTCCGATTCCACGGATCGGGGGAGAATATGGAAAATCCTCTGATTCTTCATAGTGACGCTGCTCGGCAAGATGGGCAACCGTATATTTCCGTCTGAAATCGCTTTTGATGGCGACTGCATTGATGGCATCGCTTGAACGCCCGAAAGAGAATGTGAAGGGTTTCGTGGACTTTTGCAGCCCGCCAGCCTTGTTCATCTGCCTTAGCTCCACGGGCGAGAATCCCGTGACCTCAGAAATTTTCTGAATCTGATTTTCAATTGCGAAAAATGAATGGGAATCAATCATTGCAAGATGCAGTGAAGCCGGCGGATTGTGACTTTTGTAAGCCTTCGCAGAGATCCGGACATTCTTGCAGTTATAAATGCCCGTGCTAGCGATTGTAAGCCGGTCCAGTATATCCTGCGCAAAGGGATTGTATGCTCCAGAATCGAATTCAATCGAGATGTCCATCGCCGTAATGATACCCCGTGAATCCAGCGCGGTTTTATGAGAAATCGAGATTTCAGGCGGAAGCTCTAGAAGTTCTTCCTGAGCGAGCCTTGAAAGAGAAAAAAGCACAGGTTTTCCTGTTTTTAGCGCGGCAACGGCTGCCTGAGAAACAAGAATACTGTTCATCCACAGTGCATTCGTTGTCTTGTGTGAGACCCATGTCCTGGTGATGAAAATTTTTTCTTTTGGAAATCCCGTGACTTCTGAAAGTGTTTTTGTCAGCTGTGAAATCCATTGGCAGGGCGTGTATACATGCAAGTTTCCGCCTTTTAGGAAACAAAAACAGCCTTCGGTTTCTTTATTTGATTTGTAATGGATTTTATTGCTCCACTCACCCTCAACGATAACAGCCGCTTTTTCAGAATCTGAAAAAACTTCATCGACAGAGCCAACGACAAGCTTTCTTTTTGCGACAATCTGCCTGGGCTGTGAATAATCCGCTAAGGTCTTTCTGAGGGAAATCAGGCTTTGTTCGATGGGGGAGCCGTCCTTTAGGGACACAGAAAGATATTTGCAAGCCTTTGCGAATCTTGACTCGTCCTTTTTCAGCTCTGATTTGTCCAGCTGTATGCGGATGTTTTTTTTCAGTTCCTCAAGGACTTCCTTGTCAGGGCCCACGAGCAGGGCGATTCCCTCGCCTTTGTAGGAAATTTCTCCGCTGCAAAGGACCGGAAGGGCGGTCTCGATAATCGTTACGGTGTTTTTTCCGGGGATGTCCTTGTATGTAAGGAGAAAATAATTCTCAGGAACTTTTGTTTTAGGCGCAAAAGAAATGGAAATGATTTTACCGTAGGCAAAAGGACTCCTTATAAGGACCGCATGAAGCATGTCTGCCGCGCTCATGTCGCTGTAGAATTCATCGGAGAAGAGAATCTTCTTTTTTGCAGTGCTTTTCCTAGCGCACATGATGTTTTTCTCCAGTCACTTTTACCGCGTCGATTACAGCCTGAGCCTGAGAAACCGTCATATCGGGGAAAAGGGGAAGGGTTATCGTGTTTTTTGAGTGCTCGTCCGCATTTGGAAAGTTTTCTGCCCTAAAGTCGGGATATTTTTCTTGCCAGTATGTAAAATTGAAAATAGCGATGAAGTGCATTGAAATTCCGATTCCGAGAGACTGAAGCTCTGAAGCGAAAGTGTTTCTGTCGCAGTCCAGCTTTGTGGCGTCAAGATGAAGAAGATAAAGATGCCAGGAATTTCCCTCCCCGTCCGGCGGAAGGATAATGAAGTCAAAATTTTTGAAAGCGGCGTTGTAAAGGCTGACGATTTTCTTGCGCTTTTCGTCGAAAGAGACTGCTTTTTTGAGCTGAACCCGACCGATGGCACTCAGCACGTCGGGAAGATTTGACTTGAAGCCAGGTGCGATTATGTCGTATTCCCAGCTGGCTTTTGGATTCGTATATCTGTCCCACGCATCCCGGTTCATGCCGTGGAGACGCATCTGGCTCATTCTCTTTGCAAGATCATCGTTGTTTGTGGTAATCATGCCTCCTTCGCCGGTGGTCATGGTTTTTGTGGCGTAGAAAGAAAAGACACCGATGTCGCCTAAAGTTCCCGCATAGCCTTTTTGGGTCAGGGACGGAAAGGAATGGGCCGCGTCTTCAATTACGTAAATTTTATTCTGAGGCGTGGAATATTTTTCTGCCAAGGCGCAGATTCGGCTCATGTCGCAGAGATTTCCTGCAATGTGGACAGGAACGATGGCGCAGACTTTATGCGCTTTGTCTTTCTTGAGGATTTCCTCGATTTTTTCCGGGTCGATTGAATAGGAATCTTTCTCGATGTCGGCAAAGAAAACATCTCCTCCCAGATGAACTGCACTGGCCGCCGTGGAAACGAAAGTGTAGGGCGTGGTGATTACGGCCTTTCCGGCCTTTACGCCGCAAGCTTCCATGGCGAGAATCATTCCGCTAGTGTTTGAATTTACGGCGAGGGCGTGTTTTGCACCCACAAAAGAAGCGAAGTCTGTCTCAAAATCATGGGTGACTTTGCCCGTGGTGAGCCAGAGTGAGTCGATTACATCGCAGACGGCTTTTTTTTCTTCATCATCAAAAGAAGGCTTGAAAAATGGAACTTTAATCTCGGACATAATTTCTCCTACAGGTTCTTGGACTCGTCTTTTTTTGTGGTTTTGTAGAATTCATCGAGGGATGGGACTGCCTTTCGGAGAAGAGAGAGAAGAAGTTCCTTGTTGCGGAATTTTTCTTCGTCGCCCCTGAAATAGCAGATAGGCTCAAGATTTTTAAGAAGTGTATCAAGCTGCTCATCCCCGAATTCGATGTTTTTGAGCACGAGAATCTTTTCGTACTCGGTTTTCTGGGGGTTTTCCTCTTTGAGCCACAGTGGCTCATAGACTCGTTCCCCTTCCCGGGGTCCGATTATTCTGATTTCGATGTCTTTTCCTGGCTCAAGACCTGAGAATTTGATAATTTGCTCGGCAAGGTCAATGATTTTAAGCGGCTCGCCCATGTCCAGAAGGTATGAGCGGCTGTTTTCGCCGACACCGCCGGTTTCAAGCACCAGGGAGCAGGCTTCCGGGATGGTCATGAAAAAGCGCTCCATGTTTTTGTCCGTGACTGTGACGGGACCGCCGGTCTTAATCTGCTGCTGGAAAAGGGGCAGAATGGAGCCGCGGGAACCCAAGACATTGCCAAAGCGGACGAACATGAATTTCTGGTTTTCCGCTGCTTTTTTCGCGTACTGGAGGATGAGCTTTTCACAGAGCATTTTGCTCGCGCCATAAACGCTTACCGGGCTTACGGCCTTGTCTGTTGAAATCAAGACAAAACGCTGAACCCCGGCTTCAATGCTTGCTTCAAGAAGGTTTTTCGTGCCAAAGACATTGTTCTCGATTACGGCGACAGGATTCTCTTCCATCATGGGAACGTGCTTGTAGGCCGCGCAGTGGAAAATCACGTCGGCGTGGGTCTTTTGGAGAATATAGCGCACATATTCCTTGTCCTTCATGTCGCCGATAATCGGAACCACGGTGGCCGCTTCTCCCACGCCTTCCTGCTGCAGGACATGAAGCTCCCTGTAAATCTGGACGATGGAATTTTCGCCATGGCCGAAAAGATACAGACGCTCGGCGCCGCCAGAAAGAAGCTGCCTTGAAAGCTCCGAGCCTATGGAGCCTCCCGCTCCTGTAATGAGAACACGTTTCCTGCGAAGATAATTGAGACTTTCATGCAGGGGAATGATTACCGGCGTGCGGCCGAGAATATCCAGGGGGTCAATTTCCCTGGTCTGGACAAGATGAGCCTTGCCGTCAACAATCTGGCTTACGCTTGGAAGAATCCTGATGTGGGCAAAGCCGCCCTGCTTTAAAATCTCGTAGATTTCCCTGATTTTCTCGGTGGGGGCGGACGGAATGGCGATGATTGCCTCGTCAAGAGGACCGCAGCGGAGAATTTTTGCCACGTCGCCGATTGGACCAAGAACTGGGATTCCGTCAATCTGCTTTCCGATAAGCTCTTTGTCATCGTCCAAAAAAGCGGCGACAGTGCCGAAAACCTTTTTTCGCAATAAATCTTTTGCAATCATCTGGCCGGCGAAACCGGCTCCGATTATGTAAATCTGTGAATCACTCTTCTGTAGCATAGTTTTCTTCGTAAATCTCGCAGCCGCGCTTGCCTTTTTCCTTGACAATATACAAGGCCTTGTCCGCTTTTTTGAACAAATCTTCGCTGTATCCAGTGCTTGAGAATGCGACTCCGACGCTGATGGAGACCGGTTTTATATTATCTTTTATGGTAACAAGTTTTTCGTTGACGCCCAATATTTTTTGCTTGATGATGTTTGCAGCCTGAGGCAGACAGTAAGGAAGAATTGCCGCAAATTCATCACCGCCGATTCGTGCTACATAGTCATCGGTACGGAATGTCTCTAAAAGGAGACGAGACAGTTCCTGCAATGCCGTGTCGCCTCCGCTATGACCGTAATTGTCGTTGATGGCCTTGAAGTTGTCCATGTCAATGAGAAGCAGGGCTATCGGTTGCTGTTTTTCCGCGGAAGCATGGCAAATCTGGTCAAATGCCCTTCGGTTCAGTATGCCTGTAAGAGAATCGTACTCTGCTTTTTTGAGCAGGGATTTTTCGTTCTGGGCTTTGAGGTCGTAAATTTCATTGTAGCTTTCTGCAAGATGACGACATTCCATGGAGCCGATGATATTGAGTTTTTCGTCGTTTTCGATTGCAGTCTTGAATTTTTCGAGAGGAAGAATCACAAGATAAGAGAAAGAAATGAAGAGAATGACGTTTACTATGAGCAAAATGAGGAAGAGAAGCCTTAACCTGTTGATATTGGCTCCCAGTTCTGATGAATTGAGGTTCAGCTCGTCTTTTATCTGCTGCTCTATTGCCGAGATTGTAAGACGGCAGTTTTCGTTGATTCTTGTCTTGTAGATGAGATAACCTTCCCCGAAGAGATTTGAAATGGCCCGTTCATGAAGTTTGTCCAACGGAATGTCTTTATCGATGCTCCTGATATGGATGTTCTTGATCTGCTCAGGAATGTCTGCGTTTTCGATTGCGTGATAGGCGAGGCGAATTGCGTAAAGTTCCATGGTGATAAGGCTCTGTCCCTGTTCCAGCGCGATTTTGAGACGCTGCAGAGCCAGGTCTTTTTCGGAACAGACCGATTCGAGGGCCTCGAGGGCTTTTTTTTGCCGGTTTTCATTGTTTATTTCATTGAGGTAGGCTTCGGCATATTCGGTTTTGTGAGTGACCACGAAAAGACGCGCCTGATCCGTGAGGTAATTTGCGCTTTCTTTTATAAGCTCCGAACTTTGCTCACAGATGATGAATTTGTCAATCGCCTTTTCTACGGCATGAAAACGCGTATTGACTGTATTTGAGATGACAAGTATGAAGCAGAACACAATAGCCGTAATGGTGATAAAAAAAACATTGAGAAATTGTATGTTTATGCCGGCGACAGATTTTAAAGTCTGTTTTTTTTCATTCGTGTTTTGCAAAATATATACTTTCTCCAGATTGCTTCCGAAATTTATTATACGATGTCTTTTTTTCGCTGTCAAATGACATGAAATCAGTCCTGATCGGCATAGCTCATAATCTGTTCATATAATACAGAGTCGGTAAGGCTTCCTTTTTTTATGACGTCAGAACAGGCTTCCTGCCATGGCGCACGATTCTTTACCTCCGTGAGACTTGCGCCTTTTTCGATAAGCTGAGCTTTTACTTTATCTTCTTCGGTTTCGGAAATCTTCTTGCAGGATTCCGAGGCGTATTTCCCGGCTTCAAGGAGAATTGCCTGCTGCTCCTCGCTCAGGGAATTCCATGCTTCTTCCGTGATTATTGTTTCCATGACTCCGAGAGTGTGGCCGTCAAAAATCATGTGAGGTGCGACTTCATAAAAATGGTTTGCCAGATAATTCGCGATTGGCTGCTCCGCCGCATCTATAAGGCCTGTCTGTAAGGCTGAATAAAGGTCAGCATAGTTTACTGGAATTGAGTCCGCCTGAAGCCCTTTTAGAATCCCCTGCATGGTCTCATCGTTGGTCCCGCGGATTTTCAGTGATTTGAAGTCCTCGATGCCCTGAAGTTTTTTCGTTGAAAAGAAATGCCTGAAACCTTCCTCGCCGAAGAAAAGTCCTTTGACTCCCAGCCCGATTTCCGATGGCTCGTTGAGAAGTTCCTGTCCTTCCGCTGAATTTGCAAATCTCCAAAAATGTTCCTTGCTTGAAAATGTGAAGGGAACCGAAAGAAGGGAAGTCTTTTTGCATCCGTACATTGCCATGTTTACGGCGGACATACGGTGAATCTGAATAGTTGAATTTGGTTTCATCATGAGCGCCATGACCGAGTCAACATCTCCGAGAATTCCTGAGCAGTGAAGGTCAATCTTGATTTTTCCGCCGGATAATTCCTCGACTTTTTCCTTGAAGACCTGGTCCATTTGCCCTGCGATTGTTCCTTCCGGATTTACTTCAGCCATGACGAGCGTAACTTCTTCATTAGCGGGTCCTGCTTTCTTTGCGCATGAGGATAGTGTGAGAAGGAAAAAACAAATCACAGTAAGCAAAAACGAACGTTTCATTCTTATATTATTTTACAATTGTTCCCAGCTGTCAAGGATTCTTTAAATGAAATGAAAATATATTTCATGTTCTGTTCGTGCACTTCCTTTCTTCCTGATTTTTCATAATTTTCCCATGCATTATATTGATTCAACGTTCAAAAACTGATATCATATATTTCACTGATTAGCATCCCTCTAGTCAGAACTTTGAACGGTCAAGCAACTGATTCTGCGCGGCTTGTGGAATCTGCCTTGATTAAACATTTTTAGGAGCATTTAAATGGCTACACGACGCAATCCTCGTTTTAAGGAATGTAGACGACTTGGTGTCAATGTTTGTGGACACCCAAAGGCATTGGACAGGGCTGGTGCACCAGCATTCAAGAAGACAAAGAAACCTTCTGATTATGCTTTGCACTTGATCGAAAAACAGAAAGTAAAGGCTTACTACAATATCCTTGAAAAACAGCTCCGCCGCTACTTCGAGCAGGCTGCTAAATCAAAGGAGATGACAGGTACTGCTCTCTTGGTTGCTCTCGAGACTCGTCTTGACAACCTCGTTTATCGCTTGGGATTCGCTTCTTCAATCCGCATGGCTCGCCAGATGGTCAGCCACAAGCATATCCTTGTTGACGGAAAAGTTATCAATATTCCTTCTTACGCTGTAAAAGTCGGCACAACAATTTCTTTGGTCGAAAAAGCACGCAAGAGCGAACAGTTCAAGTCAACATACCTTTCAAACAACAAGGCAAAACTTGACTACCTTGAGCGCGACGATGACAACTTCACTGGTAAGCTTGCCCGTCTGCCACAGCGTTCAGAAATCCCAGTTCAGATTAACGACCAGATGGTCGTCGAATACTACAGCAAATAGTAAAAAAGGTCGGGCTTGTCCCGGCTATGACTGTGATTATGCGAGACCGCTCCTTTTGGGGCGGTTTTTTTTATGCCCTCACAGAGTTTGGGAGGGCACAGAGAGCTTATCTGTTTAAGAGAACTCTCCGTGGTCTCTGTGGCCCCTACGAGCATAGCTCTTCGGGAGACTCGCTAAAATTGCACCTTGTGCAATTTTTTAACGCTCCCTATCTGTGAGAAATTTAAACTTGCCGATTTGATTTTTTTTGCTTATTTTCATAGTGATAGAAAGATTCCGAAGAAAATCTTGAGAAACTTCAGTTTTTCGAAGTTCCACGGACTACATTCGGAATAACAGGGGGTACACTATGAATTACGAGCAGTTTACCTTAAAAACACAGGATGCCTTGCAGGAAGCAAGCGCACTTGCTCAGCAGAATGACCATTCAGAAATCGGCTTGCCACATCTTCTGGTGGCCATGCTTGAGCAGAAGGACGGAATCACTTCTCCCATTGTGGAGAGAATTGGCGTTCAAAAAGAAGCCCTTCTTGAAGGGGCAAAAAATCTTCTTTCTTCATATCCAAAAGTCACCGGCAACGTGCAGATGCAGCTTTCAGGCGAGGCTCAGAAAGTCCTTGCCAAAGCCGAAAAGGAAATGGCGGCTTTAAAAGACCAGTTCCTTTCGGTGGAGCATATCTTACTTGCGATGGCTCAGAGCGACGGCCGCACCGGCGAGCTTTTGAGGCAGTACGGAATCACTAAAGAGACAATCCTTGAGGCCTTAAAAGCCGTCCGAGGAAACCAGAAAGTGGACACAAACGACCCTGAAAGCAAGATGCAGTCCCTGGAAAAATATTGCACTGATTTGACGGCCCGCGCCCGCCAGGACAAAATCGACCCTGTAATCGGCCGTGATGAGGAAATCCGCCGTGTAATGCAGGTGCTCGTCCGTCGCACAAAGAACAATCCTGTTCTGATTGGCGAGCCAGGCGTAGGAAAAACGGCAATCGTTGAGGGACTTGCCCGCCGTATCGCTTCGGGAGATGTTCCTGAATCCCTTAAAAACAAGCGGCTTCTTTCTCTGGATATGGGAAGCCTTGTGGCCGGGGCAAAATTCCGCGGCGAGTTTGAGGAGCGGTTAAAGGCTGTAATCACCGAAGTCGCCAAAAGCGAGGGACAGATTATCCTCTTTATAGACGAACTTCACACGATTGTGGGGGCTGGTGCCAGTGAAGGCTCAATGGACGCCAGCAATTTGCTAAAGCCAGCCCTTTCTCGCGGTGAGCTTCATGTTATCGGGGCTACGACCCTGAACGAATACCGCAAATATATCGAAAAAGACGCGGCGTTGGAGCGTCGTTTCCAGCAGGTTTACTGTGCCGAGCCGAATGTTGAGGACACAATCGCCATTCTGCGCGGACTGCGGGATAAATACGAGATTCATCACGGGGTTAAAATCAATGATGAGGCCCTTGTCGCCGCCGCCACTCTCTCAAACCGCTACATCACAAACCGCTTTTTGCCGGATAAGGCCATTGACCTTGTGGACGAGGCTGCCAGCCGCCTGAAAATGGAAATTGAGAGCGAGCCTACGGAACTTGACCAGCTGGAGCGAAAAATCCTTCAGCTTCAGATTGAAAAGCAGTCTCTTTCTAAGGAAGACGATGCGGCTTCGAAAGAAAGATTGCAGAAACTTGAGAAGGAACTTGCCGAAGTCACTGCCAGCCGGGACGCCATGAAGTTACAGTGGCAGAACGAAAAGGCTGAAATCGACAGGAGCCGGAAACTCAAGGAAGAGCTGGAGCAGGCCCGCTTTGAGGAAGAAAAATACACCCGCGAGGGCGACTTCAACAAGGCCGCGGAATTGAAATACGGAAAAATCCCTTCCCTTGAAAAGGAACTGGCAGAGGCTCAGAAAGCCGATGAAGAGCGGCATAATAAGGAAGACAATGGCGTTTCTGATTCCCTTTTAAGGCAGGAAGTCACTGAGGAAGATATTGCCCGCGTGGTAAGCGCCTGGACCGGAATCCCCATTGCAAAAATGCTCACAAGCGAAAAGCAGAAGTATGTTCAGCTGGAAAGCGTCCTGCACAAGAGGGTAATCGGACAGGACGAGGCTGTTTCCGTGGTGAGCGACGCAATCCGCCGAAACAGGGCCGGCCTTAACGACCCCAACCGACCGCTGGGAAGCTTTATGTTCATCGGGCCTACAGGTGTGGGAAAGACAGAGCTTGCAAAGACATTGGCCGACTTCCTCTTTAATGACGAAAAGGCCCTTACCCGAATCGATATGTCTGAGTACATGGAAAAATTCAGCGTGACCCGTCTGATTGGTGCCCCTCCGGGATATGTGGGCTATGATGAGGGTGGTCAGCTCACCGAGGCTGTACGCCGCCGCCCTTACAGCGTGATTCTCTTCGATGAGGTTGAGAAGGCCCATCCTGATGTCTTCAACGTGCTTTTGCAGGTGCTTGATGACGGCCGCCTTACCGACGGACAGGGCAGGGTAGTGGACTTTAAGAACACAATCATCATCATGACCAGCAATCTGGGAAGCGATTTGATTCTGGACGCTGACACCCAGGAAAAACTTGTGGCGGCCCGTCCTGCGGTGGATGTCCTTTTAAAGCAAACCTTCCGCCCTGAATTCCTCAACCGAATCGATGAAATCGTCATGTTCGGCCGGCTTTCAAAGGACTGCATCGGCGGAATAGTCAAGAATCAGCTGGAGCGGGTAAAAAGCAGACTTTCCGACCGAAGAATCACTCTGGAATTTGACCAGTCCGCCATCGACTTTTTGAGCGATGTAGGCTATGACCCGGCCTTTGGAGCGCGCCCTGTAAAGCGGGCCGTTCAGACCTATGTGGAAAATCCCCTGGCAAAGGAGATTTTGGGCGGAAAATTCGGCGAGGATGCCTGTATCCATGTCAGCGCGGAAGCGGGGAAGCTTATATTTGGGTGAAAATAACTATAATCTCCCCCTGTTTTTTATGTATTCTATACATTATGATTGTACTCAACAAAACATAATAGAATCTTAAGAATTCTGATTGACAGCTGGGTACATTTAAGCTACAATTAAAATATCTTTTTTCAAAATGGAGGAAAAAATGAAAAAGGTTTTTGGTGCAGTTCTTGCAACAGAGCTTTGGCTCTCGCAGTCAGCTGTACAACAGTCGCTCCAGGCGAAGCAAACGCAGGTGTTTCTGCTAATGCAAAACGCGGCGAAGCTACAGGTGGATTCCTCTTTGGTCTCATCCCTGTAACATCTGCTGACGTTTCAATCTCAACAGCCGCTGCTAACGGTGGTGTTAAAAACATCGCTACTGTTGATCACAAGGCTGTCAGCTACCTCGGTATCTGGGTTGTTCGCACAACAATCGTTACTGGTGAGTAATAAGCACCAAATTTATTAGTGCAAGGCCGAAAGGAGAAATCCGAGTAGGTCTTTTTTTATTTTATTCAGACTCTTCAATTTCCATATTAATTGTAAATTATGAAAAAAGTATCTTTTCTTGTTGCTTTGGTTCTTCTGACATTCTCTTTTTTTTCTTGTAAGGAAAAGTCTGTTCCGAGCCTCATCGGTGAGTGGAAGGCTCATCTTACTTTAAAAACAGAACTTTCTTCCGGTACGGCTGAAAATCCCACGGATGCCGGTTTTTTATATACCAAACAGAATCTTACCCTTGCCTTTTCAGAAGGCGGTATCTTTACGCGTAAAGTTGTGCAGTCCGTTGACAGTGTTGAGATTCCCGGAAATGAAGATGAAAATGCTGCCAAAGATTATTTCGGACAGTTTTTCAACAAAAATCTTTCTTTTGACGGTGAGTATGAGCAGTCAGCGGATGTCCTTAGCCTTTCTGTGGAGTCAGTAAGGTCTGGCGATGACGAACCGCTTCCTTATTTGGAATTCTTTGCAAAGGACCCTTCCATCGGTGATGACGAGCTTTCTTTGCCGTATGAGTTTAAAGACGGCTTTCTCTTCGTTGACGGTGTGAAGTATACAAAATCTGAATGAAATTCAAATCCTTTGTAATAGCGCTTGTTTTTTTCTGTTCTGCTTCCTTTGCTTTTTCTTCTGCTGGCATAGGCGCTTCATTTTCGGAATGCTTTTCAACTGTTCCGACAGGATTGGTTTCTTTTACTGCACGAAGCGATGTTTCGCCGTGGTGCGTTTTCTTTAACGCTCACCTTGAGAAAAACACCGTCACCGCTTTTGTTGACAATTGGTTCATAAATGAGCATTTGACTGATTCCGTGGATTATTATCTGCTTTGGGGACTGAGCGTCGGCGCGACATTTGATGATGACGAGCAGCTGCTGGCTACGGGGTCGCGTCTTGGATTGGGACTCGATTTTTTCCTGCTGGGGCGCCGGCTTGAGCTGTTTACCCAGGCTGTATGCGAGCCTTATTATGGCGCAAGAAAAACCGACGGAAGATGGCGGCCCTTCATCAGGCCTGTGAATTTTCCATGTTCTGCTGGCTTTAGGCTCTGGTTCTGATTATTGAAAAAAAATCTTATAGATAGTAAAGTAGTATCATGTTCGATGTAAAGGATTCTGATTTTTTTGATGTCGAAGAAGAAGATTTCGACACGATTCTTGCCCCCGACATTAATTTTCGTGGAACAATCCGTTTTACAAAACCTTTCATGATTCGCGGAACTGTTACCGGTTCAATTGATGCTACAAGTGATTTGGTTGTTGATACAAACGCAGTGGTTACGGCTGGAATCAATGCGTCCAGAGTGTTGGTTCGCGGAAAGGTCGATGGAAATATCGTTGCCCGCGATGTCGTTTTTGTCACTTCATCGGGTGCGGTCAACGGTGATATTCTCTCCAAGGAAGTTGTGCTTGAGCCGGGAGCTCATTTCTCCGGCAAATGTACGATGACGCAGAATCCTGTCGCCTAAAATCAGGATTTAAAAGGAAAACCAATGAAAAATCTGCTTTTTATATTCGCTTTTTTATTCTCTTTTTATTTTGTTTCGGCCCAGTCAAAACCTGATGCCCTTGTTCTCTATCGGAACGGCAATTATGCTGACGCGATAAAAGTCTGTGAGCAGGAAATCGCCGCCAACCCGAAAAACATCGATTCATACTGCGTTCTCTGCTGGTCTCTGGTCAGGAACCGCCAATACGCGGAAGGTGAGCTCCGGGCTACAGAAGCGCGAAAAATCGCTCCCGCTGACGTCCGCTTAATGGAGATTCTTGCCGAGGCCTATTACTATCAGGGCAAAAACGGTCTTGCCCTTGACATGTTCCGCACATACATTGCTAACGCTCCCTCAAATGCAGCCAGAATCGGAAATGCTTACTATTACATGGGCGAAATTTACATCCGTCAGGGAAAGTACCAGCATGCAGATATTTCCATGACCATGTCTGTTTACACGGAGCCTCTTGTTGACATCTGGTGGACCCGTTGCGGATATGCCCGGGAAATGGCCGGGAGCTATGCAACTGCTCTTGAAGCTTATTCAAAGGCGCTGGAGTTAAAGGCATCTAACGGTGACGCTGCCCGTGGCAAAGAGCGTGTCGCTGCAAGACTTAGATAGTTTTTTATGAGCGAATTAAACAGAACAATTCATTTTGAAACATTGGGCTGCCGCTTGAATCAAGTTGAGAGTGAGGGGGCGGCTCGTTTTTTCAGCGACGCGGGCTTTCCCGTCACCATGGAGCCTTTTACGGCAAAATCTTCCGACGAAAAGGCTGTCCTCTGCGTGGTAAATACATGCACTGTCACGGCAAAGGCCGAGCAGAAAGCGCGCCGAATCATCCGTATGCTGCTTAAAACCTGCCCCAACTGCGCTGTTGCCGTCACCGGCTGCTACGCCCAGCTCAATCAAGGCGACTTGCTTGCAATCGACAAGAGAATCTGCGTTCTGGGCGGCCAGCACAAAGGTTCTCTGGCAGACCTTCCCAATCTCCTAAAAAATCTTTTGGAGCAAAATCCTTCGGCGGACGGAAATTTTATTTCCGCTGAAATCCAGAAATTCTTTGATAAAGAAAACGCCTCTTCAATTCAGAATGTGATTACTTCTCCCTTCCGCCTTTCCACGGACACTTTCATCAATCATTCCCGCTCTTCCCTTAAAATCCAGGACGGATGCAACTGCGTCTGCACTTATTGCCGCATTCGCCTTGCCCGGGGTAAGTCAGTTTCCCTTGCCACAAGTGAAGTTCTGGAGAGGGTAAAGGCCCTTGAAAAAGCGGGGCAGAGTGAAGTCGTCATCACCACGGTGAACATCGGCCAGTATTTGAGTGAATACGAAGGAAAGCGGGTGCGATTTGCCGAGCTGTTAGAGTTGATTCTTGCCCAGACCGAAAAAATCAAAATCCGCATTTCAAGCCTTTATCCTGAAATCGTGGACGAAAACTTGAGCTCTCTTTTTGAGAACGATCGGGTTTGTCCTTATTTTCATATTTCTGTCCAGAGCGGAAGTGACGCTGTTCTATCTAAAATGAAGCGGCCCTACAAGATTGAGGCTGTTTACCGGGCGACGGAACTGCTCAAAAAAGCCAAGAAAAATCCCTTCCTCGCCTGTGACATTATCGCCGGCTTCCCCGGTGAGAGCGATGAAGACTTTGACCTTACGATGAAAATGCTTTCTGACTGCGGCTTTACTTTCGTTCACGCCTTTCCATTTAGCCCCCGGCCCGGGACAGAGGCCTTCAAAATGCGCCCCATGGTTCCGAATTATGTGACCGATACCAGGATTGCCCGCCTTGAGGAATTCAACAAGAAGTCAAAAACGGATTATATCAATTCCTTTGCGGGAAAAAGCCTTCCTGCCGTCTGTGAGAGCGTACACCGAGCAAGGCTGGTAAAGGACCGGGTAATCATTCACGCCGTAACCGAGAATTTCCTTCACTGTCAGCTTGTCTTTTCGCCTGATGACAAGAATATCCCCAAGGCGGGAAGCAGCGTTCAGGTAAAAATTATTCGCCCCCTTGGAGAAAAAGAGAGGACAGGCGAAAGCGACACTCTTGCAGTTCTTGCGTGAGGGCTTGCAGCGAACTGTGCGCCCACTCTATTCTCACAATCTTTGCATTTTGCTATAATTACTATCTATGGAAACAAAAAACACTCCTCACGGAACGATTACCGATAACAATCATGCCGCTCTCTGGCACGGACGCTTTGCCGAAGGACCTGATGCGGCCGCCGTTGAATTTGAGACTTCGATTCATGTTGACGAGCGAATGGCTTTGGATGACATTCACGGCTCAATGGCTCACGCATCTATGCTGGCAATGCAGGGAATTATTTCGCCCGAGGAGAACAAGGCCATTCAGGATGGGCTTTCTTCTATAGAAAAGGATTTGACTTCTGGCGCTCTTTCAATCGACTATTCAGCCGAAGACATTCACTCTTTTATCGAAGCCACTTTGACAGACCGAATCGGAGACCCTGGCCGTAAACTTCACACGGGCCGCAGCCGGAACGACCAGATTGCTTTGGACGAGCGGCTTTATCTCCGCCGGGTCATTCCTGATTTGCAGAAGGCGATTGTTTCCCTCATTAAAACCCTTACGGAAATTGCCTCAAAACACAAAAATTCCCTTTTGACGGGCTACACTCACATGCAGCATGCCCAGCCGGGAAGCCTTGCCCAGCATCTCTGTGCCTGGGCTTTTATGCTCATGCGTGATGTGGAGCGCCTTTCGGATTCATTGAAGCGGGTTTCCCTTTCTCCTTTGGGAAGCGGCGCCTTAATGGGAAGCACCTTGCCCCTTGACCGGGAAGCAGTGGCAAAGGAGCTGGGCTTTGAGGGAGCGACTTACAATTCCCTGGACTCGGTTTCTGACCGTGACTACTGCATCGAATTCACTTCTGACTTTGCGATTTTGCAGCAGCATTTGAGTCGCATGGCTGAGGAAGTGGTCTTGTGGTCTACCACCGAATTCGGCTTTATCAATCTGAGCGAAAAATGGTCTACCGGCTCTTCAATTATGCCGCAGAAAAAAAATCCTGACTTCGCTGAGTTGATTCGCGGCCGCACTGGAAAGGTTTACGGAGACTTAATCAATCTTCTGGTTATGATGAAGGGCTTGCCCTTGGCTTATGACCGTGACATGCAGGAAGACAAGGCCCCGCTTTTTGAGGCTTTGGACACGGTTCAGGGCAATGTAATTGTCTTTGAGGCCATGATTGCAAGCGCGGAGTGGAACCTTCCCAAAATGGAAGAAAGCTGTTTCGGCGGATTCGCCAATGCCACTGATGTAGCCGACTACCTGGTGCGAAAGGGGCTTCCTTTCCGCCTGGCTCACGGAGTTTCGGCAAAATGCGTTCGACTTGCCATTGATTCAGGTCTTTCTGCCATTGAAGAGCTAAAACTTGATGACATGAAAAAGATTTCCCCTCTCTTTGAGGAAGACATCTTTAAGTGCATCACGCCCAAAGCCTGCATGGAAGGCCGAAAAACTCTAGGCGGTCCCGGCGCAATAGACAAGCAGATTGAAGTTCTGAAGGCCTTTTGCAATAAATTTTAAATTCCTCACAGAGCGCACAGAGTTCACAGAGAGAATTTTGCAATACAAAATTTTATACGCTGAATCCTGTTGTTACTAAAAACAACGAGATTTTGGCGGGAGACTTCTTATATGAAGAATTCTCTGTGAACTCCTAAGCTCTGTGAGTGGTATATAGGAGAAAATTATGAAATTGACAAAAGTTTTGTTTGGGGCTGTAGCTGCCCTTATGGTATTCGGAATGGCTTCTTGTTCAAAAGCTTCAAACGAATTTGTTCTTGGCCTTGACGACTCATTCCCGCCCATGGGTTTCCGCGACGATGCAAACGAAATCGTAGGCTATGACATTGACCTTGCAAAAGAAGTCGCCAAACGTCTGGGGTTGAAATTCCGCGCTCAGCCAATTTCTTGGTCTGCAAAAGAGCAGGAGCTTAACACGGGCAAAATCGATTGTATCTGGAATGGCCTCTCAATCACTCCGGAGCGACTTGAAGCCCTTTCTTTCACAAAACCCTACTTGAACAATGCGCAGGTCGTAATCGTTCGCGCGGACAGCGGAATCAACAGCCTCGCTGACCTTGCAGGAAAAATCCTCGGTGTTCAGGCCGGAAGTTCTGCGGCAGACGCAATTGATGGAAATCAGGCGTTCAAAGAAAGCCTTAAGTCAATCGTTGACTTCAATGACAACATTATGGCCTTGAATGACCTTGAAATCGGAGGCCTTGACGGCGTGGCAATGGACAGTGTTGTGGCCGAGTACAGTCTCAAAGTCACTGGCAAGCCTTTTGTTATTCTTTCTGATTCCCTTTCTCCGGAACAGTACGGAATCGCTTTCAAAAAAGACAATACTGAACTCCGTGACAAAGTTCAGAAAACCTTGGAAGAAATGGCTGCCGACGGCACAGTAGCAAAAATCAGCGAAAAGTGGTTCGGTTCAGATATTTCAATTATTGGAAAATAAAATAAATTCCTCACAGATAGGGAGCGTTAAAAAATCGCAAAGCAATTTTAGCGATTCTCCGAAGCAACTGTGTTGCGTAGGTACAGAGAGCACAGAGAGTTTTTTTTTAACTGAAAGTTTCAAACTGCGGTCTTGTCGTTTGGCAAGATGCTGGATTTAGGGCTGGATATTTCATAGTCGAAATGCTCTCTGTGAACTCTTAAGCTCTGTGAGTATTATTTAAAAATCTGTGTTCATCTGTGTGAATCTGTGGACAAAAAAAAGGAGCGTGAAATGACTAAAATAATTCTTCCTATGCTTTCGGCTTCTGTGGTCTCTGTTGAAGTATTTTTTCTCACGCTTATTTTTTCTGTACCGCTGGGCTTTCCTCTGGTGGCTGGGAGAATGGCGAGGTTCAAGCCTCTTTCCTGTCTTTTTAATGCTTTTCTTCTTATAATACGTGGCACGCCCCTTATTTTGCAGCTTATCGCGGTCTATTTTTTCCCTGCCTATCTTTTTAAGATTTCTTATGACCGATTTGTAGCGGCCATTATTGCCCTTTCTGTGAACTATGCCTGCTATTTTGCGGAAATCTATCGTGGCGGGATTCAGTCAATTGCAAAGGGACAGTATGAGGCTGCAAAAGTCTTGGGCTACACCAGAATGCAGACTTTTTTCCGCATCGTGCTTCCACAGGTTGTAAAAAGAATAATTCCTGCCATGGGAAACGAAGTTATTACCCTCGTAAAGGACACCGCTTTGGTTTCGGTTTTGGGAATCGCAGAGCTTTTCCGTACTGCACAGACTACTTCCAGCCGGCTTTTCTCAACCACGCCGATTCTGATTGCAGGCGTCTTCTATTTTGTGATGAACTGGCTGGTTTCTTCAGGATTCATTCTGATTGAGAAAAAACTTGATTATTACAAATAGTGAGAGCGATTCCAGGGGCATTTTATGGCAATTATCAGCGTACAGAATATAAAAAAATCTTTCTCGGACGGCGTTCAGGTTTTAAAAGACATTTCCTTTGACGTGGAGCAGGGTGAGATTCTTGGAATCATCGGCCCTTCGGGAAGCGGAAAGTCCACCATGCTCCGCTGTATCGCCCAGCTTGAGACGATTGACGATGGTTCTATTTATGTTTGCGGAAGTCCGATTGTCACAAAAGGCCTTTATGCGTCCAAAAATGAGCTCCGCCAAATCGGTCTGAACCTGGGCTTTGTCTTTCAGAATTTCAATCTTTTTCCCCACATGAGCGTTTTACAGAACATAATCGACGCGCAGATTCACGTGCTGAAAACTCCGAAATCCGAAGCCATTGAGATTGCCCGAAAATTACTGGCGGATGTGGGGCTTAGCGAAAAAGAAAATGCCTATCCTTGCGAGTTGAGCGGCGGTCAGCAGCAGCGGGTCTCAATCGCCAGAAGCCTTGCCTTAAAGCCGAAAGTCCTTTTGTTTGACGAGCCGACCAGCGCCCTTGACCCGGAATTGACAGGCGAAATTCTTGCCGTCATCAAAAAACTTGCCCTTGAAAAGATGACCATGATTGTCGTAACCCACGAAATGGCCTTTGCCCGGGATATTTCCGACAAAATCATCTTCATGGCAGACGGCCTAATCGTGGAGCAGGGCGAGCCAAAAGAGCTGATTAACAATCCCAAAACAGAGCGCTTGCAGGATTTTTTAAAGCGATTCAAGCAATAGGGAGACGGTCGCCGAAGGCGAAAAAACTTGTGAGACAAGTTTTTAGTCGAGTCTCGGTGAAGGCTGTGCCTGCACCGTTTTCATACCGATGGGGATTTTAAGGGGTTGCCCCTTAGGTGAGAGGGTAGCGTAAGACCGCAAAGCGGGCTGGAGCGAGGGAGAGTCTTCTCCCTTTAAAAACTTCTCATTACCAATTCCTCATTCCTGATTTTCTTTTTCCTTAACTTCTCATTTCAAATTCCGATATTCATAGTATGAATACTTTTACACGGTCAGTTGATTTGTTATCTCGTGCGATGGATGTCAATTCACTTCGCTATCAGGTTTCCGCAAACAATATTGCAAATGCAGAAGTTCCGAATTACAAGCGTCAGGAAGTGAATTTTGAGAGCGAGCTCAAGCGTGCCTTTGATTCAGAGAAGGACACTGAGCACCGTTTCCAGCTTACTCGTGCGGATGAGCGACATATCCAGCTTGATGAGCCTTATGATTGGCGTTCTGTCGAGCCCCGCCGTGTAACTGACTGGACGACCACAGCCAATGCCAACGGAAACAATGTGGATCCTGAGGTTGAGGCAATGAACATCATGAAAATTCAGCTCAACTACCGCCTCTTGGCTCAGCTGGAGAATTTCGAATTCAGCCAGGTCAAAACGGCAATGAAACGATAAAAAATAAAGTTCCTCACAGAGGACACAGAGGCACAGAGAGCGTAGTGAAAGGAAGATGTTTTTTCGTACTTCTGAAATCTCTCTGTGAGCTCCATGCCTACGCAACACAGTTGCTTCGGAGAATCGCTAAAATTGCTTTGCAATTTTTTAACGCTCCCTATCTGTGAGGAATTTAAATACAGGAGATTTGATTATGGGAATGTTTACATCGATTAATATTGCTGCTACGGGGATGAGCGTTGAGCGTCTCCGCACTGATGTTATTTCTAACAACATCGCCAACGCCAGCACCACACGAACCCCGGAAGGCGGCGCCTTTAAAAAATCTTCTGTCATTATCGAGCCGATTGCTTCAAGTCATCCCACTTGGAGAAGCCCTTTTGTCTCGGCTGATCAGGACAACGGTCCGGGAAAGGGTGTGCGCGTACGGGAAATCGTGAAAAGCACTGAGCAGGGACGCCTGGTTTATGATCCGACGAACCCCGACGCCATTCAGTCGGGTCCGAACAAAGGCTATGTCGAGTATCCCAATGTAAACATCGTAAACGAAATGGTTGACTTGATTTCGGCAAGCCGGGCTTACGAGGCAAACTCAACTGTAATTCAGGGCGCAAAGGACATGTTCTCAAGCGCATTGGAGATTGGACGGGGCTAATCACTTGTCATAATGGGATTTTTATTATAAAATTTTAGAGGGTGGATATTTATGAATGTTACAATGCCAAGTTTGTCATCTGTAGAGATGATTCGCACTAATCCGGCTCACGCTGGAACTGCGCGCCTTTCTTCAATTCTTCCGGGATCAGAAAATTCCGCACCAGTTCAAAACGAAAAAAAAATGGGCTCTTTCGAGTCATATCTGGTAAATGCTGTCTCATCAATGAATAATCAGCAGCTCGATGTAGGCAGGGTTCAGGAAAAACTCATAACTGATCCTGATTCTGTCGATATTCATGATGTAACCACTGCTATGGCAAAAGCTCAGATGTCATTGAGCCTTGCGCAGACTGTCATTGACCGTCTTGTCACTGGCTGGAACGAGCTTTCTACAAACAGATAGTTGAAGTTATAATCTTCTTTCCAGAATCCGGAAAGTATGATATTATAATATATTGTTGTTCGTTCACGGGAGGGGTAGATGAACGACTGGCTTAAAAACACGACTGCCAAGTTAAAAAGTATGTGGGCTTCATGGAAGCCCCTTCAAAAAGCAATCGCCGCGGGTATTGTAATCGCGGTTATTGTCGTTTTAGTAATTGTTTTTAAGGGCTCATCAAAGCCTACGACTATTCCGCTTTTTAATACGCCTATCACTGATGCTAACGCTCGTGCCGATATCGCGTATCGTCTTGATCAGGAGAACATCAAGTACACGCTCAACGAGACGACCGGGCTTATCTATGTCGATGATGAGATGACCGCCCGTCGGGCAAAGGCAATTCTCGTTTCAGAGGATTTGATTCCTAACCGGGTTGATGTCTTCAGCCAGATGCTGGATGTCACGAACTGGTCAACCACTGATTTTGAGCGCGAAAAGAACGATTTGCGCCGCGTCACCAATCAGGTCAGGCAGCATATTGAATCCCTCGATGACATTGCGAGCGCCGATGTTGTCATCACTCCGGGGCAGAATTCAATCTATGAGAGCCAGCGTGTCCCGGCTACGGCTTCTGTCACCCTTCGCTTCAGGAACGGCTCTGTCATGGAGCACGACCGAAAACGTATCCAGGGAATTCAGCGTCTTATTCTCCGCTCTGTCTCGGGCCTTACCGAAGACAATATTGTCATTTCAAATACAGCAGGTGAAATTCTCAATGATTTTGAGGGGATGGCCGAAAGTGACCGTCTCAGCCTTATTGAGCGCACTGAAAAATTCAAGCTCAAGCTGGCAAGTGAAAAACGTGCCAAGGTTATCGGTTCATTGCAAAGCATTTACGGTGAAGACCGTGTCCGAGACCTTGATGTAAACGTTGATATGGACACATCGAAGGTTTCTAGCGACAAAACAATCCACACTCCGATTATGATTACGGAGCAGGATCCTTCAAAACCTTACGATACCACAGAAAAGCGTGATTATCTTCCTATTTCTACACAGACTGTTACAAAAGAATGGACCGGTACGGGCTACAATCCTGAGGGACCAGCCGGCGTTGAAGGTCAGAATCCGCCGGTTTATTCTGATATGTCAAATGTTGTCGGAAAATCAACCGAAACCGGCGTGATTCAGAACAATGTGGTGAACGTCGAGCACCGCACCGAAGAGCGTATGCCTGCCGTTGACCGAATCACTGTTTCAGTCAACATCGACGGCAATTGGGAAAAAATCACTGACGGTTCGGGGAATCCTGTTTTCGTCACTGAGAAAAATCTTGATTCTCTAAAAGAACGCTATCCTGATTGGGAAGATCAGGTTAAATATCGTTTTGCCCTTGGTCATATTTTGCGAATCTACAGTCCTCTTTCTGCTGATGAACTGGAACAGACTGCCAATTACTTGCAGGGGGCGATTGGTTATGACGCCAGCCGCAATTACCGTGTCGTCGTAACGAATATTAAGTTCAACCGCCAGAATGAGCAGGATTTGGAAGATTCTGCCATTATCCGTGCCCAGCAGACACGCAAGACAATCATGCTGGTCTTGATTGGCGTTGTAATCATTCTCATTGCATTCATCATATTCAGAATGGTCAGCCGTGAGCTTGAGCGCCGCCGACGTCTCCGGGAAGAAGAGCTTCTCCGCCGTCAGCAGGCAGAGCGGGAAAAGGCTCTCTGGGACGCAAAACAGGAGGGCATGGAAGTCACCATGTCTGTCGAAGAGCGCAAGCGCGCGGAGCTTCAGGAAAATGCAATCGCTATGGCAAAAGAGCATCCTGAGGATGTGGCAATGCTCATCAGAACTTGGATGATGGAGGAGTAGGATATGTCTGATGCAAAAGCTGCTGCAAAACCCGGAAAAAAGGGCGGAGCAAAAGATTACAAAAACCTTACCGGCCGTCAGAAGGCCGCTATCTTCCTTGTGTCACTTGGCTCTGATGTTTCATCTGAAATCATGAAGCACTTGCGCGAAGATGAGGTTGAGACTCTCACTTTTGAAATTGCCCGTCTGGAAACCGTCGACTCTGATTTCAAGGATCAGGTTCTTGAAGAATTCCAGGAACTCATGAACGCGCAGAACTTTATCACCACTGGTGGTATTGACTATGCCCGGGAATTGCTTGAAAAATCTTTGGGAAGCCAGAAAGCAATCGACATTATCAACCGGCTTACGTCAAGTTTGCAGGTTCGTCCTTTCGATTTTATCCGCCGAACGGATCCTGCCCACTTGCTCAACTTTATACAGCAGGAATATCCGCAGACAATCGCCTTGATTCTGGCTTATCTGGAGCCGGGAAAGGCCGCCGTTATCTTGCAGAACTTGCCGCCGGAGATTCAGCCGGAAGTTTCAAAGCGACTGGCAACCATGGACCGAACTTCACCGGACGTTCTCCGCGAAGTCGAGCGGGTTCTTGAAAAGAAGCTTTCTACACTTTCCAGCGAAGACTACACGGCCGCAGGTGGTGTCGAGTCTATCGTTGAAATCCTCAACCTTGTTGACCGTTCTTCTGAAAAGGCTATCATCGAATCTTTGGAAGAAGAGGATCCGGATTTGGCAGAGGAAATCAAAAAGCGAATGTTCGTCTTCGAAGATATCGTTATGCTGGACGACCGTGCCATTCAGAAGGTTCTCCGCGAAGTCGATACTCAGGAGCTTTCAAAGGCTCTCAAATCTGTGGATACCGAAGTTCAGGACAAGATTTTCCGCAACATGTCAAAGCGAGCGGCTTCAATGCTCAAGGAAGATATGGAATTCATGGGACCTGTCCGCTTGAAGGATGTCGAAGAGGCTCAGCAGAAAATCGTTTCTACTATCCGCCGTCTCGAAGATGCGGGTGAAATCGTCATTGCACGTAGCGGTGAGGACGAACTGGTCGTTTAGTCGTAAAGGGGTTTATTCATGGCAAGAAATTTATTTCAGCAGACATTATTTCAACCTGGTCAGTTAAAGCCGAAAGAGGGCGAATTCAAGCTCCAGCTTGTCCATGAATTTGCCCCGCCTGTAGAAGAAGTTGTCGAGGAAGAGGTTCCTGAATACACAGGCCCTACTGCCGATGATTTGCGTCGCGAGGCCGAGGCTTTCAAGGCCCAGTGGGAGCAGGAAAAAGAGCAGATGCTCAGAGATGCCCAGGCAAAGGCTGATGAAATCCTGAAAAAAGCCGAAGATGCCGCTTTTGCCGAAGTCAAGCGACAGACAAATCAGGCACAAGTCGTAAAAAATGAGGCTGAGCAGACAGCCCAGGAAATCATAAAGAAAGCTCAAGAAGAAGCTTCGCGTATAATCGAAGAAGCCAATGCTGAGCAGGAAGCTCTTAAAAAAAGTGGCTATTCAGAGGGCCTGAACAAGGGCCGGGAAGATGGATTTTCTGAAGGACAGGGTGAAGTCCAGCGTCTCGTGGAGCGTACGCACAAAATCCTTGAGGGGGTAATGGCCCGTCGCGAGGAGATTTTGAGCGAGACAGAGCAGCAGATTGTCGAGCTTGTGATTCTTATGACACGCAAGGTTGTTAAAATCATCTCAGAAAACCAAAAATCCGTCGTAATGGCGAATATTCTTCAGGCTCTGAAAAAAGTGAAGGGGCGCGGGGACGTTACAATCCGCGTGAACCTTGCCGATGTCAAGCTTACCAGTGAGCATACGCAGGATTTCATCAAGCAAGTTGAGAACGTTAAGGGAATAACCGTGCTTGAAGATTCCACCGTAGATAAGGGCGGTTGCGTGGTTGAGACGGATTTCGGAGCTATTGATGCCCGAATCCAGAGCCAGCTTTCAGAGCTAGAGACGGCAATCCTTGAAATCTCGCCGGTCAAGACGATTCAGAAAAACGAACCTTTGCAGGTGAGTGAAGGCTAAAAAGACTTATTGAATGGGTGGGAAAATGGAGTCTTTTTTTAATAAATATCTAAATACAATCAAACACACGGAGACCATTCTCTATACTGGTCATGTAACCGCAGTAAAAGGGCTTGTTATCGAAAGTAACGGCCCTCGTTCTGTTATCGGTGAAATCTGCACTATAAAAATTCCTTCTTCCAAAAGAGAAGTTCTTGCCGAGGTCATGGGCTTTGAAGGCAACACCGTCAAGCTCATGCCTTATTCTGACACTACCGGAATTGAAGTCGGATGTGAGATTATTGCCAGCGGTCATATTTTGCAGGTTCCCGTGGGAAAGAATCTTCTTGGCCGTGTTATTGATGCCACGGGAGCACCGATTGACGGAAAAGGTTCCCTTGATGTCACAGAATATTATCCTGTTCTGGCCTCTCCCCCTGACCCGATTAACCGTCTGCCCATAAACAAGCGCATTACGACCGGCGTTCGTTGCATTGATTCTCTTCTTACTTGCGGAAAAGGCCAGCGCCTCGGTATTTTTGCCGGTTCTGGCGTCGGAAAATCAACCCTCCTTTCCATGATTGCCCGGAATACCAACGCTGACATAAACGTAATCGGCCTTATCGGTGAGCGTAACCGTGAGGTAAACGATTTTATCGAGCGTGATTTGGGACCGGAAGGAATGAAACGCTCGGTCATCGTTGTGGCTACCAGCGACACTCCCTCAATCTGCCGTCTCCGTGCGGCTTATGTCACCACTGCAATCGCAGAATATTTCCGCGATCAGGGCAAGGATGTCATGCTCATGATGGACAACATGACCCGTTTTGCCCATGCCCAGCGTGAAATCGGTCTTTCTACCGGCGAGGCTCCGGCTCAGCGGGGATACCCGCCAAGCGTATTTGACTTGATTCCAAAGCTGCTTGAGCGCACGGGCACCAACGACAAAGGCTCAATCACCGCATTCTATAACGTGCTTGTTGACGGCGATGACATGGACGAGCCTATTACCGATAAAGTTCGTGGTACTCTTGACGGACATATCGTCTTGAGCCGCGCCTTGGCTCAGCAGCGGCATTATCCTGCTATCGATGTCCTCAAATCAATCAGCCGTCTTTCCCGCCGGGTTAGTGGCCGGGAAACCCTTAAAGCCGCCACAAAAATCAGCCGTCTTGTGGCTATTTACGAGGATAACCGTGACATGATAAGCGCGGGCGTGTACCAGAAAGGCTCGAACGCAGAGATAGATCTTTCAATCGACAAGCACGAGGCAATCGAGGAATTCCTTTGTCAGGAAGAGGACGAGCACTGTCCCATAGACGAGACTCTGGAAAAACTGTCCGCTCTTGCCGAAATCCCGATTCCGGACGAGGAATATGTGGAGCAGCCGGCCTTGAACCGAAAGACTGTCGCCCAGCTTGTTCACGAGCATAAAGAAGAGAACGTGGAAAACGCAAACGAAAAGGCGAGCGTGGCTTTTGAATCGAATTTGGCTCCGCAGATTTCCGCTATTTCTGACGTGGCGGACAAGCTCTAGCCTATGAAGCGCTTTGAATTCTCATTACAGAAAGTCCTTGATTTCCGCGAGTTTGAGAAAAAACAGGCTGAGGCAGAGCTTGGAAAAGCTGTCGCAGAGGAAAAACAGATTCAGGACACGCTTGATATGATTGCTCAGGCCCATGTTTCAACTGTCCATGCCGCAGACGAAACCCACGATATTTCAGGAATGTATGCCATGCAGAATTATTTCAGGCTTCTTGAGCAGCGGAAGGAAGAGGCGCTTATGAATCTGGCGCAGGCGCAGGTCATTACCGAAGAAAAGCGGGATGCAATGCGGGAAGCGATGAAAAACTGCAAGGTTCTTGAGAATCTCCGTGATGCCCGTAAAAGCGCATGGAAGAAGGAAAATCTCAAGGCTGAAGAAAACGAAATTGACGACATCGTTACTTCAAAATATAGAGGATAAAAATGAAAGAACGCTCGGAACGGCTCAAGGCCATAAAAAAACTGATTAAAAACAACCGCATTGAAAGCCAGGACGAGCTTTTAAAGGAACTTACAAAAGAGGGCTTTGACGTGACGCAGGCGACCCTTTCCCGGGATTTAAAGCTTCTCAAGGTGGGAAAGGTGAGTGACGGCCACGCAGGCTACGTTTACACGCTGCAGAGTGACGAGGACCGCGGGGAAAGCGAGCAGATTTTCGTACAGGACTTCTTGCGGGGATATGTGAGCATCGACTGGAATGGGGCGACTGTGGTTATTAAGACCTTCGGCGGTCATGCCGATGCAGTGGCCAATGCCCTGGACTGTCTGAACCTTGAAGAGATTCTTGGAACTGTGGCAGGAGACTCCTGTGTCTTTGCGGCCCTGAGAGCCGGTGTTACTGGCGAGGATTTCATGAAGACCCTTAAGAAGCATATTCCGGATCTGGAAGAAGAATGACAATCCTAAAAAACTTTTCCGAATCTGTTTTTTTTCTCGCTTTCTGAAAAATCATGGGATATAATATATCTCATGAGTACAATTACTTTAACTTTTACTGATGGAAGAAAAATCGAAACTCCTGCACGTATTCGGGGCAAGGATATTTTAGACAAGCTGCCTGAACAGAAGGGAACCCTCGTGGCCATAAAAGTGAACAACAAGGTCGTGTCGCTTTGCCGCCCGATTCGCGTCTCAAGCCGTGTTCAGGGCGTGTATTTGGCTTCAAAAGAAGGGGCATATGTATACCGCCGCTCCCTGAGCTTCATTCTTACGGCAGCGGCTCACAGGCTTTTCCCGGGCAACAGGCTCATTATCGCTCACAGTCTCGGCTACGGCTATTATTACACCCTTGAGCGTGATACTCCAATCACCGGGGAAGAAATCGCTACTCTCAAGGCAGAAATGAGGAAAATCATCGATGCTGACTGTGAAATCACCACAAAGCATATTTCCTTTGATGAGGCGATTGAGCTTTTCAAAAAGCTTGGCATGACGGAAACAGCAAAACAATTGCAGTACCGTTGCCGTGACTGCGTTCTGGTGAACGCTCTGGGGGATGAATTCGCCGATATCTATTTCGGCTCGCTGGTGGAGACGGCCGGAATCCTCAAGGTCTTTGACCTCATGCCCTACGATGAAGGCTTTCTCTTGCAGTTTCCTACGGCCGAAAAGCCGGACGAGCTTCCGCCATTTGAGGATTCTCCCAAGATTTTCGAGATTTTCAAGAGATACAAGAAATGGGGCCGTCTCGTCGATGTGTCGACCGTCGCATCCCTGAACGAGATTGTTTCCCGCAAAAAAGTCAACGACCTCATTGACATCTGCGAGACATACCAAATGCAGAATTACGCGCGTGTCGCCAGAATGATTCACGATCGCGGAAACGTCAAGGTTGTGCTGATTGCGGGTCCTTCTTCTTCCGGAAAAACAACTTCCGCATTCAAGATGGCCCTTCACCTTCGCTCAATCGGATATACGCCAAAGACCATCAGCCTTGACTGCTACTATGTCGGTCGGGACAAAAATCCGAAGGACGAAAACGGCAATTATGACTACGAGTGTCTTGAGGCATTGGATATCGAGCTTCTGAACCAGAATCTCATTGACCTCTTTGCCGGTAAGGAAGTTGAGATTCCTTCATACAACTTTGACCTCGGCCAGCGTTACTATACCGGGGACACAAAAATGACGCTTGGACCCACTGACATCCTCATCCTTGAAGGCATTCACGGTCTCAACGACAAGCTGACTCCGCTTATCAAGCCGGAATACAAGTTCAAGATTTATCTCTCGGCCCTCACGCAGCTCAATTTTGACGAGCACAACCGAATCCCGACCAGCGACAACAGGCTTATCCGCCGTATTGTCCGTGACGCGAATTTCCGCGGCAAGCCGGCCGCTGGCACTATCGCGATGTGGGACAGCGTACAGAGAGGGGAAAGGCTCCATATTTTCCCTTTCCAGAACAGTGCCGATGCCGTGCTGAATACGGCTCTGGACTATGAGCTTCCTGTATTGAAGATTTATGCCGAGCCTAAGCTTCGCGCCGTAAAGCCTGACGAGCCGGAATATACAGAGGCATGCCGCCTTTTGAATTTCCTCTCGCACTTTAACGCGATTTCTTCCGATTATGTTCCCAAACAGTCGATTATCAGGGAATTTATCGGTGGAAGCACATTCAAATACTGATAGTGCATAAAAAATCCCCTTGCTTTCAGGTGCCGCTTAAAACGGTACCAAGCACGGGGATTTTTCTTTTCAGTGGCCGTTATGAATCTTATTGGGCATCCATGTCAAATACGGCAACTTTTCCGGCAAGAATTTTCCCGCTGGCCTTGCCGTCTTTTACCGTGAATCGGCGGGAAGAGGATGACGGGCTTACTGCGTCCTTGTATTTTCCGTCAGCAATGCCTTTTACATCCGCATCGGTGATTGTTACTGTCTTGTCTGTATTGTTGATGATGACAAATCCCTTGCTTCCCCGCTGAATCATGAGCAGGCCCGTGTTGTTTCCCGGGTTGCTCAGTGTCTCGCCGGCGTTCCCGGCATGGTTTCGGAAGAAATTGACTGCCTTGACCTGCGCGTCCTTGAACATTGCGCTTCCTATTTTTCCGAGCTTGTTATTGCCCCATTTTGTGCTTTGCGTAATGCCAGAGCCGTCCGGGCGGTCAAAGAAGAGGGGAGTGCCGGAATAGCGTGAAGCGATGATTGCGTAGCCTCGGATGATTTCCGCTTCGCTGGGCGGAGTCCAGGAATTGCCTGAGCCGTAGTCATCGTTGCAGTAGTTGTCGTGCGACTCAATCCACGTTACAAGTTTGTTCTCGCTTCCGCTCGGAATATTGTAGCCCTTGATATTTGTGTTCAGAAGATTGTTATTCTTGATGGCCGTTCGGAGTTTTTCTCCATATGCTGACGCCGTAGTTCTGAAACTTTCTCCCTCATCGCCAAAATTCAGCGCCTGATAAGCACCCAGCCGTGTCGAGGAGTCCGTGTTTCCGAGAATCTCACCGTACTGGAATACGGCGCCGTTTTCAAGGATTGTGGGCCAGAAATTTGACTGGAAATTATCGTGTGAGGAATGACTGTCGTCATCCGGCAGCTCGATGTGTTTTGCCGCGTCATAGCGGAAGCCGTCTGCCCCGTCAGTCACGCACTGCTTGAGGAAGCTCAGGATATAATTCTGAACTGCCGTGTTTCCAGTGTTCAAATCCCACAGGCCTGCCAGTTTGTACTGGGTGATTTCATAACGCTCAGTTGCCACGTCCGCACTATTTGAGGCTGTATGGAATATTTCCTGCTGGCTTCCGAGGGCCTTAACGTTGTCAGAAATCGCATTCCAGTCAGATGAGCAGTGGTTCAGAACCGCGTCGACGATGACTTTGATTCCTTTTTCGTGAGCGGCCTTGCACATTTCCTTGAATTCGTCCTCGGTTCCCAGCTGGTAGTTTCCGATGACAAAATCTGTTGGCTGATAGTGATAGTACCAGGCATCTGTTCCGTTCCCGTCGTTTCCGTAGCCGATAGTGCCGGGACTTGTCCGCTTGTTGCTGTCGCCGGTCTTGCACTGTGAAACAGGAGAAGTCTGGATGGCAGAGAAGCCCGCTGCGGCGATATCGTCAAGATTCTCCCTGATTGTGTCGAAACTCCATGACCAGCAGTGCAAAATCGCACCGTCAGCGATGTTTTCCACAAGACCGCTTTCTGTTGTCGTCACGTCATCGCGCCCGCTTGTTGCTGTCTCAATCGGGGTGCTTGTTACTTCTTTTCCGTTATCGTCGTCTAAGGTACATGCTCCGAAATAGAAGAGCGTTGCCGCAAGACCTGCGATAAAAATAAGCCATTTCATTTGATTCTCCTGTAACTGTGCTTTGACATTTACTGTCGGGTGACAGAGTGGGTGAGTTGTGTTTCATTGAACTGGAAGAGGTAGGTTCCTTTATCCACGTTCATGGTGATGTTGCTTCCGTCTGATTTACCCCAGTTTGAGCCCCAGACCGGACCGTCATTGATACAGAATTTGAATTCTGCGAGTCCTGACCATTCAAAAGTGTAGGAACCCATCCAGATGACATCTCCGCTCTTTTTGTCAACGGTTCTGCGCATCTTTGTGCCGCCCCAGCCGTTCATGTTGCCCCGGAGATACATTGACTCTGCTGGAATGTAGACCGGCTTGTTGTCTTTTGCGGCCTTGTATTTTTCGCCGGCAACGTAGGTCTCGTCATCATAGAGGTTTTTCAGGGAACCGCTGCCCAGATAGTAGACGCGGAAAGCGAAGGGGGCGAGGTTCGAGATTGTGACCGAAGAGCCGCTGAAGACAGCTGCCGGAGCGTCCGTATCACCGAGCAGGACAGAGCTCGCGGAAGCCTGTTTAGCGCCCGTGAAGCTTGCTGATGCGACAGCCGTGTCGCTGAGGTTATAGACGCAGAGAAGCGTTCCTTCAGCACCTGAAAGCTCGTAGGCCGCGAGCGTGTTCTGTGACGAAGAGAGCTTCTTCGCGCTTCCGGCCGAGAAAATTCCCGGATAGCTCTTTCTTAGCGAAAGGAGGGTGTGGTTCAGGTTCAGTGTAGAGTTGAATTCTTTTTCCTGCTCGGCTTCAAGCTCCCAGAGGAAGGGGCCGCGCAGTCGGAGGTCACCGCCCATGCTTGACTCTTTCTGGCCCAATTCATTGCCGTAGTAGATAAAAGGAATGGTGGGGCGGAGGAGGGAGAGGGCTGTGGCCAGATTGATTTTCTTGCGGTCGTTCATGAGCGTAAGTCCGAAGCGACCGGCATACTCATCATGGTTGCCAAGGAAGGTACCGTAGCCCTGGCCTGGAGCCGGATTTGCCCGGAGTGACGAGACGAGGCTGTCTTTTGAGCGGCTTACGCTGTCGATAACAGGTGTTCCCTGGTCAAAGTCCAGGACCGCGTGAAATTCCTTGCCGTTTCCCAGATATGAATTCAGCACATCCCTGTTGCTTGTAATCCACGTCTCGCTGACCATGAATTTGGGGCTTTCGTATTTGTCCAACTCGGCGCGGAGCTCCTGGAACCATTTGTGAGTCTCATCCGTGTTGGCGTAATTCCCGTCCTCTTCAACGAGATAGATTGCGGCGTCGATGCGCAGTCCGTCAAAGCCCTTGTTGAGCCAGTAGCGCACGACGTTTTTCATCTCTTCACGGACTTCGTAGTTGCGGTAGTTCAGGTCTGGCATTCCGCCGCCGAAAGCTCCGTAGTAATACTGTCCCTTGCTCAAAAACCATGTGCCCGGGTGTCCCATAGGAGTCCATGCGAGCTGTGTGTCGCTCCACATGTACCATCCGCGGTATTTTCCGCCCTTCACTGAGTCCTTGAACCAGGGATGCTCGCTTGAGGTGTGGTTCGGAACGAAATCAAAGATAATCTGCATTCCGCGCTTGTGGCATGAAGCGATAAGACTCTCCAAGTCCTTGTCTGTGCCGAACAGCTTGTTCAGGCTGTAATAATCGGTCGTGTCGTATCCGTGCATGTTGTTGCTGAGGGCAGTTCCCTTGCCTGCGCAGTCGAATACTGGCGAAAGCCATACGCCGTCACAGCCGAGAGTGTTCTTGATATAGTCGAGTTTTTCTTCGATTCCCTTCAAGTCACCGCATCCGTCTCCGTCCGAGTCTGCGAAACTCTTGACCCAGATGTGATAGAATGCCGTTTCCTGCCACCAGTTCTGCTTCAGTCCGCTTGCCTGATTTGTCGCATCGGATGGAAGCGCGTTCTTTTCGCTGACATAGTTCTGGTCGCCTGAGTAATCGAATAGGGGAGCGTTGGCGTTGCCCCCGACATTTCCTGTTGAAGCGCACGCTGAGAGAATCATTGCGGCTGCTGCAGAAAGAAAGCCTGTTTTTTTCATAAGGACTCCTGTTCGCTCCCCGAAAAAGTGAATATGGCAGCCCCCCGGGAGCGGGAAGGACTGTCATATATTTTGATTTATGGGTTAGTTAGATTCTGGAATTACCGTGAGGTAGAGGCACTCAACACCAGGTATTACAACGAGTTTATAATTTCCCGCAGCGAGCGTTGCCGATGCATTTCCATCAGAAGCAGATTCAAATTTGCTTGTACTTCCAGATGTTACAGTAGTAGATGCTTTATAACCGTTATCCCAGCCACTTTTTGTGAAAATCTTGAATTCAGAGCCTGTTGCCTCTTCAGTAAGTGCTAAATCATAAGAGTACACACCATTAGTTTCCGTAAAGGCTTTTGAGCCTTCTGCTCCGGGCTCTGTCCAGCCGCCAACGAGGGTTCCGGTTATGTAAAGCGTTTCAATTTCCACTAAGCTGATGCTAGTGTTGCTGTCTCCTGAACCTGAGTTGTTTCCGTTTTCTGTATTTTCTGTGGCTTCAATGACAACTTTAAGTTTTTTAGATGTCGGGGTGATTGTCACCTTATAAGTTGTACCGTTTGTAAGACCTGTGAAACTTGCATTTGAATTGTCACCGTCAGCGAGTGTGAGTTCGCCTTCGCTACCAAGCGCGATTGTTCCCATTCCGTATGTTTTTTCTGCTGTCCAGCTTGCATCACTGATTTTAAATGACATAGACGCCGCTGTTGCCTTAAATGTGACAGAATATGTTCCGTCACTGTTTTTGGTCAACGTATCGCTTGTTCCCCAGCTGTTCATGTCACCGCGGATACAAAGTCCTGTCAAATCAATGACCTCACCGTCATCCTCTTCGTCGTCTGTCGGTTCCGGATCGTCCGCGATTACGGTTGTCTCGAATCTCCAGTTGTCGCTCCAGTCGCCGTCAGCGTTCCAAAGCCAGCTTCCGCCCTTGGTGAACTTGCCGGCATCAAACTGGTCGCCGTCGCCGTTATGGAAAATGAGGCTGTATTCGCTGCTTCCGATTCCCGTGACATTTGTCGCATAGAAGCCTGCGTATTCGCCTGTGAGGGCGGTCATTTCTGTTCCAGGCCATGCGCCCAGAGGCTCGGTTTCTCCTGTCGCAAAGGCATAGGCGTAGAATTTTTTCCAGCCTGAGCAAGCCGCCGCTGACGAGTCGATTCCGACTTCTGTCTTTATGCCGTCGTCAGCATATTCGCCTTCGACTTCTCCCTCAAACTCTGTACGGCAGCTGGCAAAGAGGGCTGCTGCACATGCAATGGCAAGTGCTATAGTTCGTTTTTTGAATAGTTTCATAAGTCGCCTCCTTTTTTTTAGAAATCAATGTTCACGCCGATGCGGAACTTGGCAACATTTGCAGACCAGTCATTTGCCCGGTCAAGTACATAGTCGCGAAGGAAGAATTTGCCCCACATTCCGCCGAAACCTGAGAATGGGTCAAAGTTGTAGCTAACTTCTGAGTGAAGGGTGACGTTCCATGTGCGGTTAATCACTTTCTTTGCTCCGAATGCGAATCCCCATGGGCTGATTCCGGTGTCGCTGAAGCTGTCAATGCCGTCATAAGCTTGTCGGACGCCTGCTCCCAGCATGAATGTAACTCCGAAGGGTGAGTCAATCGTTCCCAGCAATGAGTGGAGAGCGTAATTCTGAACCGCCGACTGGTAGTAGACTCCGTGTGTCGGATTACCGTTGTAGCCGTAGATGATGCTGATGTCGCTTCTCGGAATGAATCGAAGGCCGGCCTCGCTCAAGATTGTCTCGCGAAGCTTGTCTCCGCGCTGGTATCTGTCTTCTTCTTCCGTTACGTGCGATACTTCGACATAGCCGTCTACGGAAGATGTCTGGTTAAGGATTTCCGAGAGGTTGTAGTTGAAGCGCGGGCGGACAACGATTTCCATGTTGTCCACGTTCTTGTAGTATGAGTGGCTTTCCTCGTCTGTGAGGTTCTTCTGAATATATGGAAGAACTCCGACCGAAAGATTGCTGTTGATTGTGTATCCAATGTCAGTCCAAAGACGGAGCGTGTTTACCGGACCGAGCTGTCGGGAAAGCTGGTTTTCCTGCTCTTCTTCCTGATAGCCTTCCTTTACGTAGAGCATGTGCGCCTGATATCCGCGGAAGCGTCCGCCAAGAACCACGTTGAGCGGCGCATAGTTGATTGTAAGGTTCACGTTTGCAGCCGCATTGTCCAGCTTGTCATCAGGATCCCAGTCAACGCCTCCTACATCCGGTGAATCCGGGTCATAGCGTACGACTTTGTTCGGGTCGTTTGTGCTTCGGCTGTTTCCATAAAGGTTGTAAAGGCCGTTTGCCTTGACTGTTACGGGACCGAATGTGCCCCTGTAACCGGCGATGATGTCGCTTTCGACGATATCGTCAAATGCCCGCTCTTTTGTGTCGCCGTATGCGCCGTTGTACTGAAGGTCAACATAATGGTTGTTCAGGATTGTGGCCGCGAGCCATGAGTAAAGTCCGTAGCGGTGCCCTTTCCGGTCCGCGCTCCTGTTCGGGGCGACTGCAGCCGAGAGGCGGAGCTTGCCGTCCGTGAGCTGGCTTACGAATTCTGTAAACTGATATCCTGTCTCAAGATGTCCGAAACCGCCCGCTGACTCGTAGCCTGCCTCCCATTCAGGATCGACGGTCGTCCAGTTCACGTTGTTGTGACCGGGAAGACCTGCGTATTTCCAGCCCATCGTGTACTGGAGCCATGGGAATGCGATTCCGAATTTGAAATGCCCGAGGTATGAGAAATCATCCTCATCGGCGTCGCTTGCCCGGTTTTCTGATCTGTTTGCGTATGCAATCGGGTCAAAGAGGCCGAGGCGCAAATCGCGGAAACCATCGCCCCATGAAAGCACGTCACGCTGATAGAGGTTGATGAAATCCTCGTTCTCCGCCGTGGCCAGCTCGAAGAAGATTGGGACGTTTGGTGTGACCGTACCGGTGAATTTCCAGTATGACTTGAATCCAAGACCTGCTGAATCTTCTTTGATTTTGTTTTTGTATGAGCCGTCATCCTTTTTCTCGGTGGTTGTCCATGCGTTCTGGAAGCCGATGTTTGTCCAGTTGTGGAATTCCACGTGCTGCTCCCTGGGTTTTGCCTTCGGGAGCGCTTTTCCGATTTTTCCAGAATTGTCGATGGTGACTACTCCGTTCTGTCCTCCGAAGCCATCGTCAGAGCTGTCCGGAGCCGCCGTGTCATAAATCCAGTTTCCGTCAGCTACGAATTTGTAGGTAACTGATGAGCCCGGGTTCACTTTGAGTTTGAGTTCCCATCCGTTATCCGTGCGGTTCATCGGATCAGACTCCATGTTCCATCCGTTGAAATCGCCGACCAAGTACACTGCAGACGCATTTTTGTCTGCGTATGTGAATGTGAGTTCCACCTGCCCGTCATCGTCCTTTGCGGCGGTGACGTTTGCTGTGGCGAGCGAAACTGAGACAATCAATGTGGTGAGTGCAACAAGTAACTTTTTCACATTTCCTCCTATGGTTTATCGCTAAACTAAAACAAGCATAAATCAGCTTTTTTTATTTGTCAATAAATTTTTCAGATTTTTTATTTTGCTGAAAATATACGGAATAATCAAAAAATATTGGGTTTTGCACTGTAATTATCTAGAGATTTTGGAGATTTTGCGAAAGTATTGAAATAGTTTAGCGATAAATTAAAAATAGGCTTTACATTTTAGCTAGAAGTATGGTTTAATAGTCTTGATGGCTACTTTAAAAGAAATTGCGCAAAAAGCTGGCGTCAGCGTCATGACTGTATCTAATGTTGTCAACGGAAAGCACTCAAAGGTTTCCAAGGATACTTTTGATTACATCCTTTCACTTATAGATAAATACGATTATGTTCCGAACCTGAACGCCCGTTCCCTGGTAAAAAAATCTTCTCATACTATCGTTGTATTCACGAGTACCTTCGTTTCTCATGGGAATGTATTTAAGGACCCTTATTTGTCAGAGTTTTTTGGTGAGCTGGAGAGCTTTATCCGTGAAAACGGTTATTATGTCCTTGTACAGACTGTTGATGCCCTTCAGAGTGCGGCCGCTTCGCTGCGAAACTGGCATGCCGACGGGGCGATTTTCATGTCTCCGCTTCCGGCCGAAAAAATCAGGAAGATTCAGGCTCAGTATCCCTGTCCCGTGGTCTTTGTTGACAGCAATGATCCCGAACCGTCAACGCTTACGGTTGGCATTAACGAATTCAAGGGCGGTTACATCGCCACGAAATACCTTCTTTCTCAGGGACATCGTAGGATTGGAATCGCCGGTTTTTATGACGAGTCGGCAAAAATCGTCCAGGAGCGTTACAAAGGCTATGTGGCTGCCCTTAAAGAATTCGGAATGTCCGAGTCTGATGCCGTCATACTCCATACGGTCACGACCTACGAGGCCGGCATGAAGCTTGGGAGCGCCCTTGCGAATCACGAATATGACATTACCGCGGTGTTTGCTACCGCTGACTTGCTGGCCCTGGGCATTATGGAGGGAGCGCGGCTGAACGGATGCGTTATTCCGCGGGATTTGTCGCTCATCGGTTTTGATAACCTGTCTCTCTGCGATATTGTCACGCCCAAGCTGACTTCTGTCTCTCAGGATTTGCGACTGAAGGCGCGCAGTGTGGTTGACCTTCTCTTTAGATCCATCGAGGGCAAGGCTGATTCTGACAACAAGATTGTCTGTGACGTTCAGCTGGAGCTTCGCCAGTCAGTGCAGGCTGTCTCCTAGTTCATTTCAACGTAGGTTTTTCCGAATCCTCCGTCTTCCGGCCGCGCATAGTAGAATGATTTTACGCCGGGATAGTTCGACAGATAATCCTGGACGGCCTGCTGCAGTATGCCGTTTCCCTTGCCGTGAATCACGCTGAAACTCTTGAAGCTGGTCATGGCGCAAAGGTCGAGTTGTTTCTGCAGCGCGCGTATGGCCTCTTCCTCTCGCATGCCCAAAAGCCGGAGCTCAAAGACCGGGCTTCCGTTTCCATCGTCCCCGTTCAATTCCACGGTATAATCAGCGGTTCCTGTGCGGGCGGGGGCAATCAGTTCCATGTCCTTTTCTTTTACGCTCATGCGGATTGAGCCAAGTTGTACCGTCCACAGCCCTTTTTTCTCTTCGTGAAGAAGGGTTCCGCGACTTCTGCTTTTTCCAACCAGGACTTCCGCTCCTTCACAGAATTCAAATTTTGGCGCAGGCCTGTTTTTTGCCCGGGGAGCCAGATTGAAAACTTCCTCGTCAGTGTAGGTTGCCTTTGCCGTTTTGAGGGCTTCCTTGTTGCTGATTTTTTTCTTTGTTTTCTTGCTTGAGGAGACGCGGTTTTCCGAGGATTTTGAGATTTTCATGCCGTTTTCAAGCAGAATTTCCTCGTTTTCGATTCTCTCACGCAGGGATTTTTCTTCTTCTTCGAGTTTTTCCTTTTCTTCTTCAAGGGTGATTTCCTGAAGCTCCACGTCCTCGGTCAAATCATCGATGAATTTGCGCATTTTCAGGGTCTTTTCCCTCGTGATTTCGCCTTCACGGAGTTCCCTTACGAGATTCTCAAGGGTTTTTCTGGTTTCACGCAAGAATCGTGATTCGCTTCTGGATTCGCGTTCCTTCAGCTCGTTTTCTTTCTGGCGGAGCTTCAGGTCTTTCTGTTCCAGCTTGAGGATTTTTTCGCCCTGCTGGTTTTCAAGTCGGGCAAATTCTTTTTCCCGGCGGTCAAGCTCAGCGTGCTTTTGGGTGAGCCCCCGGATTAAAGTGGAGACATCAGCCTGCTGGTTGGTAAGGTATGATTTTGCTTTTGCGACAATGGCGCCGGGAAGGCCGGAGCGTTTGGCAATGTCCAGGGCGTGGCTTTCGCCGGGGACGCCCATCAAGATTCTGTATGTCGGTGCCAGTGAATCAGCGTCAAATTCCGCGCTGGCGTTTATGCAGGACGGCGTAGTGTATCCGTAATTCTTCAGGCTTCCGTGATGGGTCGTAACGAGGACGAAAGCTTTTTTTGCGATAAGGCTGTCGAGGCAGGCCATTGCAACGGCACCTCCTTCCTGCGGGTCAGTGCCGCCGCCGAATTCATCAAGAAGCACCAGTGAATGTTCGTCCGCGTGTTTCACAGCCGCCGCTATGTTTTTCATGTGGGCGGAAAATGTGGAAAGGGAGTTGTCGATGGACTGGTCATCACCGATATCGGCAAAAATCGCGTTGAATACAGGAAGCCGCGTTCCGTCGCTGGCTGGAATCGGGAAGCCTGACTGGTTCAGCATGGAAAGGAGGGCAAAGGTCTTTAGCGTGACGGTTTTTCCGCCGGTGTTTGGACCGGTGATTATGAGAATGTTTTTGCCGGGAAGCCACTTAATGTCGATAGGAACGGCCTTGTCTCCCAAAAGGGGGTGCCTGGCCTGCAATAAAAGGGGTGGGAGGCCTTCTGAATCTTGCTCAGCTTGACCGCTTTTCTCAAGAGAACTCTGGTTTTCGCAGTGAAGGGCATAATTGCAGAGATGTTCTGCTCCCCAGCGGGCGGCGGCGTAAGTCGCATCAAAAAGAGTCATGCTCTTGAGGGCGGCTTTCAAGTCATCGTAAAGGGGATGGAGAAGAGCCGTGGTTTCCTTGAAAATCTTGCGGGTTTCCTGGGCAAGGCGGGCTTCTTCCTGCAAAAGCTCGTTGTTTTTCCGCACCACTTCTTCCGGCTCGATAAAAAGAGTCTGCCCCGAAGAGGAGACTTCATGGACGATGCCGGAAATCCTGTTCCTCTGGCTGGCCTTTACGGCAAGAACCTGCCTGTCAGCCCTGAAAGCAGGAACATTGCTTTCAAGCACTGAATTGAGCGTTGTGTCGCTGGTGTATTTCTTGAGGGCGGCTTTAATCTCGCCGTTGATTTCAGCGATTCTTGCCCTGATTTCCCGGAGAACTGGCAAGTCTTTAAGCTCGCCCGTCCTGTCGATGATTCTGGAGACCGTGTTTTGAGTCTGTTCAAGGGCAGAATAGGGGAGACTTTCCGCCATGTCGAGGAGATTTTTAAGGGAAAGCTCGGAGGCCGATGTTTTGACCGATGAATACAGTGAAAGTGCAGAGTCGGCAAAGAGCATGAGGGCATAAAGCTGCTCCTGTTCGAGCGTGGTTCCCTCAGCCTGCAAAAGCTTTAAGAACGAAGCGATTTCGCCCCAGCCCTGCAAGCGGATCGGGTTTTTAGATTGAATGGCCCGCTGCCATTGAGAGGAAAGCCTTTTTAGAGAGTTGATTTCGTCGATTTTTTCCCTGGTGAAGGGCTCCCGTCGTAAAATAGAGGCTTTTCCTTCCTCGCTCACGCAGAACCCTGCGATTTCGTCACGGATTCGGTAATAGTCCAGTTGTTCAAGTGTTTTTCTGTGCATTTGGGCTTAATCTTCCCAGCTTCCTGTTTTGATTTCTTCGCGGATGCGCTGCCAGCTTTCAAAACGCTCTTCGCTGATAAGGCCTGCTTCCACGGCTTCAAGGATTTTGCAGCCTGGCTCGCTGTCGTGCTTGCAGTTTGTGCCGAATTTACACGAGCCGACTAGCTTTTCCATTTCTGGGAAGTAAAGCGCGAGGTCATCGGCCGCGATGTCGTTGAGGACGAAGCGGCGGACTCCCGGAGTGTCGATGATTGAGGCGTAGGCATTCTGCACTCCGCCGACAATGGACTCGTTCAGGTGTATGTGCATGAGAGTGCCTTTTGTGGTGGTGTGGGAACCTTTCCCGTATTTTTTGCTGAGGCTGCCTGTTTTTAGGACGCAGGAATTGTCAAGGACATTCACCAAAGATGATTTTCCGATTCCAGACTGGCCTACAAGAGCGCTCAATTTGCCTGTAATCAGCTCTGCCAGTTCCGTAAGACCCTCGCCTGTTTTTGCGGAGACACGGAGAACTTTGTAGCCGACTTCTTCCCATATTGAAAGTCGGTTCTGAAAATCAGGGTCCTGAGCTTCTGGTAAATCGTATTTGTTCACGACGATGACGGGCGTGAGATTCTGATATTCTGCCTGTACGAGTTCCCGATCGATGAAGCGGGGACGGAATTCCGGTTCACCCGGCGTGGTGACAAGAATTATGTAATCTAGATTTGCCGCAAGAAGTTGGGGAGCGCGGCCTTTTACGTTCCATCTGATGAAAGCGTTGGCGCGGGGAACAAGGGATAAAATAAGCCCCTTTTCAGACTCAGGATCTTCCAGTTCAATCTGGACGCGGTCGCCGGGAGCCAGGGGATTGTAATAGCGGGAGTCGAGCTTGAGCCGCTTGCTTTTAAAGGAGCACTGCCGCCGTATGTGATTGCCGTCGTCGTCAGTGTCGTCACATTCTATTTCGAAAACATTGTTGCTTCCGCTTAAAACGGTGCCTGTAATTTGCATCATATATCGTTATTTTAAGGGAGAAAGAGAGAATTTGCAAGATTTTTTTGAATTTTCTATTGACATAAAATGCAAGTTTCTATATATTTATTCTCACATTGCATTCCCCGATTGTGTAATGGTAGCACCTCAGATTCTGGTTCTGATTGTGGGGGTTCGAATCCTCCTTGGGGAACTAAGCTGACAAAAGTCAGCTATTTTTTTTAAGGCATAAGCCTTTTGGCCGCTTCGAATATCGGTTTAGTTCGCCGCCCTCTCAAGGCGGAGAGACGGGTTCGACTCCCGTAGTGGCTATCGAAGAACTTCACCAAAATTGGCTGAAGTTCTTTTTATTTATTGTGGGGATCTGTTATGAAGATGGAGTCGAACCCCGAAGTGAGCGCCGACCAAGGGGAGGAAAAGGCGGCATGGATGCCGCCGAAAGCGAACGAAGGCGGGCTGGAAGCGTAGCACACGATGTGCGGAGCTGGAAGCCTTCGACTCCCGTAGTGGCTATGGAAGAAATCTCGGCTCAGGTCGAGATTTTTTTATTTTACAGTGAATGCCGCTCCGCTATGGAGCAATGCCGCAGGCAGTCGTAAGCGTAGCGGACGACCGAGCGTGAGTGAGCCAGGGAACAGCGGCAGTCAGTTGATTTGCGTATGAATAATAAATCTGCTTTTTTGAATGGTCTTGCGGCCGGAATTCCCATTGGACTTGGCTATTTCGCGGTTTCTTTTTCTTTGGGAATCGTGGCGCGGAAGGCGGGTCTGAATCCCTTGCAGGGCTTTGTGGCCAGTTGGTTTAATCTTGCTTCGGCGGGGGAGTACGCTCTTTTTAATGCCATTGAGCAGCTGGTCACTTATTTTGAGGTCGCGCTGATTACTTTCGTGGTAAATGCCCGCTATCTTTTGATGAGCTGCGCTTTGAGCCAGCGGTTTTCAGCGGAGACGCCTTTTTTTCACCGTTTCCTTGTGGCATTCGGAATCACTGACGAGATTTTCGGCGTGTCCATTGCCCAAACTGGCGCGCTGAATCCTTTCTATAATTACGGTGCTATGGCTGTGGCTGTTCCCTTGTGGAGCATAGGCACTTCCTTGGGAATTATCGCGGGAAACATGCTTCCTGCCATGGTGGTGAATGCCCTTTCGGTGGCCCTTTACGGCATGTTCATCGCCATTATCATTCCGCCTGCCAAAAAGAACATGACAATCGCCGCCGCCGTGGTAGTGAGTTTCGCTCTAAGCTGGGGATTTTCGGTCCTGCCCTTCGTGAGGGAACTTTCCAGCGGCAACAGGACTATAATCCTGACGGTGGCAATTTCGGCGGTGCTGGCGTATTTGAAGCCAATTAGCAATGAGCAATGAGGAATTAGGAATGAGAGTTTAGTCACTAATTGGACTAATTACACAAATTATGATTCGAGAAATTTAATTTGTGTCTGAAACTCTGTGTGCTCTGTGAGGGAGTATTAAAATTACAGGAAAAGTGCATTATGTCTGGAAACGCTTATATTTATATTTTTACGGCCTGGCTTGTCTCTTATTTGATTCGTGTGCTGCCGCTTACTTTGATTCGGAAGCCTATTGAGAATCGTTTTATCCGCTCTTTTTTGTATTATGTTCCCTATGTCACTCTCTCGGTGATGACTTTTCCTGCCATTATTCAGGCGACCGGTTCGGAGATTGCGGGGCTGGCGGCTCTTGTGGTGGGAGTCCTGCTCTCTTTTTTTGGAGCCGGCCTTTTCCCCGTGGCCATCGCCTGCTGCCTTGTGGCCTTTGTTGCCCGAGGCTAGGGGAATTTGATATAATAGACCCGTGGAAAATTCAGAAAAAAATTACTCATTCAAGAACATACATCGCGTTGATGGTGAAAAAATCGTCATTCAGGGGGCGCGGGAGCACAATCTCAAAAACATCTCCGTGGAGATTCCCCGCAACAAGCTGGTCGTTATTTCAGGTCTTTCAGGAAGCGGCAAGTCTTCCCTTGCTTTTGACACCCTTTTTGCAGAGGGTCAGCGCCGTTATATGGAAAGCCTTTCCAGCTATGCAAGGCAGTTTTTGGGCAGCATGGATAAGCCTGATGTGGATTTAATCGAAGGCCTTTCCCCTGCAATTTCTATTGAACAAAAAACGACTCACAATAATCCCCGGTCAACAGTGGGCACGGTCACTGAAATTTATGATTATTACCGTCTTCTTTTTGCCAGGATTGGCCACGCCCACTGTCCGAATTGCGGCAGGGAGATTAAAGAACAGAGTGAAGACCAGATTATCGACACCATTATGTCCTGGGGCGAGGGAACAAAAATCACTCTTTTGGCTCCTGTTATCCGCGGGAAAAAGGGCGAGCATCAGAAAATCATCGAGGACGCCCAGAAGTCAGGTTTTGTCCGCGCTCGTATTGACGGCCTTATGGTGGAGCTGGACGATTCAATCAAACTTGACAAGCAGAAAAAGCACACGATCGAAATTGTCGTTGACCGAATCGCAATCAAGGAAGACTCCCGCAAGCGTCTTGCAGAAAGCGTTGAGGCGGCCTTGCAAAGCTCCAACGGCGTAATCGTTGTTTTGCGGCGGGTGGAAGACGAGAGCGAGAAGGGCTGGCACGAGGAAGAAGTCTTTTTCAGCCAGAAAAATGCCTGTCCTGATTGCGGAATTTCTATCCCTGAACTGCAGCCACGGCTTTTCTCTTTCAACAATCCTTTCGGAGCTTGCCCGGAATGTACGGGAATCGGCGAAAAAATGGAATGGGACGCAAAAAAAATCCTTCCTGACGAGTCTCTTTCCTTTAACGAGGGTGCTTTTCCTTTCTACAATCCCGACAGCGAATGGAACCGCTCTCTTTTCGGAGCTGTTGCCGAGACCGGCGGATTTTCCCTTGACACGCCCATAAAAGATTTGAGCGAAGAGCAGAAAAATTTCCTCTGGCAGGGCGACGACTCAAAAATCATGCACTGGATTTACCAGAAGCAGAGCGGCGAGGGATTCTCCGAGTACAAGCGGCCCTGGATCGGCGTTTGGGCTGACATGAAGCGTCGTCACAACGAGGCCTGGGGTGAAGCCCAGCGGGTTCGCATGGAAGAGAGGTTCATGTCGGTGTCGGAGTGTACCTGCTGTCACGGAAAGCGCCTGCGAAAAGAGGCACTGGGAGTCACTCTCGGCGGAAAAAATGACAAGAACATCATCGACTTGTGCGGCTTGAGCGTAATCGAGAGCCTTGATTTTATCGAAAATTTGCAGCTGACCGAAACCGAAAAACTTATCGCTTCTCAGATTGTAAAGGAAATCAAAGCCCGCCTCACTTTCCTGAAAAATGTGGGCTTGGATTATCTTACTTTGGAGCGGTCTGCAGGTACTTTGAGCGGCGGCGAGGCTCAGCGAATCAGGCTTGCCACCCAGATTGGAAGCGGCCTTACAGGCGTAATGTACATTCTTGACGAGCCTTCAATCGGACTTCACCAGCGGGACAATGAGCGCCTTATCGAAACCCTCACTTATCTCCGTGACCTTAAAAACACTGTCATTGTGGTTGAGCATGACGAGCAGACTTTGCGCACGGCGGACTGGCTCGTTGACATCGGTCCCGGGGCCGGCGTTCACGGCGGAAATGTCATCGCTTCGGGAACTCCTTCTCAGGTCATGGAAGTGAGCGAAAGCATTACAGGCCAGTATCTTAAAGGCACTCTTTACATGGCCCTTCCGAAAGAGAGGCGAAAGGGTAACGGTAATTTCATTTCAATCAAGGGAGTCCGGGAGCATAATCTTAAAAATATCAGCGTGGACATTCCTTTGGGAACTTTCACCTGCATCACGGGTGTTTCCGGAAGCGGAAAATCCACCCTTTTAAGCGATGTTTTTTATCCTGTGGTCTCAAATACCCTCATGCGAACCGATTACAAGGCAGGTGAGCATGACTCAATCACAGGAATAGAGCACATCGACAAGGTAATCAACATAGACCAGAGCCCGATTGGCCGCACTCCCCGTAGTAACCCGGTCACCTATGTGGGCGTTTTTGACAGTATAAGGGAATTGTTTGCTTCTTTGCCCGACTCAAAGGCTCGTGGCTACAAGAGCGGTCGCTTCAGCTTCAATGTGAAGGGCGGCCGCTGCGAGAACTGTCAGGGGGCGGGAACCATTACCATCGAAATGAACTTCCTGCCTGATGTTTTCATTCAGTGTGATGTCTGCCACGGACACAGATTCAATCAGGAGACTCTGGACGTGCGCTACAAGGGGAAGAATATTTCCGATGTCCTCAACATGACAATCGAAGAGGCGGCGGATTTCTTCAACTCCATTCCTCACATTTCCCGTAAGCTGGAGACCCTAAAGAGCGTGGGCTTGGGCTATATCCAGCTCGGTCAGTCTGCCCTCACTTTGAGCGGCGGCGAGGCTCAGCGGGTAAAGCTTGCCACGGAACTTGCCCGGCCTTCCACTGGAAAGACTCTTTACATCCTTGACGAGCCCACCACGGGTCTTCACTTTGCGGATGTAAAAGTCCTCATGGATGTGATTCAGCGGCTTGTTGACAAAGGCAACTCCGTCGTGATGATTGAGCATAACCTTGATGTAATCGCTCAGGCTGATTATATAATCGACCTGGGGCCTGACGGTGGAAACAAGGGCGGCCAAATCGTAGACACAGGCACCCCTGAGGAAGTGGCTTCCCGCTGGCAGACGACAGGAAGCTACACAGGAAAGTTCATCGAACAGACCCTGGCACACGCCCATAAGGAATGATAGAATCCACAGATTCGCACAGATATACACAGATTAAAATTTTGCTTATATGAAAAACTTTCCCATGGAAAACATATAATCTGTGATAATCGGTGGAAATCTGTGGATAAAAATATAAATGAAAAAAAGTTTTTTTGTGCTGGCAGTCCTAGTTTTCTCTCTTTTTTCTCTTCCGCTTTTCGGGGCGGAGGGGGAAAAGTCCGTGATTTCTATCGATCAGGCACAAAAAGTTGAGAATATAAAGGATGCTGTTTCCGGCGAAGACTGCATCGTTCTAACAGGAGCCGTAAAAATCAGCGTTAGCCGGGGAAGTACCAAGACAACGATTAAAGCCGAGCGGATCAATTACAACCGTGCCACGGAAATGCTCTACGCTGAGGGCAGTGTTTCTCTGGAGCAATCTGGCGGCAGCGCAGGCGGTGAGACGATTACGGCTTCCAGCCTGCTTTTCAACACGGCCACCCTTGAAGGCGTATTCGACAACGGCCGGGCCGTTCAGACTTCCAGCGACGCAATCAACCTGCCATCTGGCTCAACCCTTATCGTCGCCTCAGATGTGTTTGGACGGGATTCCGGTGGAACCATTGCCTTCAAATCCGGAGAGCTTACCTTCTGTGATGATGAGAATCCCCACTGGCGAATCAAGGCTACCCGAATCTGGCTTCTTCCCGGCGGAGAATTTGCTTTTCTGAACGCCACTCTTTTTGTGGGATATGTTCCCCTTCTTTATCTGCCAGCTTTCTATTACCCCAAGGACGAGCTTATTTTCAATCCTGCTTTTGGTTACAGGCAGCGTGAGGGATATTACATCAATACGACCACATATCTTTACGGACGAAAAAAATCCGATGCGCTCAGTTCGGCCGATATCAATACAAAACTCAATTCGAGCAGTTCCAGTTCGTCTTCCACTGATGATGACAAAATCAATTTTTTCAGTTTCATGAACACCAGCTCTATGAAGGAGCAGAGAAGGGAAGGGCTTGTCCTTCACAATCTCGATGAGGATTACAAGGGCGACACTTCTAAATATTTCAAGGTTATGGCCGATTATTACGCGAACATGGGCGCTATGGTTGGTTTTGACGGAGTTTTTGCCCCGAACTCAGTTCTGACTAGCCTTACGACGAATCTGGAGCTTGGTTTTTCAAATACTGTTTTCCGAAACAACTCGATTTATCTCGCAAAAAATGAGAACGGAGAAATCATTGACGACCGTTCCAATTTCCTTGGCAAGGAATTGCCATTCCGATATCAGGCGAATGTAAAACTCAGCGTGGTAAAGCCATTTTCCCTCAGCCTCAGTATGCCGCTGTATTCCGATCCCTTCTTTGACTATGATTTCAATACCCGGGCCGAGACTATGGACTGGATTGACTTTGCCATGAACGGTGTGGATGCAAGCTCTACAAGCGATGAGCTTACAGTCACCGAAACTTCATCATTCACATGGACGCTTAACGGCTCTTACAACATTCCCCTTCCTGACTTTTTGAATCCCTATGTCACGACTCTTTCGCTTTCAAGTTTCTCTTCTTCCATCGTATACTCTTCAAAGGCGAACGAGGAGCTGGCCAGCGACTCCCGTTACACATCCACATGGGCCACCTACACGCCGGAGAGAAAATTCTATTATCCGTCTCAGGTGAATCCCTTCAAGGCAAGCGGAAAAATAGCCGGCACCTTGTTTCAGTATCCCCTGAAATCCAAGTCAAAGGCTACTGAAAAATCCATCGCGACGCTGAACCCGCCGGCTGACCTTGACACTTCTGAAAAGACTGAAAAAGCAGAATCAGAGGGAAATGCCGGCGCCGCCGATGAAAAATCTGCTGATGGCGGCACTGGCTCGGAGACTGAAGCCGAACCCGTGCTTGCCGAATCTTATCTTCCATCTCTTACAACGCCAAGCTTTTCAACTACGGCGATAAACGGGATTTCCTATGCGCTTACATATTCCGTTGCGCCTGATTTTACATCTCAGTTTTCTTATTCTTCCGTGATTCTCAAGACACCGGAAGATTTTGAATGGAACGATATGCAGTCAACTTATATTCAGGTGAAGTCTCCCACCGTCCTGACAAGTACCCTGGGGTACCGGGACAGTTTTGTGACTCTGACAGATTCATTCACATTCAGCCCCGTTTATCAGACTCATCCGTACCTGAAAATAACGGACACTTCATCTGAAGGCGGCTACACTGAGACTTCAGCCAAATCCGTAAAGAAGTCTGACTACGCCGCCCGGAAAATGGATCTCACTGATGTCAACGCGCTTACTTTTAAGCCCTTCTATTATACAAAGCATTTTTCTGAAACATCCCTGACCTGGAATACGACAGTCAAAATGGTTCGCACTGAGTTCGTCGGCGACGGTGACGACCCGGAATGGGATTATCTGACTACCGATATCTGGGATGAAGAGTGCGTTACGGTCCATAACTTGAATCTGGTTTTGGGGGCCAGTCAGTTTGACAAAAAAGTCTACCAGACCCTTTCTCTTACCACGACCCTCCCGCCTCAGGTTGACGAGTACAAGGGAACGCTTACATTCGGCTTCCCGTATGTTGTCATTTCAGCCGGAACAGGTGTCAAGCAGACGAGCCAGGAGGATGATACATGGATAAAAGAGGATTTTAACCAGAATCTTTCTGTGAACATGTTCTCCAGCAAGCTGAAATTTACCGAATCCTATGTATACGATATGGAAAACGAAGAGCATACTTCTTTAAAAATGTCGCTCTCTGGTTTTGGTCTGCAGGCGGCCTATACGGCTTCTTACGTGACAGGATATACTTTCGAGGAGAACAAGGGATGGATTTCAAACACAGAAAAAAAATTCCAGCCCTACCAGTTCAGCCTTGCCTATGCCAGCGGAACAAAAACCTTCAAACATCTCAGCGACCGCATTTCTTTCTCCCCGTCGCTTTCAATGAGTACAGTCTATGATTTCGTGCGTCCTACAAACAGTTATTTCCGATTTATTCCGGCCATCACGTTCAAGGTGAACAATTTCCTTGACCTGACATTCAGCCTGGAGACGAAAAACAGCAGCGTCTATCGTTATTTCTGCCCTGAATCTGATTTCCAGAAATACTATGAGGGAAATGGTGAGAGAAGCTTTTTCACTGATTTGATGAATTCCTTCAGGTTTGACGATGAGAACTTGCGAAAAGCCAGTTCCTTCAAATTGCAGTCTTTGAAAGTCTCTGTTACCCACGACCTTGATGACTGGGATTTGAACTGCTCATTCTCAATCACGCCGCGGCTTTTGACTCCCACTTCAACCGGATATTCTGGCGACGGCAAAAACTCATACTATGATTTCAGTCCGTATTTCTCAATCAGCGTTTCATGGCGGCCTCTTGCCAGCATGAAGACTCAGATTGTCGATGAGTACGGGGAATGGGAACTTAACCCGTAAAACTCTTTGACTCATTTTTACACGGTGAAAATTTGTCTAACGCTCATTGTAAATGATTCCGATAATAAAAATTTTCTAAAAATGACTGAAAAATCCTTAAATGGTTCTGAATTTTCTCCGAAAATTTTAATATGACAAATTTTGTATTTTTGTCACATTAAATTATTGTCTGCCTGGAGAGAAAGATGTTGTATATTTTTTCCGCTTCGGGTCGAAAAAAGTGTGAGCTGCTTTTTTCGACTTTTTCAGATGAATCTGATGAATTTATGTTCTGTAAGGATGGTCTGTCGCTTTTGGATTCTGTCATTTTTGGAGACCGAAGGGCTGATTTGATATTTCTTGACTGCTTGCTGTACCGAAATTTTTCCGATTTCATCTACAACCTGCTCAAATCTAAAAACATTAGGATTCCGATTATCATGTTCGGAGGGGAAAATTCAGACTCGGACAGGCGGATTCAGAATTGGATTGCAGAAAATGAAATCCGCTATGATATACAAAACCTGCATCTGCTTATTCCCGTGTTTACCCGTATTGATGCCGCGCTGCGCTCTGAAAATGTCCGTGTAATGCTTGAGGAAAAGGAAAGCCGCTTTGAGGATGATAAGGTGAGGCTTCATCTCAGAAGCAAGAAAAAGCAGGCTGACCTTATCGAGGATTTCCGAAAAAAGACAGACCTTCCTCCGTCAATTCACAATCTGCTTGCTTTTCTTTATAAAAACAACGCAAGGGATGTCTCTATCGAAGAAATCATGCGGCATCTGAACATAAGCCTGAAATCCGATAAGTCCGGCCGTAACATTGTGTACGCATACATTGCCCGCCTCAGAAAATGTATCGATAACACGCCGCTGTGCAGTCTGGAAATACTTAGGACCCGCACTGGCTATTACCGTCTCCTTCTTCATTGATATAAAAAAGCGGATGCGCCCCAAAAGGAGTACATCCGCTAAGCCCTTGTAAATTATTTAATCCGTGCCTTGATGAATTCCATCTTGAGCTCTTTCATTGCCTCGGTGAGGGAGACTTTGTAGATGTGGGGGTTCAGGATGCGCTTGTATGAGCCGTCGAAGCTCTCAAGCTGCTTCTGCATTGTCTCGCGGGCTTTGCGCAAGACTTCCGCCTCGCTGTTTTTTTCGCCCACACGTTTACCGCCTTCAACGACTTTTTTGAGCATAGGCTCAACCTTGCTTGCGGTGAATGTGAACTGACGGTAATCCACCATTGGGTGATAGTAGCGGTATTCCTTGCCGCTTTCAATCTGCTCGTCTTTTCTGGCAATGATGTCTGCCTTTGCGTTGCCCTCAGCGTCATAGAGACGGTAGACATTCTTTATGCCTGGATTCGTGTTCTTCTCCGGATTGTCGCTGAATTTCATGGCAGGCTGCATTTGGTCTGTGGCCTCGTCGTGGCGGGCTCCCAGTTTGTAAACGCCCGTGAAGCTGGCCTCGTTTCCGCCTGTTACCATGTGGGTGCCGACGCCCCATGAGTTAATAGGAGTGTCCTGCTGAACCAAAGTCTCGATGATTTCTTCGGTAAGCTCGTTCGATACGCAGATTTTTGCCTGCGGGAAGCCGGCCTTGTCCAGCTCCTTTCGGACTTCCCGCGTGAGATATGAGATGTCCCCTGAATCCAAGCGGACGCCGAAGTTGTATCCCTTTTCCACAAGCTCCCGGCCTGCGATGATTGCGTTTTTGATGCCTGAGCGGAGTGTGTCGTAAGTGTCAATCAAGAATACTGCGTTTGTGGGGTAGATTTTAGCATAGGCCCGGAAAGCTTCCAGTTCTGATGGGAAGGCCATAATCCAAGAGTGGGCCATAGTTCCCATGACAGGGATTCCGTAGATTTTTCCCGCCAGAGTGTTGCTGGTTCCCGCAGCTCCGCCGATAAAGGCCGCCCTTGTTGCGCTCATGCCGCCGTCCGGTCCCTGAGCGCGGCGCAGGCCGAATTCCATGATTCCGCCTTTTTTGCTAGCAAGCCAGACTCTGGCCGTTTTTGTGGCGATAAGGCTCTGGAAGTTGATTATGTTGAGAATGAGTCCTTCTACAATCTGCGCTTCGATTAAATTCGCGTGGATTCGGACAATCGGCTCCTGGGGAAAGATGATTGAGCCTTCCTCAAAAGCGTACATGTCGCCGGTAAAACGAAAATCCTTGAGGAATTCCAAGAACCCTTCCTCAAAAATGTTCTGGCTGCGAAGGTAGGCGATGTCGTCCTCTTTGAAAGTGAAGTCGGTGATTGCGTCGATAAGGTTTTCAAGACCTGCGAATACGGAAAATCCGCCGTTGAAAGGCTGCCGCCTGAAGAACATGTCGAAGACGACCTGATGGTTCATCTTGTTTTTCCAGTAGCCCTGAGCCATTGTAAGCTCGTAGAAGTCGGTGAAAAGCGCGTTGTTTGTGATTACGCTTTTTTGTGGTTCTGCCATAATAATACCTCATAAAAACAGTCATTCCGAATTTATTCCGGAATCTTTTTTCGATGTTTTCTCCAGCGTTTACCGGCTTCATAAGCGATAAAAACCGACATCTTTCTGTATTTTACCGAATTTGCAGACTTTTATCCATAATTTCAAAAATCTTTCATTACAAATCCTACTCTCTGTGTTATACTTAAAACAGTATGGAAATTTCAAAAAAACTGATGCGTCTTATGGATGTCGCGGTCCTTGTTTTCCTTTCCGCACTTTCCTTTTCTCAGGAATCCAATGTTATCCGTGGTAAGACGGATTCTTCATTCTTCTCTGATTTCGTGCATCGTGTATATAACACCTCTGACGGTCTCCCAGGAATGACCATAGTTTCCCTCATTCAGGATAAAAAGGGCTACATCTGGCTTGGCTCATACGACGGGCTTGTGCGTTTTGACGGCGTTGAATTCAGTGTTTTCAGTCGCTATACGGATTCCAAGTACGGTTTTAATTCCGCCCGGACAATTTTTTCGGATTCTCATGAGAATATCTGGGTCGGACACAACGGCGAAGGCCTCACTTGTATCAGGCATGACGGTGCCGTCATCAAATACGAGAAAAATGATGGTCTTGCCGACAACAAGATAGGTGCAATCTGCGAGGACAGGGAAGGAAACATCTGGATTGGAACGTCCATGGGTATCAGCTGCATCAATGCGGACGGCGAATTTTTCACTCCTCCGGGGCTTTCTGAGCTGGGAATGGAGCATGTTACCGTGGCAAGGCTTTTTGTGGACCTTGATGGCAGAGTCTGGGTCAGCACAGGCAGCGAGGACTGCATACTTGTCTTTGAAAACGGAACCTTCCGCAAATTTGACGGCATCACCAAAATAAAAAATCCCACTGTAAGGGGAATTTATCAGGACAGGTCCGGCGCATACTGGTTTGGGGCCGATCCCCATCTGGCAATCAGGATTAAGGACGGGGAGGAGACTGTTTTTGACATCGGACATGAGCACACGAACGGAACTGCAATCGACTCAATCTCCGAAGATTCTGCCGGAAACATTTGGTTCTCCACTGACGGCGGGCTTACCGTGCTTCATGACGGCCTTTTTTCCTATTATGACAAGCTGAATGGCGCTCCCGACAACGGTGTTAACGGTTTTCTTGAGGACAGCGAGGGAAATTTCTGGATTTCATACAACCGGGGCGGCGTTGAGAAACTGAGCAACGGAAAATTCCGCACTGTCCGCAACGATGCGCCGGTGAATGCGATATGCGGAGACTCCTTCCGGGGAATTGTCTGGATTGCTACGGATAACGGACTTCGCGCCTATAATGGCAAGGATTTCGTCGATAACGAAATCACTGAATTCTGCAAAGGTGCCCGGATCCGTCATGTAGAAGTTATTCCTGACGGCGAGCTTCTCATTTCATCCTATTCCGACACCATACCGCAGATTAGGGTCTCAAAGGACAATGAAATCACAGTATGGACAAAAGACGACGGTTTTTCTGACATAAAATCACGGGTCTCAATCAAGACCCAAAACGGCGACTATTACGCAGGCACAACGCTGGGGCTGAATATTTTGTGCCATGAAGACGGAAAAATCATTACCGTCAGGAAGGAAAACGGACTGTCAAGCAACGACTACATCATGTGGCTTTACGAAGATTCCGAGGGGCAGGTCTGGGTAGGAACCAACGGCGGCGGCGTCTACATCATGAAAGACAGAAAGGTCATAAGGCATTACGGCACGGACGAAGGTCTTTCAGGAAATGTCATATTTAAAATAAGAACGATAGGCACCCATATCTGGATTGCAACCGGAACAGGAATCTCCATGTACAACAAGGAAAGCGATTCCTTCATAAATTTCAATTCAAGCATGGGGCTTGGAACGGACAGCGTTTTCCAGATTCTTGTCGACCACACGAACACTGCATGGATGACAACGAACAAAGGAATTTTCTCCGCCGATTTTGCGGAAATGCTGGAAGTGGCGAACGGATACAAGAGCCGCATTAGCGTCAAATACTATGGCAATTCTGACGGACTCATTACGAACGGAGTTACCAGCGTTTCTTCCGGCTCAATCGATGTCTATGGCCGCGTCTGGTTCCCGCTGGTGGACGGCTTCGCTATCTATGACCCTGCAAAATCAGGCAGAAACACGATTCCTCCAAAGGTTGAAATACAAAACTACGTGATTGATAACGAGGTTCACGATTATCACGGTGAGACCATCGTGATTCCTGCCGGCGCAAAACGTCTTTTCATAAAATATACTGCCCTCAGTTTCATTTCCTCAGAAAGCATCAGGTTCTCAAACATGCTTTCAGGATTCGAGGACAAATTTTCCATGTGGATGCCTTCCCGTGTCTCGACATACACAAACTTGAAGTACGGGAATTATGAGTTCAAGGTAAAGGCCGAAAACAGCGACGGTGTTTCCGGGGAGCCAAAGGTTGTCCAGATTGTAAAGGAGCCCTACCTGTGGGAGCTTTGGTGGTTCTGGGCTGCCTGCGGTGGTGCCGTTATTTTGCTCATTTCTCTTGCGATTATCCACAAAATCAGAAACATGCGCAGATACCAGATTGAGCTTGAGCAGAAGGTCGAGGAGAGAACCAGGGAGCTGAAACTCGCCAATGAAAAGGCTGAAAATCTTCTCCTGAACATCCTGCCGGAACAAATCGCTGAGGAACTGACGGAACATCCTGACCGCACGATTGCGAAAAGCTATCCGAACGCCACCGTGCTTTTCACGGACATAGTCGGATTTACAAAACTGAGCGGCAAAATGACTGCACGGAATGTCGTCGCCATGCTGAACCTGATGGTTTCCCGCTTTGATGAGCGGGCCAAACAGATGGGAATTGAGAAAATCAAGACTATAGGGGACGCATACATGGCTGCCACCGGCCTGACTGAGACTGCCGATAAAACCAGCGCGAAAAAAATGATTTTTTTCGCAAAAGGGCTGATTTCTGATGTGGAAAAATTCAACGCCAAGTACAAAACCAACGTAAAAATCCGCGTCGGGATAAATACCGGAGAGCTGGTTGCCGGCGTAATCGGAAAAAGCAAGTTCATTTATGATATCTGGGGGGATACTGTGAACGTGGCCAGCCGCATGGAAAGCACCGGAGAGCCCATGCGGATTCACGTCAGTGAAAATACTTACATGCAGACGGCTGCTGCCTTCCCTTATGGCTCCGCAATTGAAATCGAGGTGAAGGGGAAGGGATTGATGAGAACCTTTTTCCTGTAGAAAATCCTAGCTCCACTGGCTGGGGCGTTTGTTGTACTTGAAAGTGTACCTCGCTCCCAGATAGCGGCTTACAAAACGGCTCATGAAAGCGGTGAATTTCCACTTTGCCGACCACAAAATGATTCTCTTTCCCCGCCTTGCTTTTTTAAGGCAGTGGGCGACTACGGCGACCGGGTCTTTTCCGTGGAGGACTTCTTTTCTGGCTCCGTTTGAGGCCACATTCGCAAAGTCCGTACTTACGCTTCCGGGGCAGAGGGCGCTCACTCGGATTTTTTTGTCTTTCAGCTCAGCCGAAAGTGCCACCGAGAATGACAGGGCGTATGCTTTTGTCGCCGCATAGACTGCGAAATTTCCCAGAGGCAGAAAGGCCGCAAGGGATGCCACATTGATAATCGAAGAGCCTTCGCGCAAAAAGGGCAGAATCGCACCGCAAAGGCCTGTCAGTGTCGTGCAGTTCAAATCAATCATCTCAAGTTCCTTTTCCAGCGGAGTGCTGGCGAATTCTCCGTAAGTGCCGAATCCCGCATTGTTCACCAGCATGTCGATTTCATAAGGACCGGAAATCTTCTCTGTGGCAAGAAAGGTCTTGAAAAGTGCGACTCCTTCCTTTCCCGCAAGATTCATGGGAACAATTTTGACATTAGGAAAATCCCCTTTAATTTCATCTTTGACCGACTCAAGTTTTTCTTTATTTCGGGCAAAAAGCCAAATCTCGCTGCTTTCTGTTTTTTCGTCCCTTGCAATCTGCCGTGCGAATTCCGCGCCCATGCCGGAACTCGCGCCCGTAATAATCGTAATCTTTCGCATGAGAAGATTATAGCACAAAAAGATGAATTAGAGACACGAATTAAAAAAAAAGGCACGAATTGCACTAATTAACACGAATAGAAAAATGGGGTAGAATCAAAAACATGAAAAATCATCCGCGTTCATCAGCGTTCATCAGCGTCATGCGACATCCTGTCGCGACAAGTTTTTTTTGCAAAAAACTTGCGGTTTTTCCGTCTTTTTCCCACATCCGTGTGGGCTTTTTGCTTCTAATTGTATTTTCTTTACTTTCCTGCAGCAAAAGGCCCTCGCCGGAAGAAATTGAAGCCCGGCGGCTTTTGGAACTTGCCCGGCTGGAGGAGGCAATTCAGAATGCGAAAAATGCCGCCATTTCAGAATATGTCGCTTCTCTTTCCGATGAAGTCAAAATCTCCCAGCTTTTTCTCGTGAACATCGAGGGGAATCAGAAATATTCTGCCGTCGAAAAAACTGGCTCTCTATACGGAAAAGCAGGCGAGGGAAATCCCCTTGTGCCCGGCGGTGTGCTTCTTTTTTCTTATAATATCTCGAAGGACCCCCTTGAAACTTATGAATACATCAAGTCAATTCGTGATTTTTATCTTGAGAACGAGAATCTGCCCCCTTATGTCGCAGTCGATCAGGAGGGCGGGGACGTGAACCGGCTTCGCGGGCTTACCAGCGTGCTCTGGGCGCAGAAAAAAGTCGCCGATTCCTTTTCCCTTGAAGGCGCGTCTGCCCTGTATTCGGCTCAGGCCCGCCAGATGAAAAATCTCGGCTTTCACATGAATCTTGCCCCTGTGGTTGAGGTTTTGACCGAAAAAAATCAGGATTTTCTGGATACCCGTTCTTTCGGAAATCTTGAGGCTGTCCTTTCTTACGGAGAAATTGCCATCAACTCTTACGAAGAGATGGGAATCGCCGTGGTCTTAAAGCATTTCCCCGGAAATTCCAACGCGGATCCCCATATAGGTCTTCCAAAAATCACTTATTCAGCCTCAGACTATGATTCTTATTTCAAGCCTTTTGAAGTCCTGCTTCCCAAAGCCAGTGCCCTCTTAATGAGCCACGCGATTATGAAAGAGGATAAAGACCTTTCGGCTGGGGAAATTTTTTCCCTTGAAGATTCTGATGTTCCTGCCTGTTTTTCGCGTCACTGGATTCGGGATGTCGCTAAAAATCAGTATAAATTCGATGGACTTATCTTCTCTGACGATATTTTCATGGGTGCTCTTTCAAAAAACGGCTATCCGCCGGAAAAAGCTGCCCTTGAGGCAATCAAAGCCGGCGTGGATGTAATCATGCTCTCAGAAAAGCGTTTCGGAGGCGTGGCAGGTATCCTTCTTTCAAAGGCAAAAGAAGACCAGGACTTCGCTAAAGAAATAAACCGCGCCGCCGAGAATGTAATTCGCTACAAAATCAAGGCTGGAATCCTTGAGCTGATTGAAATGGACGATGGAGCAGGGGAATACTCTGAACTGAAAGATTCGCCCTTCCAAAAAAATGACGAAAAAATCCCTTCCTTTTCTGTAAAGGTCAAACATGATTACGCTGATTTTGATTTGTACCGCTTCAACGAAGATTACAAAGCAGGAATGAAAGCCTTTGAGATGTCAAAATGATTTTTTTATGGAAATCGTGGTTTCCTAAAAGCCAATAGCTGTTATAATGCTTTTGATTAGTCCAGAATCCATAGTGCCACGGTGTTGTGGAGCGAGACTTAGCTTTTTGCGAAAAAGGGTGGAATTACCCCGTGTCAAAAAATGATGCTTTCCAGGCATCAGGAATTTTCCTTTCGTGGGGTATGGCTTTTTGCGGAAAATATGGCAATCCGCCCGCTTTTCTAGAAAATTCCACGAAAATTGGTCGTCTAGTCAGAACGCTTCCAACAATAACAATGCCTGGAATGTGTGGTTCGACGACGGCAACTTGAACAACAACAACAAGAACAACAACAAATCGGTTTGTACAGTTCGTGCTTTTTCGCAAGGCTTTTTGGCTGCCCGGAGTTTTTGGACAGCCATTTTTTTGTTAAAATGAACTATGGCACTGTATTATGATTTACCTGTTTTTAAAGATTCCTACAAACTCACTCTGAGCCTTTTCCAGCTCACTTCGCATTTTCCCCGCGAGTACAAATTTACCCTCGGACAGGACATGAAGAGGGATTGCCTCGCACTTGTTCGTTCTATTTACCGCGCGAACAAAAACAAGGATAAGCTTCTCTATCTTGAGCAGTTTCTGGACACCTTTGAGGTCGTCAAGCTGGAAATTCGCTTGTGCGTTGATTTAATGCTCATTTCCCGCACAGCTCAGGCAGATTTGCTCCGCTCAATCGACAGCATCGGCAGGCAGATTACGGCATGGAGAAATTCATGCAGGTAAACAGCCCGGCTCCTCCTGCGACTTTTTCCAAAGATTTGCTTTCCTTTGAGGAAGTCCTTTGCGCTTATTTTGACTGCCGGAGAACGAAACGCTGGTCTTTAGGGGCACTGGAATTTGAAGTTGATTATGAGCATAATCTTTTCACTCTTTACGACGATTTGATTGACGGAAACTGGAAGCCCGGTAAATCTTCCTGTTTTATCGTGACACAGCCTGTCATTCGTGAAATTTTTGCAGCTCCCTTCCGTGACAGGATTGTGCATCATCTTCTCATAAATCGGCTCAATCCATACTTTGAGCCTTACTTTATCCGTGACAGTTATGCCTGCCGGAAAGAAAAAGGAATTTTTGCCGCTATTTCCCGCTTGGAGCATTTTATCCGCTCTTGTTCGCAGAATGGCACTAAAGAGACCTTTATCCTCAAAATTGACATCAAAGGATTTTTTATGAGCATAAACAGGAGCCTTTTGTGTGAGAAACTCGAAGCATTTATCGATTCAAAGCTTCCTTGTGCAGAATTTGAAAAATCCCTCGTAAGAAAAATCGTTCTATCAGATCCAACAGAGAACTGCATCCGCCGAAGCCCCGCTCATTTATGGAAAAATCTTCCCCCTGACAAAAGCCTTTTTACATGCAGAAAAGGCTGCGGACTTCCTATCGGAAATCTTACCAGTCAGGTCTTTGCCAACTTTTATCTTTCTGAATTTGATCACTTTGTAAAGCATACGCTCCATGTTCGCCGATATGTCCGTTATGTTGATGACTGCGTGATTGTGCATGAGGATAAACGCTATTTGAAAATGATTCTTCCCGTTTTGCAGAAATTTCTTAAAGAGAACCTTGAGCTTACCCTTCACCCCAAAAAAATCTACTTGCAGGAGGCGAAGCACGGAGTTGAATTTTTGGGAGCATTCATAAAACCCAGCCATACCGTGAGCGGCAGGCGGATAAAACGCAATTTTGTAAAAAAACTCCAGCGTTACGAACGACTTGCGGATGACCACAAGCCCGCAAAAGATGAAAAGAACATGATTCTTTCAAGCGTGAATTCCTATCTCGGAATAATGCGTCATTTCAAGACAAAAAAATTCAGGATTCACCAGCTTATGCGTTACTTCAAGAAAAGACTCAAAAATCATTTTTCATTTAAGGCTTCGGCACTTAAAATTGAGCGGAAAAAGTGATATAATATTCTCATTCTTTTCGATGAAAAGAAAATCTATTGTCATTGCGGGCGTGACCCGCAATCTCAAATTTTAAGGAGGAATGCCTATGAAGCATTTCAAATGGCTCGCACTAATCGCCGCCGCGGTTTTTGCGATTGGATTTGTTGCTTGTACGCCTCATGGAGTCGGTCCTGGCGATGAAGCAGGCATAAAGTATTACACTGTCACCTTTGACAGCGACGGCGGAAGCGCAGTGGAAAAACAGACCGTTGAAAGCGGAAAGACCGCAACCAAGCCTGCCGACCCCGCAAAAGCGTCCACTGCAAGTATTGAATACACTTTTGCCGGCTGGTACAGCGGTGACACAGCTTTTGATTTTGCTACGGCAATTACGTCGGACATCACGCTGAAAGCAAAATGGACTGAGAAAGCGATACCCCCGGCCAATCCGGGTACGTACACTGTAACAATCGCAGGCGGCATTGAAAATGGCACTGTCAACACAGACAAGTCCACAGCTGCAAAAGGTGACACCGTAACGCTCACCCTTTCTGCAACAGATAACTATGAGCTCGAAACGATTTCCGTAAAGGACGCAAGCAACACCGAAGTCACGACAACCGAAGTGACTAAAGGAAGCTCTTACACCTTCACCATGGGTGAAAGCAATGTAACCGTCAGCGCGACATTCAAGAAAAAAGCCGCAACCCCAACCTACATCGGAACGAAAGCCCCGAGCGAGGCGAAAGCCGTGGGCGACATCGTGTTCTCGGACGGCTCGGCGACGCCGTACAGCACGGATTTGACGCTTTCAAACGCACAGAAAGACTCTGCCGTCGCAGTGATTTACTATGCGGGAAGTAGTGCGGAGGATGTGCTCGGAGTAAAAACACTCGGCGTGGGCTTGAAGAACACGGGAACTGACAGCACCCTTGCATGGGCGAAGAATCCCGACACGGACATCACGGCAATCCAGTGTACGCCAGTCGAAAATGCGGCGACAGCGAAATTCTCGGGCGACACAGACGGAAGCGACAACTGGCAGGCTCTCTGTGATGCGGTAAGCGACGAAGGCACGAGCGGCAACTACCCCGCTTGGGAGTGGGTGAACGCCTATGCCACGACGACAGTCAATCTCACGGGGGATTACGCAAACGGCTGGTATCTTCCCACGGTCGCAGAACTTTCTATGCTGTACCGGGTAAAAGACACCGTGAACAGAGCGCTTGAAAAAGCCGGCGGAACGGAAATCGCTGACGAAGCCTATTGGTCGTCTAGTCAGTCCGCTTCCTACAATGGCCGTGCCTGGAGTGTGTGGTTATCCGACGGCCGCTTGTATGGCTACAACTACAAGAACTTCAACCTGTCGGTTTGTACAGTTCGTGCTTTTTAACAAGGGAGCGGAAGCGACCGATTCAACAATTCAACTATTTAACCCCTTTTCCGCACCTTCGGGGCGGAAAAGGGGCGCGAATTTTTTTCGCAAAGAAAGGGCAATTTCCCCCGCGGGAAGTTGCCTTTTTTTTGCGTTCGTTGAAAAAATCGCATGGGTGTGGTAGTATATAGCTGCGAGGTGATTGATATGACGGTAGTTATAAACAATGCGAGCGGAACTTTCTTACAAGCCCTCAAGGCGATGGCAAAATTAGACGGAGCTTCTGTTTCTGTTGATGATTACGGTTATTATTCAAAAAAGACCGTGAATTCTGTCCTAAAAGCCGAAAAAAAAATGGAAAAAGAACGTAAAAATGGAACATTGAAAGTATACAACACCGTTGATGAAATGTTCGGAGATTTGTAAGAATGGCGGAAGAGGAAGTTTATAAATACAAACTTGCGCAATCTTCAGCATTCAAAAAGGACATGAAATCGCTTTCTGCTGAGGAGCGCGAAGAAACAAAGGAAGTGATTCGAAAACTTGCAAAAGGCGAGACTCTCGATGAAAAATATCATGACCATCAGCTTTTGGGAAAACTCAAAGATTTTCGAGATTGCCATATACGCCCCGATTTGGTTCTTATATACCGAATAAAAGAAAATATCCTTGAATTATATGTTTACAGAATCGGAACTCACAGTAAATTGTATAAAAAATAAAAAAGTTTGCTTTCTGCACGTACTAGCACAAAACAAAGTGTTAAAAACGAGTGAAGTCTGGTATCTTTTCACCATGAAAGCCTTTGAGATGTCAAAATGAAACAGAAAGACCGTAACAAAAAACTTTCCGGCGCGGAAGGATTCGACTCTTATTACTCAAATCTCTTTGGCGTGCGCTGGCTTTCCATAAAAAAAGCTTTCTCTCTTGAGCCAGATTATGCCGAATGGAAGGCTGGCGGAGAAAAATCCTACTTTCTGGATTCAGGCTCTGTGAGGGCTGCGGTCTCTCTTCCCCTTGAAAATGCGACCGATATCCTTGATTTGTGCGCGGCTCCCGGCGGAAAAACCCTGGTGCTGGCCTCAAACATGAATGAGGGCGCAAATCTTCTCTCAAACGAACGCTCCCCGGAGCGCAAGAATCGGCTTTTAAATACAGTGCGCGACTGTCTGCCTGAGTCCGTGCAGGAGCGGGTGCAGGTGATTTGCAAGGACGGTGCGGTCATGTGCAAGGCAAACGAGGCTTCTTTTGACGCGATTCTCCTCGATGCTCCCTGTTCTTCAGAAAGGCATGTACTTGCGGACGAAAAATATCTTTCAGAGTGGTCGCCTTCCCGCATCAAAACGCTTTCAATGGCTCAGTGGGCGCTTTTGTCGTCAGCATGGAGAATGTTGCGGGAGGGAGGTTTTCTTCTATATTCAACCTGTGCCCTTTCCCCTGACGAAAATGACAATGTAATTGAGAAACTTCTTAAAAAATTCGATGATGTGCAAGTCTGTCAGCCGGAAATTTCCCTCAACTATAAAGATTTTACTGATTCTGAACTTCCCGACTACGAAAACACGAAATTTGGCGCTCACATTCTGCCAGATAAAGCAAATGGCGCCGGGCCTCTTTATTTCTGTCTTTTAAGAAAAAATCACTAGACACAGTCCCGAATATTTTGATATTATCTAAAGACATATTTGCTAGAGTGTTTTTTTATGAACACAAGGAGGAATGTTGGCAGATTCAAAAGGGTTGCGAATCAATGAACAGATTCGTGTACGAGAGGTCAGACTTGTTGACGAAGAGGGTGGAAGAAACGGAATCATTCCGACACGCGAAGCCCTCGAACTTGCAAAAGAGCGAGAGCTTGACCTTGTAGAAGTTTCGCCAAACGCAAATCCGCCGGTTTGTAAAATTCTTAACTACGGCAAGTATCGGTTCGAGCAGGAAAAAAGGCTCCGTGATTCCCGCAAGGCCCAAAAAACCCTTAAGCTCAAGGAAATCCGTATGCAGCCCAAAATCGGCGCAGGCGACCTTGATACTAAGGCAAAGCATGTTCAGGAATTCCTTGACGAAGGCGATAAGGTCAAAGTTACCATCCGTTTCCGCGGTCGTGAGCTTGCCCATACCGAACTCGGCTATGATGTACTGAACGAAGTATTGAAAAGGCTTACCGAAGGTTCATATTCCGTAGAAAAGCCTGCCGCAATGGAAGGGCGCTTCATGTCAATGACGCTGAACGCCAAGGCCAAATAAGCTAGAGTCCAAAATCTCCCGAGCGGGAGTACTTTAGTTATTACAAGAGGTGGCAAAAATGCCAAAAATGAAGACAAAGAAAGCCGCAGCGAAACGATTTTCTTTCACTGGAACAGGCAAAGTTAAGTACAAGAAGATGAATCTTCGCCATATCTTGACGAAGAAATCTGCAAAACGCAAGATGCATCTTCGCCATGCAGGAATTCTCTCTGAGGATTCATCAGCAAAAATCCGCAAGCAGTTGCTTCCGTACGGTTAATTGAAAGGTTATAAGGAGTAAATAATGTCTAGAGCAGTAGATGGAACAAAACGAAATAACCGCCGTGCAAAAATCTTAAAGCTTGCAAGCGGCTTCACTGGACGTCGTGGAACTAACTACAAAGCAGCAAAAGACGCAGTCGTAAAGGCTCTCCGCCATGCTTACGTTGACCGCCGGGACCGCAAGGGTGATTTCCGCCAGTTGTGGATTGCCCGTATCAACGCTGCAGTTCGTGAGGAAGGTCTTTCATACTCACGCTTTATCAATGGTCTTAACAAGGCTGGTATCACATTGAACCGCAAGGCTCTCTCAAACCTCGCCATCGAAGACCCGGCAGCTTTCAAAGCAGTCGTTGAGGCTGCTAAAAAAGCTCTCGAAGCGTAATTCTTTTTTACAAAAAAGGAAAATTTATGATTTCATTCGATCAAGTTCTGTTATTGGAAGAAAAGGTTGAAAGCGCTGTTAAAAAAATCGAACAGCTTAATGCTGAGAATGCTGCTTTGCGTAGCAAATGCGCAGAGCTTTCAAACGCACTTGAAGCAAAAACGGAGCAGTTTTCATCTTTTGAATCGAATCAGAGCAAGATCGAAGAGGGAATTTTAAAGGCTTTGAGCCGTCTGAATGCCGTGGAGAATGTCGTTCTCTCTGCATCAGCGGCGCAGAGCCCTTCTGCTTCAGGCGTCACGGAACTTCATACAGAGCCACAGCCGAATGTTGGGGAATCCGTCTTGTCTCCGGCTGGCGCAAATCCAACTGTTTCCGAGCCTCTTATTCAGGCTTCTGACAGTGCTCTTGTGAATGTGTCTGTTTCGCAGCCGGTTTCTTCTCAGCCGGAAGCTTCGGAACAGCAGCCGCCTCAGGTACAGGCTTATAATCAGCCTGCGCTTCAAAACGAAGCCGATTCTTTTTCTTCTTCTGAATCCCTTGCCCCGAATGTTGATTTTGAATTCGGCGATTCTGAGCCCGCTTCACTTGAAAATCCTCAACAAGTCCCAGGGCAGTCATCAACTTCCGCTTCGGCTCCTTCCCAGCCAATGTTTGATATTTTCTAGGTATGGGGTCTCTTCAAATAGACGTCTTCAATCCTCCCTTTGTCATTCAGGTAAATGAGGACGATGAGTATCTTCAGAAACTTCTCTGGTACTACAAAAAAATCATCGAGCGTATTCAACGAAATGGCGTTCTAAAAAACCCGCTTCAGATTTCCTCTCTCGCTGGCATAATGCTCTGCGACGAGCTTTACAAGGAAAAATCAAAATCTCAGGTTTCAAAGGGTGATGCCGGCTCCTCTGGTGTTTTTTCAAATTCTGAAGAAAGCGATGAGGCCGAGCGAATTACAAAAATGCTGATTGAAAAAATAGACAAGGCGCTCCAGTAATGTATTCTTTTTCTGTTTGGGTCGATGCCGATTCCTTTCCCGCGCTGGCCAGGAAATTTCTTGCGGAGCATGCCCTTGGGAAGGGGGTAGAGGTTCTTTTTGTCGCAAATCATGAATTAAAAGTTCCGGATGAAAGAGTCAAGATGATAGTCTGTGAAAAACTCGAGGGGGCAGCCGATGATTACATCTGCAATCACGCCTGTGAAAATGATATAGTCGTAACCCGGGACATACCTTTTGCCTCTCGGCTTGTTCAAAAAAACATCGCGGTAATGAACGACCGTGGCCTTCTCTTTTCAAAAGAATCGATTGAAGACAAGCTTCGTGAGCGCGATTTCAGCCTGAATCTGGCTGAACTTGGGCTCGGCGGGAAAAAAGAGAATTTTTACGGTGAAAAAGAACTGAAGAAATTCTCCACGCTTTTTATTGAAGAGCTTCAAAAGCATATAATCGCCGATATTTATCACGTCAAGCGCCGTTAAAGCGTAAAGCCCCCCTGTTAGAAATTGGGGAGAGGGAAAACTATTTTTTACCCATCCTTTCGTATGCGGCGTTTATGGAAATGATGCGGTCTTTTACTTCCAAAAAAGCAAGGACGAGTGACGGGTCGAACTGTTTTCCGGAAAGGCTCTGAATTTCTATGAATGCGTCGTCGATTGACCATGCTTCCTTGTATACCCGGGCATGTGAGAGAGCGTCGAATACATCGGCAATGGCCACGATTCTTGCGGACAGCGGAATTTCCTCGCCTTTGAGAGGCTCTGTTTTCTGAATCGGCTTGCCGATTTCATAGTTCAGATAGTCGATTTTTCCAGGATATCCCTTTTCGCTTCCGTCCCACCATTCGTGATGGTGCAGTGCCACGTCCCGTGACATCAAGTCGATGTCCGATTCCGGCTCCGTAAAAAGCTGCGCGCCGACGCAAGTGTGTCCCATCATGATTGCGCGTTCTTCATCGGTGAATCTGCCCGGACCTGGCTTTTTTAATATGACGTCCGAGATACCGACCTTTCCCAAGTCATGGCATTTTGCTGCAATCTTGAGGATATCACGATATTTCATGCGCTCTTCTTTAGGAACATTGTGGTTGAGCGCCCACTGGTCGTAGATTTCCAGTGAAAAATCAGAAACGCGCTCGACATGGGTTCCCGTTTCTTTCGGATCCCTGAATTCCGCCATACGCTGCATTCGCTTGATCATGTTGCTGGTCAGGTAGGTGTGTTCGAGAGCCTGCGTGACGCTTGAAGCGAATTGTTTGATGAATTCAACGGATTCTTCTGAAAAAGGTATGACTTTCTCGTTTTCATCCTTTGCGTTGATAATCTGGATAACGCCGAGTGTCTGTCCGCTGCTTGTAATCAATGGAACCGTAAGCATGGACACTGTTTTGTATCCTGTCGATATGTCGGTGCTGCTGTTGAACGTATAAGGAGTATTCCCTTCAATATGGTATGCATCAGGGATGTTGAGCGTTTTTCCTGTGCATGCGCAGTAACCGGCAATAGAAGATTTTGTGATAGGAACGGTAAAGTAAACGTAAGGAGACTTTGATTCTGGACGTGCTGTCTTTTGGTGAGTGTCATTCTGTGCATATTTTATTCTGAGCAATTTTGTATTAAAAACTGATTCTTCCTCAGTATATGCGACCGCTGGAACGGTTGAAGGTTGTTTTTCTTCGATTACGTATATAGAACCAGCGTCGGCGTTTGCGATGGAGCGCGCTTCCGTCAGGATTCGTTCCAAAAGGACATCCGTATCCCTGATTTCATTGAGTAGTTTTTCTGTTTCAAAAACTTTCTGTAATTTTATCGCGTCAAGAGCCTTAGACATACTTTATCCTATATCAGAGAAATTATAGTTTAATTGCTGTAAATAGTCTAGAAAAAATCAGATAACAACCGCATAAACTTTTAAACATTTATCAGTGAATTTATAATAAGAAGTTTTTCGTGTTTTTAATCCGGCGCCAGTATGCCGAGCTCCGCCGTTCCGCGGCTCGGTGCCCTCGGCGGAGGCCCGGGGCCTCCGCTGGCTTCTGCCACCGCTCCATGGCGTGGCGTCACCTGCCCGGCGGCTGCGGGTCCGTCCCGCAGGGCGTGGGGAAAAAAAGAATTTTTTTTTTTTGAAAAAAATAAAAAAAGTGTTGACACAAAAAGCGGGGCGTGGTATATTCATTCTCACCCGCTGGCAAGCAGGCCGGCGGGGTTCTTTGAAAACTCCTGCAGTGAAGG